>DATJNW010000174.1:0-10950 GCA_035507655.1 Bryobacteraceae bacterium | reverse complement strand
TATATGGACAACGGAGTCGACAGCTATAACGGCCTTCTCATGAGCGTGCAGAAGCGCGTGAGCCACAACTTCAGCATGACCGCGAACTACACCTGGTCACATTGCATCGACAACGGCGAAGCGACTACGTCGGTGAACGTTCCGGCATTCCGAAACGACTTGAAGGACGAATACGGGAATTGCATTTTCGACCGCAACCAGCAATTCGTTGCGAACGGGATATATGAATCGCCTCGTTTCCAGTCGCGGCTGGTGAACGCGATTCTCGGGAACTGGGAAGTGTCGCCGATCGTTTCGTACCTCAGCGGCGATTGGCTCAGCGTAACCACCAACGCCGATAGCGCTTTCATCGGCATCGTGGGCACGGTCAATGACGTCGGCCAGCGGCCGGATTCCGTGGCGGGTCAGGCAGTGTACGTGTCCCACACGATTCTCCCAGCGACCGTATCGAACGGCATAGTAACGAGCGGTCATCTCGGAGTGCAATGGATCAATCCCCACGCCTTCGTGGCGCCGACCGTGACACCCGGGTTTACGGGTAACGTGATCAACAACGGAATCGGCCCCATTACAGTCGGCCCTCTTGGCAACGTCGGCCGCAATACAATCCTAGGGCCTTCCATCCACAGTTTCGATCTCGCGTTGACCAAGAAGTTCAGGATTAACGAGCGCAACGAGATCGACGCTCGATTTGAAGCCTTCAACGTGTTCAATTTGGTGAATTACGGCGATCCGTCTCTCACGCTGAATAGCACAACATTCGGACAGGTTACCAGCGGAGCGGCGGCCGGCGGGGCGAGTTTTCCTGGATTCAGTTTGCCAACGGATCCTAGAATCATGCAGTTCGCCTTGAAGTGGATATTCTAAGCAGCCGAATTCAATGCGATGCGGGAGAGGGCAACTGCTCTCTCCCATATCGCAGTTTCTTGCTCAGAGAGTCAGGTGGTTTGGGCCAGTCCGGAGAGAGTTCGTCATCATGAGCACGAGGCATTCGGTATCCGCAGTGATCGCGGCCGCCGTTCTTATCGGATTGTTTAACGCGGCAGCTTTTGCCGCGGGTGATCCGCAGGGAAGAGGTCCCGATCTCAGCACCGGCAAGCAGCTTTTTGACGCCTCCTGTTCGAGTTGCCATGGACAGGATGCCAGTGGCGGACTGGGCCCGAATATCCAGCGAATCCCAGCCACTCTCGGCGATGAAGCGACGGCCAAGATAATCAAAGGCGGCGTGCCGGGCACCGGCATGCCGGCGTTCGCGGGCTTAACGGACGCTCAGCTCATGCAGATCGTGGCCCATATCCGGAGTCTGGGCAATTCGGCGATGGGAGACGTTGCGACCGGCGATCCTGAAAAGGGCCAAGCAGTCTACGATGCGAACGGCTGCGCGAACTGCCATATCGTGAATGGCGTCGGCGGAAACCTCGGCCCCGACCTGACCGGAATCGGGAGTCTGCGGCCCGCTGATTTCATCCGCCTCGAGTTGCAAAATCCCGGCGGAAACTTGCCCAAATCGCCGGTGACCGGGATCACGATCGGCAAATGGACCGAATACTTGATGTTTCGCGCTGTTACGAGGGACGGTCACGCGATCGAGGGAATGCGCACGGCCGAAAGCACGCTCGAAATCGTGCTTGAAGACGCCAAAGGCAACTACCACTCGCTCCATAAAGCCGACTTGAAATCGCTCGAGAAGGAACCCGGGAAAAGCTTCATGCCCGGTCAGACCAGCCTTTCCGATGCGGACCTCAATAATCTGGCGGCGTATGTGGCCAGCCTGAAGGCGGCGGCACAATGAACGCCTTGAAGCGTGTTCTGGCGCTGGCGATTGTGATGGCGGCGGGCTCCGCGGCAGGTTTCGCGCAGAACGTTCCTTATCAGAGGCTTCTCAGCGCGGATAAGACTCCGCAGGACTGGCTGACCTACGGCGGGGACTACCAATCGCATCGCTTTTCCGGCCTCAAAGAGATCAATAAAGCGGACGTCGCGAATTTGCGGCCGGTGTGGATTTACCAGCGCTCGCAGGCCGCCGGCGAATTCATCGAAGCGACGCCCATCGTCGCGGATGGGCTGATGTACATCGTGGAGCCGCCGAGCACGGTGACGGCTCTCGATGCGCGCACGGGCATGAAGATTTGGAGTTGGTCGCCGAAAATGGCCAAGGATGTGAAGTACATCGGCCTGCACGCGAATAATCGTGGAGTCGCCATACTCGACGGCACCGTTTACATCGGCACGCTCGATTGCCACCTCGCCGCGCTCGACGCAAAAACGGGCGCGCTTCGCTGGATGGTCGAAGTCGAGAAGAACTCCGACAACCATGCCATTTCGGCAAACCCGCTGGCGATCGATGGGGAAGTGATCATCGGAACCGGCGGCGGCGACCGCGACGCGCGGGGACTGCTCGATGCCTTCGATGCCAAGACGGGCAAGCGGCTTTGGCGAATCTACACGGTACCCAACAAGGACGAGCCGGGCGCGGAAACCTGGGGCGGAGCCGTCGGAAACGGAGGCGACGTCTGGAACGGCGGATCCTACGATCCGGAATTGAATTTGGTGTACTACGGCACCGGAAATCCCTCGCCCGCTTTTGGCGGAAAGACGCGCCCCGGAGACAACCTATACACCTGCTCGCTGCTGGCGGTCGACGCGACCACCGGAAAGATGAAGTGGTATTTTCAGTTCACGCCGCACGACATCCACGATTGGGACTCAACCCAAATTCCGGTGCTCTTCAACGCGAGCGTTGCGGGGAAGCCGCGAAAGCTGGTCGCGCTGGCGAATCGTAACGGCTTCTACTACGTCCTGGATCGCGCGACGGGAGAATTCGTCGCCGGCGCCCCTTACATAAGCCAGAACTGGGCGAAGGGCCTCGACGACAAAGGCCGGCCGATCAAGCTGCCGAGTTACGACCCCGCGCCTACCGGCACGCTCACCAATCCCAGCACCAGCGGCGCGAACAATTGGACCGCTCCCTCGTACGATCCCGAGAACAATCTTTTTTATGTCAGCGCCCGGGAATTGAGCGCCGTGTTCACGCCGACAGGCTCGAACTTCCAAAGCGGGGACAGCGCCTACGGCGCGATTCGAGCGCTTGAGGCGACAACCGGAAAGATGAAATGGCAGTACCGCATGATCGCGCCGGCCTGGGTGAGCACGCTGTCGACTGCCGGCGGCCTGGTCTTTTCCGGCGACGACGAGGGCGATTTCTTCGCTCTCGATGCGGACACGGGCAAATTGCTCTGGTCGTTTCCGATGAGCGGCGTCGATCCACGAGACAGCCCCGTGACGTACGCCGTCGGAGGCAAGCAGTACGTTGTGATTTCGTCCATCAACATTTACGCGGCATTCGCGCTGCACTGAGGACGCCGAGTTTCGCACGGCTTGGTGGGTACGCAGAGACAGGCGGCCGATACCGCCGCGGCAGCGGCAAACTTTGAGTCTCACGAGGGGATTACGAGTGCCCGACAAACGGCCATTCTACGGATGGAAGCTCGTCGCGGTTCTCTTTGCCCTGAATTTCATCAACATGGGATTCCCTTATTACGGTAGTTCGGTCATCAACGGCTACATGATCCACGAAATTGCGATGAGCCGCAGCACCCTGGGCCTCGGGTTCACGCTGATCAACCTGTTCGTGGGGCTGGCTTCCGTGTTTGTCGCGATGTCCATCCTGAAGTATGGGATCCGCGCCACCTTCGTCACCGGTTCTGCGCTCATCTGCCTCGGCTCTTTGTTCATGTGTCTTTACGCGTCCAAGCCTTGGCACTATTTGGTTGGTTTTGGCGTCGTTATCGGGATCGGCATCAGTTTCTCGACTCTGTTTACCGCGGCCACCGCGGTGACCCGCTGGTTCCGCCGATATCGCGGACGCGCCATGGGAATCGCCCTCTCTGCTCCTGGCTTCGCCGGTTTCGCCGTTGCCCCTTTTCTCGACAAGATGCTCCGAACCGCCGGTGGGAACTGGCGGGTAGGATGGGAAATTGTTGCAGGCGCATGCGCGATTGGCGCCTTCCTTGCATTCTTTTTTGTGAAGGAGAATCCGGAATCGCTGGGGCAGTCGGTCGACGGAATTCCGGAAGACGAACAGAGTCGCCCATCCGTCACCGACAGTCTCGTGACCAAATACCCGTGGACCGCCGCCGAGGCCTATCGAACCCCCTCGTACTGGCTTATCGCGGTCGCCGGCCTTGCCACCACGTTTCCGTTCTTCTTTTTCGTCGCGCACTGGATCTTGCGCTTGCGCGGAGCCGGCATCAGCTCTGCGAATGCCGCTTGGGCGATGAGCCTCTTTACGATCGGCACGATCGCGGGCCACTGGCTCGGCGGCTGGCTGATGGATGTGCTGGATGCACGCCTGACTTTCGCAATCGGCCTCAGTCTTTATTTCGTCGCCTCTTACCTCGCGATCATCGTGCGCCCTGACGCGCTTGCGCTGGCCTACGCCGCCGGTCTCCTGTATGGCTTGGCGGTCGGCTGGGCCTTGACGTGCCAGACGACGATCCTGGCGCATTATTATGGTCCCGCGGCTTTTCCGAAACTGAATGGCGTGATGACGCTGGTCACCTCTGTGTTCGCCTGCCCCGCGGGCTTCGTCGGCGGCAAAATTTTCGATCTTTACGGGAGTTACACGCGGGCGTTTGAACTGAATTGCGCGGTGGTGGCCCTCGGCATCGTCGCGGTCGCGTTTGCAGCGATGCCGCGACCCCGAAATGAGGCCGGCGCGCCCGGTATCCAGCGTCTGCGCGACCCGTCGGAGTCGACTGCTCGAGGTCTTCCGGCTCGGCAGGGCATTCAGCGGCAGAAATTGAAATCGAAATTCGGCGAAAGGAGCATGGAGGCGCGCGCTGTCGTGCCCTCTATCGGCCAAACATGTCTGTGACATCGGAGCGGACCTTCGTAGGGGCGAGTGACCGGGTGCCGGAAGGCGGCCGGCTCGTTGTTGATGTTGGCGACAAAACGATCGGAATCTTCCGCGTCGAAGGCAAGCTATACGCTTGGGAGAACGTTTGCGCGCATCAAGGCGGCCCCGTCTGCCAGGGCAAGATCATCCCTCGCGTCACCGAAGTCATCGAGCCGGGCGGCGAGAGCAGCGGTTTCGCTTTCGACGAATCAAGTCTGCACATCGTCTGTCCCTGGCACGGATTCGAGTACGACATCAAGAGCGGCGTGCATCCCGGCCGGCCGTCGGCCCGGCTGATTCGCGTGAAGGTGGAGGAGAGCGCGGACGGCATCTATGTCACCGCTTGACGAGGCCGCGAAATTATCGACGCTGCTCGGCGAACTCCACGCCCAGATAGAGCGGACGACCGGCGCCGGCGAAATCGCGAAGGTGTCGCTCGCGGGAGTGACGAGTCTCGTAAGCGATGCCGTTAAGCTTTACGCCGCGGTCGTTGAAGACCTGCCGCTGGCAGCGCCCGCGGTTCCCGTCATTGACGGCACGGTTTCGACGACCGAAGCGATGGTGGTGGCGTGCGCTCTCCTTCGCGCGCATCATCTGAATCCTTTTGATTTGGCTCTGTGGTTCTCGCGCACGGCGCCGCGTCGCGACGGCGGGCCGGACGGCCTATGAAGGCGCGGGGGCTGCGGTCGTCGTGCAATTCCGGAGAGGACAATCCATGAGTACGAGCAAGACGTTGAATCATTCGAGAGCCGCTACCGAGCATCCGGTGCAGCAGATCACCACGCGCACCGACTCGCGGGAGATTCTGGCCAACGCCCGCCGCGACATCGCGCGTTACCACCTCGAGGACTATTTCATCGTCGACCTCGACGCCCATCACGTCGAGTTCGATTCCTGGGGCGAGATTCTCGATCGCCTCGAAAATCCCGTGTTGCGTCACAACGCGAAAACGATGACCCAGGATTGGCCCAACGCGCAGCACGTGGCGTTTAGTAACCACTCCGTTGGAATGACCTTTCAGGATGTCTTCGGGCGCATTCCGCACCAGGCTGAGCTTGCCGAGTACGTCGAAAAAACCGACGAGCACCGCGACCTCACGCTCGTTCGGCGCGCCATGGATTCGATGGGAATCAACATGCAGATCGTGTTTCCACAGCCCATGCTCGAAATGGGTCTGCATCCCGAGCCCGAAATCGCCACCGCCATGATGTTCGCCTACAACCGGTGGTTCACCGAAACGATCCTGCCGCGCGAACAGCGCGTAAAAACGCTGCTCAGCCTTCCGTTCCACGACCCGGATGCCTGCCTGAAAATGATCGCCGAGTTCGGCGAGACCCCCGGCGTGGTCGGCTTCATGATCGCCAGCCAGCGCCACGAGGGCGTCCACAAGAACACCTACATGCGTGTCTACCGCGAACTCGAGGAGCGCGGCCTGCCGCTGGCCTTCCACGCGGGCCCAAGCTGGGGCGATACGATGACGTCCACAATGAATCGCTTCCTCTCGGTCCATTCGATGTCCTTCGTCACCTGCAACATGACGCACCTCACCAACTGGGTCATCAACGGTCTCCCCGAGCGCTTTCCGAAGCTGAAATTGATCTGGATCGAAAGCGGGCTCGCCTGGGTGCCGTTCATGATGCAGCGGCTCGACCATGAATACCTCATGCGCCAGTCCGATGCGCCGTTGCTCAAGCGCCTGCCGAGCGAGTACATCGCCGAGATGTACTTCACCTCGCAGCCGCTTGAAGTGACGATGCCGCACCTGCTGGAAGCCACCTTCAAGGCGATCCACGCGGAAACTCAGTTGATGTATTCCTCCGATTGGCCGCACTGGGATTTTGACGTGCCCGGACAGATCGCCGGGCTGCCGTTCCTGAACGAACAGGCCAAACGCAACATCTTGGGAGAAACCGCGCGAAAGGTGTTTCGCCTCTAAGGAGAAAGCACGTGGCTACTGCGACACAAACGATTGCCGTCGACGAGAGTGTGAATCACTTCGTTGCGAAGCCGCGACGGATGTTAATCGACGGGAAATGGGTGGATGCTGCTTCCGGCAAGACATTTCCTACCTATAATCCGTCCAGCGGCGAAGTACTCGCTTACGTGGCGGAAGGCGGCAAGGAAGATATCGACCGCGCCGTGGCGGCAGCGCGCGCGGCCTTTGACAGCGGACCCTGGCGCAAGCTTGTGCCCTCCGAGCGCGCCCGCTTGATGTGGAAACTCGCCGACCTGCTCGAAAAGCGCCTCGAAGAATTCGCGCAGCTCGAGTCCCTCGACAACGGTAAGCCGGTCGTGATGGCTCGCTTGGCCGACGTACCCGTCTCCGTCGATACGCTCCGCTATTACGCGGGCTGGGCCACCAAAATCGAAGGCAGCACGATTCCGCTTTCCATGCAGCCGGGAGGAAAATTCCTGGCCTACACGTTGCGCGAACCGATCGGCGTCGTCGGCCAAATCGTCCCTTGGAACTTCCCCTTGGTCATGGCCACGCTGAAGCTGGGCCCGGCGCTCGCAGTCGGCTGCACGGTAGTGTTGAAGCCTGCCGAGCAGACTCCCCTCACAGCGCTGCTTTTGGGCGAACTGATCCAGGAAGCCGGCTTCCCGGACGGAGTCGTGAATATTGTCCCCGGCGATGGCGCCACCGCGGGCGCCGCTCTCGCCGCTCATCCCCAGGTCGACAAGATCGCGTTCACTGGCTCCACGGAGGTCGGCAAGCGGATCGTCCACGCGGCGACAGGGAACCTGAAGAAACTCTCGCTCGAACTCGGCGGAAAATCGCCGAACATCGTCTTCCAGGACGCCGAAATCGACAGCGCCATTCCCGGAGCCGCCAACGCCATCTTCTTCAATCAGGGTGAAGTTTGCGTCGCTGGATCGCGCCTTTACGTCGAGGACGCCCAGTTTGACAACGTGGTCGACGGCGTCTCGAAGATCGCATCTGGTCTCCGGATTGGCCCTGGCATGGACACCACTACTCAGATTGGCCCGCTCATTTCACAGGAGCAGCTCAATCGCGTCTGTGGCTACCTCGAGTCCGGATACTCCGAGGGAGCGAAAGCGGCAGCCGGTGGCAAACGTCACGGTGAAAGAGGCTACTTCGTCCAGCCGACCGTTCTCGTAAATACTAGCGACAACATGAAAGTGGTCCGCGAGGAGATTTTCGGCCCCGTCGTCACGGTCATGCCGTTCAGCGATGTGGAGGATCTGATTGCCAAGGCCAATAACACGCCGTATGGGCTCGCCGCCGGAGTCTGGACGCGCGACATCAAGAAAGCCCATCGAGTCGCCGCTGAACTTCGCGCCGGAACGGTATGGGTCAACTGCTACGGCATCCTTGACCCTGCGTTGCCGTTCGGCGGCTACAAGCAATCCGGGTGGGGCCGCGAAATGGGACGCCAGATGCTTGACCTTTATACCGAGACAAAGTCCGTGTGCACCCCGGTCATTTAGACGGGGAAGCTTGTGACGTCGGCCATCTGTGAAGGATTTCGGGGTGATGTGCTTGTGGTTGTTCCGTTCCGGGTGTAGGTGGACTATCTACCGGTGCTGTTATGAGCCGGCGTGCAGTACCTACAAGCATAGTAACTCGTTCTTACTTTCGGGGGGCCTGGCGAGCATAAGGCAAAGCAAACAAACATCTTGACACGTTCAATGAGCCAGCATACAGTGCCGCGCCAGACCCGGGGGGGTGCCATTATGTCCGCTATCGGCGAACATGACTGGCTGTTTTTCTGCGAGAAGGCGGTTCGGTCCACCGGAACGCCCGGCGCAACGTCCGCCTTCTTTGAGATGGTCTCAGCGGTCGCCCCGATCTGTGAGCTTACCGGGTGGGTGTGGCAAGCGCCCGACAACCCGCGCCTGATTGTCCACACCGGCAGAAATCCGCTCTCCGGCGAAATAATCCGCCGGTATATCAGCCGCTATTTCACCTTCGATCCCTCATACCACATGATCCGCAACACAGCCCGCTCCGAATGGATCAATTTGCGCGTCCACCCGGACAGCATCAGCAACTACCAGTACCTGAACGACTGTTACTTGAGGCCCGCCGTTGTTGAGAAGCTTACGCTTGCGCGCTGGGCGGAGAACGGCTGGTTCGTCTTGAATCTTTACCGGGATTCGAGCTGGGGATGGTTCAGCAACGAAGAGCAAGAGCGCATCGCCGCGCTGTCGCATCTCCTTCTCCCCCTGTTGCGAAAGCACTACCAGTTGACGGGAGAATCGCCGAAGCTAGGGACGCAAAGGCAGGCCCGTATCGAAGAGATGGCTCAGCGAATGGCCTCCCTCGACGCGAGGCTAACGGAACGCCAGTGCGCCGTCTGCGCCCGTACCGCCGCCGGCCTCACCGCCCGGACCATCGCCCAGGAACTCGGTATTAAGGTGAGCAGCGTCCTCACCTATAGGCGCCGTGCCTACGAGCGCCTCTCCATCTCCAGCGGCTACGAACTCGCCGCCCTCCTCATGCGGTAAGTTCCACCCAAACTCTCTCCCTCTGGGAATCACTCGTAATCGGCCACTTACCAGGGCAGTTGCTGACTCAAGCGGTGGGATTGGGGTGAGCGATGGGATTTGAAATTGCAGGACACACTCTAAGTCTCGCTCAATCAGTTGGCCTTATCCCATCGCAAGCCCAAAAACGGCATCAAAAACCCGGATTTTGATGCCTAAATGATGCCTAGTTTTTTGTCGGAAAAGGAGGAGTGAAAAGCGATGAGCGAACAAGCGTACATGCCAATCCGCTATTCCAGCGTCGCTGAGAACCCGCCGAACGCGGGGAAGCGCGGCCTGAGTTGGTTGTGGTGGGTGTGGATAGGCTTTGCAGTGCTTTTATTTTTCGCGTGGCGGTCGGGTTGGCTTGAGGTGACTGTGGCATCGGTTGTCAATCCAAACGGGTGGAAGTGAAATGCGAAACCGTTTGATTTTGTGCGTAGGTTTTCGCGGCTCAGGCAAGAGCACGCTCGCGGCGGGCATTCTGCGAAAGAACAACGGCGTCTTTGTTTTTGATCCACACGTGGACACGGCCTATTCGTGGATTCCCAATACGGCGCGAACTGTCGAGCAGTTAGACGATTACTCGCGCTGGCGGCGCGAAGCCAAGCCCAACCGGGTTGCGCTGCGCTACGTGCCGGATGGCCGCCTTGATCCATACGACGCGCTGAACGATTTCTGCGCGTGGATTTGGGATTGGCGAAACGTGTGGGTAGGCTTCGAGGAAATTTCCGAATCGACGCGGAGTTCCAGTGCGGCGGGAATGCCGCCTGAGCTTCGCCGGATCGTCAATCAGGGACGGCACAAGGGCATCAATCAAGTGTATTGCGGTTTGCGCTACCAAGAGGTTCCGCGTCCGATTTCGGCGGGCGCGGATGTGCAAATCCTCTTTCGTTCGCGCGAGCCTCTAGATTTGGACGCTATGCGGTCTAGGATCGGCTCAGACGCGACGGAGCGCGTGGAAGGGCTTGGACCGCATGAGGCTCTCGTTTTCTTCCCTGATCGGACGTGGCAGACGGTCGGGAGCCGCGATGCCGATATAGCGGAATTGGTGCTGAGGGATACAGCCAGTGTGATACAAAATCCCGACGCGGTTGCGGAATCGTTGACGCGCGATTTGGCCAACTGAGAAGGCAGAAGATGTACAGGCGGACATTCAAAAAGAATTGGCGTAAGGCGGCGATATTGGGTGCTCTGGCTCGCTCGCAAAGCCCCATGAGCTACGCTCAGGTGGCCGGGGCGGTTGGCATCTATCCCATTCGGCAGGTTGCACGGGACTTGCAGCGGTACGCGAGCTTCGGTTACGTGACGCGATACAAAGCCGCCGGCAAATTTCGATATGAAATTGCAAGGCGTGGCCGGGAAAGGCTCGCATTTTTTAATCAAACAAATTCAGAAAAGAAATGAAAACCAACAACCCCCAAATCCACCAACAGGCTGGCCGCTTGCTTAATTTCTGACGTTTCCCCATTTCGTCTATTTGTTTTCTTTTTTAGAGAGTGAGATGCAGGGTCGAGGATACTTGCACCGTTTTTGTCGCTAGCAAGCCAAATCTATTTGAAAAC
>DATJNW010000173.1:0-118871 GCA_035507655.1 Bryobacteraceae bacterium | reverse complement strand
TCAGCAAAATTTCGGAGGCGCAGCAGGAACTGGCCAAAGCCCGCGACCTCGCCGCCGCGCCGCTGCTCGAAGAAGGATATTCCCTTGGTCTATATTTTTCCGAACGCTATGAGGAAATCCTGAAGCAGGACGAGCGCCAGTGGCCGACAGCTCCCATGCCCAGCCTCATGTCATCGATTCGTGCCTGCGCTCTGGCCGAGACCGGACGTGCGAATGAGGCGATCGAACTCCTCCAGCATTCCTACGACGAGACGCCATCGCGCACGCGTTCGGCCGCATCGCTGGCGTACTTATACGGCATCACCGGGCAGCCGGATCGCAGCCGGGACATTCTCGCCAATCTGCAATCGCGACGGGAGCGCGGCGAATGGATCAGCAATTATCAGATCGCCGTGGCGTACGCGGGATTGGGACAATCGAATGAGGCGTTGGCCGCAATTCAGGATGCCGTTCGCGATCGTGAACCGTGGGTGGTCTATCTCCACATCGATCCGCGGTTCCGCCCGTTGCGCGAAGTCCCGAAATTCGCCGGCTTCGCGCGCCGCGTGCTCATGACCGAAACGGAACTTGCCACAGCCGAACAGGCTACCGAGGTTTCAGAAAAGGTGTAGCAGGGACTAGATGAAACCCGCACAGGCAGGTCCGCGCAGGCTGCCTGAAAGCCGCCCGGCGCGCTCCGTTACCGTCGTGCCGCAAGCGATACCGCACGAATGAGATGAGGCGGTTACGGAGCGCGTTGATGGGCCGGCCCACAGAACTTCTTGTGACAGGCCGCGCACCTTTTTCAGCAGCCTCTTAATGCAGCGTCAGCTTCTGCACGCGCCAATTGCCGATCTCGCCCACCAATAGATCGTGCTCGCTGCGGCAACTGATCGCGTTAACCGTGCCGAACTCTTTCGGCAGTTTGCCTGCACGTCCGAACTTACCGACAACCGTCCCATTCAATTCCAGCTTGTAAATCTCACCCGCCGAATCGATATCGTTCGGCGGATTCGAATTGGAACTGTACAGAAACTGGTGCGCGCCGGGCGTGATGCACAGCGCCGCGGGCTTGCCGATATTGCTGATCTCGCTCTTGTAATTGCCGTCGTGATCGAAGACCTGAATGCGGCTGTTGCCGGAATCGGCGACGTACACATTATCCTGCGCGTCGATGGCGATTCCGCGAATGAAATGGAACTGACCCTGCTCCGTTCCGGTCTGGCCCCACGACTTGATAAACTTTCCGTATTTATCGAACTTGGCGATCCGCGAATTGCCCAGCCCGTCGGCAACATAAATATTTCCCGCGGAATCCCAGGCCACGTCGGTGGGACGATTGAACAGATCGCTCTGCGCGCCCGCTCCCGGAGGTCCGCCGCGCCCACGTCCGCCGGGCGGAGCATTCAGCGGGCGGGCAGGCACCTGCTCCGATTCCGCCTTGCGCCCGAGCAGCATCGCCACGCGCCCGTTCGGATCGAATTTCATCACCATGCTGGACATCTGATCCACCACCCAGATATTATCCTGCGGATCGACGCGAACCTGCTGCGCCACCAGAAAAGCGTAGGAATCCTGGCCGATCTCGCGAACAAACCGGCCACTGCGGTCGAACTCAAACAGGCGCGATCCGCCATGCGCGAAGGGACGAGACGTGCCGATGCTGATGGTCGGATGGCCGGTGCGCGTGTACACAAAAACGTCGCCGTGCGAATTGGTGGCCACGCCGGCCACTTCACCCAGGTAAAGATTCGCCGGCAGCTTCAGAAAATCGGCGTTGGAATCGAAATCGATCTCCGGCTGCGCCAGCGCCGGAATCGCGGCCATCGCGGCCGCGGCGAGCAAACTCGGCAAGATATTTTTCATAAAATTCCTCCTCACCGGGCCGCGCCCGTCATGGACGGTTTTAAGAGAAGCTTCTGCACGCGCCACGATTCGATCTCCGCCACGAAGATTTCATTCGGATTGCGGCAATCCATCATGTGCACCACCTGGAAGCCGCCGAATTGCTTGCTGGCGTGGCCGAATTTTCCAACGATGGCGCCGTCCAGCTCCATTTTGTAAATCTCGCCGGTGTTGTCCCACGATCCCGGCGGATTGCCGTTGGGATTCGAATTGGACGAGAACAGATACTGATGCGGCCCGGGCGAAACGCAGACGGTCCACGATGTGCCGACGTCGGTGTACTGCGTCTTGGGATTCAAATCGTTGTCGAAAACGGACACGCGATTATTGGATCGGTCGGCCACGTACACGTTGCCTTTCAGATCAACCGCGATCCCGTGCGGCAGGCTGAACTGATCCGGTCCGCTGCCGCGTTTTTCGCTGCCCACCTGCTTCAGAAACCGGCCGTTCTTGTCGTACTTCACCACGCGATTATTGATATAGCCGTCCGACACGAAAATATTCCCCTGCGGGTCCCAGGCGACGTCGGTGGGCCGCGCGAACGTATATTTTTCGGCGGGCGGCGGCGGAGCATTCGTGGTCGCAACCGCGCCTGCTTCGACCGACGGCCGGTGGCCCAGCACCATCACGATGCGTCCCTGCGGATTAAACTTGATCACCAGGTTGGTTCCTTCATCCACCACCCAGATGTTGTCTTCCGGATCGACGCGAACCGAGTGCGCGAACTCGAATCCGTAATTCCCATCCCCGATTTCGCGAACAAATTTTCCGGTCTGGTCGAACTCGAACAGACGCGTGTTGGCGCTGCGCGTGTACACGAAAAAGTGCCCTTTGGAATTGGTCGCGACGCCCATCGCCTCACCCATATATAGGCCGGGCGGAAGCTTGATCAGATTGGGAACGGAGTCATAAGGAATCTCCGGAACATTTTGCGCTGTCGCCTTTTTTTGCGCCAGCAGCGGAGCCGCGCACATCAACAGACACCCGGCAAAGCAGCCGATCAACCGCATGGTTTTTGAACCTCCAGCAATGGTCGAGCCATTGGCCCTAACAATCTATCACACGTGTGGGGCAGGCTTAAGCCGGCTGAAGCCTGCCCACACGTCACTTCGTCTTGCCGCGCCGCGCCTCGACCAGTGAAAATTGCAGTTTCTTCTCCACCGCATCCACACGGTCCAGCCGAACGGGGACTTTATCGCCGATCGAAAACTGCCGGCGAGTGCGCTGGCCGATGATCTTTCGCACATTTTCGTGATAAGTGAAACGGTCGCCCATCAGCACGTCCAAGGGGACCAGCCCCTCAATGAACAAATCCTCCAGCTCGACGAAAAAGCCGAAGCGAGTGGTGGAAATGATCAGCGCGTCGAACTCGTCGCCCACGCGCTCGATCATGAATTTCACTTTTTTCCATTCCACCAGCTCGCGCTCCGCATCCGCGGCGCGGCGCTCCGTTTCCGAAGACGTTTCGGCGACCGCGCGCATCGGAGCGTCATACGTTTTCCCGTGAAGATGCGACGCCAGCACGCGATGGACGATCAGATCGGGATAGCGGCGAATGGGCGAGGTGAAATGCGTGTAGCTCGCCGCGGCCAGCGCGAAATGTCCCAGGTTCTGATCGCTATAGCGAGCCTGTTTGAGCGACCGCAGCATCAGGTAGCTCAAAATCCGCTCTTCCGGTTTTCCCGCGATTTTCGCCACCAGTTTCTGATAACTCCGCGAAGTCAGATTCGGATTATCCAGCGCCAGCGTTTCGCCGCGAAGGCGCTTCACCGGCGTCGCGCCCGCGCCCAGCGAATAACCGAAATGCGCCGCCAGATCCTCGAATTCGAGCACACGCTTGGGATCGGGACGCTCGTGGACGCGATAAATCATCGGCACTTCCGCCGCTTCTAAATGCGCAGCGACGGCTTCATTCGCCGCCAGCATGAATTCTTCGATAATCCGATGCGCGACATTGCGCGGCGCACGCGTGACCCCGGTCATTTCGCCGAATTCGTCGAACTCGAGCAGCGGTTCCGGCAGATCGAAATCGATGGAACCGCGCCGCTCGCGCTTGCGATTCAGAATCCCCGCCAGATCGCGCATCTGTTCGAATCGATGGATCAGTTTCGCGTAACGGTCGCGCAGCGTGCGATCGCCTTCGAGAACGCCGTGCACTGCGGTATAGGTCATACGCTCCGCGCTGCGGATCACCCCGCGCACGAATCTTTCCTTCACCACTTCGCCGCGCGGATCGATCTCCAGCAGCACGCTCATCACCAGGCGATCCTCGCCCGGACGCAGCGAGCATTGATCGGTCGAAAGCTCCACCGGCAGCATCGGGACTGCGCGATCGGGAAAATACACGCTGGTTCCGCGCAGCTTCGCTTCGCGATCGATGGGCGAGCCTTCGCGCACGTAGTAACTCACATCGGCAATGTGAACCTGCAACGCAAAATTCCCATTGGCGAGCTGTTCCACCCAAACCGCATCATCGAAATCGCGCGCGGTTTCGCCATCGATGGTCACAATATCGAGATGGCGGAAATCGTGCCGATGCGCGAGCTCCTGCGCCGGAATCGGACCCGGAATGGAGCGCGCCTGCTTCAGCACATCTTCAGAAAACTGGTGCGGAATATGGTGCGCACGGATCAGAATCTCCACGTCGATGCCGAAATCCGCGGGATGCCCCAGCACCTCGATCACGCGCCCGCTGGGCCGTTCGCCGTCCTCGCCGAAATCGAGAATTTCCGCGGTGACGATCATGCCTTCCAAATCCTCGACGGATTCAACCGCGACCGCCCGCGCGCCCACGCGATGCACCTCCGGCTGCGCCGCGGGCAGCTCCATGCCTTCCGGAATGCGAATCCACTGGCGGATGCGCTCGTCGTGCGGCACCACCACGTTCGCTTTTCGCCGGAAATGAAATTCGCCGACCACCGTTGGATGCGCGCGGCGAAGCACGTCGACAATGTCGCCGTGCGCGCGGCCCTCGGCGTCGATGCGGCGGATGCGCACGCGGACGCGGTCGCCGTGCATGGCGCGCGTCGCCGATTCCTTGGAGACGTAAATATCGCCCTTCAGTCCGGGGATGGGTTCGTCGGGAATCACGAACCCGTAGCCGTCGCGATGGACGCTCAAGCGTCCCTCGACACCAGACGATTTCCGGATCTGCCGGGTCACGTTCCATTATCATTTATGAGTGATGGAGCTGAAAACGATTCGCCTGGAAATTCCGGAAAACGGCAACCTGATTGTCGGCCATAGCCATTTCATCAAGACGGTCGAGGATTTATACGAAGCTATGGTCAACACCGTGCCGCAGATGAAATTCGGAATCGCCTTCAACGAAGCCTCCGGCGCGTGCCTGACGCGCGTCGACGGCAATGACGACGGGCTGAAAGCCAATGCGGCCAAAAATGCGCAGGCCATCTCCGCCGGACATCTATTCGTTGTCGCGCTGCGCGACGGCTATCCGATCAATGTGCTCGGCCGGATTCGCGATCTTCCCGAAGTATGCTCCATTTTCTGCGCGACGGCCAATCCGGTGGAGGTGATTGTTGCCGAAACAGAACAGGGCCGCGGTGTTTTGGGCGTCGTGGACGGCGTTTCGCCCAAAGGAGTCGAAGGGCCGGCCGACGCCGAATGGCGGCACGGATTTTTGCGGAAAATCGGTTACAAGCGCTAAGTGCCTCGAAAAGCTCCAAAAAACCGCCCTGGCGCGCTTGCGCGAGTGGCTTTCTAAGAAAAATTCCGGCGCATTTTCAGACAAAACACGTAGTCCCGCCGCATATGCCGTAACCTCTTTCCCTCCGATCTAAGCATGAGTAATCGTGTTTCTCTGGCACATCTTCCGGGTCAAACCGTTGGCGGCGATGTCGCTTCTGCTATGCCTGGCGACCATTCTCGCTTGTTTCCTGCTGAGGCGCCGCCGCCCGCAGCAACGCACCGACCGTTTCCTGATCGGCGTGCTCGGCCTGCTTTCGATCTACCAGGGGCTGCGCATCCTCGAAAGCGCGGGCGTGGTCCCCCTGTCGATCGGCGCCAACATGGATGATGCGATCGAGCTGGCCATCGCCGCTTTCTACCTGATCGCGGCTTTGATGTTGCGTCTTTCCACCGTTAATCACCTGGAAGTGGAATCGGCCATGCGCCTCGCGCGTGCCGCTCCGCCGCGGTCTTCGCGCCCCGAGCCGGCGTTTGATTTCAGCCTGGACGCTATCAGTTGGGCCTTGCCGCAGCTTTCCGACGGCGCTTTCAAGCTATACGCTTTCCTGTACCTTCGCGCCGGTCACGTCCGGAATCGCGCACCGCTCGGCGTCGAAGAGATCCGCTTACAGCTCGGAAAAAGCCAGGATCAACTGAACGCGCATCTTACCGAGCTCGAAAAAGCCGGCGCCATCGCGGTAAATCGGCAAGCCAACAGCCTGAACGTTGAAGTGCTCGCGCACTCGCGGCGCAATTCCGGCCCCATCGCCGATGAACTTCCGCGCAGCGCCGCTACGCTAACCGCGTGACATTCGTCCGGTGCAACCGTGCTGCTGCTCGTGTTCCTTCATCTGCGATTCGATCGCTCGCGTCGCCTTTTTTCACTGTTCGGCATTTTCCTTGGCACGTTCGACAGGATTGGTCCTACATACGTGCGAGAAGTCACGTAGGTCAGGCCAGCGCATGTTCGCGCGTGCGCCGCGCCGCCAGCAGTTCCGAAATCGCGCGGCATTCCTCGACCAGTTGCGCGAACTGTTCCGGATAAAGCGACTGCTGGCCATCGGACAGCGCGTGATCCGGCGACGGATGCACTTCCACCAGCAGACCGGCCGCGCCGCAGGCGACCGCCGCCAATCCCATCGGGTGCACGCGATCGCGCTTGCCGGTGCCGTGGCTCGGATCGACCAGGATCGGCAGGTGACTCAGCTTCTGCACCGCCGGAACCACCGCCAGATCCAGCGTGTTGCGGCTGTGATCGTTGAACGTGCGCACGCCGCGCTCGCACAGGATCACGTTATAATTGCCCTCGGAAAGAATGTATTCCGCGGCCATCAGGTATTCTTCAAGCGTCGCCGACAGGCCCCGTTTCAGCAGCACCGGAAGCCGCGAACGGCCGGCGCGGCGCAGCAGCGAAAAATTCTGCATGTTGCGCGCGCCGATCTGAATGCAATCGGCGTAACGCTCCACCAGGTCGAACGTTTCGACGTCGATCGCCTCGGTGACGATGCCGAGTCCGGTCTCTTCGCGCGCCTCGGCAAGCAGTTTCAAACCTTCTTCGCCGAGTCCTTGAAACGCATACGGCGAAGTACGCGGCTTATACGCGCCGCCGCGAAGAAGCTGCGCGCCGGCCGCTTTTACCGCGCGCGCCGAAGCGAGAATCTGCTCGCGATTCTCCACTGAGCACGGGCCGCCGCAAAAAACCAGCTCGGCTCCGCCGACCGGAACGCCTTTCACGTAGACGATCGAATCTTCCGACTTGACCTCACGGCTGACCAGCTTATAAGGTTTCGAAACGCGGATGGCCTCGGCGACGCCGGGAAAATCCTCGAACTCGGCCGGATCGATTGGACCGGGATTGCCGGTGATTCCGATGGCCGTTTTCTGCGCGCCGGGCATCGGGTGTGGGCGGAAGCCGAGAGCCTCGATTTTCTTACAGACGCGCTCGATATCGGCCGCGGTGGCCTGCGCGTTCATTACGATGAGCATCTGTTTTTCAGTTTAACGCGCCGCCGTCCGGGGTGCGCTGCGACGACTGAAGTCTGCGTTGATTTCGCCATCGGCAGCCCCCGCCATCACTGGCGGGGCTGTAAGCCAGGCACAGCGCGAGTCAACGCAGTTCAGGTCTCACTTCGCGGTCAGTTGGTGACGTTCAGATTGGCCGGCGCGCTCTGAGCACTTCCCACCGTCACCACCACCGGCTGCTTCCCGGTAGCGAGCCCCGACGGTACGGTGAAATTCAGCTGCGTAACGCCCACGGATCCCGGCGTCATGGTGATCGTGGGGTTCGTCACCGAGACGCCGCCGACCGTCAAGGTAATCGTGGCCACAGGCTGATTACTCGAAGTGGACGGCGCCGCTCCATCGGCAATTGCAGTGGAAAGCGCGCCGGCTCCATTCACGTAAATCGCAATTTCCTGGCCCACCGATGCGCTGTTGGTTGCCGTCAGCGTGCCATTCACCGCCGCCGTCGCCACCACGTTGCCGCTGCCATCCGTGTAAATTCCCGGCGCCGTCGCGGCCACCGTGAACGATTGCGTGGTCACCTGCCCGTTGTTGTTGATCGTGACCGTCGCCGTGCCCGTAGTCACTTCATAAGGGATTTGAAGACTCACCAGCCCCGAGCTGACGTAGTATAGCGGCGCGACCTCGCCGTTCACCAGCGCCGAAACGCCGGCCATGGTGACCGGCAGCGGCAGGCTGCTGGCGGCCTGCGTTGACGGCGCCAGCGTTGACCCGAAAACCGCCAGAAACGCTCCCGGCGCAAACGTCGCCTGATACGATGCCGCGTTCACCAGTCCACCCTGCGAAATCGTGGGCGTGCCGTTCGCCACCGACCTCGGCACCACATTGACGTTTACCGTAGCGGTCGGCGAGTTCGAGGCTCCGCTGTAAGTCGCCGTAATCACGGCTGTGCCGGTTTGCAATTCGTCTCCGGTGATCACCAGCGTGGCCGTCGCCGTTCCCGCCGATCCCACCAGCGTCGCCGTTCCCAGATTGCTGTTGTTCCCGGTGAAGGAAACGACTCCGGCAGGCGTGACGCCGTTCGAACCGACCACCGTCGCGATCACGTACAGCGTATCCGGGCTGCCCACCGTGGTCAGATTGGAGATCAGCGTCATGGTGGCGTTGTTCGACGGCGGAGGCGTCACCGATCCCGATCCGTTCCATCCGGTGATCAGAAGATTCACGTCCACCGAGCCCCAGCCGGTGCTCTGGTTGTAGCCGGCATGCGCCGAGTATCCCACCGGCTGCGTATTGCACACGATGCTGCGCTTGGAGCACTCCACCTGCACGATGTTATTGCCGCTGGTGATGTCGTGAAAAATCGCCGTATCCGATGCCGCGAGAGAATACAAATGCGGATTGATGTTTCCCTGCCCCGGCTTGGCCTGCGCACCATTCGTCACCAGGTATTGATTCAGCAGCGTGGTGATCGCCGCGAACTCCGGCGTTGGCCCCGAGGTGCCGCCGTAAACCTGCTGCTCGCCGCCAGTGTAAACCAGGTATCCGTCGTGATCGGCCGATGCGCTCAGCGCAATATCGGGAACGTCGCGGGCGTTATCGGCGGGAACGCCCAGTCCCGTCTGCCAGGTCGGTTTCGGCCACACCACGCTCGCTCCGCCGCCCGTCGCGGAGCATCCATTATCGGGAGTGCAGCCATCGTTCCAGGTCGTCTCCGGAATATACGATCGCGCCGACGCACCCGTGGACGAATTCGTCGCGTTCCAGTAAACCCCTGTTCCTTCGGCAAATTCCGTCCCGCCGACGCCAGTCACTTCCGGAGTGCTCGCGGGAGCGTCCACCGCCAGGCCCGGATTGGCGGTATCGCCGCAGTCGGCCGCGCCATCGTCGCCCGCCGGAGCAAACCAGGTGATCCCTTCGGCATTTCCCTGCTGCCCCCACGATTGATACGCCAACAGCTCCGAGCCGGGCGTTTCCAGTTCGCAATCGCCATAGCTGACGCTCACCACCGGAGCCAGGTCGTCATCGATGGCGTACTGCACCGCCGTCATCACATCTTCGGAATACACAAATAAGATGGTCGCGTTGCGGGCGATCGCGCCGGACCATTCCAGATCCAGGTCCGCCTCCGGCAAATCATCCGAACTCAGCCCCGGGCTTCGCTCTCCCGGCACCAGCATCGTCGTCGGGTTATTCGCCGGCAGCCCAAACTGGGTGCGGAACGTCTCAATATCGGAAAGGTTGATCGTCGTTTGTCCCGCGATGACCAGCGTCTGCCCCGTCCCGCTGATTCCCGCCGAATAGAGCGGGCCGATATCGTAAATCGTCGCGATGTCGTCCGGCGCGAGATAATGCTGGCCGCCAGACGACGTGTACATCGGCGAAATATTCCGCGCTTTCAACCTCGGTTTCATGCGGAAATCGCTCAACCCGCGAATTCCCAGAATCACGCCGCCGAGCGCGGCCGGAACCGACGGCTCGCTGGCGTTGGCGTAGTGCATTTCGCCGTTGACCAGGTAGTTGTGAATTTCGGTTTGAAAGGCCGCTTCCACCTGCGCCGCGGTTCCGCGAAAGGCAATCCAGGTTCGCCCGCGCGCCGCCGCGATCACGCTGAATCCCTGCGACTCGAGCCACTGGCGGATGGCGCCAATGTCGGTCTGGCTCACCCCGAAGCGGTCCGCGTACTGCTCCGGAGTCAGCCATTGATGATACTCGGCCGAACCCGGAGTCTGCTGCGCGGCCAGAAGCGCCGCAAGCTGCGCTTTCTGGTCCGCCGTCTGGCTGAGCGTCAGGGTTAAGTAAGGGAGTTCGAGCGATGGCGAAACCCGGCCCTGATCATTGGCCGCGTTAGCCTGCGGCCGAAGATGCCCATGCAACGTCAAGCGCTGGCTGTTGTCGATTTTTCCCGTGATGCGAATCGCTTGAGCGCCCGCCGCGCCCGCGAAAGTGAGCCCTACCGCGCAGACTACAAGGTACTTTTTCGACATTTCCTTTAAAAAAGCTCCTGATGAGCGCGCGGGTGCTCAAACTCAGAGACGATGATTTTGCCTTTCAGGTTGCGCCGGGTTCTGTAACTTTTTTGCGAGTATTTTCTGGTTTTTCCGTACTGGAATACCCCTTGGTTTGCGGAAATTACTGAAAGATTGATTCAAACGGAAAATTCACAGAATGTTTGTCTGGCCCGAGCCGTCGCGGCCTTCGAATTGCATCAGCGGGGATCAAATGGATTCGAAACCGGGAGTGGTCCTCCTCGGAGATATACCTTATGACCCAGTAGCCGAACTGGCGGCTAAGTTCGGCTGGCCGGTCGAGAATGCCAGTTGTTTCGAAGACCTGCGAAAAATCCATTCGCAACGCGGCACGGTTGCCGTTCTTTTTGAGCCGGCCGGGTTCGGATTGTCGTGGGAAATGGCGCTCGACTACGTGCGCCAGGCCGCGCCCGGCGCCTTAGTCATCGTTTGCCGCCGCTTCTCCGACACGCTCGACTGGTCGACGCTCGCCGCGCGCGGCGCCTTTCATATGATCTCCCTCCCGGTCAAGGAGAGCGAGCTGCGGCAGAGTCTTGGTTTTATCTGGGCCGCAAACCGCCGCGCGCACCAAACGAAGGACCGGCCCAGCCGCGCGAAAAAGCAGGCGGCCGGACAACTGGTCGCCTAAAAAGCATGCGCCTTTAGACTCAATCGAAATGAGCGCCTGCGCGCGATCACCCACACGTGCGCGTCACAGCCGTGACGGATCGCGCTTCTCTGGAGCAAATCCGAGTTCGGCAATCGCCGCTTCGGCGCGCCTGGCGTCAATCGCACCGGTGCGCGCCAGGGCCGATAGCGCCCCCTGCGCGATCGCTTCCGCGGAGATTTCAAAGAATCGCCGCAAATGCTCGCGATTTTCGCTGCGCCCGAAGCCATCGGTGCCAAGCGAGGTCAGCCGTCCATTCAGCCACGGCGCGAGCTGATCCGGGACCGCCTTTATGTAATCCGTCGCCGCAATGATCGGACCCGATGCGCCCTGAAGCACGTTCACGATATGTGGTGTTTTCCGTTCCTCAGAAGGATGGAGACGGTTCCAGCGCTCCACGGCGAGCCCCTCGCGGCGCAGCTCATTGTAGCTGGTCACCGACCAGACGTCGGCGGAAATCTGGTATCGCTCCGCCAGAATTTTCTGGGCGCGCAGGGCTTCATTCAAAATGGAACCGCTGCCGAACAGTTGCACCGCGGCTTCGCCTTCCTCGGCGGCGCGATATTTATAGATTCCGCGCAAGATTCCTTCGCGAACGCCGTCACCTTCCGGCATCGGCGGCTGGGCGTAATTTTCGTTATAAACGGTGATGTAGTAGAAGCGGTCTTCCTGTTCCTGGTACATGCGGCGGATGCCATCTTGAATGATGACCGTCAACTCATAGGCGTAGGCCGGGTCGTAGATGGCGCAGGTGGGAATCACGCTGTACAGAATCGGGCTGTGGCCATCATCGTGTTGCAAACCTTCGCCGAGCAGCGTGGTGCGGCCCGCCGTCGCGCCCATCATGAAGCCTTTGCCGCGCACGTCGGCGAAGGCCCAGCACAGATCGCCGATGCGCTGGAATCCGAACATCGAATAAAACGTGAAGAACGGAATCATCGGCACGCCGACCGTGGCATACGCGGTTCCGGCCGCGGTAAATGACGCCATCGATCCGGCTTCGGTGATTCCTTCTTCCAGGATCTGGCCGTCCTGCGCTTCTTTGTAATAGAGCAACACGTTCGCATCGACCGGCTTATAGCGCTGGCCCTGGCTCGCGTAAATTCCGTAATCGCGGAACAGCGATTCCATGCCGAAGGTGCGCGCTTCATCGGGGATGATCGGCACGATCAGCTTGCCGGTGTCCGGATGCTTCATCAGGTTTTTGAGAATCGACACGAAGGCGGCGGTGGTCGAAGCCTCCCGGCCACGCGATCCCGTCAGCGTATCCTGGAAATTTTCGAGCGGCGGTGCAGTCATGTGGATCGGCTTGACGTGCCGCGCCGGCACCGGGCCGCCCATCGCCTGGACGCGCGATTTGATGTATTGAAGCTCCGGCGATTCCTCCGGCGGACGGTAAAACTCGATATGCTCGACCACCTCGTTCGAGAGCGGCAGTTCGAAGCGGTCCCGAAGCTTGATCATTTCCGGCGCGCCGAGCTTCTTAGCCTGATGGGCGGTCATGCGGCCCTCGGCAGCTTCACCGAGGCCGTAGCCTTTCACCGTCTTGGCCAGAATCACCGTGGGCTGGCCTTGGTGCTCGGCCGCGCGCTTGTAGGCGTTGTAGACCTTGACCGGATCGTGGCCGCCACGGCGCAGCGTCCAGATCTGTTCGTCGGTCATGGGTTCGACCAGCTTCAACAGCTCCGGATATTTGCCGAAAAATTCCTTGCGGATATAGGCGCCGTTCATCGCCCGGAACGCCTGGTATTCGCCGTCCACGCATTCGTGCATGCGCTTGAGCAGCAGACCGGTGGTGTCGCGCGCCAGCAGTTCGTCCCAGCCCGCGCCCCAGATCACTTTGATGACGTTCCATCCCGCGCCGCGAAACGCTGCTTCCAGTTCCTGAATGATGTGCCCGTTGCCGCGCACCGGACCATCCAGGCGCTGCAAATTGCAGTTCACCACGAAAATCAGATTGTCCAGCTTTTCGCGCGACGCGAGCGTCAGGGCGCCCAGCGCTTCCGGCTCATCGCATTCGCCATCGCCCAAAAATGCCCAGACCTTTCGCGGCGAGTGCGAAATAATCCCACGATTCTCCAGATATTTCATGAACCGCGCCTGATAAATCGCGCAGATCGGTCCGAGACCCATCGAAACCGTCGGAAACTGCCAGAAATCGGGCATCAGCCACGGGTGCGGATAAGAAGACAATCCCGGCTCGTCGCGTAATTCGTGGCGGAAATTTTCAAGATGCTTTTCGTTCAGGCGTCCTTCGAGGAACGCGCGGCCATAAACACCGGGCGACGCATGGCCCTGAAAGTAAACGAAATCGCCGGCCTGGCCATCGTAAGACCCGTGGAAAAAATGATTAAAACCCACTTCAAACAACGTCGCGACCGACGCATAAGTCGCCAGATGGCCGCCGATGTTCGGATCATACTTATTGGCCCGTACGACCATCGCGGTTGCGTTCCAGCGGATGAGGCTTTTAATCCGCCGCTCCAGCGCGCGGTTGCCCGGATAAGCGACCTCTTCTTCCGGCGGAATCGTATTGATATAAGGCGTGTTCCAGCGCAACGGGGGCTGCACACCGAGGTTGGCGGCGTGTTCCATCAGCCGCTCGAGCAGGTAATTGGCCCGGTCGGGCCCCACTTCGTCGATCACCTGGTCGAGCGCTTCCATCCACTCGGAGGTTTCCTGTGGATCGAGATCGTCGGGTGCTTGGACTTTGGCTTTGAGCATGGGTAAATTCCAAGGTACCGCCTTCGAAGAGGGCAGGGCAACCGGCGAACGGCAGTGGCTGGCGCGGCGAGTTGTTATCCTCAAACCGTATGGATCAGGAACAGTTGCGCGCGCTGCTCGAACAGGTGCGCTCCGGCGAGGCCGGGGTCGATCAGGCCATGGAACGGATGCGCCATCTGCCGTTTGAAGACCTCGGATTCGCCAAAGTCGACCATCATCGCGCGCTACGCCACGGGATGCCGGAGGTGGTATTCGGACTGGGCAAGACGCCGGACCAGATTTCGATGATCGCGGCGACGCTTCTGGCCAAATCGAACAACATTTTAGTAACGCGGACCACCCCGCACGTCGCCGAACGGCTGAAGCGCGAACATCCCGAAGCCGAGTATTTTCCGACGTCAGGCGCGGTCCGCGTGTGGCGCGACCGCACCCTGCACGGCAAAGGAATCATCGCCGTGGTGTGCGCCGGAACCAGCGATCTGCCGGTGGCCGAAGAAGCGCAGATCACCGCGGAAACCATGGGCAACGAAGTCGATTCCATCGCCGACGTCGGCGTGGCGGGGATTCATCGATTGATGCACAATCGCGACCGTCTGGCCGCCGCCCGCGTAGTGATCGTGTGCGCAGGAATGGAAGGCGCGCTGCCGAGCGTAGTCGGCGGAATGGTCTCCGCGCCGGTGATCGCGGTGCCCACCAGCATCGGCTATGGCGCGAGTTTTCAGGGCCTGGCCGCGCTGCTCGGCATGCTGAACAGTTGCGCGAGTAATGTCACGGTGGTGAACATCGACAACGGCTTCGGCGCAGGCTATGCAGCGAGCCTGATCAACCGCCTCTAGTTCCCCGTCGGCTTCTTCTTATCCTCTTTCGGCGCCACCAAACACTGATCCGACCGGCAATTATGCGAATTCGCCGAGCCTAATTTCTCCAAAAACGCCACCGTCTCCGCATGCGGAATCCCAAACCGGGTGGGACCATTCGCCATGTCCGCAACCGTGTTCTTATCCTTGGCGACCGCCTTCACATCCGCGCCGTGATCGATCAAGAACTGGATCAGCTCGTTATTGCCGATGTATGCCGCGCCATGCACCGGCGTGTAACCGCGATCATCCACATGATTCACGTCCGCGCCCAGCCGAACCAGATATTTCGCCGCATCCATCCACGTATAATCTGGAGCGTTCATGCTGTTGTGATATGCCCAGCCGACTCCGCACGCGGCCTCCAGCGGCGTCACGCCGCCAAACGTCGCGATATCCGGATTCGCGCCCCCCGCAACCAGCAGTTTCATCGCGGCGACGTCCGTCGAAGACGCAGCGCGCCAGAACGCAGTCGCCCCGGCCGTGTCCACCCAGGAATGGTCCCCGAAAGAACGGAACCACAGTTTTTTGGTGATCCGCGCGTCGGGATTCGCGCCATCCGCCAGCAACGCCTTCATCAGATCCAGATACGAAATTTTTTCCTGACCGACTTCCGGCGACGGAAACCATCCGCGCGGCGCCCATTGCACGTCGATGGTCGCGTAAAGCGCCGTTAAACCCTGCTCGTTTTGCAGATTCGGATCCGCGCCCCAGTCGACCAGAAATTTCGCCAGATCGTAGTGGCCATTCATAACAGCCAGCACCAGCGGACTGGTTTTCTCGGACACCGAAACCTGGTTAATGTCGGCTCCGCCTTGAAGCAGCGCGCGCGCCGCGTCCATCTGGCCGTCGCGCGCGGCGAACAGCAGAGCGGTCATGCCGCCCATATCGCTGGTGCCGCGCTCGCGAATGATTCCGTACATGCCACCGTTCGAATCCTGGCCGGGCTTCGATTTTTCGCCGGGCAACCGCTTTTCGATCTCGTCGATTTTGGTACTCAGTTTGGCGACCATCGCACGCAGATTGGAGTCCGTTCCAGGATTGTACTCCGCCGATTTCAATCCCATCCCCGCGGCCAGCGCGTCGAGCGCCGATTTATCCGCGTTCGCGTCGGCCGAGGCGGGTTTGGCGTCCGCAGCCGGCTTATCCTGGAATCGCGGCGTCCTCGGAACCACCACCTTGACGGCTCGCGTGGTGACGTCAGGGTCGGCATGAGCATCGAGCAAAGCTTTGATCGCATCCGCGCGATTCAGCGCCGCCGCGAACATCAGCGCGGTCTGCCCGTGCGCGCCTTCTTTGGCATTGACGTCCGCGCCCTGTTCGATCAGCACCCGGACCGCGTCCGCGCTGCCCGATGCCGCCGCGGTCATCAGCGCGGTGGTGCCTCGCTCATCGGTCGAATTGGCGTCAGCGCCGTACTGAAGCAGCAATTCGATCATTTTCGCGTCGCCGTTTTTCGCGGCCATGAAGAGCGGCGTGATGGCGCCATCGCGCGTAGTCGCCTTGACGTTCGCGCCCGCGGCGACCAGCATTCTGGCCATCTGAAGATTGTCGTTGAACGCGGCCCAATGCAGCGCCGTGGTGCCGTCGCCTTGCGGCGCATTCACGTCGGCTTTCTCCGCGATCAGCGATTGCACCGCAGGGACGTCATTATGCTCGGCCGCATCCGCCAGGCGAGTATCAGCCGCCCATGCAACGATTGCTGTCGAAACGACTGCGCTGATCCAAAATTTCACCGGCATCGTTCCTCCCGAAGGTTCAAATCGCAATTTCCCCGGTGCTGTCCCCGATCGACTCCACCTGCATTCCGACCTTCCGCATCACCGTCAGCAGCACATTTGCCATCGGCGTCCGGTCCGCGCAGCGGACGTGCAGATTGCCCTTCACTTTTCCATTGGCCTTCCCGGCCAGCAGAATCGGCACGCGCTTGTGATTGTGCGCATTCGAATCGCCCATGGGACTGCCGTATAGAATCAGCGAATGATCCAGCAGATTGCCGTCGCCGTCATGGGCGTTCTTCAATTTCGCAAAAAAGTACGGCAGCAGACTCGCGTGATAGCGATTGATTTTCGCGAAATCGGCGATGCGCGTGGGGCTTTCCCCATGATGCGACGCGGTATGGAACGGCGTCTTCACGCCGCTTTCGTCATACACGCGCTGGCACACGTCGCGGCTCATCTTAAACGCCGAGCAGCGCGTGGTATCGGTCATAAACGCCAGCGCCTGAAGATCGAACATCAGCTTCACGTGCTCATCGAAGGAATCCGGCACGCCGACCGGCGCGGCCGGCAGCTGGCGCGCGACGGCGGTGGAATTATGCTGCTCGGTTTTCTGAATGCGCCGCTCGATCTCGCGCACGTCATCTAAAAAATCGCCAAGCCGCGCACGATCGGCCGCGCTCAGATTCCGCTGCAAGGAAGAAACGCGATGCGTGAGGCGGTCGAGAATGCTGCCGTTGACCTGCTGGCGCAGCGCGCGTTCTTCCGGAGTCGCGCCGTCGCCGAACATGCTCTCAAACGCCATCCGCGGATCGACGGTCATGGGCAGCGGCTGCGTGGGCGAGGACCAGCTGATGGTATCCGCGTACACGCAGGCGTAGCCGTAATCGCAGGCGCCCGACCCGTCCACCGTTTCAATGCAAAGCTGAATCGATGGCAGCGGCGTGTCCTGGCCGAATTTCTGCGCGTACATCTGATCGATGGAGGTGCCGCAATAAATATCGGAGCCTTCGGTCATCTTGGGATGCGCGGCGGTGAGATAAACCGACGACGAGCGAAAATGATCGCCGCCTTCTTCTTTATCCGCGTAGGCGCCGGCCGGGCGCAGATCGGTGTCGCTGATGATGGTGAGATATTCGCGAAAATCCTGCAATGGTTCGAGCGTTTGGGTGAACTCGAAATCCGCGCCCTCTTTTTCGGGCGACCAATAATGTTTATCCGACCCGTCGACGGTGCTGCCCGCCGCGCCATGCACCATTTCGATGCAGCATAATCGCGGCCGCGAAACCGCCGCGGTTTTGGCCAGCGGAGTCTGCGCCGGAACCATCGCGTCCAGAAACGGCAGCCCCACGGCGACGCCCATCCCTCGCAAAACCGTGCGCCGCGATAAATGTTTTTTCGTCAAAAACGTCATTCTTCAACTCCCAAGTGCGCTGAAACGCCGACCGCCCGCCGCGCTGTTCGGCAACTTTTGAAGGCCGGCTCCACAAAAACTATCGCCCCACGGACGCGTCCGCCGCGTCCGCCCGCCGCATTTGAAACGGCATGCTGTTCACAATCCCCAACACAAACGCCGAAAAGCGATTGTCCTCCTGAGCGGCGCCACGCTCGATCGACCGCACCATCGGCTCATCGCGATAATCCACCACGCGCCCCAGCGCGTACGCCAGCAGATTTTCGGTGAAAGTCTGAAGGAACGCGTCGGAATGGCCCAGAATCGCGTTGCGCAGACTCACCGGACCATCGAGCCTGGTCCCATCGAACATTTTTCCATTCGCGTCCACCGGCAAACCGGCATCTTTCCCCCGCCACGCACCGACCGCGTCGAAATTTTCGAGCGCCAGTCCAATGGGATCCATCAATTGATGACAAGAGTGACAAGGCTCGTTCTTGCGGTGCTGCTCCATTTTTTCGCGCACCGACAGCGGCTTCTCGTTTTCCTCATTATCCTTAAGCTGCGGAACATTCGGCGGCGGCGCTGGCGGAGGGGTGCCCAGCAGCACGATCATCACCCATTTCCCGCGCTGCACCGGCGACGTCCGCGTGGCAATCGAAGTCAGCGTCAGAATGCTCGCCTGTCCCAGCAGCCCGAACCGGTTCGGATCGGTCAGCGTGACGCGGCGGAAGCGCGTTCCCAAAACGTCCGGAAGGCCGTAGTGCCGGGCCAGAATTTCATCGACAAACGTGTAGTTCGCCGTCAGCAAATCCAGAACCGGGCGATCCTCGCGGACCACGCTATCGAAAAACAATTCAGTCTCCGTGCGCATCGATTCGCCGAGGTTTTTATCGTAATTCGGATACTGATAAACGTCCGGCTGCACGTTTTTCAGATTTTGCAGGTGCAGCCACTCGGAGGCGAAAACCTTCGCGAGCGCTTCCGACTTCGGATCGGCCAGCATGCGCCGCACTTCACGCCCCAGCGTCTCCGCATCTTTCAATTTGCCCTGCGCGGCCACGGTGAGCAGCTCATCATCCGGCGCGCTCGACCATAAAAAATAAGACAGGCGCGAGGCCAGCTCCAGATCCGTAATCGGATAATTCGACCCCGGCACGGCGCCATTCGGCGTTGGCTCGAAGCGAAACACAAATTCGGGATCGGAAAGAATCGCTTCGATGACGGTGCGAATGCCCGCTTCAAAATTTCCCTGATTGCGCCCTTTTTGGTAGACGCTGAGCAGATCCTCGATATCGGCGTCGTTCACCGGGCGGCGATACGCCCGCCGCGCCAGCGCCCCGATGATTTTTTTCGCGCAAGGAATCTCATCCGCGCCGGAGGCGGGCCGGCACGAAAAAATTTTGCGCCGGCTCGGAGTTTCGGAAATTCCGGTGACGTTCTTTGGACCGGTGACGGTCATCTCGCGCAAATGGGGCAGTGTCGTGATTCCCGGCAAATCGGCGCGCGTGGTATCCATCATGCTCAATTCGATCGGCGAAACGACGTCTTCAAACGGACCCTCCGCGCGCTGCATGAACGACGCCGAAATTTTCTGCGGACCGGCTTTTATCTTTAGCGGCGGCGTTTGCAGAAAATCGGTCAGCAGAAAATTCGGATCGATGGACATCAACGCCGCGCGCTGGCCATTCACCGCGACCTCGATCTGCTCGGCCTTGCCCTGCGTTTTTCCGACCAACGGTCCGCACAGGTCGTTATAAAAATAGAGGCGGATGCTGTATTCGCCGTCGGCCGGAAAATCATGCACCACGGCCATTCCGCCGCGCGTGCCGAACGGCGTTCCTTCAATGTGACGGATTTGATTGATCACCCGCGGCTCGTGAAAGGTCACCGTGGCCGGCCCGACGTTCGGATCCCCGACGGCCATCCTGCTGATGCGTCCCGCCGCGCGCAGATAACCTTCCATCAGCGCCGGCGAAACGGTCAGCACGTCGGACATATTGTCGAAGCCGTGCGACATGTCGTCGGCCGGCAGCAGCGTCGCGACGTCCACCTCCAGATCGAGGAGATCGCGCACCGAATTGTGATATTCCACGCGGTTCAACCGGTGCAGCGCCGGCGCTCCTGGATTCGGCTGCGCCGCCGCGGCCTGATCAATCGATCCGGCGATCGACGCCGCGAAATTTTTAGTCGCCGCCGGGTCGGGCCGAGGCATTCCCGGAGGAGGCATGATGCCCGCGCGCAGAAAACGAATCACCTGCTCAGCGCGCTCGGCGTTCCGCGCAGGGTGCGCGAGATCGATGGTGGTCCAGGAAAATCCGCCGGATTTGAGCTTGTCGTTATGGCAGCCGGCGCAATAACGATTCACCAGCGCCTGCTGCGCGGGAACCGGCAGCAATTCGGCGGACTGTAACTGAAGCGCCGCGGAAGCGACCAGCACCACCAAAGCAAACCGTGTCATCACGTATCGTTTTCAGAGAACCACGTTTAAACCAGTTTGAAATTTTTCGGGGCGCGTGTCAAATCGGGCGCTGGTGAAGAGCTCGAAACCAGCGCATTTGTTGCCTGTCGCGAAGGCCCGTCTTGGAGGGCGGGATTGATCCCGCGCGGAGCTTCCAGCTCCGCAGTTCGGCGGCGGGACTAAAGTCCCGCGCGGACTACAAGTCCGCCCTGCGGGTCCACCTGTTCAATGGACTCGCGCAGGTGATCTGAAGATTTGTCGCGTGAACATAAGGATCGGCCGAATTGATGCCTCCGCGCCATCTGGTAAACTGTCGAATGTCCATGGCTGCCGTTGTTTTGCTGGCAGCCCTCCTGTTCGGGCCGGTCTGGGCCGATTCGAGAGGCAACGCGGGAGCGCCGACCTACTCCGCCAGCAGCATCGCCAATTCCGCCGCCGCAATCGCTAATTTTTACGCGCCGGACACCTTTATCAGCATCTACGGGCAAAATTTATCGACCGTAACGCAGGCGCTCTCCCCGGTCGATATCAGCGCCGGAATGCTGCCGACCGTGTTGGGCGGCGTTCATGTGCTGATCAACGCGATTCAAGCCGACATGTGGTACGTTTCGCCGACGCTGGTGAACGCGCTGGTCCCGTCGCTGCTGGTGGCCGGCACCGCGACGCTGCAAGTCGTTTCGAACGGCATCGCCGGCCCGGCGATTCAGATCAATTTGGGCGCAACCGCGCCGGCGCTGTTTCAAACCGACGCAACCACGGTTCTGGCGACGCATCTGGACGGCAGCCTGGTGAGCGCATCGTCGCCCGCGCACGCCGGCGAATGGGTGGTGTTGTGGTGTACCGGGATGGGTCCGACGATTCCGGCGGCGGTTCCCAATGAAATCGCGCAAATCGCCGCGCCGCTGGCGTCGCCCGTTGAAGTTTTGCTGAATGGAACCGCCGTCGACGCGTCGAACATCAATTTCGCCGGCGCGGCGATCGGTTCCGCGGGATTGTTTCAGATCAATCTGCTGTTGCCGGCCGACGTTGCCCCGGACCCGGAAGTTCGCATCGCCACGCCGGATCAGATCAGCCCGGCGCAGCGGTATTTGATGGTGCAGTGACCTTGAATCGCGACCACAGAGACGGCCGAATCATGCACCTGAATTTTGGCGGGTTAAACCCCTATTTGAGTCGCGTAAAGACGATTCTGGGCTACACTGGTCAAGAGGACTCGCCATGCTTGCGCCTGTAATCTTTATTGCAACGCTGGGGCTGGCCCAGGAATCAGTAACAGATCCCCCGAAGCCCGCCGAAACCCAACCGGCGGCAAAGAAGACCTACGTGGTCGAGCCGGGCACCCACATTCCGCTCAGCTTGATCAACAGCGTTAGCACCAAAAATTCGGCGCCGGGCGACCGCGTGTATCTCGAAACCGTTTTTCCCATCCTGGTGGACGGCCGCATCGTGATTCCTCCCGGCAGCTACGTCGAGGGAACGATTACCCAGGTGCAGCGTCCGGGCAAGATGCGGGGACGCGGCGAATTTCATCTGCGCTTCGATTCGCTCACGCTGCCCAATGGCACCACCCGCGATTTTCGCGCGCGCGTCAGCGGACTCGACGGCCGCGCCAGCGAAGAACTGGATCGCAAAGAGGGCACCATCAAGAGCGAAGGAAATAAATCGGGAGATTTGCGGACCGTCGCCGAAACCGCGGGCGCGGGAGCGAGCGTCGGCGCGCTTGCCGGAGCGGCCAGCGGAGCCGCCGGAATGGGCGCGGGAATCGGCGCGGCGGCCGGCGCAACGGCCGGATTAATCGGCGTGCTGTTCACGCGCGGCCCGGAAGCGGTGCTCGCCAAAGGCACTACGCTTGAGATGGTGTTGGACCGTCAGGTGAAATTCAACGACAAGGACCTGGATTTTTCGAACGTCCCCGGACACAAACCGTCTAGCGACGGCCCCGGCCCGCTGCCCAGCAAAAAGACCCAGATCGGCCCGCGCTGGCCGATCTAAAGGCAAGCAGCGTGTCCGGCCTTCCTCTAAAATCATGAATCTATTCTTCCGGGAATCGGATTCCTGCTACGCCCGGTGGGTATATGATGACTGGAGCGGGTCTAATTTAATTCCAAGAGAGGCTTGATGCCCCGGTCGCCGTTTTCGCTTGCCCCCGGAATCCTGCTGGCCTCTTTTTGCGCGCACGCCGCGATGACCGCGCCCCAGGCCAGCGCGACCGTTCAAAAATATTGCGCCACTTGCCACAGCGCGCGGATACACACCGCGGGCATGATCGTCGATCCCAATGCCATCACTCACCCGCAAACCGACGCCGAGCGCTGGGAAAAAGTGATCGCCAAGCTGCGCGCGCAGTCGATGCCGCCCGCCGGCATGCCGCGGCCCGACGCGGAAACATATAGTGGACTCGAAAATTTCCTGGAAACGCAAATCGACGGCGTGGCGGCGGCCAATCCGCGGGCCGGCAAACTGCCGTTGCTCCATCGCTTGACACGCACCGAGTATGAGAACGCCGTGCGCGATCTGCTGGCGCTGGACGCGCTGCCGCAGGAAATGGATTATCCGCTGCTGCTGCCCGCCGACAATTCGATGAGCGGCTTCGACAACATCGCGGATCTGCTGTTTGTCTCGCCCACCGCGATGGAAAGCTATCTCGGCGCGGCGGAAAAAATCAGCCGCCTCGCAGTGGGAGATCCCAAGTTCCCGGTAATGGTCAATATGTATCGCACGCCGGATGAGCAGCCGCAGGACGAACACATGCCCGGCCTGCCCGTCGGCACTCGCGGCGGCACGGCGATTCACAGCGATTTCCCGCTGGATGGCGAATATTCGATCAAAGTATCGCTGCTCGGTTTTTCGCGCGAGCCGCAGCAACTGGAGATCGACGTCGACGGCGAGCGCGCGCAACTGGCGACCATCGCCGCCGGCTTCGTCCGCGGCAACGGGCAGACCTTTTTCCCGTCGAGCGATGCCGACCCCGCGGTGTTACCGGCGCGAAAGCCGCTGGAATTTCGCATTCCGCTGAAAGCTGGACCGCGCACGATCGGCGTGACCTTTCTGCAGCGCGACCAGGTGCAGGACGAGAACGTTCTGAAGCCGCGCTGGCGCAGCATCGGCCCGGATCTGGCGGTGGAGCGGGTCACCATCAGCGGTCCTTATGATCCGCAAGGCCCCGGGGAGACGCCGTCGCGACGCCGCATCTTCGTCTGCCGGCCATCCGCGCCCGCTGAAGAAATTCCGTGCGCCCAAAAAATTCTGCTGGCGCTGGAACGCCGCGCCTATCGCCGGCCGGTGACCGCCGCGGACGTGCAGCCGCTGCTGCCGTTTTTCGAATCGGGCCAGGCCGAAGGCGGATTCGACACCGGCATCGAGCGCGCTCTCCAGCGCCTGCTGATGAGCCCGCAATTCCTGTTCCGCATCGAGCGCAACCCCTCCGGCGATCCCGGCACTTCGCATCCCGTCAGCGATCTGGAACTGGCCTCGCGCCTTTCCTTTTTTCTGTGGAGCAGCATTCCCGACAGTGAACTGCTGAATCTCGCCGCGGAGGAAAAACTGCGGCAACCCGGAGTTCTCGAACAGCAGGTGCGGCGCATGCTGGCCGATCCGCGCTCGGCCACGCTGGTCAGCAATTTTGCCGAGCAGTGGCTGTATCTGCGCGATCTCGACAGTAAAAAGCCGAACGAAATTCTGTTCCCCGATTTCGACGAATCGCTGCGCGCCGCGTTTCGCACGGAAACCGATCTGTTCCTCGATAGCGTACTGCGCGGCAATCGCAGCGTGCTCGACCTGATTTCGGCGAATTATACGTTCGTCAATGAGCGATTGGCGCAACATTACGGGATTCCGAACGTCGAAGGAAGCTGGTTCCGCCGCGTCGATTTGCCCCCCGGAAGCCCACGCGGCGGATTGCTGGGGCAAGGCAGCATCCTGACGATCACGTCGTATGCGAATCGAACGTCGCCGGTGAACCGCGGGAAATGGGTGCTCGAAAATCTGTTGAACGCCGCGCCGCCTCCGCCTCCGCCCAATATTCCCGCGTTGAAAACCGAGGGCAGCGATTCGAAACCGCTGACCATGCGCCAGGCGATGGAGCTGCATCGCGCCAATCCGGCGTGCATCGGCTGCCACGCGCGTATGGACCCGATCGGCTTCGCCATGGAAAATTTCGACGCGGTCGGCCGCTGGCGCGATCACGACGGGGATAACGCCATCGACGGTTCGGGCGTTCTTCCCGATGGCCAAAAATTCGACGGAATGGCCGGATTGAAACAAGCTCTGTTGCGCCATCCGGAAAGTTTCGTGACCACCGTGACCGAAAAACTGCTGATGTACGCGATCGGCCGCAACGTCCAATATTTCGACCAGCCGGCCGTGCGCGCCATCGTGCAGGAAAGCGCAAAAGATAATTACACCTTCACTTCGCTGGTTGTCGGAGTGGTGAAGAGTCCGCCATTCCAGATGCGCGAAGTGGAAGCGACCAAAGGAGCCAGCCGATGAATTTCGTCACTCGAAAAATGCTGCATCGCCGTACTTTTTTGCGAGGAGCCGGCGCGGCCGTTGCGCTGCCGCTGCTCGACGCGATGGCGCCGGCCTGCGCCGCGGGAGCCGTCAAGTCGACGCCGCGTCTGGGATTTATTTACATCGCCAACGGCGTTATCCAGAACCAGTGGATTCCCATGGCCACCGGAACCAATTTCGAGTTGCCGCCGATCCTGAAGGGGCTCGCGCCGGTGCGCAGCCACGTCAATGTGCTCAGCGGCCTTTCGCATCTTCAGGCCGACACTTTCGGCGACGGCACCGGCGACCATCCGCGCTCGTCCGCGGTGTGGCTCACCGGCGTGCACGCTTACGATCGCAGCCGGCCCGACGTAGAAGTGCATCTGGCGACTTCGGCCGATCAGATCGCGGCGCGCGAGTTCGGAAAAATGACGCAGGTTCCCTCCATCGAAATGAATCTCGATCTGCCCACCCAGGGCGCCTGCGACACCGACGATTGCTTCTTCAACAACACCATTTCCTGGCGCAATCCGACCACGCCGAATCCGGCCGAAACGCATCCGCGGCTGGTGTTTCAGCGCCTGTTCGGCGACGGCGGCACCACCGCGGAGCGCATGGCGCGCATGAAGTTGAACGGCAGCATTCTCGATTCCGTGATGGAGGAAGTCGCGAGCCTGGATAAGACGCTCGGCCCCGGCGACAGCAGCAAGCTCGCGGAGTATCTTGATTCGGTCCGCGAAATCGAGCAGCGCATTCAGAGCGTCGAAAAGCGCGGCCTCGAATCGGTCGACCTGCCGGAGCGTCCCACGGATGTTCCCGAAAATTTCGGAGAGTACGTCAAGCTGATGTATGACCTTCAGGCGCTTGGTTTTCAGGCCGACATCACGCGAATTTTCACGCTGATCGTCTGCCGCGAATTGAGTGCGCGCACCTACCCGCAAATCGGCGTGCCCGATCAGCACCATCCCTGCTCGCACCATCGCAACGATCCCACGCTGATCGGGAAAAAGGCGAAAATCGACGCGTATCACGTCGAACTGCTGGCCTATTTTTTGCAAAAACTGCACAACACCAAAGATGGCGAGGGCACGCTGCTCGATCAGAGCCTGATTCTCTACGGCGGTGGAATGGGCGACGGCAATCTGCATCGCCATTCGAATCTGCCGTGCCTGATGGCCGGCAAACTCGGCGGGCAATTTCAGACCGGCCGGCACATCGCGTACAAACTGGACACGCCGATGTCCAATCTGCTGCTGACCATTCTCAATAAGGCCGGCGTGCGTTGCGAAAAAATCGGCGATAGCACGGCTCCGCTGGAGGTATGAGTCCGGCGCCTTAGCTTTCTTAAGACGAAAACATCCGCCCCTTAAGAAAACTCCCTTAACATCACCTCATTACTTTCGTTTACTTCAAATTGAGCCCCGGCGACTATCGACAGTCGGCTCGGCGGGATGATTCACTTTAGCCATGAGTGGTGCGCGTTCTGACGGAAGGATACCGTCCAATCTCGTGCCGGCTGCCGCAGTCCAGCGCGAATTGGATATCTGCGTCCGTGAGCGCCTTAAGAAGCTTCTTCCTGGACTCGCCGTGCTTCATCTTGCGATCTCCTCACGGCACCTGATTGAACCCTCCGCCGCCGGCTCAATGACCGACTGGTCAACTTACGCCATCGGACTCGTCATTCTCCTTCTCTGGGTGTTGCTGCGGCGCGACCGCATCAGCGCCGATCGCGTTCAACTGGGGGCCCTGGCGGTCGCAATTCTCATTCTGTTTCGCAGTCTCGCGGAGTTTGCAAACACCGCCGACACCATTCAAACCGTGATCATTGCCTTCCTGCTGATCGGCAGCGCAAGCACGTTCCTGGCATGGCGCGAATTCGCTTTCCTGCTGATCGTTTCAACCGCGGGTTGGGGAATTCTGGCAGCGGAGCGGCTCTCTTTGACGAGCATCATCGGCTGGTCTCTGGTCATCGCCGGCGCTGTGGCGATTTCGATTGTCGAAGTCCGCAGGCGCATTTCCAGATACGCGCAGGTACATCAAAACCGCCTGCTCGAAAAGAATCGAAGACGCAAGGAGACGGAGCAGCGTGAGCGCTTGGCGCTTGCGGTCGCGGGGACCCAAGATGGGCTGTGGTACTGGGATCTGAAATCCGAGGTCTTTTATCACTCTCCGTCCTTTGCGGTCATGCTGGGTTTCCAACCGGGCGATTTGAAGGAGAAGGTGGATGAGTGGTTGGATCGGGTGCACCCCGGCTACACCACCGGCTTACGTGACGAACTCTCCGCGCTGGTGCACGGCCAGGCGGCCCAGTTGCAGAACACCCATCGGCTGTGTCGAAGGGATGGCAGCTATATTTGGGTGCTCACGCGAGCCAGGCCCGTCCGCGACGACTCGGAAGCGATCATTGGCCTCGCTGGTTCCCATGCCGACGTGACGTCCTTGATTCTCGCCGAGCAGCGCCTGTTGAAAGATTCTTTTCAGGATAAGCTCACGTCTTTGCCCAACCGCGACTTTTTGATGAGCTGTCTCGAAACGAAGATCGAGGAGCAGCGGAGAGATCCGGCCCACGCAGCAGGGTTCGCCGTGATCTTTCTCGACCTGGATCGCTTCAAAGTGGTGAACGACAGCTTGGGTCACGAGGTGGGAGACGAGCTGCTGGCGGCAGTTGGCGGCAGGCTGCGAAACTGTGCCCGGCCCACCGACGTGGTGGCAAGGTTTGGCGGCGACGAGTTCGTGATTCTTCTGAGTCCCATTCGGGACGAACAAGAGGCGTTCCAGATCGGCAGCCGCATGCAGAGCGCTCTATCGGCGGCATTCCATATCGGCGGTCGAGAGGTGAGCAGCGGGGCCAGCCTGGGAATCATTCTGAGTAGCCCGGAGATCGACAACACCGCGGACCTCCTGCGCTTTGCCGACATTGCGATGTATCAGGCCAAATCCAATGGAAAAGGACGCGTCCAGATTTTCAATCAGGGCATGCGAACGTACGCGACAAAACTGTGCGATCTGCAGAACGATTTGCGTCATGCTCTGGCCCGCGGACAATTGCTCCTGCATTACCAGCCCACCTTTTCCATTACTTCCGGACGGATCCTCGGCGTGGAGGCTCTGATTCGCTGGCAGAGATCGAAAGAGGACTTAATCATGCCGGCCGACTTCATCCCGGTCGCCGAGGAGATCGGGTTGATCGCGGAAATAGGCGAGTGGGCCCTGCGCTCGGCGTGTGTGCAGAATGCCTCCTGGCAAAAGCAGGGAATTCCACCGGTCAAAATGGCCGTGAACCTGTCCGTTCGCCAGCTTCAGGAACGAGAGTTTCCCGACCGTGTGGTCCGCATTCTCGAAGAGGCGAACCTCGATCGCAAATGGCTGGAGCTGGAGCTGACGGAAACGGCTCTGATGACCAGTCTCGAAAAAGCTCCCGGATCCCTTGAGGGGCTGACCGCGCGAGGTGTTCGAATTGCGGTGGACGATTTCGGCACCGGATATTCGTGCTTGAACTATCTTCGGCAGTTCCAGTTTCAATCCTTGAAGATGGATCGTTGTTTTGTTTCCGATGTCGCCACGGACCGGAAGACGGCGGCGGTTGCCCGGGGGCTGATCGCCCTGGCCCATAGTCTCGATCTTGCAGTGATCGCCGAAGGGATCGAAAATACGGCCCAACTCCGGTTCCTGCAAACTCATCAGTGCGATCAGGGTCAGGGGTATTTGGTCAGCAAACCGGTCTCGGCCGAGCAGTTGACCCGCCTGCTTCAAATGGGCGACGTCCGGTCGGCGCTGAATCAGGGCGCAGACTCAATGCTCTCCCTGGGGTGCCTGGAACGGTCGATTACAAGCGGTGAAGCCGTCTGTTCGCACGCTTGAATTTGAGCATCGGGTTGGCGAAGCCGGCCGGACCGATTTCCGCATCCGGCCGGATTTCCTCCGACATGTAAGTACGCGTAAACGGCCCACGAAAAAGGTCACTCCGCGGGAAATTTTTTCTGAAGCTCTTGAAGACACGACCGCGCCGCGCCGGAATCGATCGATTGCGCGGCCAGGCCCATCGCGGAACGAACCTCGGAGGCGATTCCCGCCGCGACCAGTCCGGCCGCCGCGTTCACCAGCACGATATCCCGGGCCGCGCCGGGCGCGCCGTCGAGAATCTCCCGCGCGATCCGCGCATTCGCGGCCGCGTCGCCGCCCTTCAAATCCTGAAGCGACGCGCGGCGCACGCCGAACTGCTCCGGCGTCCACATCGTTTTCACCACGCCTCCGCCGCAGACTTCGTACACGTCGGTCGGCGCCGTAATGCTGATTTCATCCAGCCCGTCTTGCCCATGCACGATAAAAGAACGCCGGGTGCCGAGCGCGGCCAGCGCTTCCGCCATGATTCGCGCGGCCGCCGGCGAGGGCGCACCGATCACCTGCCTCTGCGCGCGCGCCGGATTCGCCAGCGGACCCAGCAGATTGAACACTGTCCGCATCTTCAACTCGCGGCGCACCGGCTGGGCGTGCTTCATCGCCGGATGCAGATTCGGCGCGAACAGGAATCCGAGGCCGATCTCGCGCACCGCGCGCGAGGCGTCTTCGGGCGTCATGGCGAAACGCACTCCCAGCGCCTGCATCACTTCGGCGCTGCCCGCTCCGGTGTTCGAAATCGAGCGGTTGCCGTGTTTGGCCACGCGGGCGCCCGCGCCAGCCATGACGATCGCCGCGACGGTAGAAATGTTGAAGGTGCCGCGCCCGTCGCCGCCGGTGCCGCAGGTGTCGACGACGTTTTCGCCGGCGTCAACCGGGATCACCCGTTCGCGCATCGCGCGCGCGAATCCGGCCAGTTCGTCCGCGGTTTCACCTTTCATCTTGAGCGCCACCAAAAAAGCGGCGATCAAGGATTCGCTGGCCGACCCTTCGAGCAGGACGCTCATAGCTTCATGAGCGTCCTCCAGAGAAAGAGGTTCGCCGGAAGAAACGCGGTGAAGAAACGGCAACAGGGACACTGCTCCTATCATCGCGCAGGCCGTCCGGCCGCTCAGGCCGCTACGGCGTTCTTCAGGCCCTTAGCTGCGGCGTAATTTGAACGCGCCCAGCCCAAGCAGGGCCAGCCCGGTCAGCCCGATACTCGCCGGCTCAGGCGTAGGGGCCGACGGCGCGCCGACCGTTTGACCGGGGTCGAAACCGTTGCTGTAGGTCACGCTGTAGGGCGTTTGGGCGCCCGTGTGATAGGTGGATTCGATCACGAATCCATCCAGACTGCTGCCGACATCATCATAGTTGTTGGTGAAGATGACATCATACAATCCATGGCCCAACGACGTGTAAGACGCCGACCAGTCCGGGACGGGGAAGTAGCACGTCGAGCCGCACGGCGCCGAAACATTCACCACGCCGCCAACATCGAAAATCTCGACCGAGGAAACGTTGCCGAGATCGCCATCGTTAACCGAAATGGTATAAGTCCAGTCGTAATCCGGTCCAGCGGTGGTTGGCGAACCATTATCCAGGGTGATGGTGGCGGACGGTGAGATCCGATCCGCATAAGCCATCAGGGCACCGAAAGTAAGCGCAAGTACAAAAAATCCGCCTTTCATTTATCCTCCGATTCAGAATTTTTCCAAGCGCTTGCATCGTAAGCAATTTTCAGGTTTGTTTCAATGGTTTTTCGGCAAATTTAGTACCGTAACTTCATGCAAGAAAACAGCCAGTACTCTCTAACCCAAAAAGGCGGAACGCTTCGCCGCCACGGGGACGGGACGATTTTCACGAAATTCCGCCCCACTTGTTATCATCAGCGGTAGTGGACGGAGTGTGCCGGCATGGCCGCTGACTTTGCATCCCGCGCGACGCCCATCGAAGGCGTTCGCGCCCTCGAAATTCTTGAAAACACCAGCGATGCGGTCGCACTGCTCGACCATGCGTGGCGCTATCTTTATGTAAACCGCAGCGCCGAGACCATGGCCCGCATGCCCCGCGAACGTTTGCTGGGACAAGTGTTTTGGGATCTGTTCCCGGCCTTCGACACGCCGCCGGCGCGCGAACGCCTGGAACATACCCTGCGCGACCGCACGGCCACGCGCTTCGAAGAATATTACACACCGTTCGATTTGTGGGTGGAGGTGAACGCTTATCCCGCACCGGAAGGCATCGCCTTGCTGCTGCGCGATGTCACGGATCAGAAGCGCGCCGAACACGGCCTGCACAAAAGCGAAGAGCGTTATCAGCGGCTGCTGGCGCGCGAGCAGGAAGGGCGCAAAACCGCGGAACTGTTGAACAGCATCGGTCCGATTCTGCTGGCCGAGCTCGATCCGCACAAACTGATCGAATCGGTGATCGACGTCGCCACACGCGCCACCGGCGCCGAAGTCGGTTGTTTTTTTCGCGACGCGGGAACCCATCACGCAGAAAACCTGGCCGAGGTTCAGTGCGCCATTACAGGAGCGCGGGGCGAAACCTTTTCCGGCATCGAGGCCGAGAACGAAATCTTCCGCGGGACCATCGGCGCGAGCGGCGTTACGCGCTGCGGCGATCTTTCGAAAACAGCCGCCGAACCTCCGTACTTCACGGCCGCCTCCGGCCGTGTGCCGGTGCGGAGCATTCTGGCCGCGCCGATTGTGTCTCGCTCCGGCGAGATGCTGGGACGCCTGTTTTTCGGCCACTCGGGGAAAGACCGGTTCAGCCGCCGCCATGAATCGATCGTCACCGGGATCGCCGCACAGGCGGCCATCGCGCTCGATCACGCGCGGCTGTTCGAGCAGGCGCAGTGGGTGCAGACCGAGCTGAAGCGATCCAATGAAGAGCTGCGGCGCGCTAATAAAGATCTGGAAACGTTCGCCTACTCCGCCAGCCACGATTTACAGGAACCGCTGCGAAACATATCGTTGAGCGCGCAGCTGCTCGATCGCGCGTTGCAGGGCCGGGACACGGCCAAAGAAACGGAACCGTTTCTCGAAGCGATTCTCAACGGCGCGCGGCGCATGGAGAACCTGGTACGGGACCTGCTCGCCTACGCTCGCGCGACGCAGTTCAACGCGGGGCCGTACGCCGACGTCGACGCCAACGCGACCCTGGCCGCCGTGTTGCTGAATCTGAAGAGCCGGATCGATCAGACGGGAGCACAGGTTACCTCCGGGGATCTTCCGGTCATTTCGATGCACCAGGTGCACCTGGCGCAATTGTTTCAAAACCTGATCAGCAACGCGCTGAAGTATCGGCGCGAAGAGCCGCCGCGGATTCACCTCACCGCGGCGCGACAGCAGGGATGGTGGGTGTTTTCCGTCGCGGATAACGGTATCGGAATCGATCCCCGCTACGCCAGCCAGGTTTTCGGCTTATTCAAGCGTCTGCACACGCGCGAGGAGTATCCTGGAAGCGGTATCGGTCTGGCGATCTGCCAGCGCATCGTCGAACAATATGGCGGACGAATCTGGCTGGAACGATCGGCTCCAGGAGAAGGAAGCGTCTTCTCTTTCTCACTCCCGGAGCGCTGAAGCGGCCGCGCGGAGCGTGCTGCTGGTCGATGACAACCGCACGGACGCTCTGATCATACGGGAAGTGCTCAAAAGTTCCGGGTTCGAGCTGGAAATTCGGACCGTGAGCGACGGCGCGGCGGCGCTCGAATGCCTGAACGATTTCATCCCTGCCCTGATTTTGCTCGATTTGAATCTGCCCAAGATTTCGGGTCTGGAAGTGCTCAGGGAAATACGCCAGCGCGATCCGCTGGCTGGGGTTCCGGTGGTGATCGTCACCAGCTCCAATTCGGCGCGTGACCGGCAAGCGGCACGCGAGTTCAATGCCGCCGCGTACTTTTGCAAGCCCGATAACTTAGCCGAATTTATGAGCTTGGCCGGGATCGTCGGCGGGATTCTCGGCGCGGCCGCGGAGGGTGAAACTTCGTGAAACGCGGCGCGAGGGTTGCGATCTACTAAAGGAATGGACTTTGAAAAAGGGGACAGACTGCTCTGTCCCCGCGTGTAAGTTATTCATGCCGCGTGCGACCATGGCTGTGGACAGATCGGTCTGTCCCCTTTTTCAGTACCCTGCTAGAGGAATAGACTTGGTAAAAGATGGTTATGCCCTGGGATAAGGTATTGGAACGGCCCCATCCTGATGGGCATCTGGTTCAGGTTTACCAGGAAGACGCCGATGCCGCGCTGATCGCTAACGTCGGGCGATATTTGAGAGAAGGTTTACGCAATGGCGAGGCGCTGATGGTGGTGGCCAATCGCCGGCATCGCGAGGCGTTTCAGAAGGAGATCGGCAGCGACGCCGGCCGGGCGACATTTATCGACTCCGGCGAAATGCTCGCGCGGTTGATGACCCGCGGGCAGCCGGATTGGGCGCGCTTTGAGGCCGAAATCGGCGGCGCGGTTCAAGGAATCCGGCAAGCCGTTGCCGGCGGCGGGTTGCGCGCTTACGGCGACATGGTCAACCTGTTGTGGAAGTCGCGGCAGCACGCTTCGGCGATCCGGCTGGAGCAGTTTTGGAACAAATTGCTGAGCCGCGGCTATTTCAGCCTTTATTGCGCTTATTCGATCGATATTTTCGGCACGGATTTTCGGGAAGCCGCGCTCGACGGGATTTTGGCGACGCACACGCACCTGATTCCGGCCGAAACAAACGGACACCTGGAAGCCGCACTTCATCGGGCGATGGACGAAGTGCTCGGCGGCGAAGCGGACCGGATTCGCCGGCGCATTCGAGCCCACCAGCGCGCCTGCTGGGCGATGATGCCGGCGGGCGAGCGGATCGCCTTGTGGCTCCGCACGCATCTTCCGGAACACGCGGAAGAAATTCTACGCCGCGCGCGCGGCCACCTGCGCGACGCCGGCGCCGCAAGTGGCTTGAAAAATCGCTGATATACTGGGTGCAGATTGGGTGAGACTATGCGTTCCTTTCTTGCGCTCGGTCTGACAATAGTGGCCGCAACGGCGGCCCTTCCGATCGCCTGCCTGGCCCAGGACGGCAATAACGTAAACATCACGCCACGCCGATCGCTGGCCAAGGAGCCGGAAGCGCGGCCCGAGCCTCGTCCCAACATTCGCGTCGATTCGACGCTGGTGCTGATTCCGGTCGCCGTCACCGACCCGATGAGCCGCTTCGTCACCGGGCTCGATAAGGATAATTTTAAAATTTACGAGGATAAAGTCGAGCAGAAGATCGAGCAGTTTTCGAGCGAAGACGCTCCGCTTTCCGTGGGCATTGTTTTTGACACCAGCGGCAGCATGGGCGCGAAACTCGCCAAATCACGCGAAGCCGTGGCGCAGTTCATGAAAACCGCCAATCCGGAGGACGAATTTTTCCTGATTCAGTTCAACGACCGGCCGGAGATGGTGGTGCCATTCACTTCCGATACCGAAGAGATTCAAAACCGGCTCACCTTTGTGCAGTCCAAGGGACGTACCGCGCTGCTCGACGGCGTGTACATGGCCATGAACCAGATGAAGAAGGCGCGCAACCCGCGCAAAGCCATTCTGATCATTTCCGATGGCGGCGACAATTCCAGCCGCTATACTGAGAGTGAAGTGAAGAACGCGGTGCGGGAGGCCGACGTCCAGATCTATGCGATCGGGATTTTCGAGCCGCTGGCATCGCGCGGGCGCACGCCGGAAGAACTATCCGGTCCTGCGCTGTTGGGCGAGATTACGGACCAGACGGGTGGACGGCATTTTGAGGTCGACAATTTAGCGGAGCTGCCGGACGTAGCGGCCAAAATCGGCATCGAGTTGCGCAATCAATACGTGATCGGATATCAGCCCAAGAACAAAAATCGCGACGGAAAATACCGCCGCGTGGTGGTAAAACTGGTGAAGACCACCGGTTTGCCCCAGCTTAAAGCGGCTTTCCGCACCGGATACTATGCGCCGACTCAGTAGTTTTTTTGTTTTTCTCTCCAGTTCTGTTTTATTCCTGGCGCAAACGCCGCCGGCAGCCGCGCAGGACGATATCCCGACGTTTAAAACGGGGACCAATCAGGTTGTTTTGCACGTCACGGTGACCGACAAGAAAGGCCAGTTGATCACCAATGTGCCCGAGTCTGCGTTTCACGTCTTCGAAGACGGACAGGAGCAGAAGCTGAACATTTTCCGGCGTGAGGATGTTCCGGTGTCGATGGGCATCATCATCGATAACAGCGGCAGCATGCGGGAGAAGCGCACCAAGGTCGCCGCGGCGGCCATGGCGCTGGTGAAGGCCTCCAATCCGCAGGATGAAGTGTTCATCGTGAATTTCAACGATGACGTATACCTCGACTGCCCGTTTACCAACGATCCGAAAAAGATGCAGGAAGCGCTCGACCGGATCGACGCCAAGGGCGGAACGGCGATGCGCGACGCCATCAGCGAGGCCATCGATTATTTGAAGCAAAACGCCAAGAAGGATAAAAAAGTTCTGCTGATCGTGACCGACGGCAACGACAACACCAGCAACGAATCGCTGGAGCAACTGGTGCGCAAGGCGCGGCAGAGCGAGGTGCTGATTTATTCGATCGGTTTGCTCAACGAAGAAGAGCCGCGCGAGGCGTCCAAAGCCAAGCGCGCGCTGAAGGCGCTGGCGGAAGCTTCCGGCGGCAACGTTTATTATCCGAAGGAACTGCCCGAGATTGATCGGGTGGTCCCGCAGATTGCGCACGAAATTCGCAATCAGTACATTCTCGGTTATCTGCCGACCAACACCAACATGGACGGAACGTTCCGCAAGGTGAGCGTCCTGGTGAAAGGCTTCGGCAATCCCCAGGTGCGCACGCGCAACGGATATTACGCCACGCCGGAGCCGCCGGCGAAGTCCCCGACGACTCCCAAGGCGGGCGCGACGCTCGTCAAGCAGTGATCGGCGTCTTCTGGAAAGCAAGCAAAGGTTATCGCTGGTGTCCGTGGCGCAGTCCGTATCTGCGCTGGCGAATCGAAACCTATCAGGGCATACACGCCGATAAGATCACCGCTGGCGATTTCTGGCGATTTGTGTGGCAAAACCGGCGGGAATTACTGCGCTATTCGCGCTGGGCGGCGAGAATGGCGCGGTGAATCACGAACCGCGAAGCCCGCGCCCTTACGGACGCGGCTCTAATTTGCGGCGCCCCGTTTCCGGAGGGACACTCAACAGCGGTCCGAAGGGAACTGTCGTGTCGAATCAAGATCGTGGCCTGGATGACAGCAGAAAACGCCATGGCTATTACGCCTCGCTGCGTATCGAGTTTATTTATCGACACACTCGACGATTGGGTCTGGTTCGGCGAACCGGCAGCCGCGGCCCGTCAGGGCGCGGGCTTTTTTTCGAACCATCGATCATAATGGAATATCGTGATTCGCCCGCAAACGCCCGAGCAGCTTGCCGAGGCATTGCGCGACCTCGCCGCGCAGCATCGCACCATTTCGCTGGGCGGAAATTTTTCGAAAAACCGTCTCGGCGGCGCGCCGGCTGCATCGGAGGAAACGATTTCCACCTGCGCGCTACGCCGCCTGATCCAATATGAGCCAAGCGACCTGACCATCAGCGTCGAAGCCGGGATGCCGTTCGCCGAATTGGAACGGATGCTCGGGGAAAATCGCCAGATGCTGCCGCTCGATCCGGGCTGGGAAACTTCGACGGTCGCCGGCGTGATCGCGGCGAACCTGAGCGGCCCGCGGCGCAGAATCTACGGAACTGCGCGCGACATGATCATCGGCATGACCTTCGCGACCCTCGAAGGCAAGCTGATCCGCGCCGGCGGCATGGTGGTGAAAAACGTCGCCGGGCTCGATATGGCCAAGCTGATGGCCGGCTCCTTCGGCACGCTGGCGGCGATCGCCACGGTGAACTTCAAAGTGTTCCCGATGGTTCGCCGGCGCAGTTTCGAAATGCGCTTCGATACCGCCGGGCAAGCCTTCGCGGAGCGTGATCGCATCCTGCGCAGCGTTTTGCAGCCGGCGGCCATCGATATTCTCAACTGGCCGGATGGAATCCGCATGCTGATCGAAGTGACCGGCAATGAAGCCGTGCTCGACCGCATCGAGCGCGAATGGAAAAATGGCCGCGTGGTGGAGGAATCGGCGTGGCGCGAAGTGATCGGGTTCACGCCGCGATTCCTCCAGGAAAATCCGCGCGGCGCGGTGGTTCCGATGATGATGAAGCTGACGGAAATGAGCACGGCCATGGAGAAATTGACCGTTCCCGCAATCGCACGCGCCGGCAACAGCGTGATCTATGCGCATTATGCCGAAAACGCGCCCGCGATCGCCTGGAACGGCGATTTCACGACCATGGAAAGGATCAAACAGATGTTCGATCCGGAGCGCCTGCTGAACCGGGGAAGATTGTATGGCCGCATCTGAAGCGGGTCCGCGCCAACAGGATTTAGATAAGTGCGTGCATTGCGGGTTATGCCTGCAAGCCTGCCCGACGTATCGCGAATTGCACGTCGAGATGGATTCGCCGCGCGGGCGGATTTACCAGATGGCTCAGGTGAAAGCCGGCGCGCCGATCACCGACGCCTATCAGGAGCACATCGATCTGTGCCTGGCGTGCCGCGCCTGCGAATCGGCGTGCCCCTCCGGCGTGAAATACGGCCGGCTGGTGGAAGCCGCGCGCGCGGAAATTGTCGAACGGACCAAAGCGCCGCTGGCGACCCGCATCCTTCGGAGCGTGGTGTACGAAAAGCTGCTGCCCAGCCGGCCTGCGCTGCGCCTGGCGGCCACCGGATTGCGCCTGTGGCAGGCCACCGGAATCAAATTGCCGGGAAAACTGGGCCAGATGGCGTCGCTTGCGCCGGACGTGGAAATGCCGTTTTTCGATCAAAATATCGGCCGCGTGTTTCCCGCGCGTGGAGAACAAAAATACCGCGTCGCGTTTCTATCAGGATGCATCGCCAATGTTTGTTTCGCGCGGTTGAACGAAGCCACCGTACGAGTGCTGCAAGCCAACGGCTGCGAAGTGACCATCCCCGCCGGTCAAACCTGCTGCGGCGCGCTGCACGTCCACGCCGGATTGCGCGAGTCGGCGCGAAAGCTGGCGCGGCAAAATATCGATGCGTCTCTCGATGGCGGATTCGATGCGATTCTGACCAACGCCGGTGGGTGCGGGTCGACGCTCAAGGAGTATGACGAGCTGCTCGAAGGCGATGCGCGCGCGGAGAAATTTTCGCGATTGATGAAGGACGTGAACGAATTTCTGGCATCCATTGAAGGCGCCGCGCCGGCGCGCGAGGTTCGCGCCACCGTGACCTATCAGGATTCCTGCCATCTGGCGCATGGCCAGAAGGTCCGCACGGCTCCGCGCCAGCTTCTTTCGCGCGTGCCCGGCCTGACCGTCAAGGAAATGCGCATGTCCGACGCCTGCTGCGGCAGCGCGGGAATTTACAACGTGGCGCACATGGACATGTCCATGTCGCTGCTTCAGAAAAAAATGGAAGCGGTGAACGCGACCGGAGCGGAGCGGATCGTGACCGCGAATCCCGGCTGCATGTTGCAGCTTCGCGCCGGCGTCGAGCGCTGGGGCCGCGGACAGACGGTTTCCCACGTCATGGAAATTCTCGACGAAGCGTATTAGATCCGGCGTGGCATAAGCCGCCAGGCTTGTGCGGTTCGCGGCCGAAGAATCGCCACCGGGTCACGCAGCGCCAGTGAGCCGCGCCCGCCAGGGCCGGGCTGAGCAGTTTCACCACGGCATCCGCGGCAACCGCCGACGGATGGGCCCGGTGAACGCGCGCACGGCCAGATCCAGCTCGCTCACTCCCAGCGCGCGGCAGCTCCCATAGAACACGCCGAGGCCCACCGGGATCGAAACCGCCAGATCCGCCAGCCGCGCCAGTTGCGATACGCCGAACCGCTTCTCCATCGCATGCGAGCTCACCCACACCGCCGCGCCCATCAGCGCAGAAGCCAGAAACACTTTCAAAATTCCCCGGGCCAGTTCCCGTCCGTGCACGCCGTGGATTCGCTTGCGCAAAATCGCGAAGAGCACCACAAATCCGAACAGCGCAACCACCGACGTCGACAGCGCCAATCCCGCCTGCCGCAGGTTCGCCGCGTGGATCATCGTCGTCGCCGTGGCGTAATTGATCGCGATCGACGCGAGGCTTACCAGCATCGGCGTGCGCGCGTCGCCCAGCGCGTAAAACGCCGGATTCAGTACCTTCAGCGCCGCGTAACCCGCCAGGCCGATCGAATAACAGGACAGCGCAATGGCCGTCTGCTGTGTATCGTAAAGATGAAATTTCCCGCCCTGATAAATCGCGCCGATGATCGATTTTCCAAGCACAATCAGACCCACCGAGCTCGGCACCGTCAGCAGAAAAACCATCCCCAGCGATTTCGAAAGGGTGCGCCGGAACTCGTCAAGATTTCCTTCCGCCGCGCTGCGCGAAATCGAGGGCAGCGTGGCCGACGCCATCGCCACGCCGAACAGTCCCAGCGGCAACTGCATAAAGCGGAACGCGTAGCTCAGCCAGCTTACCGGACCATCGAAGCCGCGCTGCGGATCGAAAATGCTCGACGCGAAATTGGTGTTCACCATCACGTTGATCTGCACCGCCGCGCTGCCTAGAATCGCCGGCACCATCAACCGCATGATCCGCTGCAATCCCGGATCGGACCAGTTAATCGCGGCGCGAAAACGAAACCCGAGCCGGCGCAGGCTCGGCATTTGCCACGACAATTGCAATGCGCCGCCGAGCACCACACCGATCGCCATACCTTCGATATGCGAAAGATTCACCTTCGGCCCGATGAAATATCCGATCAAGATTCCAAACGTGATCGAGCCGAGATTGAAAAACGTCGAAGCCAGCGCCGGCACCGCGAACCGGTTCGACGCGTTCAACACGCCCATCGCCTGCGCGGCCAGCGCCACCAGCAGCAGGAACGGGAACATGATGCGCGTCATGCGCACCGCCAGCTCGAATTTTCCCGGCACTTCGCTGTAGCCCGGCGCCAGCAGATGCACCAGCAGCGGCGCGAAAATCATTCCCAAGGCACAAAACGCGCCGACCACGATGACGATCGCGGTTGCCACCAGGTTCACCAGCCGAACCGCGTCTTCCTTGCGGCGCGTCGAAAGGTATTCGGTGAAGATCGGCACGAAGGCGCTCGACAGCGCGCCTTCGGCGAACAGATCGCGGGTCAGGTTCGGGATGCGGAACCCGAGCATGAAGGCGTCATAAATCAAGCCCGCGCCGAACAGCCGCGCCATTACCGATTCGCGCAGCAATCCGGTGATGCGGCTCATCAGCACCGCGATCGACACCACGCCGGCCGAGCGCACCACGCTTTCGTGGCGTCCCGCGCTCACTTCAGTTGCGCTGTTATTGCCCGTATAGCTCAAGGAAATGCGCGACCGTCATGATTCCGGCGTAATAGTTCGCCAATTTATATTTTTCGTTGGGAGAATGCAGACCGTCGTCGGGAAGGCCGAAGCCCATCAGAACGGTGGGAATTTTCAGGTGCGTGGCGAAATCGCCGACAATCGGGATCGACCCGCCGCTGCGAATGAACACGGTGTCGCGTTTTAGAATATCGCGAAACGCGCGAGCCGCGGTGTGAATCGCCGGATGGTCCGGATTCACCACAATCGCCGGCGACGCGCTGAGCACGCGAACCTCGGTTTCGATTCCCTTCGGCGTTTTCTCGCGAACGATTTTGTTATACGCGGCCAGAATTTTTTCCGGATCCTGTTTCGGCACCAATCTCATGCTGACCTTCGCCGTCGCGCGCGCGGGAATCACCGTCTTCGCGCCCGCCGCCGTGAATCCTCCGGCGATACCGTGCACTTCGAGCGTCGGCCGCGCCCAGGTTCGCTCGAATACGGAATATCCCGGCTCGCCCGTCAGCGCCGTCGCGCCGACTTCGCGCGTCAAATAATCCTTCTCATTAAACGGCAGTGAAGCCCAGCTCTGTTTTTCGGCGGGCGCGGGCGCTTCGACGTCGTCGTAAAAGCCGGGAATCTGAATCACGCCGCTTTCATTTTTGAGCTTGCTCAGCAGCTCCACCAATCCGAACACCGCGTTCGGCGCCGCGCCGCCGTACAATCCCGAATGCAGATCGCGAGCCGGACCGCGCGCTTCAATCTCGGTATAAACCAACCCGCGCAGACCGATGCACAGCGTCGGCACGCCTTCCGCGTACATCGCGGTATCGGAAACCAGCGCGACGTCGGCTTTCAATTTTTGCGGATTTTCGGCGACGTATTTCGCCACCGATTCTCCGCCCACCTCTTCTTCTCCTTCGATCAGAAATTTCACGTTCAGCGGCAGCTTGCCGTTCACCGCGCGCAGCGCCTCCACGGCCTTCACGTGCATGTACATCTGCCCTTTGTCATCAGCCGACCCGCGCGCATACAGATTGCCGTCGCGAAGGGTCGGCTCAAACGGCGGCGTGGTCCACAATTCCAGGGGATCGGGCGGCTGCACGTCGTAATGGCCATAGCACAGCACGGTCGGTTTGCCGGGCGCGTGCAGCCAGTCGGCGTAGACCAGCGGATGGCCCGCCGTTTTGACGATTTCGACGTTTTCGAGCCCCGCTTTCTTCAGGCTCTCGGCGACGAACTGCGCGGCGCGCTGCACGTCGGAAGCATGGTCGGGCAGCGTGCTGATGCTGGGGATGCGGAGAAAATCCTTCAGCTCGTCCAGATAGCGGGGTTGGTTTTGTTCGATGAACGCGTTGGTGGCTTCGGACACATATTAATTATAGAGAACCGGCGCAAACGGCTCTTTCCGTCGCGGGCGCTGTAAACACGCCAGCCCTGAGGTAGGGTTCACGCGAACCGACGACCAACCCCTATCAGAACCAGGTCTTCTGCTTGTAATCGAGATACGCGGCGCCGAACTTCTCCGTCAGCACCCGCTCCTCTTTCCGGCTGCGCACCACCTGCAACGGAATCAGGACCACAAAAATCAGCAGCAGCCACGGCCGTCCCAGCCAGATGATGATTCCCAGGGTGAGCATCGCGCCAAAGAAGTAAATCGGATTGCGGATGCGCGAGTAGACGCCCGTCGTTACCAGCGTCGTCGCCTTGGCCCGCACGCTGAAGGCGCGTCCCAGCTCAATGCGCGCCGCTACAAACAAAAGAAATGCCGGCGCCGCAATCGCCACTCCCGCAATTCGCCATGCGGTCCATGGCAGATGCGCGGCCCGCATGCCAAGGAACGATAAAGCGATGATTGCCACCGCCAGCGTCACCAAATTGAGTTTCATGGCCGTTTCGTTCACTGCCTCGCCGCAGCCAGGACCATCTTAGCGCGCCCGTACGATCAAACCCGCGCGGCTCAGGTCGCGATTTCAAGCCGCGACCTCACGGAGCGGTTCAGCGTCCGGGCGCGGCATACAAGGCACGCTGTCCGGCTATCTCTGAATCCGAGCCGAGCCGCCCCTGGCGAAACTCTTCACCTGATCAAGCGTCGCCATGGTCGTGTCGCCCGGGAACGTGGTCAGCAGCGCGCCGTGCGCCCAGCCGAGCCGCACGCAGTTTTCCGGCGATTCTCCGGTCAGCAGGCCATAGAAAAATCCGGAAGCGAAACCGTCGCCGCCGCCCACGCGATCGTACACATCCAGCTCGCAGCACGGAGCCACGTGCGTTTCGCCATTGATCCACGCCACCGCGCTCCAGCTATGGCGATTGGTTGAATGCACCTCGCGCAGCGTGGTCGCGACGATTTTGATGCGCGGATGCCGCTCCACCACGCGATCGATCATGCTGAAAAACGCCCCCGGATCGAGCTTCGATTTGGAAGCAGCCTCCGGCCCCGGAACTCCCAGTCCCTTCTGCAAATCCTCCTCGTTGCCGACCAGCACGTCGACATTTTCGACGATGCGATTGATCACCTGCTGCGCGCGGTCGACGCCGCCCCAGATGCGCCACAATTTTTCACGAAAATTCAGGTCGAAAGAGATCACCGCACCGGCCGCGCGAGCCGTCCGCATGCCTTCGAGAATCACTTCCGAAGTGGTTGCCGAAAGCGCCGCGAAGATCCCTCCACTGTGAAACCAGCGCACGCCGCCCGAAAAAATTTTCGCCCAGTCGAAATCGCCGGGTTTCAGAAGGGCGCCGGCTTCGTTGCAGCGATTATAAAAGACCACTGGCGCGCGCACGCCGAATCCGCGATCGCTGTACACCGCGGCCAGATTCGGGCCGTTGACCCCGTTATGTTCGAAATATTTGTAGAACGCTTTAACGCCCATCGCCCTGACGCGCTCGGCAACCAGACCGCCGATGGGATAATTCACCATCGCGGTGGCAATTCCGGTCTGCATGCCGAAGCAATCGGCTAAATTGGCGGCCACATTAAACTCGCCGCCGCTCACGTGAATCTGGTATTCGTGCGCCTTGTGAAAAGGAACGTGCCCCGGATCGAGCCGGTGCACCAGCGCGCCGAGGGAAACCAGATCCAGCGCGCCGCCGGAGGGAATTTCCATGCCGTAGTTCATCGTTTTCATTCAGAATAGACGATTCGCGCGGTCAGGCAGCCGGTTTCCCTCGAACGCTCACGACCGCTCGTAAGCACGCAGGAACTCCTCCCTCGGAATGCGAGCCTGCGTGAGAACGATCCCTTTATGATCGAGTGATTCGGCATGGTTAAGAATCTGACCCGCCTTCCGGCCGGGCACGGCGCATCGCGATGTGCTCGGCCCCGCGGACCAATTCAAACCCAATCGCTCGAAACGCGGCGATGACCGTCGCTTTCGGCGCATCGACGGGGAACTTAGCCACTAAGCTGAGATCGTTGTCTCTGCGATGAAGGCCTCAATCGCCGCGCCATCGTCTGTCAAGACCTCGTCCCCGAAGGTCTCGATGTGGAATCGGATTGCAGACTTGACGTCGGCGAGCGCTTCTTCGTAAGTATCGCCCTCGCCGACCACGACGCCTTTCAAACCCAGCGGGTACGCCACATACCCGTCAGGATGCTTTTCTACAACGATCTTTAGTTGGCGCGTCATAAAGGCTAAGAATCATACCTTGCCGGCTTCTTCCTTCTTCAGCTTCTCGCGCTGCTCTTTCAGGATCGCCTTGCGGCTGAGCTTGATTTTATTGCCTTCAAGCGCCAGAACCTTCACCAGGATCTGATCGCCTTCCTTCAGCTCATCGCGGACCTGCTTGATCCGATTTTCCGAGATTTCGGAAATGTGCAGCAGCCCGTCGGTACCCGGGAAAATTTCGACGAACGCGCCGAAATCGACGATTCGAACCACTTTGCCCAAATATGTTTTGCCCACTTCGGCCACCGCGCATATATCGGTGACCATCTGGATGCAGCGGTCGGCGGCTACGCCGTCGGAGGAGAAAATCTTCACGCTGCCGTCGTCTTCCACGTCGATCTTGCAGCCGGTGGCTTCCACGATCCCGCGAATCACCTTGCCGCCCGGGCCGATCAGCTCGCGGATCTTGTCGGTCGGAATCTGCATGGTGAAAATCCGCGGAGCGTAAGGCGAAAGCGTGGTGCGCGGCGTGTCGAGCACGGCGTTCATCTTGCCAAGAATGAACAGGCGTGCGCCGCGAGCCTGCTCCAGCGCCTGCTTCATAATCGCCGCCGTCACATTCGGAACCTTGATGTCCATCTGCAACGCGGTGATCCCGTCCTTGGTTCCGGCGACCTTGAAATCCATGTCGCCGTAATGATCCTCCGCGCCCGCGATGTCGGTGAGCACCGCGTAATCGGCTTCTTCCTTCACCAGGCCCATGGCGATGCCCGCCACCGGCTCCGAAATCGGCACGCCCGCATCCATCAGCGAAAGCGTCGCGCCGCATACCGAGGCCATCGAGCTCGATCCGTTTGATTCCAGAATGTCGCTCACCACGCGCATCGTGTACGGGAATGCCTTTTCGTCAGGAACCACCGCCGAAAGCGCCCGTTCCGCCAACGCGCCGTGGCCGATTTCCCGCCGTCCGGCTCCGCGCATAAACCCAACTTCACCAACACTAAACGGTGGAAAATTATAGTGAAGCATGAAGCGCTTGGAGGTTTCCGACGGATCGAGCAGCTCGATTCTCTGCTCATCGTCTTTGGTTCCGAGCGTCGCCGTCACCAGCGCCTGCGTCTCGCCGCGCGTGAACAGGCAGGAGCCGTGCGTCCGCGGCAACACGCCGACTTCGATTTCGATCTTGCGGATCTCGTCGAACTTGCGCCCATCCGGACGCCGCCGGTCCTTCAAAATCTCGTCGCGGAAAATGCGCTCTTTCAGGCGATCGAACAAATCGCCGGCTTCTTCCTGCTGCTCTTCGGGAAGCCCCTCGACGGCCTTCGCCTTGGCCGCGTCGACGCGGGCGTAGCTCTCAAGCTTTCCGTATTTTTCCGTGTTCAGCGCGTCCTGCAATTCGGCGCGAACCGCGTCGCTGATCTGGTAATAAAGATCCTGATTGATCGGCGGCGCCGAATATTCCTTCTTGCTCTTGCCGGCCTTTTTCATCAGCTGGCGGATTCCGGCGGCGATCTTTTTGCAGCAATCGTGGCCGAATTCGATCGCGGCCACAACTTCGGCTTCCGTCGCCTGCTGCGCGCCGGCTTCCACCATCACGATGCCTTCTTCGGTTCCGGCGACCACGATGTTCACCTTGGAAACTTTCGTTTCTTCGTAACTCGGATTCGCCACCAGCTTGCCGTCCACCATGCCCACGCGAACCCCGCCGAGCACGTGCGCGAAGGGAATATCGGAAATGCCCAGCGACGCGCCCGCGCCGACAATCGCCAGCGTCGAAGGGTCGCGCTCCGGATCGGCCGAAAGCACCATGCCGATCACCTGCGTCTCATGCGAGTATCCTTCCGGAAACAGCGGCCGGATGGGCCGGTCGATCAGACGGCTGGTCAGAATTTCTTTTTCGGTGGGCCGTCCTTCGCGCTTGATAAATCCACCGGGAAAGCGCCCGGCCGAATAAGTATATTCGCGATAATCGACGGTCAGCGGGAAAAAGCTCGCGCCCGGTTTCGGCTCTGGCGCGGTTGTCGCCGTCACCAGCACTACCGAATCGCCCGAACGGACGATTACCGCGCCATTGGCCTGCTTGGCCATCTTCCCGGTTTCGAGGGTAATAATCCGGCCCCCGCCGAGATCCACTTCAACGGATTGCAACATTTTTGGAAACGTCCTTATAATCAAGAACCGCCCGCACCCGGGGTACCCGTTGCGTTCGGCCTGCTTTGATTAAGAGGAGAGAGGATTTCCGCGCTCGACCGGCTTACGTCAGCCCGTCTTCGAGAATCGATCCGGCTAGCGGCGGATGCCAAGGCTCGTAATCAGCGCTTTGTAGCGCTCCGGGCTTCGGCTGCGCAAATAATCGAGCAAACGACGCCGGCGCGCCACCATCTGCAACAAACCTCTGCGGGAATGATGGTCTTTCTTGTGCGCCTTGAAATGCTCGTTCAACTCGACAATGCGGCGGCTCAGGATTGCGACCTGAACCTCTGGCGACCCGGTGTCCGATTTATGAACCCGGAACTGTGTGATCACTTTACTTTTCGCTTCTCTCGCCAGGGCCATTCGTGGATCGATACTCCTCGTCTATTCTTAATCGTTTTGTACAGAATTAGAATAGCACGGAATTGCGTTACACTGTGAGGCGGAGCGCACAGCGTTTTTCCGCGTTGTGCGCGGTTACAACAAATGATTCGAGTCGTGGTCAGCTACCCCACCCAGACCGGTTCCCGGTTCGACCTTGAGTATTATCTCAACCAGCACATTCCGATGGTGCATCAAAAGCTCGAGCCGCACGGACTAACCGGCACATCTGTCGATCAGGGTATCGGCGGCGGCGCGCCCGGATCCCCGGCCCGGTATCAGATCCAGTGCCACTTGAATTTCGCGACCATGGAAGGAATGCAGGCCGGTTTGTCCGCCGAGGGCGCCGCGCTGATGGCCGACATCCCCAACTTCACCGACGTCCGTCCGGAGATGCAGATCAACCGCGTGGTCCGTTGACGTGCCCCGGTGGCGCACCCACTCCTGGGTGTCGTGTCGCGACTCCTCGCCGCGCGGAGAGGCATCGAGACGAGTCTCGATGCGGCACGCAGGAGCGCGTGCGCCACATTTGAAGCGGCTCTATTGCTGATCCGAGCCTGACGTCGCCGCGGCGCTGGTCAGCAGCTTCCGTCGGCTGTCCAGCTCGTCTTTCATCTTCAGCACCGGCACGCCGTCGGTCCACCATTTCGGCGCCTGCCGGTCCTGTAGCTCGTAGTCGAAAAACTCCTTCATGCGAAGGGTGTAATCCTTCATGTTCACGGGAATCCGCAAACTGTGATTTTCGCCTTTGTACGACAGCATCACCACCGGTTTTCCGAGCCTTCGCAGTGTGTTGAAATACTCGATCCCCTGCGTCCAATCGACGGCGCCGTCCTTGTCGTTGTGCATCATCACAAACGGCGTGTTGACGTTTTTCGCGTGATATTCCGGCGAATTGCGCTGATAGGCTTCCATGTCGTCCTGCGGATCCGCCGAAAACCGTCCCTGGCTGCTCTCGAAAATCGGCTGATTCGCCGATCCGGTGTTCCAGTAGATCGCGTTGTACATGGCGATCATGTCGGTGAGCGGCGCGCGCGCGAACGCGGCGTGAAATGCGTTGGTCTGCGTAATCAGAAACGCCGTCTGATACCCGCCCCACGACCCGCCATGCAGGCCGACGCGTTTGCCGTCGACCACCCCCGTCGCGATGGCCGCCTTCAGCGCCGGCAAAACGCACCACACCGCGCTCATTCCCGGATCGTCCACCTTATAAACAATGTCCGGCGTCAGCACCGCGTAGCCGTTGCTGGTGTAAAACGCAGTGTTGAATCCATTGAACGTCGGCTGCGGATAATGATTGGCCTGATCCGACAATTTTTCGTAAATATAAACGATGGCCGGGTAGCTCTTGCCGGGTTGATAATTGGCCGGCAGATACAGCGCGGCCTGCAATTTCGCGCCTTTGTCGCTGGTGTAATCGACCAGCCGCACTCCGCTCGACCACAGAAAATCTTTCTGCTGCGGATTCGCGTCGGTCACGCGCTGCGGATTTTCGAGCTTCGCGTCGGTCACGTAAAAATCCGGAAAATCCTTCTCGGTTTCGCGCGTGTAGAGATAAACGTCGGCGCGTTTCGCTTTCTCCATGGCCTGATAATGCGCATCTTCCCAGCACAGCATGTGAATGCCGTGGGTTCCCGGCTCGACCACGCCGATTCCGCCTTTTTTGGTCCATTCGCCGTATGCGCCGATATACAAAGGCTCGGAAAGATCGATGCCTTTCTCGTCCGGATCGAGCCGGTAGCGCACGCGATAGCGGATTTTATCCGCTTTCCCGTTGCCGGTGAGATTCGTGCCCGTTCCGCCGTGCACGGGAACGGCCCAGATATCCCAGCCGTCGGAGAGCAGCACGGCCATCGAATCTTTCGACCATCCGATCGGCCGCTCCGGAGGTTTCACCACGTTGTGATCGTCTTCGGTGTTATAGAAGACCGCGGGTACATCCTTGGTGATGTTGTACGAGTCGCCGGTGCGCATGTCGAAGGTATAGAACGCGCCATCTTCGTAATAAAGGACGTGCGTTCCATCGGGCGAAGTCGATTGCACCCAGCGCGCTTTCTTGAGCGCCAGTTTGCGCTCGCCCGTTTCGAGGTTGATCGCGTACACATCCTCGTAACGGCGGCCATCCAGATTCGCTTCGCGCTCGTAGGCGCGAACATCTACACCGACCGCGTATTTATATTCCGCGTTCGCCGTCACCTGGCGCACGCTCTCGTCGGCCAGCCGCAGAAATTTTTTCTCCGCCGGACGATACACGCACAGATAGCTGAAATCTTTGTCGCGCGTCTCCTGCACCTGCTGCATGGGAGGCAGACGGCCGTCTTTCCAGTTCCAGATGGTCATGTCCGGGTCGTCCGGCGCATCGCGATCTTCTTTCACTTTGGGTCGATTCTCATGAATCCCGAACGCGACCGCGCTCAAATCCGCCATCCAGTACGGATTGCGATTCGGGCTGAGGGTCATGTCCTTCGGGAACGACGGGTCCTGCGCTGGATCGAAGACGATTTTTTCCGGCATCGGCGCGGAAAAATTGCGGAACGCGACCAGCGTGTACAGCTTGTCCTGCCACGCTTTATCATCGACACCGCGCAGCGTCGCCAGGCCGTCGCCCTTGTCGGTCCACGTCAGACCTTTATAATTCGCCTTCGCGCTGTCGAGCGCCATCACCGCTCCGCTTTCCATATTGCGAACCGCGACGCCGTTGCCTTCTTTGTCCTGCGCGTCGATAATCCACGCCAGACGATCGCCTTTTTTATCGAACGAAAAATCGGCGACATTGCCCAGGTTCAATTCCGTTCCGCTGGCCAGATCGAGCACGATCAGATCGGAGCCTTGCGGCCGCTCGGGATTGTTATTGTTCGCGCCGCCGCCGCGTCCGCCCTGCGCTGGCGCAGTTCCCGCGGCAGGCGTAGGCGGAGCAGGCGGAGCAGGCGGATAGCGATGAATCGCGATCGCCGTCGCCAGTTCGCCCGAAAATGCGAAGCGGCGAACCTTGTCGAACTCTTTTTTCTCGCCGGTCGCCAGATCGATCAGCTCCAGTTTGCTTTCGACCGGCCGATGCGTCCGCCGCAGCGCGCGGGCTTCTTTATCGCTGGGATAAACCAGAAACGCGGCCCAGCGTGAATCTTCGGAAATAGCCAGATCGCGCGGAGCCGCCGGAGCGCCGCCGCGTCCGCCGCCCACCGGACCCGCGGCGCGCGGCAATTCGCCGATCGGGAAATGTTGTTCCTTGCCGGTTTTGAGATTGCGGATCACCACCTCGGAGTTGCCTTCGCCCGGCGTCAATTTGTACGCGAGCCAAACGCCGTCGCCCGAAACGACCGGCGTCTGAATCCGTTTCCACGCCAGAATATCCGGCAACTGGATGGTCCGCTGGTCGGCGTAAGCGAAAGCACCGACGAAAATCGCGGCGAGGAAAATCCGAGTCTTCATAATGCAGGAATCTTACCACGCCAAATGAGCGGCGTAAGCGTTGACCGCTAAAGGTGGGAGAGCCCCCGCCATTACTGGCGGGGCTGTAACGCGCGCTATAGCCCCGCCAGTCATGGCGGGGGGCGCGTTGCGAATCAACGCAGGTTTCAGGCAGTACCCGAGCCTGCCCAGCCCGCGCAGTGGCGTAGGCCGCCAGGCTTGCGCTGCTGACGGCGGACCACTAGGCCGCGAAAAGCACAAGCCTGGCGGCTTATGCCACCTATTTTTGCAGCGCGGCCAGCGCCTCGCCCGTCTCCCGCTCCACCGTCGCGTGCAGACTGTGGCCGTGCGCATCCATGGTCACGATGGCGACGAAATCCTTCACCCGCAGATGCCACATCGCTTCCGGAATCCCGAACTCGATCAAATTCACGCCCAGAACTTTTTCGATGGACCGCGCGTAATACTGCGCCGCGCCGCCGATCGCGTTCAGATAAACCGCGCCCGCGTCCTCGAACGCCGCCAGCGTCTTCTTGCCCATGCCGCCTTTGCCGATCACCGCGCGCACGCCGTACTCACGAATCACGTGCGCCTGATACGGCTCCTCGCGGCTGCTGGTGGTCGGACCGGCGGCCTTCACGGTCCACTCCTCGCCCTTCTTCAACATCACCGGACCGCAATGATACAGCACCGATCCGCGCATATTCACTGGCGGCTCATGCTTCATTAAATACGCGTGCACCGCATCGCGGCCGGTGAAGCACTCGCCGCTGATCAGCACCACATCGCCGACCTTCAACGCGCGCACGTCCGCTTCCGACAGCGGCGGACGCAGCACGATTTCGCGCCCGGTAAGCGGAAACCCCTCGCTTGCCGCCATGCGCTGCACCGGCCGTTCGGGATCGCGATACAGCCATCCCGTGATCGCGCCGTTCGATGCATCCAGGCGTACGCCCAGCCGGCGAAACGCCCAGCAATCATAGGCGACCGAAACAAAAAAACTCGCAGGCAGACGATTCGCGGCCGTAATCTTGCACCCGATCAATGAAACCTTGCCGCCGAATCCCATCGCGCCGACGCCGATGCGATTCGCTTCCTCCATAGTCTCCGATTCGAGCCTGGCCAACTCGGGCGTCGGGTTCACGTCATCGAGCGTGCGGAAAAGCTGCTGCTTTGCCAGATCGTAGCCGTGCGCGCGGTCGCTGCCGATGCACACGCCCAGCGCTCCGGGCGCGCATCCCTGCCCTTGCGCCTGCCACACGGCATGTAAAAGGCACTTGCGAACTCCTGCCAGCGTGCGATCCGCGCGGCCCAGATGGTCCAGCTCGCACGGCAGCGAATATTGAATATTTTTGTTCTCGCATCCGCCGCCTTTGAGGATCAGCTTCACTTCGATGTCGTCCTGCTCCCATTGTTCGAAGTGAATCACCGGAGTTTCGATGCCCAGATTATCTCCGGTGTTTTTTCCGGTGAGCGAATCCACCGAATTGGGGCGCAATTTGCCGCGTTTGGTCGCTTCCGCTACGCCCAAGCGGATCGCGTTGCCAAGCGCGATCTGATTCACGCCCACCGGCGTATGCACGAAAAACGTCGGCATGCCGGTGTCCTGGCAGATCGGCCCTTCGTCGCTCGCGGCCATGTCGATATTTGAAGCGATAATGCTCAGCGCCTGCGCCGACTGCGTCCCCGGCGTTTCGCGTCCGACGGCGATGCCCATCGCCTGGCGCACATCCGGCGGAAGATTGGTGGAGGTTTGGGTGATCAGCTCGACCAGGCTTTCATGTAGGAATTGCATATTCGTCAAAACTTGATTCTAACTTGCGCCGTGTCACCGAGTTTCGTGATGGGCTCGGAAGTGCTGAAATCGACAATCACGTCGGAGCCGCGAATTTCCCGAATCGTGCCGCTGAAATCGTCATCGCCGAAATGCACCATCGCGGTTTGCCCGGCGTGCATGCGCGGCAGATCATCGATTGAAGGCGTCAGCTTGATTTGCAACTGGATCAAATCGGTGGCGATCTGAACTAAGTTCTGCATCGACGGATCGATGGGCTGGCCCGGGGCGCCCTGGCGCGCGACGACGATCCCATCGGCGGGAGCATGCAGGTCGCCGGAAGCGAGATCGTTCTTGGCCTGATCCACCGCTTTTGTCTGATCGCCGATTTGTTGCTGAAGCTTCTGCTTTCCCGCTTCGATGGTATCGACGCGATCTTTCGCGGCCTTGTCGGCTTTATCCGCGTTGTCCGCGGCGCTTTGCGCGTCCTGATAATCTTTCGCCGATTTTTCAAATTGCAATCGCGCGATGGCGCCCAAATCCCACAAGCCTTTGTAGCGATCGTAGATTTTCTTGAGGCGATCGACCTCGCCGTCGGCGCGCGCTTTTTCGGCGTCGGCGCGGGAAATTTCGAGTTTCGCCTCCGTTTCCGCCGAATCGAGGTTGTTCACGCGGGACTGCAACTGGCCGAGCGTGGTCTGCGCCTGCTGCGCCGCGTCTTCGAGCTTAGGAACGCGCACGCGGGCGAGCAACTGATCCTTATAAACGCTCTCGCCGGGTTCGACTGCCCACTCGTCGAGAACGCCTTCCGCCGGCGGCTGCACGGCGACGATATTGCGCGGCTCGACGGTTCCGCTCAGATCCGCTTCGGTGGGCAAAGCCACGGCTGGCGCCGGATTTTCCGGGATCGCGGGAGCGCGCCGCGTCCAGACGATCACGCCCGCGCCAATCGCCAGCAGCGCCGCGACCGGAATCAGCCATTTGCGCGACATTACTTCGATTCTAACTGCCGCTGATTGTGGAGCACGGCTCAAGAAACCCCGCCATCACCGGCAGGGCCTGCCCGGAACCGCGTTGCAGGAGTCGATGCAAGCCTCGCCCGTGAGGGCCCGGTTCACGGGCTTACTTTTCGGACCACACCGCCAGTTCATTCCCCGACGAATCCTTGAAATGAAACCTGCGCCCTCCCGGAAACGAAAAGATCGGCTTGCAAATTTCCCCTCCGGCGGCGATCACGCTCTGCTCCGTCGCTTCCAGGTCGTCGCTGTAGAGAACCGCCAGCGGACCGCGCGTATGCTCCGGATCGGCCGTAATTCCGCCAGCTTCGCGCTCCGCGCCGGGATAGGCGAAACCGGCGTAGGACGGCCCGTAATCGGTAAAGTTCCAGCCGAATGCGGCCGAGTAGAATTTTTTCGCGGCGGCGAGATGGGCCGCGGGAAATTCGAAATAGTCGATACGATGGTGCCGGGCGGGATTCTCCATGGCCGGTTATTTTATCGGAAAATGAAACCATGGCGCTGAAATTCACGACGTCTTATCTTGAGGATTCGCTGGCCGTGCTGCGGCAGTACAAGGAGATGACCGAACGCGCGCTGGCCCAGGTAAGCGATCAGGATCTGTTTACCACGCTCGACGGCGAAATGAATTCGATCGCCATCATCGTCAAACACATCACCGGAAACATGCGTTCCCGCTGGACCGATTTTCTCACCAGCGACGGCGAAAAACCGGACCGCCATCGCGACAGCGAATTCGTCGAGCCGCCGCCCACGCGCGAAGCTCTGATGAAACGCTGGGAGGACGGCTGGCAACTGGTGTTCGCGGCGCTGGAGCCGTTAACCGACGCCGATCTGGGCCGCACCGTGACGATCCGCGGCGAGGCGCATTCGGTGATGCAGGCGATCAACCGGCAGCTCGCGCATTATATCAGCCACTGCGGGCAGATGATCCTGCTGGCGAAGCATTTCGCGGGCGATCGGTGGAAGGCGCTGACGGTGCCGCGCAACCGCTCGGCGGAGTTCAACCGCAAGGTCGCTTCGGGCGAAGCCAGCCAGAGATGAGGCCCACCGCGGCCGCCGCTCGTTCTCGAAAGTAAGCGGGCTAGAAGGTAAAACGGAAGCCGACCTGGAGTCGGCGCGCCTGCGTGCCGTCCGGGAATCCGCCGTCGGCCGTTCCATAGCCGAACGCCGTCGGCGTGTAAGCGAGGACCCCTTTGGTTTCGGTGTAGGCTTGCGTCGCCAGGGCGGTCGGCGACCAGTTGTTGGCAATATTAAACGCCTCGAACATGAGGCTCAGCCTCATTTGCTCGTAAGGCAGCGGAATGTTCTTGGTCAGGCGGAAGTTCTCCTGCTGCACCCACGGTGTGTAGAGGCCGTCCACCGGCAGGAACGGCACTCGGAAGTTTCCGTTAAACCCATCGAGCGCGCTGGCGCTGTATAGCATTCCGGCGACCGGAGTGTCGTTCATGTGGATGGTCAGACTGCCGGCGGGCCGTCCGCTCTGAAGCGTCGTGATGCTCGAAAGCTGCCAGTTATTGACTACGTACTTGGCGAAGAGGCTGCTCGAATGCCAGAATGTCGGCGCCCAAACAAACGCGTAGACCAAACGGTGCCGCTGATCGAGAGCGCCGCTGCCTTTGTCAAAGCCGTACAGTCCGTTGTAGGTCCAGGTGGAGTCGCTGAACCCGAAGATATTGTTGTTCGTGGAGCCCACCCCCTGCCCGTCGTCAATCTCGTGGGACCAGGTGTACGACGCCGACGACTGGAATCCATGGGAAAACCGTTTCTCGAATTCAACGACGAGTCCGTCGTACCAACTGTTGACGCCGTTGGTTTCCTCATAAATCGCACCGAAATTCGGATTGGGCCGGGCGCCCGTGTAAACCTGCGTCGTGTAGCTGCCTACCTGCTGTGCCGTAGCGTTGTCGATGATGTAGGTGAAGGGCGCGCCGAGGGCGGGAGCGTTGATATCCTGCGTGCCCCACAGGTTGACGCCACGGCTGAAAATTCCGGAGACGGTCACCACCATATCTTTGGCCAGCTGCCGCTCCACGGCGATGGTCGCCTGCTCGGAATACGGCGTCTTCAGCTTCGGCGACAGGACGTCCAGCGTCGAAGCGCCCTGGGTGATGCCGGTGACCGGACCCGAAAGGGCGTTGGGGAACGTCGGCCCCTCAGCGATCAGCGTCGCATTGCTCAAATTGTCGGAAACCTGGTACATGCCGTTGCCGGTGTAAACGTCGTCCAGGATGCCGCTGACCTGGCGGGCGAAAAACGTGCCTAAACCGCCGCGGATCACGGTCTTGGAATTGAGCCGGTAAGCCACTCCAATGCGCGGCGACAAGTCCAGGGTGCCGCTGGGCAGCGACTCCCCTGTCATCGGAAACAGCGGATTGGTCCCGGCTGGCGGCGGCATAAAAGTGTATTCATACCGCGTCCCCAGCGTCAGCAACAGGCGGTCATTAACTTGCCACTGATCCATGAGGTAGATTCCGATGTCCTTGAGACCGTAGTCGACGATCGGATTGCCGAACGTCTGGCTGAACGCCGAGTAGTCGTGCGTGCCGGCGGTGTTGCCTGTGTAGTCCTGCGCGAACGAGGTCACGGTGGGAAATGTATAGGACCCAAACCTCCCGCTGAGATAGGAAATATCGTCGGTCACGTGCTCTAAGCTGAAGCCGAACTTGATCAGATGCCTGCCCTTCGCCCAGCTGACATCGTCGGCGAACTCGTTGCGCGTCTCCATCGGTTCCACCCGCGGCAGGTACGTCAACGCGTTGCCGACCTGAACGCCGGCCACTGTTACAGACAGGTAGCCAAGCGCCGGAGTGATGTTCATCGAATCGAAGACGTCTGACTGCCGGTCCGTATCAAGGCCATAGCGAAACGAGTTCACCACGCGGCCGTTCGGCACGAAGATCCAGGTAGCCTTGCCGTTGCGCACGGTCACCGTGTCATCGCCATTGTCGTTAACTCCTGCGCCGCTGGTGGAGGAAATGCCCGTCTGGATACCCTCGGGCGATACCCATCGCAGGAAATTGAAGCTGGCGCTGAAGGTATTCTTGTCGTTGAGGTTGTAGTCCAGCCTGCCGAAGTACAGATCGTTCTTGGCGGTGCGTGGAGTTTCACTGAAGAAACGCGGCAACAGCGTGTTAATGGCGTTGCATTGAGCCGTTGTTGCCGGCGCACCGCAGCCCACCCAGGTCTGGGCGCTGGTGTTCACGAAGCCCGCTTTCACCAGGCTGTCCACGATCGGAAAATTCCGGCGCGTGATGTCGGTGCTGAGGAAGTAGAACAGTTTGTTCTTGACGATCGGGCCGCCTACGGTTCCACCGATCTGGTCCCGGTGTTCGGGAGGGTTGAAGGCGGAAAAAGGATCGTGGGCAATGAAGCCGGTGCTGCGCAGAAAGAAGAACGCGCTTCCGTGAATCTCATTGGTGCCGCTCTTGGTAACCGTGTTGACCACGCCGCCCATAGCCCTGCCGTATTCAGCCGAGAAATTCGTGGAGACGACCTCAAACTCCTGGACGGCGTCCGCCGAAATCTGGCTATACATGCGAGTTCGGCCGGCGTCCTCGTCATAAAACTGCTCGGTGTTATCGTTGCCGTCGAGCAGGAAAGAGTTGTTGCCGGCCACGCCGCGGAAGGTAAGCAAGCCGAAGGTGGCATCATTGGTTACGCCCGGCGTATTCAGCACGAACGAATCGACGCGGCGGCCGTTGATGGGCAATTCCATAATGTCGCGTGTTCCCACCACTTGGGAAACATCCGATTTCGTATCCTCGAGAAGCTGCGCGGCGGCAGCCACCTCCACCGAAGTGGTGGTCTGGCCGACCGCCAGGTTTATGGATAAATTGAGGTTTTGACCGACTTCCAGCACCAGGTCGCCGGCCGCATATGGCGCGAAACCGGGGGCTGTAACCTCCACTTTGTAACCTGGCCCCGGGATCAACGCCGGAGCGGCGAACAGACCCGCCCCATTGGTGGTGAGATCGCGCTCGACCCCTCGACTGGCGCTGGAAATGGTGACTTTTGCATTGGGGACTACGGCTCCGGAAGAATCACGGACCGTCCCTGCAATTCCGGCCACACCGCCCGCCGACTGGGCAAAGCACGAAGCGGCAAAAAACAGGAGTAGCGCAGCAGTAACACCGTTACGCATGAGGAACCCTCCCTAAGCAAAAAAACAGCGGAACTTTAGGAAAATGCTATCACTTGCGAGTTTCGTTTTCGTGACGCCGCAGCCGATTTTTCTCGCGCCGTCAGGTCAGGATTTCCACTGGGAATTCCGACTACCTGAGGCGTTCCGACCCCACAGCCCGTATCGTACACCTTTTGAAACATCAGAGCAAGAATTTTTCCGGTTCGAGCTGGCATGATACGCTTGGTTGGTGGCTCCGAGCACCCAGGCAACCCAGGAAATTATTGTCCACAATATTGACGGCAAAACCGTCACCGTGCCGCTCGAGCGGGACCGCATTTCGCTGGGCCGTTCCAGCACCAACGAGTTGTGCTATCCCGACGACGCAGGTCTGTCGCGACAGCACCTGGTTCTGGTGCGTCAGGACGGGCAATGGTGTGTCGAGGATCTGGGCAGCAAGAACGGCACTCTGCTCAACGGCCGGCGCCTGGAAAAATGCACTGCTTTCCGCCCCGGCGACCGCATCTCCGCCGGACACCTGACCATCGAGTTTGCCGACACCGTTCCCACTTTGCAAACGGTGGAATTCGTCGATCATGCCGAAAGCGTTTCCAGCACTTCGACCACCGTGGTGGCCAGTCTGGACGGCGTGCTCAGTCCCCAGGTCGATGATTTGAACAAAACCTACGTGATGCAGGGCAGCCCACAGACACGCGCCCTGATTCGTGCCGGACGCGAGCTGGCGGGCCATCGTCCCCTGGCCGAACTCTTCCAGGTGATCATGGATCTTTCGGTCGAAGCCGTCGCCGCCGGGCGCGGCGTATTGATGACGCTCGAAAACGGCCAGTTGCAGGTGCGCGCGCATCGCGGCGACGGGTTCCGCATCTCGCAGACCGTGCGCGATCGCGTGTTGAACGAGAAAGCGTCGCTGCTGGTGCGCGACGCGCAGCTCGATCAGGACCTGCGCGACCAACGCAGCATCGTCGAGCAGAGAGTGCGCGGCATGATCGCCGTGCCGCTGCAAACCAACGATCGCGTGATCGGTCTGATTTACCTCGACACGCCGCACCTGATCCGCGAGTTTTCCCGCGAGGACCTGAATCTGCTCACGGTGATGGCCAACGTCGCGGCCATCCGCATCGAGCACGCGCGCCTCAACGAGATCGAAGCAGCCGAGCGCGCCATGGCCAAGGAACTCGAACAGGCCGCACAGATTCAGCAAGGCTTGCTGCCCTCCAAACCACCGGCGATTCCGGGACTCGATCTGGCCGGCAATACCACCGCCTGCCACACCGTCGGCGGCGATTATTTCGATTACATCCCGTTTCCCGACGGCCGCGTGGCGATCCTGGTCGGCGACGTGGCGGGCAAGGGAATGCCCGCGTCCCTGCTGATGTCGAGCCTTCAGGCGCGGGTGCAGGTGCTGTTTGAAGACGCCGCCGGGCTGGCGGGCAAACTGGGACGGCTGAACAAGGCCATCTGCGCGCATTGTCCCAAGAATCGCTTCATCACCTTTTTCATCGCCGTGGCCGATCCGGCCACGGGGGAGCTGGTTTTCAGCAACGCCGGCCACAATCCGCCGCTGCTGATCCGCGCCGGCGGAAGCGTGGACAAACTCAGCAACGATGGCCTGATCCTGGGTATTCTTCCGACGGCCGTTTACCAGGAAACCGCGACGCAGATGAACTCGGGCGACGTGCTGGTGATGTTCAGCGACGGCGTAACGGAAGCGCCCGACCCGAAAGACGAGGATTTCGGCGAGGATCGTCTGGCGAGCCTGGTGGCGTCGTTGCGCGACCGTCCGTCCAGCGAAATTGTGGAAGCGATCGAAGCCGCGGTCAACGAATGGACGCAAGGCGCACCGGCCGCCGACGATATCACCGTACTGGTCGCCAGACGCGTATAGGGGCGGGACCTGTGGCGCGCGCACTCCTGCGTGCCGCGTCGACTCTCCAGTCGACGCCTCCGCGCCTTGAGCGTTTTCAGGGGTTTCATCAACGGCCCGGCAGTCTGCGGAAATATTGAACTTTTGTTTGTAGAACCCGCCGCAGGCCGAGGGCCTGCCCCACCAGCTATTTCAGCGGCGCCCAGCGGATCACCTGGAGCAGATTGTTGTAATCGTCGGTCCACGCCCGCCGCATCGGCGACGCCACCGGCACTGCCGCGGCCGCCACTTCCGCGCGGCCGAGAAAATCGCGATTGCGTGTGACCAGCACCCACACCGATTCGGAAAGCTCCCGCGCCGCGCTCTTCTGCGAGTGAATCACGATCGCCTGCTCTCCCAACAACTTCGCCAACCGCGCGACCACCGGCGCCAGATCCAGATACTGATTGGAGACGTGAACCGCCAGAATTCCGTCCGGTTTTAAATGACGCCGGTAAACCGCGAAAGCTTCTTCGGTGAGCAAATGGACCGGGATCGCATCTCCCGAAAACGCATCGAGCAGCAGCACGTCGAAATTCTGCGGCGCTTCGCGTTCCATGGTCAGCCGCGCATCGCCAAGCGCCACCTCCACTCGAGCCGCCGTGTCGCGTAGAAACGAAAATTGCGACGTCGCCACATCGAGCACCGCGGGATTGATCTCATAAAAACGGAAACGATCACCACGCCGTCCGTACGTGCTGACGGTACCCGCGCCCAGCCCGACCGCTCCCACATTTTTCGCGCCGTCACAGCACCATCGCAGCGCCAGTCCCGCGCCGGAGGATGGTCCGTAATACGTCGTCGGCCAGTCGCGCCGTTCGGCCGATAAAAATTGCGAGCCGTGCTTCACCGTTCCGTGATACAGCGTGCGCACCGTCGCCGTGTCCATCACCCGCAGCGCGCCGTAAAAATTCCGCACCACGCGAACCACGTCCTGGTGATAGGCGCGAACCTGCGCGGCCACCGTGAACGCCATGGCGACGGAGGCCACCGTCCATAGCAATCGCACCGCCCATCCTTGATCCCAATTCAAGGCCAGAGCCAGAGCCGCGACGAAAAACAGCGCGATCGGCAGCTCGTAAATTCCCGAAAAAATCGCCGGCGCGATCAGTCCCACAAACACCGCGCCCAGCGCGCCGCCCAGCGCGATCATCAGATAAAAAACGGTGAGCTGCTCGCGCGGCGGCTTGCGCCGGCTCAGCTCGCCGTGGCAGAACATGCATCCGGCGAACAAACCGAAGCTGAAAACCGGAACCGCGACGATCACCGCGTCGCTGAACTGAATATCGTAAATCGAGTAAGCGACCGCGCCCAATCCCATCGCCAGCAGCCGCAGAAAAATGCCGCGCCGGTACCAGCGCGTGCTCTCAAAACAGAGAATGAACGTGATCAGATAAATCGCCAGCGGAATAATCCACAGAAATGGCACGGCCGCGATGTTTTCGGTGATCTGATTGGTGGTGGCCAGCAGCAGCATCGATCCCGCGGCCGACAGCGCGACCCACAGAACTTTGGTCTCCGCGGGAATCGCCGAGGTTGGCGATCTGCGGTCGCTTGCCGCCGAACCCCGGCTGATCCATCCGCTGGCCACGCACAGGATCGCGAACACGGCGAACGCCGCCGACCAGATCAGCACCTGCGCGCGCGTGGCGATGGCCGGCTCGATTAACGATGGATACGCAATCAGCGCCGTCAGCGCGCCCGCGTTCGACAGCGCAAATAACCGGTACGGCTGCGACCCCGGCCAGGTCCGCGCGATCCAGGATTGCAGCAGCGGTCCGGTGGTCGACAACAGGAAATAAGGCAGCCCGAGCACCACGGCGAGCAGCGCCAGAATGCGCGGCTCCGGATGGGCAGCATCGTGCGGCTGCCAGCGTGCGCCAGGCAGAATCGGCAGCGAAAAAAGCGCGGCGATCAACAGCGCCGCGTGCAGCAGAAATTGCGCGCGCGGCGACAATCGTTCCCCGATCAGGTAAGAATAGGCGTACCCGCCGAGCAGCGCGACCTCAAAAAACATCAGGCAGGTGGTCCACACGCCAGCCGTTCCGCCAAACCACGGCAGAATCAGCTTGGCGAACATCGGCTGCACCGCAAACAGCAGGAACGCGCTCAGAAAAATGGTCGAGCCGTAAAGCAAAAGTACGCCCGCGCCGGGCTTCTTTATGCTTGCGGAAATCGGAGTCGCCGCCGTCATTCTGACTTCTGACTCCTGACTCCCCGCTACTGCACCGCAATCGCCAGAGCTTGCGATCCCCGCACCGTCCCGGCCGTGAAGGTCAACGGAGTCGCGCTGCCGGAAACGTTGGGCACTGTCACATTGAATTGGTACAGCCCGACGGCTCCTGGCGACAAGCCCTGGTAGGAAACCTGCGCCGGGACCGTTCCGAACAGGAACTGAGCCGGCAGAAGGAGTTGATTGTTGCCCTGCGCGATCTGCCCGGCCGGAATATTGGGCGTCACCGGCCCGAAGCCGATGCCGTAAAACGTCACCGTTTCGCCGGCCTGCGCCGGACGTGTCGTCACTCCCGGAATCACGCCGGTTGGCAGAGCGTAGCTGCCATCGGAAAGCAACCCGGCGACGTACTGCGTCCCGCCAATGTTGAAGTTCGACGGCGCCAGCAGCCCCGGCTGCACCGTGTTGAGCGTGAGCGAAAACGGCGCGCTCTTGCCGTTCGCGGTGGTCACGGTGAGGCTCTGCGGACCGCTGCCGATGGTCGAAGGAATCAGCGCGTTCACCTGCGTGGGACTGATATATTCGACAAACAACGGCTGCGCACCGAGGCTCACCGAGGTTCCGTCCAGCGAAGTCGGCGCGGTATTGCCGTTAAAATCCGAGCTGTTCCAGGGCCGCGTATCGGCCGCCAGGTATTGGCCATGAATTTCGATCCAGCTTCCCGCCGCCGCCGCGGCCGATCCGCCGTAAGCCTGCAAACTGTACGCGCCCGCCGAATTGATCGACGGAGGCAGAACCGGCGTCGGCGAAGAAGCCGCCGGCGTCAGTTGCCGGATCAAACTGTTGTTGGTGTCGGACACCAGCAGATCGCCCGAATTGTCGAACGCGATCCCGGTGGGATAATTCAATTGCGCGAGCGTAGCTGGTCCGCCGTCGCCCGCATATCCCGCGATCCCGCCCGTTCCCGCGACGGTATAAATCAACCCATTGGTGAGCACCACGCGAATCACGTTGTTGAAGCTGTCGGCGATGTACAGGTTCCCCGCCGCATCCAGGGCCAGCCCGGTGGGACGATACAGCTCGGCGCTGATCGCCAGCCCGCCATCGCCCGCATAGCCGGCTGTCCCGTTGCCGGCAAAAGTGTTGATATTCCCGTCCGTGGTGATGATGCGGATGCGATTATTCAGCGTGTCGGCGATGTACAGGTTGCCGTGGTGATCAAACAGAATCGCCGTCGGATGATTCATTTCCGCCGACAGCGCCGGGCCGCCGTCGCCGGCGAAATCGGGATTGGTGTCGCCGGCAAACGTATTGATGTTGCCCAGCAACTGCGACTGGTTGGCGGCCCACACAATCCGAATCACGTTATTCCCCGAATCGGCAATATATAGGTTTCCGGCCGAATCGAACGCCAGTCCGGCGGGCGAGTTCAGCTGCGCGGACAGCGCGCCGTTGCCGTCGCCGTTGTAACCCGCTCCCAGCGCGTTATCGCCGGCGAATGTAAAGATGTCCCCGTTGCTGTTGTTGACCTCGCGGACCACATTATTCTGCGTATCGCCGATATACAGGTTTCCGGTCGAATCGGTAATCAGGAAAGTGGGCGAATACAGTTCCGCATCGGTCGCCGTGGCCTGATCGCCCGAATATCCCGAGCTTCCATCCCCGGCGAGCGTGCTTACGTTGCCGCCGGTGACGTAGCGCGCGCGATCATTCACCTGATCGCCAATGTACAGATTCCCGTTCACGAACCACAGCCCCATCGGTTGATTGAATTCGGCCAGCGACGGCGGTCCTCCATCGCCGGCGTATCCCGGCGTGCCGACGGTTCCGCCATAAGTCGAAATGGTGAACGCGGGAACCGATTGCGCCTGTGACGCCGCGCCCATCCCAACCGCGCACACCAGAACCCAAACTGAACGACTTCGCAAAATCTTCCTCCCAGGCAATTTACATTTGGACGAATTAACATTCTCCCAGGTTTCGTGATGAGTTTCGCGAAGCCGGGTAGTGCCTGAAAGGATCCGGTAGTGTCTGAAATCTGCGTTGACCCGCGCTGTGCCCCCGGCCTTACAGCCGTTACAGCCCCGCCAGTTATGGCGGGGGCTGCCGACGCTCGAATCAACGCAGATTTTCAGGCACTACCCGCAGCCGGGTGCGCTATCCCACCCCCGAAACCCCCGCCGATTCAAACGTCGCCATCTCCCGATACAGCCTCACCGACGTTTCCACCAAATTAATACCCAAAGCCGCGCCGCTTCCTTCGCCCAATCGCATCTCCAGTTCGAACAGGGGCCGCGCCTTTAAAAATTCCAGCATCCGCCGATGCCCCCGCTCGGCCGAACGGTGCGAAAAAATCACGTAATCAAGCGACGCTGGCGCCAACGCCCCCGCAATCAGCGCCGCCGAGCACGAAATAAACCCATCGAGCACCACCACGCGCCGATGCATCGCCGCGCCCAAAATCAATCCGGCGATCGCGGCGATCTCAAACCCTCCCACTGCCGCCAAAACTCCGATCGCATCCGAAGCGTCCGGCCGATGCAGCGCCAGCGCGCGGCGAATCGTCTCGGCCTTGCGCGCAACGCCCGCCTCATCGAGCCCCGTGCCGCGCCCCGCCGTTTCGCCCGGATCAAGCCCGCTGACGGCCGAAAAAACAGCCGCGGCCGACGTCGAATTGCCGATCCCCATTTCACCCGCGCCCAGCACCTCACCCGCGCCCGCGTGATCCATTCCGGCACGAATCGCGTGCTCCGCCTCCTCGCGGGTCATCGCTGCTTCGCGCGCGAAATTGCGAGTCCCCCGGCCAACGCCCATATCGACGATCACCGGTTCGATCCCATACTGCCGGCACAACACCGTAATCGCCGCGCCGCCCGCGCGAAAATTCCCGACCATCTGCGCCGTCACCTCCGCCGGATACGGACTCACTCCTTCCGCGACAATCCCATGATCCGCGCAGAAAATCAGCATCGCTTTTCGCCCGATCGACGGCAGTTCGGTCCGCTGAATCAGCGCGATCTGCATCGCCAGCTCTTCCAGGCGCCCCAGGCTGCCCGGCGGTTTGGTCAACGAATCGAGCCGGCGCTGAACGCGCCGCGCCAGTTCCGCGTCCGCAATCGGAACAATCGAGTCAAAGTTCATAAACGTCGCCATAAAACTGGTCGATTCCCGCGATCACCTGATTCACCGCCGCATGCGCCACCATCGCCACCGGCCGCGGACTCCTCTGAACGCGCTCGAAAGCGCGCTTCACGCGATCCGCGAAATTCTCCCACGGCTCGCCGCCCGGCGCAGTCACGCCACGCCAGTCGCGCATCTTCCGCGCCGCAGTTGCAGGGTCGTCCGCTTCAATCTCGCTCCACGCGCGGCCATCCCAATCGCCGTAAGTGATCTCGCGCAGATCCTCGACAATTTCGATCGGCGCGCCGCGCGCGATCTCCCGCGCCGTTTCGAGCGCTCGCCGCAGCGGACTCGAATACACGACCGCCAGTTCCACCCCGCGCAACAGTGTTGCGGCGTGCGCGCGACCCGCTTCGCTCAGCGGCGGATCGCTCTGGCCCAGCAGCACGCCGGTGATCGCCGGCTCGCAATGCCTCACCACGTAAATCGCGCTCAGCGCCACGAACACGCCTGGCATGTAAAAAGGACCAGAATAAAAATCTCCAGGATCTGCTCCGTCGCGCCCAGGCAATCGCCGTTGATCCCGCCGATGCGCCGGTAAAAATACCACTGCCCGATGCGCAGCGCCAGATACGATCCGAGCACGATCGCCAGTCCCGGCCGCACTCCGCAGGCCATCGCCGCCGCGATTCCCTGGGCCATCGCGAGCAGCGCCACCGGCGTCGTCAGCGTCGACGTGAACGCGTATCCCAAACCCGTTCCCGCCGGCCGCGACACCCACGCGAGCACCACCATCGCCGCCCGAGGCGTCGCCTGCGCGGCGATCAGCACCGCGAAAACGTTGGTCGCGGCCAGGTGGTCGAGCGCCTGCCATCGCGCTACGACGCTCAGCACGATCGCGACCGCGCCATAAGTTCCGATGCGGCTATCCTTCAAAATCGCGGTCATTTTTTCGCGCGACCGCCCGGCGCGAAACGCATCGGCCGCGTCGGCCAGGCCATCCTCATGCAGCACGCCCGAAATCCCCGCCCAGAACGCGACCACGATCAACGCCGCGATGGTCGACGGCAACACCCGCCCGAGCGCGATAAAAATACCCGCCCCCGCCGCTCCCAGCATCGCCCCCACCAGCGGGAAAAAAACCGCCGCCCGTCCCGGCGCCGCCGTTTTCGCGTTCACCGGAATAATCGTCAAAAACGAGATCGCACCGAGCAGCGTCCGCATCATTCACCCGCGAACCCTGTGCGAGTGTGTGGCACAGCCTCTAGTCTGTCCGTTTGGAGCGAAGTGGCATAAGCCGCCAGGCTTGTGCTGCTGACGGCGCGATTTCATGCCCATGGCGGTTTTCACTCTCATCGCAATGCCGGTCCCGTTCAAAGTCAATGATGAAAGACTTCGCTGTAAGGCAGGATTTAACCCTGCATATTCACGAATTCCCTTTCACCCGAAGCGCCTGCCCGAAGACCATCCAGTAAACCTCCTCCGCCACCGCCGCCACTCGCTGATTCAATATTCCCGCCCGATCGCGAAAATCGCGCCCCAGCGTGCTTTCCGGCACGATCCCGCAGCCGACTTCATTCGTCACCAGAATCACCGCCGCCCGGCTCTGCTGCGCCGCTTCCAGCAATTTTTCCGTATCGTGATCGACGTCGCGCCCGAACGCCAGCATCACATTCGACAGCCACAGCGTCAAACAATCGACCACGATCGCATCGGCATCGGTCGCGCGAATCGCCTCGCCGATCTCAATCGGCTCTTCGATCGTCGTAAACTCCGGCGAGCGATCCGCCCGATGCTGCGCGATGCGCGCAACCATTTCATGATCGAGCGGCTCCGCCGTCGCCAGAAACACCAGCCGCGGACCACGCTTCCGCGCCAGTTCCAGCGCATAGCGGCTCTTTCCGCTGCGCGCGCCTCCGCCCACCAGGATCACAGCCACAGGCTTCTCCTGCGGGATCGCAGCAGCCAGATGAAAAACGGACCGCCGGCGAGCGCCGTCAGCACTCCCACCGGAATTTCCGTCGGCGCGATCACGGTACGGCTCAGTGTATCGCAGATGCACAGAAACGCCGCGCCCGCAAAAAACGAGCACGGCAAAAGCACGCGATGGTCCGCGCCCAATTTCAACCGCAGCGCGTGCGGCACGATCAATCCGACGAACCCGATCGGCCCCGTAAGCGACGTCACCAGCCCCGTCAGCAACGATCCGGCGAAGTATCCGAACACCACCAGCGCGCCCGTCGCCACGCCGCGCGACGCCGCCCAATCCTCGCCCACCGCCAGCAAATTCCACTGCCGCGCGCGCCAGACGACCGCCGCGCACACCGGCAGCACGATCGCCGCCAGCCACGCCAGCGTAGAATATTCCACCGCGTCCAAGCCGCCCATCAGCCATCGCGAGATGGCGAACGATTGCGAAAACGTCGCCGTGCTGTGCAGAAATAAAATGATGGCGAAAGCGATGCTGTTCATCGTAACTCCGGCCAGCATCAGCGTGAACGACGACAATCGCCGCCCCTCCATCGCGATCCCCAATACGATCAGCAGCACCAGCGCCGCTCCGCCCAGCGAAAGCAGTCCCGTAGCGCGCAGCCCGAAACAAATCCCCAGCACCGCGCCCACCGATGCGCCGCTTGAAACGCCCAGCGTATAGGGCTCCGCCAGCGGATCGCGCAGCATGCACTGAAACAGGACGCCGGTGATCGCCAGCGCTCCGCCGCCGATCATCGCCAGCACCACGCGCGGCAATCGCGCGTAGAAAAAAATCTCATAATCCGGGGACGCCCCGGCAAACGCGCGCCGCAAAGAAATATGGGTGCTGCCGATCAGCGGCGCAACGATCCCCACCGCGATCGCCGCCAGCGCGAAGAGCACCGTGGCATAAGCCGCCAGGCTTGTGCTCTTCCCCCGTATGACGACGCCGGCTTCAGCAGCGCAAGCCTGGCGGCTTACACTTTGCTCATCGCCCATACCGGATCCATCCGTCATTCACCTCAACCCGCACCCCAAACACCCGATCGATCAACTCCTGATTCAGCACCGTCCGCGGATCGCCATCTCCCGCGATCGACCCCTGATCCACCACCAGCACCCGATCCGCGAATTCCAGCGCCAGATTCAAATCATGCGTCACCGAAACGATCAGCATCCCTCGCGCGCCCAGCTCCCGCAGCAGCCGGTACATCGAAAGCTGGTGCTTCAAATCCAGAAACGTCGTCGGCTCATCGAGCAGCAGCGTCCGCGGCTCCTGCGCCAGCGCCGACGCGAGAATCACCCGCTGCCGCTCGCCTCCGGAAAGCGACCGGAAATCGCGCGAGCGAAACGGCAGCACATCCGCTGTCTGCATCGCGCTTTCGACCGCCCTGAAATCCTCCGGTGATTCGTACCATCCGCCGCCATAAGGCGTGCGCCCCATCATCACCACTTGTTCCGCCGTGAACGGAAACTCGAGGCGCACCATTTGCGGCAGAAACGCCACCCGGCGCGCGAAATCGCGCCGCACCCAGCGCCGCATCTCAACGCCCTCGTATAAACACGATCCCCGATACGGATGCCGCAACCCGGCGAGAATCCCCAGCAGCGTCGATTTCCCCGCCCCGTTCGGTCCGGCGATCGCCACCAGCCCGCTTTCTTGAAGCGCGAACGTCGCGTCGCGCACGCCGTAGGCGAACCCCAAATGCTCCGCGCGGAAACTCACTTCGACTCCGGATGCAGCAGTGCGAACAACTCGCGCGCCGCGTCCACCACGCGCGGCCCCGGAATCACGAATCCGCCCGCCGCGATCGGAAACACGCGATCGTCGTGCACCGCGGCCAATGCGGGCAACCGCTGCCACAACGCGATCGTCTCGCGCCGCTGCTCCGGCGACACCTTGATCACGTCCGCCATGTCGCCCATATCGACGATCACTCGCGGATTCCGCGCCAGCACCTCTTCAAGCGAAACCTGCGGATAAGGCGCGTGCGCATCGCCAAACACGTTTTTCCCGCCCGCAATTTGGATAATCTGATTCAAATATGAAGTCGCTCCCGCGACGATCATCCCGTCCAGCCTTCCCGGCGTCCGTCCCACCACAAACATCAACGGCACCGGCGCAAATCGCGCCGCGCGCGCGCGAACCGAATCGAGTCCCCCGCGAATCGACGCGATCAGTTCCGCCGCCCGCATTGATGTTCCCGTCGCGCGCCCCACCACGCGGATCGATTCGTAAATCGCCGCGATATCCTGCTGGTCGATTTCCAGAACCTTCAGCCGCAGCGTGTGCAGCCGCTCGGCGAGCCGCACCGGATTGGTCTGAATGATCACCAGATCCGGCCGCAGCGCCGCGATCGCTTCCAGGTTCGGGTTAACGTAATCGCCGATCTTCGGTTTTTTCGTCGCTTCCGGCGGATAGCGGCAGAACCGCGTCACGCCCACCACGCGATCCCCCAGCCCGAGCGCGTACAGCAATTCAGTAATGCTGGGTGCGGTGGAAACGATTCGCTGCGGCGCCGCGAACAGGCTCGCGCCCACTAGAAAAAGCAGCGCGCGGCGAGTTCTCATGCGAGACGTTCTCCCTCGAAACGTTCTTTCGAATTCGAGGAACCGGTCTCCTGACTCGCGGCCGGCTCAGGTTGGATGATCTTCCCGCTTACGCAGTGCCTGCTTACACAGTGATCGATCGCGCCGGAAAACGCCGCTTACAGTTGCGGGGCAGTGGCGGATTCGCACCGCCTTCCCGAACATTCCTCAAAAAATAGAGTAGCGTATCGTGGTTGGCGGTTGGATCGTGCCTGCAATCTGCTTTATTTGGCGATGCGCCCCTGTAGCCGAATTACAGCCCCGCCAGTCATGGCGGGGGCTCTCCATCCGCACCGCCAGCGCAGATTTCAGGCACTACCGCCAAAGCTGGCGCACGAACAATTTCAAAAACCTGCGCCGACGCTACCGCCGCTCCTGCTGACCCGCACCCGTCGTCCCCGTCGCCGGACCCAGCGGATATTTCCTCTTCCCCCAAGTCGGCGGCGGCGGCTCATGATCCATGCGCGTCACCGGATGTTCCTCTAACATCTTCAGCGCCTCGGCGACCGCGCGCTCCAGCTGCGGATCGTGCCCCGCGATCACATCCTTCGGCCAGTTCTCCACATCGATATCCGGCGAGGTCCCTGTGTTTTCCACGGCCCAGTGGCCATCCTTGGCGAAAAATCCGCCGCGCGGCGCAATCATCGATCCGCCATCGACAAACACCGGCGTATCCGCCGTATGCACCAGACCACCCCATGTGCGTTTGCCCACCAGCAGCCCAACGTGCCGGAACTTGAACATGTACGGCATCAGATCCCCGCCCGACCCGGCCATTTCGTTAATGATCATCACCTTGGGACCCCAGATCCCCGCCTCCGGACTGGTGAACGGATACCGGTCGCCCGCAACATTATTAAAGTATCCGTCGAACGACCGCTGCAACGCGTCGATAATGTAATCCGCGGCCGACCCTCCGCTGTTGTACCGCTCATCGATCACCGCGCCCAGCTTATCCTGCTGCGCGAAATAATATCGATTGAAGCTTTCATAACCCGGCTGGCTGGTATTCGGCAGATAAACGTATGCCAGCTTGCCGCCCGATAATTTATCCACCAGCCGCCGGTTCGACTCCACCCACGCCCGCGTGCGCAGCGTCTGGTCGTTCGTCACCGGAACCACCGTGATCTCATGCGCGCCATCCGCCGACGGACTGCTATTCACCGTCAGAACCGTCTGTTTGTTCGCCGTCCCGTCCAGCAGCCGGTAAATGCTATCCGGCGCGCGCAGATCCTGGCCGTTGACCGCCAGAACATAATCGCCCGTCGAAACCTTCACCCCCGGCTCAGCCAGCGGAGCATGCAGATCCGGATTCCAGCTTTCGTTATCGTAAATCCGCGTGATCTTATACCGCCCGTTGTCGATCGCAAAATCCGCACCGAGCAGTCCCACCTGCGACGGCGGCACCGCCGGCATATCTCCGCCGCGCACGAACGAATGCCCGATCGCGATCTCCGATCCCATCATGTCGATCAGATAATTCAGATCCGCGCGATGGTTGATGTACGGCAGCAGCTGCCCGTACATTTCCTTCATCCGCGGCCAATCCGCGCCGTGCATGTTGGGCACGTACAGATAATCGCGCTGATTGCGCCAGCCTTCGTAGAAAATCTGCTTGAATTCTTCTTTCGGCTCCAGATACATGGTCAGCTTGACGTTGAGCCTTCCCTGCCCCGCCTGTGGAGCCTGCCGGTCGGCATCCACCAGGAAAATCTGCGGCGCCGGCGCCGGACCCGCACCGCGGCCACCGCGACCACCCGCGCCGCCGCCGCTGCGATACACCAGCTTGTGCCCATCCGCGCTCACGTCATAAGTCGCCACGCCATTGGCGAACGTGGTCGCCTTTCGATCGCTCAAACGGAAACGCATCAAAGTATTTCCGCCGCCGCCAGCCCCGCGCCCGCCGCGGCCATTCGGCTCCAGAAAATAAACCGTCCCCGCGACGCCCGCGCGCAGCATGTTATACGGCCGCTCCGGCACGCTCTGGACGTTAATAATGCGCGATTGCAGCCCGTCGAAATCGATCGCGACATTCACCGGCGTTCGCGGACCACGCGGCGTCTGCTCCGCGTCTTCCGAAGCCGCCGCCCCGCGACCGCCCCGCCCGCGTCCGCCCGCCATCCCCACCGGCGCATTGCCGACGCCCTTATCTTCATCGCTCTCCGGCAGCAGCGGACTCGCGTCACCTTTCTTCAAAACCGCCAGGTACAATCCGAAATCTTCTTCATGCTCGTACGACGTCATATCCAGCCACTGCGACTTCAGCCCGAAATCGGTCGACGCCATAAACCATAAATATTTCCCGCTCGCATCCCACACCGGCCAAACCGCGTCGGCCAGCCCGTCGGTCACCTGATGGCTTTCACCCGTATCCACGTTCGCCACCATGATGGCGTGATACAGCGACTTCAAATGCGTGGCATAGGCGACCCATTTCGAATCCGGACTCCACACCGGATTCTCCGTGCGCTGCGGCACCATAAACGGATCGGACCCGATAATCTTCGCCTGCCCGCTCGCCACGTCCACCACCCAAACCTTCAGATTGGTATCCGTGTAGACGATCTTCTTCGAATCCGGCGACCACGACGGCATGTAGTAATGCGTCGGATGCGGCAGCGAAATCGCGCGCGGCGGCGTAATCCCGTCCTGCGCTTCAATGATCAGCTGATATTCGCCCGACCGGTCGCTGAAATAAGAAACAAATTTCCCATCGGGCGACCACGCCGGATCATGCTCGGCCGATCCGCTCGAATGGCTGAGATCGCGCACGTCTCCATGCTCGGCCGGAATGGTGAAAATCTCCCCGCGCGCCTCGGCCAGCACCCGCGCCCCCGTCGGCGACAACGCCAGCGACGTCATGCGCCCGGTCACATCTTCCCAGCGCGGCATCATCCACGGAAAATCGCCCGTCGCCGTAATGTTGACAATGTGCGTCCGGCCCGTCTTCGGATCCAGCTCATGAACGTAACCCGCCTGCTCAAACACGATCGCCCCGCCGCCCGAATCGAGCGTCTTCACGTCAAAATCGGTAAAATGCGTCACCTGCCCCAGCCGTTTCGACCGCATATCGTACGACCAGATATTGGCCACGCTGTCGCGATCGGAAATAAAATAGACCACATTACCGACCCACACCGGGTCCATATCTTTCGAATCCGTCCACGGCGGCGAAACCAGGTCGAACGTTTTCAGATTGACGATCCAGATCGGCCGGTCTTGCCCGCCGCGATAATTGCGCCGTTCCTCGTCCCAGGAATTATTCATGCGATAGGCGATGTATTCGCCGTCCGGCGAAATTTTTCCCTGGTACCCGCGCGGCAGCGGCAGCGGCTCGACGATGCCGCCCTCGGCCGGAACCTCCCAGAAGCGCGGCACCGCCGTCGGCGCCCAGCTCGCGCGCGTCGACGTAAACAGAATGTCCTTGCCATCGGGAGTCCAACCCTCGACCATATCCGCGCCCGGATGCCAGGTCAGCCGTTTCGGCTCGCCGCCATCGGAGGAAACGACATAGACGTCCTCATTACCGCCGTACTCCGCCGTGAAAGCGATCGATTTCCCATCCGGCGAAAAATGCGGGTTGCTGGTCAACCCCTGAAAACTGGTGATCCGCCGCGCGACCCCGCCTGAGCGATCCACCACCCAGATATTTTCGGCATAAGCAAACGCGATCTTATTCGCGCTGACCGTCGGCTGTCGCAGCATGCGCGTCGAATCAGCCGCAAAAGCGGCAGGAATCAGGCACGCGAGAATGAGCGTAGTGCGGGTGAACATAGTTGGCTCCGTCCTGTATAGTTTACTACTCGCGTTTCCGGGCAGCACGGCGTTGAACCTGAAGCATGGAGAGCCCCCTGTAGATCCCGTTATAGCCCCGCCAGTCATGGCGGGGGTTCGCATCCCGAATCAACGCGGATTTCAGGCACTCCCCACATTTGATAGCCGGCCATCTTATCCATTCATGCCGCCGTATGTTTTGTGGGGCAGGCTCCCAGCCTGCGGCGGGCGCGCCGCCCGCCTCTTGTTGACTGACCGCAGGCTGGGAGCCTGCCCCACTCGCCAACTGCACGAATCACCCCCCGGCGGACCTCCAGTCGGCCTGCCATCCGCGAAAACATCGCGTTGAAATCCACCCGCAGGGTTAAGGTCTTTCGCCGATTGCACCCGCTCGCGATTCCGCCTAGCCTGAAAATGTGAAGTACTACGCGATCTTCGCGCTATGTAGTTTCGCCCTGGCGCAATCGACCACTACCAGCTCCGCCACCGGTGAAACCGCGGTCGCCGTGGTCTCGAGCGATCACTCGCAAACCCTGGTCACGCAATCGATCAACGGCCGCCAGGTCCCCATGCAGCAGACCGAAACGCACGTTCTGCGCAAGACCGAAAACGGATCCGTCACCGAAACCATCGTGCGCCGCTACGATCCCAATGGCCAGCTCACGTCGACCGAGAAAGTCGTCACTGAGGTCGAGAACCGTCCCGGCGGATCAACCACCACCTCCACCACCTATCGCAGCGACATCAACGGCAACCTGAGCGAGGCCGAGCGTAAAACGGTCGACAGCGAAACCCACGGCCAGACCACCGATGTCAACACCGTCGTCGAACGCCCCTCCATCAACGGCGGATTGGAGCCGATGCAGAAAAGCGCCGCCGTGATCGAGAGCAAACCCGATTCGAGCCATGAAGACGAAACCGTCTACCGTCCCGACGGGAACGGCGGATTCTCCGTGGCCGAGCGCAAAATTTCCGACACCACCCGCAAGAATAACGAAACCACCCAAACCACCGCGCTCTATCAGCCCATCGCCAATGCGTCCCAGCTCCAGCTTTCGCGCCAGCAGGTCACCCGAACGGTGAAGCAGCCGGACGGGTCCGAACAGCAGGTGGTCGATTATTATCAGCCTTCGATTCCCGGCGTGGTGCGCGATCCCAATGCCGCGCCGCAGTTGTGGGAGCAGGATACCATTCAGCGCAAACCGGGGCCGGATAATACCGTCGTGCAAACGGTGGTCGCCCGGCGAACCGACCCCAATCATCCCAATCAGCTCGGCGCGCCGGAGCAGGTTTCAAAAACCGTTTGCCAGGGCAATTGTTCCGGGCAATAGCCGGCCCGCGCTGGCTTTCACTGAAACCGGCGGCAAATATTCTCCAATCGGCTCGCGTTTCCACCACGCCCCGGTTTTGCGCCGTTCCTCCCAGGTGGTGAACGAATAATCGTAAATCATGGCGCGAACGTAGCGCGGCGGATGGTCCGGGAACGGATTCTTTTCGAGCAGCCCCAGCACCTCGGGCGAGCCCTGGAGCAATCGCACCACGAACCCCACGAACCACAAATTCTGCCGGTAATTGCTCAGCGCGGCGAACCACATCTGCCAGTCCAGGCGCGGCTGCATCGGCGCGACCCAGCGCGGCGCGCGATCGAGCGCGCCAGGCTTATAGCGAAATTCATACGCCGACCAGTGCTCGGAATCCGTCGATCCTTCCACGATAATTTCCGGCCGCGTGGTCGTCATCACCGCGAAAAGTCCGTAGGAGTTGACGATTTCCAGCGGCGAAACGATGCGCGCCAGCGCCCGCATCGGATCCGGCGCCCACCCGAACGAATCGAGCACGTGCGTCAGCCCCACCACGAAAATAAACGCCGCCAGAACGCCCATCACGCCGCGTTCGGCCGCGTTCATCGGCAGCGGCGCGCGCGCACGGCGCAGGAAAAATCGCGGCGGCGAAAATTTTCCAAAAACACGATCGTCCAGCAAAAACAGGCACAGTGCGATGGTCAGAAAATTGAAAAACGCGTAATTTCCGGTCAGCATGATCAGCACTTGCAGCCCGATCATGCACCACGCCGCGGAAATCCGCAGCAATCGCGGCATAAAAATCAAAAACGGCGCCGCGATTTCGACCGACAGAGCCATAAATGTGGAGGCGTGCTGAAACCAGTGCGGCAATTTGTCGGCGTACCAGGCGAAAATCGTCGGCAGCGGCTGCGTGTGGTAATGATATTCGAGCGCCGTCAAATTGCGCCACGCCAGATCGTGGCTCAGCAGCTTCGCCGTTCCCGACATGAAGTACAAGCGAAACACCAGCCACCGGAACAGCCACACGATGATCTGCGCGCGGCCTAGGAACAGCGCCAGAAACCCGGCTTCGAGCAGCAGCGCGTCCCACTGGAATTGCAAAAAATCCTGTCCGGAAACGCTCAGCGATAGATACAGAACAAACAGCGCCGCCAGCGAAATTTTTTCCAGGCGCCCGAACAGCAGCAGGATCGAAAACGCCATTCCTGCGAAGCACGCGTTCACCAGCATGTGGTCGCTCGAATCCGCCCAGAAAACCGTCGGCATCACGAAATATTTCTGCGCACCCACGCTGTTCGTCACGGCTTTCATAAAATCGCCCAGCGGCAAAATGCCGTGTTCGCCGATCAATCCCGTGATCTGACCGGCGAGCGATCCGAATGCCGCCAGGTAAATCAGCGCCAGCGCGCGCAGAAAAATCCACTGCGTGGTGGCGAATCGCGCCGGCTCGATGTGCGTGCCGAACGTGAACCGGGTCACCTGGTAGGCGAGCGACCGGCGCTGTGCGATAAATCCGTACACCGCCTCGGCCAGAAACGCGAAAACGCGCGACCGCTGGTAGGCCCGTTCCATCCCCAACGTTTCAAAGACGGCTCGCGCTCCGCTGGCGACGGTTCCATCGGGCCGCACCAGTTGCGCCGCGCGGGCGAATTCGCGCGCCGGAATCTGCGGATACTGGCCCGCCACCTCCTGCGACGGCGCGTATTCCACGCGTTCGCCGGTCAGGCGTTTCCAATACTCGATCCAGATCTTGCAGAATCCGCAGTTGCCGTCATAGATGAAAACTGGCTTACGATCGGGCACTTGTATATTATGAATGCTGGGAGATGTTAAAAAAGAGGACAGCCCACTCTGTCCGCCGCCACTGTGCTACGAGAACCGTCCCCTTTTTCAACAAACTTCTGATGCGCTACCTGATCCTGTGCCTGGCGCCGGTGTTCGTGGGGGCCAGCGCCTCCGCCAGTGCCGACGTCGTCCGCATCGACACCGGCGAAATTTCCGGAGTCGCGGGGTACGTGGATGGAATCCGCGTATTTAAAGGGATTCCCTACGCGCAGCCGCCGGTCGGCAATTTGCGCTGGCGCGCCCCGCGGCCGCCGCTCGCCTGGCAAGGCGTCCGCGCCGCCGATAAATTCGGCCCGGCATGCATGCAGACGCCGTACCCGGAGGGGTCGCCGTATCGCGCCGAGAGCCCGCGCCGGATCAGCGAGGATTGCCTCTATCTGAACGTCTGGACCCCGGCCAAATCGAATCGCGAGCGCCATCCGGTGCTGGTCTGGATTCACGGCGGCGGATTCACGCGCGGCGCCGGATCGCTCGGCCTGTACGATGGCGAGGAACTGGCGAAAAGCGGCGCGATCGTCGTGACCATCAATTACCGGCTGGGCATTTTCGGATTTTTCGCGCATCCCGAACTGAGCAAAGAATCCGATCGCAACGCTTCCGGCAATTACGGCATTCTCGATCAGATCGCCGCGCTCGAATGGGTGCAGAAAAATATCGGGGTCTTCGGCGGCGATTCCAAACGGATCTGTATTTTCGGCGAATCGGCCGGGTCGATCAGCGTGAATATCCTGACCGCTTCGCCGCTCGCGCGCGGCTTGTTCCAGCGCGCCATCGGCGAAAGCGGAGCCGCATTCTCGGGTCTTCCCACGCTGGCCAGCGCGGAACAGCAAGGCGTCGAAATCGCCAGGCAGCTTGGTGCGGATTCGATCGCGGCCCTGCGCGCAAAATCGGCCGCGGACCTGATGAAGGCGCGCGCCGATGCGCTCCGTCCAGTGGTCGATGGCTGGCTGCTGCCGGAACCGATTTCGGCCATCTACGCGGCGCACCGGCAGAATGATGTCCCGCTGCTGATCGGGTCGAATGCCGACGAAGGAACCGAGTTTACGCCGGCGGTGGTGAAACCGGCCGATTTCAAGGCCATGGCCAAGCGCCGTTTCGGCGACGAGTCCCCTCTATTTCTGAAAATTTATCCGGCTACCGATCCCGACGAAGCGCGCCAATCCCAGGCCGAGTTGTTGCGCGATCAGGAGATCGGATGGGAAATGCGCACCTGGGCGCGCATCCAGGCGAAGACGAGCAAGTCGAAAATTTTTGCCTATTATTTCAGCCGCGTTCCGCCCGGACCGCTGGGCGCGCGTCTGGGCGCCTACCATGGCGCGGAGATTCCTTACGTTTTCGGCCACATGAACGGCCAGCAGTTGCAGGATATCGACAAAGCGATCAACAACGCCATCACCTCCTATTGGGCGAATTTCGCCGCCTTCGGCGATCCCAATCATAAGGACATGCTGAAGTGGCCGGCCTACCATCTCGACCTGGAGCTGGCCATGGGTTTCGGCCAGCGCATCGCGCAGACCGAAGTGGCCAACAAAAGCGGCCTGGATTTTCTCGACGCCTATTTTCAAAGAGTCGGCCACTGGTAAGAAGTGGCGTAAGCCGCCAGGCTTGCGCTCTGCGCGTGTCGATTCATCGGCCCGCGAACCTCGCGTAAATTCGCGTAATCGCCGGACGGCTCGCGGGCTCACTGCGAGGTCACTCAAATTTTCGAGCAACCCAAGCGGGCTATGCGCTCCATACCGCGTCCCACCACGGCCGTGGATAGAGCGCTCTGTCCCCTTTTTCAGCGCCCCTCTTAATCCGCCAGCGCCGGCTTGCGGATTTTCAACACCATCACCGTGCCCGTGCCGATGCGCAAATCCAGCTTGCTTCCGCCTCCGCCGTTGCTCACGAAATCATGCCCGAACAGCAGCGCGTTCTGCCGTTGTTTCCCCGGAAAGTCCGAATCGATCTCGCCGATTTTCGTGTGCGCGTGAATGGCGTAATTGCCATCCGGCATCAGCAGAAAAATATCGCCGTTGCCGTTCCTCGCGCGAATCTCGCCGCTCATGCCGCTGACGTTCACCTGCCCCGCGTACTCGTCGATCACCAGCCGGGCCGTCTTCGGAGCCTTTATCCGATACTGCAAATCGAAATTCAGCGTCCACCGGAAGGGCCGCTCGATCCGGCGATATTTCGGGTACTTCGCGGCAATATTCAAAGCGTTCGGCCCCGCTTCCGCCGTCACGCTGATCTTTTGGAGCAGCTTCGGATCGGGCGCGGATTTGATCACCGTCAGCTCCACTCGCGGCTGATCCCACGCTTCGATGGTCACGTCCCCGGCCGCATTCTCCAGATGAATCGTGCCCTTGGCGGACAGGCTGTAAGTGTGCGTTTCGGTCACCGGTCCGGCGGCGAACGCAAGGGCTGGAACCACCATAAAAATCGCGAAACGCATCAGTCCCATGATACAAAAGCCGGCCGCTGGCCATGCTTTAGCCCGTCATACTGAAGCCGCAGCCGCCATCCGCCGATATTCCGTTTAGCATGTGGCGCGGCAAAACCGTGGCGGTGATTTTTCCGACCTACAACGAAAAAGAATCCATTCGTGCATCCACACTCGAATATGCCTCCACCGGACTGGTCGATGAAATCATCGTGGTGAACAATAACGCCGCGCCGGGGACCTCGGAAGAGCTCGCCGGCACCGCCGCGCGCGAAATCTTCGAGACCAAGCAAGGCTACGGCCACGCGCTGCTGTGCGGCATCGACCATTCCACCGCCGATCTGGTCATTCTCTCCGAACCCGACGCGACCTTCACCGCCCGCGATCTCCTCAAGCTGCTGGCCTATTCCGAAGATGTCCCGGTCGTCTTCGGCAGCCGCACCAGCCGTGAATTTATCTGGGCCGGCGCGAATATGGGCCGTTTTCTGCGCTGGGGAAACTGGGCCGTCGCCAAAATGACGGAGCTGTTGTTCAACACCACCATCCTCACCGACATGGGTTGCACCTATCGTTTATTTCATCGCAAGGCGCTCCAGTTGATCCGCCCCCATCTGACCATCGGCGGCTCGCATTTCGGGCCGCAGTTGCTGATGGAAGTGGTGGCGCACAAAATTCCGTTCGTCGAAATCCCGGTAAATTATCGCAGCCGCGTCGGAACCTCCTCCGTCACCGGCGATCTTCGGAAGGCGTTCCAGCTGGGCCTGCGAATGATCGCGCTGGTGTTCGAATACCGGCTCGGATTCCACACCGCCAATCGCCTGGCCTGGGACCATCGCGATGACGTGCGCCTCGGCACCGATCAGACCAACGCCGATCTGCGCGCCTTGGCCGGTCACTTCGCGCCCGCACCTCGCGCCGAAACGGCGCCCCAGAAATAGCTTGAAAATTCCCTTTTTCTTCGCCTATAATATGAGGCATGGCACTCACGAAACGACAAAAGGAGTTTTTGGAGTTTCTCGCAGGCTTTTTGGAAAAGCGCGGCTACAGCCCCAGCTATGAAGAAATCGCGGAGGGGTTGAATCTGGCGTCGCTGGCAACCGTGCACAAACACATCCTCGCGCTGGAGGGCAAGCATTATCTCAAGCGCGGGTTCAATCAGAGCCGCTCGCTCGAGCTGGCGCCCAAATATTACGAAGAGATGCGGCAGTTCCGGCCGCCGGCGGCGGAGGTTCCGCTGCTCGGCCGGATTGCGGCGGGCGCTCCGGTGGAAGCGATCGCGGGGCAGGACACCCTGAACTTCTCCGATTTTGCGGGCGATCCCGGCACCTACGCGCTGCAAGTGCGCGGCGAATCGATGATCGAGGATCATATCTGCGACGGCGATTTTGTTCTGGTGCACAAATCGCGCGAAGCGCGCGACGGCGACATCGTAGTCGCCCTGGTCGACGGAATGGAGACCACGCTCAAGCGCTTCTACGCCGAACCGGACGATCGCGTCCGGTTGCAACCGGCCAATCAAACCATGGAGCCGATCTATGTTCCCAAGGACTCGGTCAGCATTCAGGGCAAAGTGCTGGCGGTTCTGCGCAAGTATTAGCGCTTTCGCCGGTCACTTCGAGCTCGTGTCGGTAGACGCGGGCGATTCCTGCTGATATTTGCGGGCAAATGTGCTCAGGCCGAGATCGTCAATGGCGCTCTTGGTCCGCGAGTAGGCGTCGTGATCGGCGATGGGCCCGATCAACACGCGAAAAATCTTCTCACTCGGTCCCGGCGCGACGAACGCCTGGAAACCATGGGTGCGCAAGCCTTCGGCCAGGATCACGGCGATGCCTTTTTCCACGGCGCCCATTTGCAGATACAGCACGCCTTTTTCCGGATCGGCGAACAATGGAGCCGCTGCAATCGCCGGTTTCGGTTCCGGCGCGGCCGCCACGGGCGCGGGAGCTGGCGCCGGAGCAGGAGCAGGAGCAGGAGTAGGCGCCGGCGCTGGCTTGGCCACCGGAGCGGGACGTTCCACCACCACCGTCCGCCTCGGCCCCATCGCTTCCCCGGCCATATAGGAGACGCCCGAAAACAGCGCCGCAAAAACACTCGCCAGGAACAACACCCCGGCGATCTGCCGTTTTCCGAGCACAATCTCGAATTCGCCGCCCTCTTCGATCGCCTTCTCGACCACAGGCGCTGGTTCAGCCGCATCGCGCAACGTAATGCTCGTCATACGATCCACTTATCGGCCGTATGGGAGTTTTTCCTTAGTACCGGCAACCAGGTGACTTCCGCCGCCAGGAATCGTTTCACCCCGTTTTCAATCACATCCCGTTTCGCCCGCCACTTCCCACTGCCAGATTCCCACTACCATGCAGGCAGAGTGGTTGGCGCGCTCATCGGCCTCCAGCCCACCGCGCGGCGGGAAAGTACTCGAGTCCCTCCGGTCGCAACGTAAAGCCAGCTAGCATGGCGACGATGGGCGCAGGTCGGCCAACGCGTCAGTGTCGATCCCCACGATGGGGGAAAACGTCGGACGCTTTACTGTTTGAGCGGCATCAAGCAGCGGCCCGGGTCGAGAAACATTAGGTATTTGAAAATTCGGATTAAAATGCGGGGGCCAGAACCCTGATCGCTGAACCCCTGTGCTTTGATCCTACGCCTTGCGCGCCATCTCCACGTCAATCGTGATCTGTACCTGGTCCCCCACCATCACTCCGCCTGTTTCGAGCGCCGCATTCCACGCCACGCCAAAATCCTTGCGATCGATGGTGGTCGATGCCGTCGCCCCGCGCCGCAAAAATCCCCACGGATCTTTCGCCTCCGGCGTCATCCCTTCCACATCAAGCGTCACCGGCCGCGTCACCCCATGAATCGTCAACTCGCCCGCCGCGTGGTAAGAATCTTTTCCCGTCGCCGTGATTTTGGCCGATTTGAACACGATCGACGGAAATTTTTCCACGTCCAGAAATTCCGCGCTCTTGAGGTGCGCATCCCGCTGCGGCTCGCGCGTGCTGATGCTCGCCGCGTCGATCGTCACCTCGATCGACGAGGCCGCCAGATTCTGCGGATCGAAGATCACGCTGCCGCTGATCTTGGTAAATTCACCCTTGACGTGCGAAATCATCAGATGCCGCACTTTAAATTGCGCCGAAGTATGCGCCGGATCGATATCGTAACGCGGCGTGACGGCCGCCTGCGGGCTGCTCATAATTTTTTCTCCTTCACACCCAGCGTTTGATGCGTTAACCCGCCGGAAGGTCGCAGCCCGGTTGGTGTGGGGCAGGCTTGCCCTGCTGCGGATTTTCAATCCGCCGGTAGGTTCGCAAACGAACCCTGCGCCGCTTTAAAAAATGGGCGCGGTTTCAAAGCCTGCGGCTCCCTCATCGCTTCTCCGGATGCATCACCGCGATATACCGCAAATTGCGGTACAGCTGCCGGTAATCGAGCCCGCAGCCCACCACGAACCGGTCCGGAATTTCAAAACACCGGAACTCCACCGGCACCTGCACAATCCGGCGCACCGTCCGGTCGAGCAGCGTGCAAATCCCCAGCGACCGCGGCGCGCGCCCGGCCAGCGTCTGCAATAGAAACCGCGTGGTGAACCCGGTATCGACAATATCCTCCACCAGCAGCACGTCCTCGTTTTCAATCGGCTCATCCAGATCCTTGGCGATCCGCACCATCCCCGGGGCGCTGCCGCGAAAGCTGGAAATCGCCAGGAAATCGATCTTCACCGGAATTTCAATCGCCCGCGCCAGCTCGGTCAGAAAAAAAACCGCGCCCTTCAGCACCGCGATCAGCTTTAAATCGCGCCCGCGGTATTTCTCGCTGATCTCCGCCGCCACTTCGCGGATACGCGCGCTCACCTGTTCTTCGGTGAACAGGATGCGATCAATCCCGGGCGGTGCTGGGGATTCCATATTTGAAAATCAGGTCCTGAAAATCCTTCTGATAAAACACCTGAATGTTGATGTGCGGATAAATCGCGCGCAGCAGTTTCACCTTGCGATTCTTGCGCGTCACCAGCGCCTGTTTCATGGTGGTCAACTCAACGTATAAATCGAATTCCGGCAAATAGAAATCGGGCGTGAACGCCTCCGTCACGTGGCCGTCCTTGTCCCATTGCAGCGGAAAACTGCGCGGCTCATAATCCCACTGAATTCGGTAAAAATCGAGCAGATTTGCGAATAATTCCTCGCTCGGATGCCCGAAAGCGGCAAGTTTCAGGTGCGCGCGGGCGGCCGGCTTGATGCCGTATTTGGCCAGTTGCAGCCGGGTCTGAAACTGGAGCTGCGCCTCGGCCGGAGCGGAAAGCAAACCGAGCTCCGCCAGTCCCCGCGCTTCCGCCGCCGCGCGCAGCACTTCGGCCATCTGCCGCGAATCGAGCGTTTCCGCGTTCAGCACCAGGTCGAAATTTTCCCACGCCGCGCGCGCCCGTCCGAACCGCGCCCGCCGCGACTCGCGAACCTGCGCATCCAATTCCGCCAGAACTTTTTTCGCCTCCGGCCGTTCCAGCCGCCGGTCCAGCATCAAATTCCCGATGCGCCTTCCTTCCGGCGCGATCACCCCCGCGCGCAGCACCAGCGGCATCGACCCGAACAGCGCTTCGCTTCCGCAAACCGCCACCACCAGGTGATGCTCCAGCGCCATTCGCGCCACAATCGACACCGCCGCCGGACGCCACGCGCGACCCTCGATTGCCGCGCCGCCGAACTCCTCGTTCAGCCAGGGTTCCAGGCGCGATTCGGTCACCAGCTCGAATTTCAGCAATCGCGCCGCACCTTGCGCGACCTCTTCCCATCGCGACGCCGGGTCGCCGGAAATGGTCAACAGTGCCATTTAGAAGCGGGAGCTATTTTATTTCCAGAATCTCTTTTTCCTTGGCCTTCGAAACCTGATCGATCTTCTGAATCTGCGCGTCGGTCATTTTCTGAGTTTCGTCGAGCGCGCGCCGTTCCTCGTCTTCGCTGATCGCCTTGTCCTTCAGCAGTTTTTTCAGGTGCTCGTTGGCGTCGCGGCGCACATTGCGCAGCGCCACCCGATGATCCTCGGCGATGCCGTGCAGCCGCTTGACGATCTCCTTGCGCCGCTCCTCGGTCAACGGCGGAATCGGCACGCGGATCAGCTTGCCGTCGTTGCCCGGATTCAACCCCAGATCCGAGCTGCGAATCGCCTTCTCAATCGCCGCGATCTGTGAAACGTCCCACGGCTGGATGGTGATCATCGACGGCTCCGGCACGTGCAGATTGGCGAGCTGATTGAGCGGTGTCGGCGTGCCGTAATAATCCACGCGGATGTTGTCGAAAATGCTCACCGAGGCGCGGCCCGTGCGAATGTTGCCGACTTCGTGCTGCAAATCGCTCAGCACCTTTTCCATGCGCGTCTTGGCATGCGCCGACACCTCGCGAATATTCGCGAACGCCGGAGTGTGAATTGCTTGTTCTGGTTTCATATATGTTCTCTCGGGAGGGCGGGATTCATCCCGCGCGGACTGGAAGTCCGCCCCTCCCATGCCATCTTAGTGAATGAGAGTGCCGATCGGCTCTCCCATCGTCATTCGCATTATATTTCCACGCACATTCAAATTGAAAACCACGATCGGCAGGTGATTGTCGCGGCACATCGCCACCGCCGACGCATCCATCACCCGCAGGTTTTTGCTCAGCACATCGGAGTAGCCGATTTCATCGAAGCGAATCGCCGCCGGATCCTTCAGCGGGTCGCGATCGTAAACCCCGTCGACGCGCGTCGCCTTGGCCACGATCTCGGCTCTAATCTCCAGTCCGCGCAGCGTCGCCGCGGTGTCCGTCGAAAAATACGGATTCGAGGTCCCCGCCGCGAACACCACCACGCGGCCTTTTTCCAGATGACGAATCGCCCGCCGCCGGATATACGGTTCGGCCACCTGGTGCATTTCGATGGCGGTCATCACCCGCGTCGGCACGTCCTGTTTTTCGAGCGCGTCCTGCAACGCCAGCGCGTTGATCACCGTGGCCAGCATGCCCATATGATCGGCCGTCACGCGATCCATATTCCGCGCCGCCGCCGCCACGCCACGAAAAAAATTCCCGCCGCCCACCACCAGCCCGATCTGCACGCCCGAGCGCGCCACCTCGGCCACTTCCTCCGCCAGCGCCGCCACACGTCCGGCGTCGATGCCGAACGCCCCGTCGCCGGCCATCACCTCGCCGCTCAGTTTGAGAAGAACGCGGTGATACATTTTTTTGAATTTAAGAAGCCGGCGTCTGGGCCTTGTCCGCGGAATCCTCGGACTGATCCCCGACCTTGAACCGCACGAACCGCCCGACCGAAATATTTTCGCCCAGCTTCGCGATCTTGGTCTTGATCAGATCGTGAATCGTCGTCGTCGGCTCCTTGATGAACGGCTGCTCGTACAGACACACCTCTTCATAATATTTATTCAGCCGTCCTTCGACGATCTTATCCACCATCTTCTCCGGCTTGCCCTCGCCGAGCGCGCGCGCCCGCTGAATATCGCGCTCCTTGTCGAGCGCCGCCGCGGTCACCTCCTCCTTGCGGATAAACTGCGGATCGGCCGCCGCCACCTGCATCGCCAGATCGTGCACCAGCGCCTGAAAATCGTCGGTGCGCGCCACGAAATCGGACTCGCAATTGACTTCAATCAGCACGCCCAGCTGCGCGCCCGGATGAATATAGCTGGCAATCACACCCTGCTTGGTGCTGCGCGCCGATTTCTTCGTCGCCGACGCAATTCCGCGCTTGCGCAGAATCACTTCCGCTTCGCCCAGATCGCCTTTCGATTCGGTGAGCGCGCTTTTGCACTCCATCATTCCCGCTCCGGTGCGATCCCGAAGCTGTTTTACCAGTTGTGCGTTGATTTCCATAAATAGATTCCTAGTAAGACAACCCGGCCTTCCGCCGCTCCCCATGGTCGCGGTTCACAGGAGCGCCCGGCCATAGGGAAGCGGCGAGCGGTCGTGTTGCAACAAATCTGCGGCGCGCCGGACGCGCCCGCTTACGAATTCCGCGTGGAAACTTCTTCCGCGCCCGCTTCCGACGCCGCGCCCTTGCGCGGCAGCGACATCGACGGCAGATCCTCGTCCGAAACCAGGCTCTCCGACATGAGCTGCTCGGCGTACTGCGGATCGATGAACTGCGAGTACTCGGGGATTTCTTCCACCGGCGTCTCGTCCGCGGCCACGATCTTTTCGAGATCCTGTTCGCTCACCAGTTGCCGGCCTTCCACCACCGCGTCCGAAATTTTATTGGTGAACAGCCGGATCGCGCGCAGCGCGTCGTCATTGCCCGGAATTACGTAATCCACTTTGTCGGGATCGCAATTGGTATCGACCACGGCCACCACCGGAATGCCCAGCTTGCGCGCTTCCTCCACCGCGATCGCTTCTTTATTCGAATCGATCACGAACAGCAGGTCCGGCAGCCCGTTCATGTCCTTGATGCCGGCCAGATTCTGGCTCAGGTGTTTGCGCTCCCGCTCCATGCGGACCACTTCTTTTTTCGCGCGGCCCTGCCAGTCGCTTTCAGCGGCCATGGTTTCGAGTTCCTTGAGGCGCTTGATCGACCGCTGCACCGTGCTCATGTTGGTGAGCAGCCCGCCCAGCCACCGCTGATTGACGTAGAACTGCTGGCAGCGCGTCGCTTCTTCGGCCACCGCTTCCTGCGCCTGCCGCTTGGTTCCCACGAACAACACGGTTTTGCCCTGCGCCGCCATTTCGCCCACAAAGCGCATGGCGTCCTTGAACAGCTTCAGCGTTTTTTGCAGATCTATAATGTAGATCCCATTGCGTTCGCCAAAGATGTACTCTTTCATCTTTGGATTCCAGCGCTTGGTCTGGTGCCCGAAGTGAACGCCGGCTTCGAGCAATTCCTTCATGCTAATTGACGGCAAAAAACCTCCTTATAGGTTTGTTGGTTAATCCCTGAAAGCCGCGGCCCAAAGCGGAATTTGCGGCAAGGGAGCGAGTGAATATACGCCGGACCCGCGCAGCCCGGTACAAAAAAATCGACACCTAAGAAAGGGGACAGACCGCTCTGCCCATTCGCGCACACTCCTAGCGTTTGCTGAACTGGAAGCGTTTGCGCGCGCCTTTCTGTCCATACTTCTTGCGTTCATGCTGGCGAGCGTCGCGCGTCAGAAAACCCGATTCCTTCAGCTTCGCGCGCAGCTCCGAGTTGAACTCGAGCAGCGCCCGCGCGATTCCCAACTTGGCCGCGCCGGCCTGGCCGGAAATCCCGCCGCCGCAGGTGGTGATCAGAACGTCGAATTTATCGGCCGTTTCTGTCGCGAGCAGCGGCTGCCGGACGATCGCGCGCGCCGCTTCGCTGGGAAAATAATGTTCAAATGCGCGGCCATTGACGGTAATATCGCCTTTGCCGGACCGCAAAAATACCCGCGCCACCGACGTCTTGCGCCGGCCGGTTCCTAAATGTTGTACGAGCGCCACTCTGTTTTTTAAGCTCCTAAATGTTCATCGCGACGGGCTTCTGCGCGTCATGCGGATGCTTGGGACCCGCGTAAACCTGTAATTTCCGGTACATCTGCTTGCCGAGCTTGGTTTTGGGAAGCATGCCCTGAATCGCTTCCTCGACCATCCGCTGCGGACGAGTTTCGCGCACCACGCGCGCGCCGGTTTCCGTCAATCCGCCGGGATAGCCGGAGTGACGGCGATAAAGTTTCTGTTCCTCTTTGCGTCCGGTGAGCCGGACCTTGGCGGCGTTGACCACCACCACATGATCGCCCGTATCGAGAAACGGCGTGTAGCTGGGTTTATGCTTGCCCTGCAAGATCATAGCGGCTTTGCTGGCGATGCGGCCCAACACCACGTCCTCGGCGTCGATCAGGTGCCAATGGCGCTCAATCGCGTCGGGCGAAGGGATTGCGGTTTTCATGTAGACAGACCTTCTCCGTGCAAGTTCTTAACCACTTAAGATTAGCGAATGGAGTTAAGGCGTGTCAAACCGAGGGTAGTGGCTGAAATCTGCGTTGATCCTGAAGCATGGAGAGCCCCCGCCATGACTGGCGGGGCTGTAGTACCCGTTTTAGCCCCGCCAGTCATGGCGGGGGCGCATCCGAATCAACGCAGATTTCAGGCACTACCAAACCGAGCGAGTCGTGTGCCAGTCGTCATAGAAGAAAGTCAGATCGTGACGTCCTTCGCGAACCGCTGCAAGCGGACTTTCATCCAGCCACTTCCGCACACGCGGAAGCGCCTCATCGACCAGCTTCGCCCTGACTTTGGCGCTAAGCTCGCGAGGGACGGCTTCGACGAAGATCTCCCATTTGGCTCCGAAGTAACGTTCGATCATATCCTCTGGGAAAAACCGGCCCGGCCGAAAGTTCGAGTAGCTGACGCTCACAACCGGAAATGATTTGCCCGAGCCGGGCCTCCACGAGTAGCGTTTGCCCAGGCCGTGCCGCCGCCAACGAAACTGGATCATGAGCGAGTCGAACTGCGGCACACCGGCCAACGCATCCGAGATCGTCTTTGCCCCGATCGGGTACGAGAGAGAGTGCGGGATTTTTGCTTTCAATCGGGTCGGAATCATGATCCCACCTTGCCTAGCTTCGCAAATTGTGGCGCACGCACTCGTGCGTGCCGCGTCGAGACTCCTCTCGACGCCTCTGCGCCCGCCACCGAGCATCGACACGAGTGTCGATGCGGCACGCAAAAGTGCGTGCGCCACAGCTTCAGCGATTGCGCAGCCGTCGGCATCATGCATTCTTAGCGGACTGGTTTCCACAACGCGACGTTGCAATTCCGACGAATGACGCCGACCGCAACTCCTCCGCAGCCAACCCGGTACGCTCGCGCGCTTCCGCTTCGGTGATTGCGCCGCAATAGACGGCTCGCCGGAAATAATTCAACAATCCCTGACCCGTCGCGGCGTCGTCGAACACGCCTCGCACTTGGGTCGCCTGCGCGGCCTGCGCGACAAAATTACGCAGACGGGACGACGCCGCGTCCAGGCCTTCGAGAAAAAACGAATACACCGCCGCGTAACGCGACACCAGCTGCGCCGGATGCAGATCCCATCCCTGATAAAAGCCACAGTCGAGCGCGCGCCGCGTGTCGGCGAAATGCAATTTCCACGCCGCGTGCATCGCCGCGCGATTTTCTTCCTCGTGCCCTTCGCCGCGATGAATCGGGACCGGCAGAATATTGGTGGCGCCGTCGGAAATCGCGACGCCCGTTCCCGCCAGCCGCGCCTGCATCATCGAGCGCGCGAAATCGCACGCCGGATGCGACAGACGCTGGTTCGCCGCGCTGATGCCCAGCGCCGCGGTGTAATCGTAGGCGCCGAAGTGCGCCGCGGTGATGCGCCCGCGTCCCGCCGCGATCAGCTCCGGTAAAACAAATAAGGATTGCGGCGTTTCAATCATAATTTCGATTCGTGCAACCATCGCGGCCAGTTCGGCCACCTGTTCCGGCGCCGTCACTTTGGGCAGCGTGACCGTGAAATTTTCGGGCAGGGTCCCGAGCGCGCGCAAAAAAATCTCGAGCGTCCGCAGCGCGCGCGATTTCGTTTCTTCACCGAGCGGCTTGATGCGGATGCCGATAAAACCGGGCAAACTTCCTTCGTCGCGCGCCCGCGCCATTTCCCGCGCGGCCGATTCGGCGACGGCGTCTTCTTCCGCATCAGGACGGTATCCGAAACCGTCTTCAAAATCGAGCCGGTAATCCTCCACCGGCTCGCGGCGCAATTTTTCGATGACGCGAGCGAACACGGCTTCAGCGATGCCGAACGTTGCCGCATCGGGCGAATAAGTTTCGATCGCGCGCAGAGCGAGTTCTCCCAATCGCCGCGCGACATCACGGCGGAACAGGTGCGCGCCGCCGTAGACCACGTGTACCGGCTGCCGCGAAACATTCATTGTCATTAGTGTAGTCCGCGAAAGCTACAACCCCGGCAGGTTCGAAACCCCAAGTGGCGTAAGCCGCCAGGCTTGCGTCGTCGACGGACGGGGATCGCGCCGCGCACAGCGCAAGCCTGGCGGCTTACGCCACCTCGCATTAAATCTCTTTGATGCGGCAAAACAAATTTGCGCGCGCCGGGTTTCACGGATGGGAGCACAAAAGCTCCGCGGGATTTTCGGAATTTCCCGCAACTATTTTTCTTCGAAACATTTCTTCGAAACAAGGGAGGCAAGTGTGATGAATCTCGTTCGCTATTCGTGTCTTCTGGCGCTGGGCGCGGCTGCGTGCCTGGCTCAGACCGTTCCCGCAACGATCACCAAAACCAGCGGCATGGTCGGCATCGCCCAAGGGGAAACCGCGCGCTTGAATCTGCTGAATCCGGGCGTGGCCATCAGCCCGGCCTCGGGCGCGACCACCAGCGCGAGCGCGAACTGTAGCGCCGCGGTCGCGTTCTTCGACGGCGCCGGCAACAATTTGAAATCGACCACGGTTTCGGTGCCGCCCGGTCAGAGCGTCGGGTTCGATCTGCACAGTGACACCGACCTTGGTCTGGCCGCCGGCGATCGCAAGGAAATTCGTGCGGTGGTCACGCTACCGGCCGTGCCCGGCGCCACCTCGACGTCGGCTCTGGCGCCCGCGTGCAAACTGGTTAAGACGCTCGAAATTTTCGACTCGTTGACCATGCGCACGCTGGTAGTATTGAGCCGCTTCGCAGTGGTGCCGTAAGCGCGGCGCGTTTGGCAGGCAGGGGAGGGAGGTGGGGCAGGTCTCTGACCTGCCTTTCCTGTATTCTGGGTTTCTGGATGCGCTGGATCGACCTTTCGGTCATCGCCCTGTACCTTGCCGCGATCACCTGGTTCGGCGCGCAGTTCCGCAAATCCCAGCGCACGCTTAAAGATTATTTTCTCGGCGGAAAAACCGCGCCGTGGTGGGCCATCGCGCTGTCCATCGTTTCCGCCGAAACCAGCACGCTGACGGTCATCGGCACGCCGGTGCTCGCGTTTGAAGGCGATTTCGGATTCCTGCAAGTCGTCCTGGGCTATCTTTTCGCACGCATCGTGATCGCCGCGATTTTTCTGCCGGCTTATTTTCGCGGCGAAATGTTCACCGCCTACGAACTCATGCGCCGCCGCTTCGGCGAGCGGATCCGCAGGCTCACCGCCGCAACATTTCTTATATTGCGCGCGCTGGCGGAAGGCGTCCGCGTGGTGGCCATTTCTCTGGTCATCACCATCATCCTCGGAACCGGGGAAAAAACCTCCATTGTCGCCATCCTCCTGCTCACGCTGTTCTACACCTACGAAGGCGGCATGACCGCGGTCATCTGGACCGACGTCATTCAGATGTTTCTGTACGTCGCCGGCGCGGCCATCAGCCTGGCCGTGATTCTGCGCGAAATTCCCGGCGGCTGGCCGCACGTCGCCGCGGTCGCCGGAGCGGCGGGAAAATTTCACGTCTTCGATTTTGCATTTTCCTTCACCAAAACGTACACCTTCTGGGCCGGCGTTATCGGCGGATGTTTTCTGACCACGGCCAGCCACGGCACCGAACAATTGATGGTGCAGCGCCTGCTGGCCGCGCCGAATGAACGGCAGAGCCGCGCGGCCCTGTTCGCAAGCTGGGTGGTGATCGCGCTACAATTCACGCTGTTTCTGATCATCGGCGCGGCGCTGTACACCTTTTATTCCGATCGCCACGCGAAACCGCCGGAAGTGCTCGACAAAATTTATCCGCAATTTATCTGGGACCATTTGCCGGTGGGCATCGCCGGGCTGGTGATCGCCGCGATTCTCGCCGCGGCGATGTCGAACTTAAGCGCCGCGCTGAACGCGCTCTCCTCCACCACCGTGGTCGATTTTTTGAAACCATCGACCAGCGAGACCGGTCTGCGGCTGGCTCGCGCCGCGACCGTTTTCTGGGCGGCGATTTTGTTCGCGGTCGGATTGCTGGCGCGGCACTGGGGCGGAGTGCTCGAAGCCGGCCTGTCGATCGCGTCCATTATTTATGGCTCGCTGCTCGGCGTCTTTTTGCTGGGGTTGCTGACCAAACGCGTCGGCGAGGTCGCGGCGATGTGGGCCATGTCGGCGGGGCTGGTGCTGATGCTGTACATTCGTTTCGCCACGCCGATCGCGTGGACCTGGTATGTGGTCATCGGCACCGCGGCTACGTTTTTGACCGGCTGGGTCGCGTCTTTTATCGTGAAGGAGTCGGCGTGAGCCGGAGACCTCAAGGCACGCGGCGTAAGCCGCCAGGCTTGCGCTCCGGAAGGGACGCGAATCGAGCCGCGGATCGCACAAGCCTGGCGGCTTCTGCCACTCTTCGAGGAGGAGCGCTTCTTGCAAAATCCTGAACTGCGGCGCGCTCTGGGACCTTGGGCCGCCATCGCGGTGGTCATCGGAACCGCCATCGGCAGCGGCATTTTCCTGGTGCCGACGCAGATGATCCGCGCAGTGGGCTCGCCCGCCGCGGTTTTCGCGGTGTGGATTTTCGGGGGGATTCTCACGCTTTTCGGCGCGCTCACTTACGCCGAGCTTTCGGCCGCCATGCCCGCCGCCGGCGGCGAATACGTTTATCTCAACGCCGCCTACGGACCTTTTTTCGGCTTCATCTACGGCTGGACGCAAACCTGGGTGGCGAAGGCCGCTTCCATTGCCACGCTCGCTACTGGATTTTTCCTGTATCTCGGCGACTTCTTTCCTTCGCTCAGCGGCGTTTTTTACACCATCCCGCTGCCCATCGGCCCGCACGGAGGTCCGCTGGAGATCCGCTACGGCCAGCTCGTCGGGATCGCCTTGATTCTGTTTCTGGCCGGGTTGAATTATCTGGGCGTGCGCGTCGGCGGAGCCGTGCAGGTCGCCGTAACGGCGATAAAAATTGCCTTGATCGGGGCCGTCATCCTGGCCGGATTGCTTTCCTCGCGCGGCGTCGCCGCCCATCTGCACGCCTCCATTGCGGCGCAGCCTGGCGGAATCCCGGGGTTTTTCGTGGCCCTGGTCGCGGCGTTGTGGGCGTACGACGGCTGGAATAATGCCGGGATGCTCGGGTCCGAGATTGAGCATCCGCAAAAAAACCTGCCGCGGGCATTAATTTCGGGGACTTTGGCCATGATGGCGATTTATCTGCTCGCCAATCTTACGTATTTTTACGTCTTAAGCGCGTCCCAGGTGGCCGGAAGCGAGCGCGTCGCCGCCGACGCGATGCGAGCCGTATTCGGCGCTTCGGGCGGAGCGATGGTCAGTGTCGCGGCGATGATTTCGATATTTGCTGCGTTAAATGGCTCAATTCTGTCGGGCTCGCGAGTCCCCTACGCGATGGCTCGCGACGGTTATTTTTTTCGGCCCGTGCGGACGGTGAATCCGCGTTTTCGCACGCCCGGAGCGGCGATTCTATTGCTCGGGGGGTGGTCGAGTATTGTGCTGCTAAGCGGTCAATATGAGCAGCTTTACACGCTGGTGATCTTTCCAAGCTGGATTTTATATGGGATGACGGCGGCTTCGGTGATCGTGCTGCGGCGCAGGCGGCCGGAAATGCCGCGGCCTTATCGCGTGCCTGGTTATCCGCTGGTGCCGCTGTTATTTGTTTTGGTCGCGGTTGCTTTGCTTTATTCCACTTTCCGAACATCGCCGCGGGAATCGGGTATTGGATTGGGAGTGATTATTCTGGGACTTCCCTTTTATTTCCATTGGAAAAGGCGTGTCCGGGAAGCGCCGGAAGGGGTCCTGGAGAATCCCGGCGGTTTCTCCAAAAAGCGGGATGGTTAGTACCTTTCTGTTCTGTTTTCAGAACAAAAGTCTTGAAAACCCGACAAAAATATGGTTAAACTCTAAAAGCGAGATCGGGGATGCGCGAGGACCGTCCGTTCGTTTTTCAGAACGGCTCGCCCGATCGCGTAAAATTTGAGAGCGGGAGAAAACGAGGCATGGATGTGCTAAAAATGCTGGCGGATTTACGCCAGGAACGTGAGCAGATTGAGGAAGCTATTCTGACACTGGAACGTCTGGCGCACGGCCGGGGCCGGCGTCGCGGCCGTCCGCCTGCTTGGATGACGGCTGTCAAACGGCGCGGCCGTCCGCCGGGAAGCAAGAATAAAATCAAAGAAACCGCTGCCGCCTGATTCACGCCTGTTACCGTTCGCGGCATTGGAAATACCAGTAGCGTGAGCCATCCGGCTTACGCTACTTGCTTTTTAGGGCATGCACTGAATTTGTAGCCGGGTCCGCCGTTCAATTTCCGGTCCGGTGAACACAGCTAAACTGAGAGCGTGGCCAAGAAACTGACCGCGCACGTGAAAGCCGCCGGTTGAGCGTCGAAATTGAGTCCAAAGGTTTTGGACCAGGTGCTCGCCCGCATCCCGCGCGTAGCCAATCCGAATCTTATGGTCGGCTTTGAAAAAGCCGACGACGCCGGAGTGTATCGTTTGACGGCCGGGCTGGCGCTGGTGCAGACGGTCGATTTTTTCACTCCCATTGTCGACGATCCTCATACGTTTGGAGCGATCGCCGCGGCCAATTCGCTGAGCGATCTTTACGCCATGGGCGCGACCCCGCTGACGGCGCTTTCGATTCTCGCCTGGCCGGGCGCCAATGACCTGGACGATCTCGAAGAAATCATGAAGGGCGGCGCGGAAAAAATTCACGAAGCCGGAGCGGTGCTGCTGGGCGGCCACAGCGTCAACGACGCGGAGATCAAATTCGGCTACGCGGTCACCGGCACCATCCGGCCGGACCGCGTTAAGACCAACGCCGGCGCGCGGCCGGGCGACGTGCTGGTTCTGACCAAGAAAATCGGCACCGGCGTGATCGCCACGGCGTTGAAGCGCAATCTGGCGCTTCCCGCGCACGTCGAGGCGGCGATTCATTCCATGCTCACGCTGAATCGCGCGGCGGCGGAGGCCATGAGCCGGCTGGACGTTCACGCGGTCACCGACATTACCGGCTTCGGCCTGCTGGGTCACGCGCGGGAAATGGCGCTGGCGAGCCAGGTGACACTCGAAATCGACGCGCGCCGCGTGCAATTTTTCGAGGGAGCCGTCGAATACGCGCAGACCGGAGCGATTGCCGGCGGATTAAACAATAATCGGGAATTTATTTTGTCCTGCGTCGAAGGCTGCTCCGAATTCGACGATCTGCTGTACGATCCGCAAACCTCGGGAGGGCTGCTGCTGGCGCTTCCGGAGGCGGACGCGGTCCGCTATGTGCGAAAATACCCGGCAGCGTACCGCATGGGACGCGTGCTCGAGTGGCAGGAGAAACCGTTACGGATCGTATAAACCCGGTGATCGTGGCGCTGGATTTTCCCGGCGCGCAGCAGGCGCGGGAGCTGGTGGCGCGGCTGGGGCCGGCGCAGTCCTTCTATAAGGTGGGGCTGGAATTGTACGCCGCGGCGAGCCTCGAGATGGTCCGCGAGTTAAAACAAAACGGCCATCGCGTGTTTCTGGATTTGAAGCTGTACGACATCGGCGAAACGGTGCGCCGCACGGTGGCGGTGGTGGCCCAGTCCGGCGCGGATTTTCTGACCATCCACGGGATGCGGCAGGTGATGCGCGCGGCGGCGGAAGGGCGCGGCGATTCCGGGCTCAAGCTGCTGGCGGTGAGTGTGCTGACCAGCGTCGATGAAAACGATCTGCGTGCGGACGGCTACTCGCGCGGCCTCGAGGAATTGATCGACCTGCGGGTGCGCAACGCGATGGCGGATGGCGCCGACGGGATCATCTGCTCGGCGCGGGATACGGCGCGGGTGCGTTCGATGGCCGGCCCGCGCTCCATTCTGGTGAATCCGGGGGTTCGTTCCGCGGGCGCTTCGGCCGGCGATCAGAAACGCGTGGCGACGCCGGCCGAAGCGATCGCCGCGGGAGCGGACTATATCGTGGTGGGGCGGCAGGTGACGCGCGCGGCCGATCCGCGCGGCGAGTTGCAGCGCATTTTAGAAGAAGTCGCCGGCCTGAGCGAAAAACTTACTTCCTGATCTGATCGTCGGTGTTGGCGTCCATCTGCATGTCCATTCCGGCCCACACCTCGGCGGGCGGCTGGGCGTTGGGATAAACGTGCGTCATCCAGCCGAACACCACCGGAATCCATAATCCGGCTGCTTTCCGGCATGCGTCTTCGCTGTGAATGCTTCCTTGCGGACCAAACGCCGCATGCGGACCGAACTGCTCGGCGAACGGAAGGTTTCGCGGCCCTCCGCAGAAATCGACGTGCCGGTGCCACGTCGCGATGCTCAGCGGAGCAATGATATTCAGTTGATCCGCCGTCGAATCCTGGGGCGCGGTGTACATCACGCCGACGGCCTGCATGCCGCGCGGCGTACGCTTGTAGAGAATCGATCCGGGATGGTCATAATCCACGCGGCGCTGTTCCAGCCGGTGGTAGCGATAGCTGGTGTAATGAACTTCTTCGCCCATCTTGCCGGTGGGATGAAACGGCTTGTAGCCGTCGCGCAGGGCCAGGTTCACGTCGGCGTAATGGGCCACCACTCTGCGCGCGGCCTCGACGATGCCGCGGGCACGCTGCTCGTCGCCCGGCTGGGGTTTGCGCTTCAGCGACATCTGCATGTGATTGCCCATCTTCATGGAGGGAACCGGCGTCGCATCCGTTTTGCCGCCATAGTAGCGAAGCAGCCTTTCCCATAGGGGAAATTGTCCGGGAGAAGGCTGCGCCATCGCGGCGGAAAGAAACAGGAGCAGACCATAACAGGCCGCTGAAAAACCCGAAAATCCGCTCCGTCGCGGGTGGCCGGACATTTTCAGCAGCCTCCGTAAAGACAAGCGGCGGCGGGCGCTGGGGCTTGAGATTGCGGGCTGCAAATTGGATTCGATCATAGCACGGGTGACATCCCTGACGTCCATGGGACGGCGGCCTTCACTCCGCGCGGGGCTTCGGCGCCGCTAGCGGCATTGCGGAGCTAAAGCTCCGCGCGGGATGAATCCCGCCCTCCAAACGCGACGTGGCTTATGGGGCGCCGCTGGCAAGCCGTTCCTGGCAGGGACGAGATCCATATAATTGAAATTGTCATGCGCAACCGGTATGTTTACGGCTCCGGGCTGGTGCTGCTGGCGATTCTGCTGACTCTCGTTTTCTGGCAGGTTTCGCTGAGCTTCGGCGACTATGGCCCGGAAACCGCCGCGCAGACGTTCGTCTTCTGGGGCGTTTCCACGCTCATTATCCTGCTGACGATCATCGTCGGGTTCATGCTGTTTCGCGAAGGCGTGCGCCTGTACATGGACCGGCACGGCCATCGCGAAGGCTCGCGGATCAAAACCAAACTGGTGCTGGGCGCGCTGGCGCTGAGCCTGCTGCCGGTGATGTTCATGCTGGCGTTCAGCTACGTCATTCTGAACCGCAACGTCGAAAAATGGTTCAGCCGGCCGGCCGAGGGGATTCGCAGCGATCTGCTCGAACGCGCCACGGCTTTCGATCAGGAGGTGCAGGATCGGGCGCAGGCGCTGGCCAACTGGATCGCCATTTCGCCGGAGCTGGGCGCGGGAAAAGACGCCATCGGGAAACTGTGCGGCGAATATCGCGTCGCCGAAATTCGCATCGAGCCGGTGCGCGAAAATTTCTGCCCGCCCGACGAATCGGACGAGAAAGTTTTCGAGGCGCGCGCAAAAATGCCGGACGGCCGCGAATTGCTGGTGGGCGTCCATCGCGCGGTCGACCTGGGCGAACAGGCCAAGGAGATCGAGCGGTACATGAAGGAGTACAACCAGCTCGCGGCCGAGCGCAACAATATTCGCAAGCTGTATCTGCTGTTCCTGGTGCTGATCGCCTTATTCGTTCTGTTCGTGGCCACCTGGATCGCGCTCAAATTGTCGCATCATATCAGCGTGCCGATCTCCGCGCTGCTGGTGGCCGCGAGCGAAGTGCGCAAAGGCAACCTCGGCTATCGCGTGCAGACCAAGGCCGGCGACGAACTGGCGACGCTGATCCGCGCCTTCAACGAAATGATGCATGAGCTCGAAGCCAACAGCCGCGAGCTCGAAAGCCGGCGCCGCTTCACCGAAGCGATCCTGGAGAGCATTCCCACCGGCGTGATTTCGCTCGCCTCCGACGGCCGCATTCAGCGCGTGAATCGCGCGTTGCACGGACTGTTCCCGGAAGACGGCGCCAGCCGCGCGACGCATCTGCGGGATCTTTTTCCGGCGCAGGACGTGGCCGAGATCGAATACCTGATGAAGCGCGCGCGCCGCACCGGAGTGGCCGCCAGCCAGCTGGATATCGAATCGCCGCGGCAGGTGCTGCATCTGGCGGTGACGGTTTCGGCGCTGCCGGCGCGCCACTCCGACGCACCGGGATTTGTGGTGGTGCTCGAAGACACCAGCGAACTGCTGCGCGCGCAGAAGGCCGCGGCGTGGGCCGAAGTGGCGCGGCGCATCGCGCATGAGCTGAAGAATCCGCTGACGCCGATCGCGCTGTGCGCGGAGCGAATTGCGCGGCAGCTCGACCGCGGCGCGCCGACGGCCGATTCACAGCGCATTTTGCGGGAATGCTCGGCCACCATTGCGCGCGAGGTGCAATCGGTGAAGACGCTGGCCGACGAATTTTCCCGCTTCTCGCGTTTTCCGGCCGCGCAGCCGGTGCCGAGCGACCTGAACGCGATCACCCGCAACGCGCTCGACGTGTTCGCGGGGCGCCTGGACGGGATCGACTTGCGGGTAGACCTGGCGGCGCATCTTCCGCCGGTGAACGTCGATCCGGAGCAGTTCAAGCGGGTGATCGTGAATTTGGTCGACAACGCGGCGGAAGCGATGCGCGAATCCGCGCTCAAGCGGCTGTTCGTTGCGACGCACGCCAATTCCGGCGAAGCGGTGGAGCTGCTGATCGCCGATACCGGCTGCGGCATTTCCGCCGAAGACAAGGAAAAATTGTTCCTGCCGTATTTTTCGACCAAAGGCCGCGGAACCGGGCTGGGACTGGCAATCGTGAATCACATTCTTTCCGAGCACGGCGCGCGCATTCGCGTGGAAGATAACCGGCCGGCCGGCGCGAGATTCTTAGTGGAAATTCCCGCGGTGGTGCTGGCCGAGGAGGCTCGGGTTTGAAAAACGCCCGGGTGTTGATCGTGGACGACGAGCCCGGCATCCGCGAGTCGCTACAGGGCGTGCTCGAAGACGAAGGCTTCACCTGCGATGCGGTGGAATCGGGCGAACAGTGCCTCAAGGAACTGGCGCGAAAAAGCTACGAGCTGGTGCTGCTCGACGTGTGGCTGCCGGGAATCGACGGCATGGAAACGCTGGCGCGCATTCAGGAGATCCCCTTCGCCGACCGGCCGCAGGTGGTGATCATTTCCGGCCACGGAACCATTGAAACCGCGGTCAAAGCAACAAAACTGGGAGCTTTTGATTTTTTGGAAAAACCGCTGACCATCGAAAAAGTGACGGTGGTGCTGAATAATGCGATTCAGCAGCGGCGTCTGGAACTGGAAGTGAGCCGGCTCAAAGAGTCGGACCATCTGCCGCGGATTATCGGCGAAAGCGTGCCGATGAAGGCGCTGCGGCAACAGCTTTCGCTGATGGCCGCCACCAACGGACGGGTGTTGATTTTCGGCGAAAGCGGAACCGGCAAGGAGCTGATCGCGCACGCGATCCACGCCGCCAGCGCGCGCGCCGAAGAAGCCTTCGTCGAAGTGAATTGCGCGGCGATTCCCGAAGAGCTGATCGAAAGCGAGCTGTTCGGCCATCGCAAGGGCAGCTTCGCCGGCGCGCTCGAAGACAAGATCGGAAAATTGCAAAAAGCGCACGGCGGGACGCTGTTTCTGGATGAAGTCGGCGACATGTCGCTGAAGACGCAGGCCAAAGTTTTACGCGCGCTGGATGAGCAGCGCTTTGAGCCGGTGGGCGCGTCGGAATATATAAAGGTTGACGCGCGCGTGGTGGCGTCGACCAATAAAAATCTGGAGGAAGAGATCGAGCGCGGCAATTTTCGCGAGGATTTATTCTACCGGCTCAACGTGATTCCGTTCCACGTCCCGCCGCTGCGGGAGCGCACCGAAGACGTGCGCCTGCTGGCCGAGCATTTCCTCAAAGAGTTCACCACCAGCTACGGACGCAAGCCGAAGGAGCTGACCGAGGAAGCGCTCGAAACGCTCGAATCGTATCCCTGGCCGGGCAACGTGCGCGAGCTGCGCAACCTGATGGAGCGGATCGTGATCATGAATCCGCAGATGCGGATCGATGCGCGGCACATCCCGCTCGACCGTTCGCGGCGGGCGGTGTTCAACCGTCCGGTGGACCAGTTCGGCAGCCTTCAGGAGGTGCGCGAAGCGGCCGAGCGCGATTATATCCTGAAGAAACTCGAAGAATCGAAGGGCAACGTGACGCGGGCGGCGGAACTGCTGGGGCTGGAGCGCAGCCATCTGTATCGCAAGATGAAGGCGCTGGGAATCGCGCCGAAGGACGGTGTGTAAGCCGTGCGGACCTACTCAATCTGCCCCGAGCCGCCGATGGATCAGGCAAGGGATCCCGTGGCGATGGACCATGGCTATATCGACGAGCATTCGATCGCGGCGCGATACATCGACAACACGCTGCCGCCCTGGGAGCGCGGGGCGTTTGAGGCGCACATGGTGGATTGCCAGGAATGCACCGATCGGATTTTGCTCGCCGGGATTTTTCACGCGCGGCAGATGGAAAAGCCGCTGCCGCTGCGCGCGAGACTGGCGGCGAAGCTCGCGCCATGGCAGTTGGTCGTGTTGTTTGCGGTTACCGCGTTGCTGCTGCTGTCGATTCCGGCCATGGTGATCCCACTGTATCTGCGCTACACACGCTAGCGGGGCGCTGAAAAAAAGGGGACGAGCACGTCGCGGGAGACTTGCTGCAACCGCTGCGCCATGGCGTAGCCATGCACCGGGCCGAGCGCGGCGATTTTCAGAATCAGCAGGTCGAGCGTGCCCTGGGGAAGATCGCTCCTACTCTGCACTTCTACATATTGGATCCGGAGATGTAGAAGCGCAAGGGGTGGTAGTGCGTGAATCCTGCGTTGCATGAAGAGCCCCCGCCATGACTGGCGGGGCTGGCAGGTGCGCGTTACAGCCCCGCCAGTCATGGCGGGGCTCATCGCGAATCAACGCAGATCTCACGCACTACCCAAGGGGTGGTCGCGTACCGCGCCAGCTCCGCGCCGATCTGGTCGAGGGGCAGAATTTCTTGGGCCGCGCCCACACGAATCGCTTCGCGCGGCATGCCGAAAACGACGCAGCTCGCTTCATTCTGCGCGATGGTGTGCGCGCCGGCGCGCTTCATTTCGAGCAATCCCGCCGCGCCGTCCGCGCCCATGCCGGTCAAAACCACGCCGATCGCGCTTGCGCCCGCCGATTTCGCGACCGATTCGAACAGCACGTCCACCGCGGGACGCTGATAGTGCACCCGCTCGCCGCCATGCACCGAGGCGCGATACGAGCCGCGCGAGCCGCGGACGGTCAGGTGAAAATTTCCGGGAGCGAGCAGCGCGCAGCCGGCCTCAATCGCCTCGCCATCCTGCGCTTCCCGGACGCGAACGCGGCAAATTTGATCCAGGCGCCGGGCGAATTCTCCGGAAAAAACCGCGGGGATGTGCTGCACAATCACGATCGGCGGCATTTCCGCGGGCAGCGCGGTCAGCACCGTGCGCAGCGCTTCGACGCCGCCCGTGGACGCGCCGAGGGCGATCAGGGAAACCGCCCGGCCGGCGGTTCTGACCGGCTCCGGACGCGGTCCGGCCGGCGCGGCGCTCTTTTCCCGGCGCAAGGTGGCGCTGGCCGCGGCGCGAATTTTCAGCGCGAGCTGATCGCGCAGCTCCGTCACCGAATACGGTCCGCCCGGCTTGGCGACCACGTCCACCGCACCGGCATGCAGCGCTTCGATCGCGGCCTGGCTCGACGATTGTCCCAGGGAGCTGATCACCACCACCGGCAGCGGATGGTAGCGCATCAATTTTTTTAAAAACGTCAGCCCGTCCATGCGCGGCATCTCGATATCGAGGGTCAGCACATCGGGCCGGAGCGCTAGAATTTTGTCGCGCGCCACAAACGGATCCGCGGCCGTGCCGGCTACTTCGAGATCGGGATGCGAGCTGACAATCTCCGACAGCGCGCGCCGCACGATCGCCGAATCGTCGATGATCAGCACCCGGATTTTTCGGCCTTCGGTCATGGTTTTTCGCTCGGGTTAGCCCATTCGGAGGGTCACCGCCAGCACACCTTCGGGCGTCGCGAAGCATTGATGAATGGCCTCGCCGTAATCGGGCGCGGCCGCTTCCGGCACGCCGAGCGCCACGCGCGAGCTGGGATGCAGACGGCTCAGGATCGCGCCGCAAATGATGTTGGCCAGCTCGCAGCTCACCTGGCCGCGCTGCTCCGCCGTTACTTCGTCGTCTTCTTCCGCGAGAAACGCCGCGCTCAGCGAACGCGCCAGCTCGGGCGAAAGCATCACCGTCAATTCACCACTGGCGTTGCCCGTGAAGCGCACCCGCGCGGCGATGCAATCTTCGGTGTGGCCGCAGGCGACCGGCTCGGCTTCGGAAAAAAACATGGTCTCCAGCACTTCGCGCGTCACTTGCCGGACCACCGGAATCACCGCGATCATCGGCGTGGCTCCAGCGCCCGCTCGATTTCGTCGCGCAGCGTTTCCGGCGAAAACGGTTTGGCCAGATAACCGCGCGCGCCAAGCGCGGTGGTGCGCTCCTGCCGGTCGAGCGTCGCGTCGGTTGAAACCACCACCGCCGGAATCGCGCGCAGGGCCGGGTCGGCGTGCAGCGCGGCCAGCAGATCCTCGCCGTTCATGCCCGGCATGTTGATGTCGGTGAGCACCAGATCGATGTGCGCCGCGCGCGCGCAGCGCAGCGCTTCGCTTCCGTCGGAAGCTTCCAGATATTCGGCCTGGCCAAACCCGGCCAGGCGCATCACGCGGCGGATGAAATTGCGCATCACCGGCGAATCGTCCACGATGAGAACGGTCATGCCAGGCTCCTTTCCGCCGGGCGCGTTTCCCTGTGCCCCCCGCATTCGAGGCCCGATTCGCGCACCAGCACGCGTCCGGTTGCGGTTTCCAGGCGCACCGTGCGCGACACTTCGCCGCCCACCGCTTCCGACTTCACCAGCAGTCCCGCCTTCCACAGCAGTTTGCGCGCGGCCAGATGATTGCGCTTGCCGATCTGAAACAGTTGGTCGCTGTTCATCATCCGCGCTCCGCCGGCGATGCGCACCACCAGGCGGCTGCGCTGGGCGCCGCGCTGGCACACGTCTTTGAGCAATCTCGAAATGCCGGTATCGGCGAACATGTAGGGATTCTGCGCGGCTTTTTCCCGGTCGAGCGACGCTTCCGGCAGCAGGTAATGCAGCAGCCCCGCGACCAGGGTCACCGGGTCGTGCACCGCCACGGCGATACACGAGCCGAGCGCGTAGGTCACCAGAACCGAATCCGGATCGCTGCTCACTTTGCAGTCGGAGATGCCCACGGTCAGGTGGTTCACGTCCGCCTCCGCTTGGGCTGCCTGTACGTCGCCGGACGAACGTAGGCCAGCGGATGGTCGATGCCGTTCAGCGTTTCCGAATGACCGACGAAAAAATATCCGCCCGGTTCGAGGCACTCCACCAGGCGCGAAACAATCTGCTGCTGCGTTGTTTTATCGAAATAGATCATCACGTTGCGGCAGAACAGGAAGTGAAACGCGCGGCGCGGCAGCGTCTCGATCAGGTTCAGGCGCTCGAACGCGACCAGATCCCGCACCGCCGGCTTCAGCCTGAACCATCCCGCGCGGGAGCCTGCGCCTTTCAGCAGAAACACCCGCCGCCACGCGTCCGGCATTGCGGCGAGCCGGTCCGCCTCATAGATGGCTGCCTGCGCCGTCGCCAGCACGCGGGTGGAGATATCGCTGGCGACAATGCCAATATCGCCCGCCCAGCGGCATCGCTCCTGCCGCGCGGCGTCGAGAAGCGTCATGGCGATCGAATACGGCTCTTCGCCGGAGGAACACGCCGCGCTCCACACGCGCAGCGAAGGCGCCTCGCGAAATTCGCCGGTGGCCGCGGCGCGCAAAAAATCGAAGTGCGCCGGCTCGCGGAAAAACGCGGTGTGATTGGTGGTCAGCGAATCGATCAGCGCGATCAGAGCTTCGCCGGTCCGGTCATTGACTACGTAATGGAAATAATCCTCGAAGCCGCGAAATTTTCCTTCGCGGATTTTTCTCCCCAGCCGCGCCGCCACCAGCTCTTCTTTGCCCGCGGGCAAACTCAGGCCGAATTGTTCGCGGGCGAGCGCGCTGATCCTTCGAAAATCCGCCGCGCTGAGCAACGGCGACCCGGCCAGGACGCTCATGCCGCCGCCTTTCCGAACAATCCCTCCGGATCGAGGATCAGGCCCACCCGGCCGTCGCCCAAAATCGCGCCGCCGGCGACGCCGCGGACGTTGCGCAGCGATTCGCCCAGGCTCTTGATCACCACTTCCTGCTTGCCGATCAGCTCATCCACCACCAGGCAGAAACGTTTGCCGTGCGCCTCGGTCACGATCAGCAGGCTTTCCGCCAGATTTTCCGATTTCGGCCGCATGCCGAATCTCCGGTGCAACCGCACGATGGGCAGCAGGGCGCCGCGCACCAGCACCATCTCCTCGCGATTTTCCACGGTTGAAAGCGCGTCTTGGGAGGGCCGGAACATTTCGCGCACGGCGAAAATCGGCATGACGAAATGCTCGCCTCCGACGCCCACCAGCAATCCGTCGATGATCGCCAGCGTCAGCGGCAGTTTCAGAAAGAACGTCGCGCCTTTTCCGGCCGTGGAAACGATTTCGATTTTTCCGCGCAGCTTGATAATCTGTTTTTTCACCACGTCCATACCGACGCCGCGGCCGGAAACCGAAGTCAGCTGTTCGGCGGTCGAAAATCCCGGCGCAAAGATCACGTTGAAAAGTTCGTCATCGGAAGGCTGCGCGTCTTTTTCGATCAGACCTTTCTCGCGCGCCTTGCGCAGAAGTTTTTGTGGGTCCAGGCCGCGGCCGTCGTCGCTCACTTCGAGCAGAATGAACCCCGCCTGATGCGCGGCGCGCAGCGTCACCCGCCCCGTCGCGTCCTTGCCCGCGCGCACGCGATCCTCCGGCGTTTCCAGGCCGTGATCGATCGAATTGCGCACCATGTGCATCAGCGGATCAGCCAGATTTTCGACGATGCTGCGGTCGAGCTCGGTCTCTTCGCCGATCAGCTCCAGTTCCACCTGCTTGCCGGTCTTGCGGCACAGATCGCGCACCAGCCGCGACATTTTGCGGAAAAGCTGGCGGATCGGGATCATGCGCATCGACATGGCGGTGCGCTGCACGTCCGCCGTGATCCGCGCCAGTTGCGCCAGATTGCGCGTCAGCCGCGGTTTTCCGCCGAGCGCCAGGTCCGGATCGTGCTTCACCAGCGATTGCGCGATCACCATTTCGCCGACCATGTCCACCAGAAAATCGAGCTTCTGCGTATCGACCTTAATCGAATGGGACCCGCCCGCCGCTTCCGTTTCTCTCGTTTCCTGCGCCGGGGAAAGCGCGCTCAGCGCCGCCGGAACGGGATCTTCTTCGTCGCGTTTTTTCGCCATCAGGCGGATCGAGGCGAGCAGCTCCGCCGTCCGGCCGAGCGCCGGCGGTTTCCCGCTGTGGATCATCTCTTCGAGCGCCGCGAGCGACTGATTCAGCCAGTCCTTGCCGGCCAGAATCACGTCGATGTGCGCCGGCGTGATCTGCAAGCTGCCGTTGCGCGCCAGGTCGAGCACGGTTTCAATCTCGTGCGCGATCTCCTGGATCGAATCGAGACCCAAAAATCCGGCGAGTCCCTTGATGGTGTGAAATCCGCGAAAAATCGCGTGCAGCGCTTCCACGTTGGCCGGGTCCTGATCGAGCGCCAGCAGTTGCAGCTCCACGGTGGTCAGGTGCTCGCGCGATTCGACAATGAAATCGTTCACCAGCTCCGGATCGCTCGCCAGTTCATTCAGTTGGAGCGGAGTCTCCGCCATCGTCTTCCTCCTAGGCGATCGCGTCGTCGGTACAGCGGGTCAGTCCGTGAAGGTCCTGCGCGCTCATCACCAGGTTGATGTCCAGCAGAATTTTCACTTTGCCCTTGATTTTCGCCATCCCCACCAGATATGGCGTAGCCACGCCGCGTCCGAACTCCGGCGTATCTTCGATGTCGCCGGCCTGCATGTTCAGCACTTCGGAAACCTCATCCACCACCACGCCGGTCAGCATTTTGGCGCCATCCTGCTCGGTCTGCACCACGATGATGCAGGTGCGCGCGGTGTATTCCCGCTCCGCCATGCCGAATTTCAGGCGCAGATCGACCACCGGAATCACTTTGCCGCGCAGGTTGATCACGCCCTTGACGTGCGCCGGCGTCTGCGGCACCCGCGTGATTTCCTGCACGCCCATGATCTCCCGCACGCGCAGCACGGGAATCGCGAACTCTTCTTTTCCCAGCGCGAAGGTCAGGTATTTTCCGGCGCGAGGATCGGTCCTGGCGGCGTTCTCGGAAACGGTCACTGAGGTGGAGGGCATTGGTTTCTCCTCAGAACTCGGTGAACTCGTCTTCGAGCGGAATCGCGCCGCGGCAGGAACCCGCGAGAGCCCGCATCTTCTCGCCGGCCAGTTTCTCCGCCGGCCGCCTGGCGAGGGCCGCGGCTTTCACGCCCGCCCCCCGCGAATCGCGAAACCCGCTGGTTCGCGGCGTTTCGACGTCGTCTCTTTCCACCATCTCCTTCAGCCGCGCCACCACTTCGCCCATGGTGTTCGCCTGCGCGGAAAGCTCCTCGCTGGCCGACGCGCTTTCTTCGGCGTTGGCCGCGGTGTTTTGCGTCAACTGGTTCATCTGCTGGACGGCTTTCGAAATCTCGTCGATGCCGCGCGCCTGTTCCTGGCTGCCCAGGTTCACTTCATCCACCAGCATCTTCACCTTGCTGGAGCTTTCCGTGATCGCGCGGATCACTTCGGTCACCTGTTGCAGCTTGCCTTTGCCTTCGCTCGATTTGGCGATCGATTCCTCGATCAGCGCCGCCGTATCCTTGGCCGCCTGCGCCGAACGCTGCGCCAAATTGCGAACCTCGTCGGCCACCACCGCGAATCCCATGCCCGCTTCGCCCGCGCGCGCCGCTTCCACCGCCGCGTTCAACGCGAGAATATTGGTTTGAAACGCGATCTCGTCGATCACCTTGATGATTTTTCCGATCTTGTCGCTCGACGCATTGATTTCCTGCATCGAAATGACCATCTGTTCGAGCGTGCCATTGCCGTCCTTCACCAGCCGTTCGGCATCGCCCATTAAATCCGCCACGGAGCGCGAATTTTCCGCGTTCTTTTTCACCATGGAAGTAATCTCTTCCACCGACGCCGACGTTTCCTCGAGCGACGCGGCCTGTTCGGACGCGCCCTGTGCCAGCGCCTGGCTCGATCCGGCCACCTGGGTGGCGGCGCTCGAAACCTGGTCCTTGCCTTCGGCCAGCTGAATGGTGATGCGGCACAGTTCGGAAGTGGTTTTGCGAATCACCAGCATCACCACCACGCCCACCACCGCGAAGACCAGAATCACGCCCACCGTTGTCCAGCGGTTGCGGGAGACGTTCGCGCGTCCCGACAGGAGGTCGCCGGCGATCAGGCCTCTCTCGATATTTTTCAGGTCTTCGGCTTCCGCCTTCATTTTCGGCTCCAACGGAAGCAATCGCGCTTCGTAAAGGGCTGCCGCCGCTTTCCCTTGCCTGGACTGCGCCAGCGCCCAGCTCTGCCGCTGCGCCTCGATCGATGCCGCCAGATCTTCGGTGAGCGCGTTCAGGTCGCGCCGTCCCTGCTCGGTCGCGATCAAAGGGCGCAGCTCGTCCAGCGCCGCGCCGGTGCGCTTGGCGAAGTCTTCAAAGGATTCTTCGTTCTTCTGCGCGGTGGCCATCTGATTCATGTAGGTGCGCAGCAACATGCCGCGTTCCCAGGCGAGCATTTCCGCCGCGTCCGCGCCGATCGCGGACACCAGGTCGAGTTTCTTCGCGTCGACGTTCGCCGCCTTTTCAAAATCGTTCCCAATGCTGCTGATCGACAGCAGCGAAATTAACGCCATCGCGGACGTCACCACGAACATCACCGCGGAGCCCGCCATCAGTTTCTGTCCAATCGTAAATCGTGATCTCTTCATCGCTCGGTTCTCTTCCAGTACCCTGCTAGACCGTCAGGATCTGCGGGATCTGGAATCCGGGCCGTAGCGTGGTCCGCTGCGCGTCGTTGGGCGCCAGGCACAGTTGCACGTACATCACTTCTTCGCCGCAGCGGAACGGCACCACCGTCCACTCATGCACCCGCGCGCTGCGCGTCTGAAAATTCCGCCCGAAAATCACCGTCGGCGTGCTCAGTCCCATTTCGCCGACTTTTTCCTCCAGCGCCGTCTTGACGTTCCCGATGATCATGTTGGTGATCTCGCCCACCGCGTCGAGCACCTCTTCGTTCACCGAATCGTAGCTGCACGCGAGCAGGCTCGAGGCCAGCGTGCAGGCGAACGCGCCGGTGCACGCCAGGCTCCCCGTGCCGGACCAGCTACCCGCCACTCCGATCAGCGACACCAGTCCCGATTTCGGCGACGCCGCCAACGCCGACTCCAGCAGCACCTCTTCCGGCGCGATCTCCAGAGCGAGCATGGTGGAAAAAACCTCTCCGGTCGCGGCGCGGATCGCCGCAACGATGTCTTCGCGGGAAATACTTGAATGTTGTTCCATGATGTGCCCTCGCGATTAAAAGAATTGCGCGAGCTTCTCCTTAATCTGCTCGGCATTGAACGGCTTGCGCACGTATCCGGCCGCGCCCAGCTGCACCGCTTCCAGCACCTTGGCCTGGCTGCCTTCGGTGCTGACCATCACCACCGGCAGGCTTTTCCAGGCATCGGCGCTCTTCAATTGGCTGAGCAGCTCCAGCCCGTTCATGTTCGGCATGTTAATGTCGGAAAGAATCAGCCCGACCGGATGCGTTTTTAAACTTTCCAGCGCTTCTTTTCCGTCGCCGGCCTCGAAAATCGAGCCGATCGGAATTTCCGCCTGTCTCAAGACCCGTTGCAGAATTTTGCGAATCGCGGCCGAGTCGTCCACGATGAGAATGTCCAGCATATTTTAGCCCTAGGGTGCTTATCGCCCGCCGGGGCAAAAATATGACCGGGTGCAAACATGGCCGTGGACCGAGTGGTCGGCGCTAATATACTTGATCCAACCAGTTGCTTCGGTCCGTTGGTGGCGCACGCATACTGACCGGGGATTGCTCAAGGTTGCGTCAGCGATATCAATGCCGAGTGGTCTGTCCGCTTTTTCAGCGCCCTGTTACAGAAGATCGTTTGGTGTCGCCGGCGAACCTGCCATGCGGCCAGCCGGAGCTTTTCAAACGATTGGTGACAATCGAGCGTGTAAAGCCCCGCCGGCAATGGCGGGGATAAAATCCCGATTTTCTCGGAGCGCCTGGCTCACCCCGCCAGAAATTCGTTCATCGCCGACGCTGCCTGCCGCCCCTCCGCAATCGCCCACACCACCAGCGATTGCCCGCGCCGCGCATCGCCCGCCGCGAAAATTCCCGGCTCCGACGTCTGATAATTTTCCGTGGCAAAATTGCCGCGCCCATCATGACGCAGCGGGGTCCGCTCCGGCCCGGTGAACCCGATCGCCAGCAGCACCAGCTCCGCTTCCATCGCAAACTCCGCGCCGCTCGAATCTCCCGCGCGAACGTAATGCACCCGCTGCACCGCTCCGTTCCCCGAAAATCGCGTGGTCGCGATGGACCATTCGCGCAACCCGCCCTCTTCGTGCGAGCTTTCGCTGCGCAGTTGCAGCGGCCACAGCGGCCATGGCGTCGAATCCGCGCGCCCCTCCGGCGGCTGCGGCAGAATTTCGAACTGATGCACCGAGGCCGCTTTCTGCCGATGGCACGTCCCCAGGCAATCCGCGCCGGTATCGCCGCCGCCGATGATCACCACCCGCTTGCCCGTCGCGACAATCTGATTTTCGCTCCGCTCGCCCGCGTTCACCCGATTCTGCTGCGTCAGAAAATCCATCGCGAAATGAATCCCGTTCAGATCGCGCCCCGGAATTTTCATATCGCGGGGCAGTTCCGCGCCGGTCGCAAGCAGCACCGCGTCGAACTCGCGCCGCAGCGCCAACGCCTCGCCGCGCTGGCCGGTCACAAACTCGACCCCCTCCGCGCGCATCTGCTCGACTCGCCGGTCGATCCAGCGTTTTTCCATCTTGAAATCGGGAATGCCGTAGCGCAGCAACCCTCCCAGCCGGTCCGCTTTCTCGAAAACCGTGACCCGATGACCCGCGCGAGCCAACTGCTGCGCCCCCGCCAATCCCGCCGGACCCGACCCGATCACCGCCGCGCGTTTCCCGCTCTTTTTCGCCGCCGGCTCCGGCTGAATCCATCCTTCCTCGAAGGCGTGATCGACAATCGCGCACTCGATCGCCTTAATCGAAACCGGCTTGGCATTGATCCCCAAAACGCAAGCCGCTTCGCACGGCGCCGGGCAGATCCGTCCGGTAAATTCGGGAAAATTATTGGTCGCGTGCAGCGCCCGGATCGCGTCGCGCCAGCGGTCGCGATGCACCAGATCGTTCCAGTCAGGAATGGCGTTATTCAGCGGGCACCCCGTGTGGCAGAACGGAATGCCGCAATCCATGCACCGCGCTCCCTGCGCCCGCACTTTTTCCGCCGGGAAATCCTGATAAATTTCGAACCAGTCGTTGACCCGCTCGGCCGGCGGACGCCGCACCGGAGTCTCGCGCTCGTATTCTAAAAATCCGGTGACTTTACCCATGCGCCGTCACCGTCTTCTGCCGCTCCCGCAGCACCCGCTTATATTCCCGCGGAAAAACTTTGACGAATTTTTCCACCGTCGCGTCCCCATTTTCTAAAATCCGGTTCGCCTGCGGACTCCCCGTCTCCTCCGCGTGCCGCGCGATCCAATACCGCAAATCCTCGACGTCGCTTTCTTCAAGCGCCTCCAGATCCACGCTCTCCGGATTGCACCGCGACCTGCGAAATTCCCCCGATTCATCGAGCACGTAAGCGATCCCGCCCGTCATCCCCGCCGCGAAATTCCGGCCCGTTTCGCCCAGCACGATCACCAGTCCGTTGGTCATGTACTCGCAGCCGTGATCGCCCAGTCCTTCGACCACCGTGGTCGCCCCGGAATTGCGCACCGCGAATCTTTCACCCGCCCGTCCGTTGAAAAACGCCTCACCCGACGTCGCCCCGTACAGAACAACATTTCCCACCAAAACGTTTTTTTCAGGCGCGAACCTCGACCCGCGCGGCGGATACACGATCAGCCGTCCGCCCGACAATCCCTTGCCCGTATAATCGTTGGCGTCGCCTTCCAGTTCGAGCGTCACCCCGCGCGCCAGAAAGGCCCCGAAACTCTGCCCCGCCGATCCGTTGAGGCGCAGCCGGATCGAATCCGGATCGAGACCCGCCGAACCGCAGCGCCGCGCGATTTCTCCGGAAAGCATCGCGCCTACGCTGCGATCCACGTTGCGCACGGGCAGCTCCAGCTCCACCGGAGCCTGATCAATCAGCGGTAGCAGCGGCACGTCGAAGGCGCGCTCCACGCCATGATCCTGCGCCACTCCGCAACGCCGCAACACCCGGGCCGGCGTCTGCGGATTATAGAGAACCTGCGAAAAATCCAGCCCGTGCGCCTTCCAATGCTCCACCGCCGCGCGCATCTCGATGCGGTCCACCTGCCCGATCATCTCCTCCATCCGCCGGAACCCCAGCTTCGCCATCCACTCCCGCACCTGCCCGGCCACGAAGAAGAAATAATTGATCACGTCCTCCGGCGCGCCCGCGAACCGCTGGCGCAGCACCGGATCCTGCGTCGCAATCCCCACCGGACAGGTGTTCAAATGGCACTTGCGCATCATCACGCAGCCCATGGCGATCAGCGGAGCCGTCGAAAATCCGAACTCTTCCGCGCCCAGCAGCGCCGCGATGGTCACGTCGCGCCCGGTCTGCAATTTCCCGTCGGTCTGAACGACGACGCGTCCCCGCAGATCGTTCAGCACCAGCACCTGCTGCGCTTCGGCGAGTCCCAATTCCCACGGAATCCCCGCGTGGCGCATCGAAGTGAGCGGCGACGCTCCCGTTCCGCCGTCGTGCCCGCTGATCAAAATCACATCCGCGTGCGCCTTGGCGACGCCGGCCGCAACGGTTCCCACGCCAACTTCGGCAACCAGCTTCACCGAAATCTTCGCCCGCGGATTGACGTTCTTCAAATCGTAGATCAACTGCGCCAGATCCTCGATCGAATAAATATCGTGATGCGGCGGCGGCGAAATCAGCGGCACACCCGGAATCGAATGGCGCACCCGCGCGATCACTTCATCCACTTTGTGCCCCGGCAACTGACCGCCCTCGCCCGGTTTGGCGCCCTGCGCGATCTTGATTTGCAGCTCGTCGGCGTTCACCAGATAATTCGCCGTCACGCCGAAGCGGCCCGACGCCACCTGTTTGATGGCGCTGCGCCGGTTGTCGTGCAGCCGCGCTTCGTCTTCCCCGCCCTCGCCGGTATTCGAGCGCCCGCCGATGCGGTTCATCGCGATCGCCAGCGTCTCATGCGCTTCCTTGCTGATCGAGCCGAACGACATCGCTCCGGTGCAGAAGCGCTTCACGATCTCGGAAGCCGGCTCGACTTCTTCGATCGGAACCGGCTGCGCCGCCGGCTTCAATTCCATCAATCCGCGCAGCGTACACAGGTCGCGATTCTGCCGGTCGATCAGATCGGTGAACTCCTGAAACGTTTTGGCGCTGTTGGCGCGCACCGCGTGTTGCAGCTTGCTCACCGTCTGCGGATTCAGCAAATGATATTCGCCGCGCGTGCGAAATTGATATTCGCCGCCGACCGCCAGCTCATACTCCGACTCGCGCAGCGGCGCGAACGCATGCTCATGCTTCAGCCGCGCCTCCCGCGCCAGAACCTCCAGCCCCACGCCTTCAATCCGCGACGCCGTCCCGGTAAAATACCGCTCCACCAGTTCGCGATTGAGCCCGATCGCCTCAAAACACTGCGCGCCGCGATAGCTGCGCAAAGTGGAAATCCCCATCTTCGAAAAAACTTTGAGCAGTCCCTTGTTCACCGCTTTTTTATAATTTTTGAGCGCGGCTTCAAACGGCGCGCCATTCAGCCGGTCGCGCTGCGCCAGGTCCTCCAGCGTTTCGATCGCCAGGTACGGATTCACCGCGCTCGCCCCGTAGCCGATCAGCAGCGCGAAATGCATCACCTCGCGCGGTTCGCCCGATTCGACGATCAGCGCCACCTGCGTCCGCGTCCGTTCCCGCACCAGGTGATTGTGCACCGCGGTCAGCGCCAGCAGACTCGGAATGGGCGCGTATTCGTCGTCCATGCCGCGATCGGACAGAATCAGCAGACGATACCCGTCGCGAATCGCCAGCGACGCGCGCCGGCACAACCCGTCGAGCGACCGCTCCAGCTCGCGCTCGCCATCGGCCACCCGAAAAACGGCCGACAGCGTCGTCGCCAGAAAATCGCCCCAGCTCACCCGCCGCAGTTTTTCGAGATCGAGATTGGTCAGAATCGGATGCGGCAATTTCAGCGTGTGGCAATGCTTGGGCGTTTCTTCGAGCATGTTGCGCTCGGTGCCGATATAGCTGTTGAGCGACATCATGATGTCCTCGCGCAGCGGATCGATCGCCGGATTGGTCACCTGCGCGAAAAGCTGTTTGAAGTAATGAAACAACGGCTGCGGCCGATCCGACAAACACGCCAGCGGCGTATCCGTTCCCATCGAGCCCACCGCTTCCTCGCCCTTGCTGGCCATCGGCGCCAGGATCATTTTCAGATCCTCTTCCGTATAGCCGAACGCGCGCTGCCGCGAAACAATCGTCTTCGGATCGAAGCCGTAAACCCGCGGCGGATTCGGCAGCGCATCAAGCGTCATCTGATTTTCGGCTAACCACTCCGCGTACGGCTGCCGCGCGGCGAGCTGGCTCTTGATCTCGTCATCGGGAACAATGCGCCCTTCTTCGAGATTCACCAGCAGCATTTTTCCGGGCTGCAGCCGGCCCTTATATTTCACGTTTTCCGGCGCGACCGGAAGCACCCCCGCCTCCGACGCCAGAATCAGATGATCGTCTTCGGTCACCAGGTATCGCGCCGGACGCAGCCCCATGCGGTCGAGCGTCGCGCCGATCCATTTTCCATCGGTGAACGCCACCGCCGCCGGACCATCCCACGGCTCCGTCAGCGAGGCGTGATATTCGTAAAACGCACGCTTTTCCGCGCTCATCGTCACGTCCGCGTCCCACGCCTCCGGGATCAGCATGGTGATTACGTGCGGCAGACTGCGCCCCGCCAGCGTCAGCATTTCGACGGCGTTATCAAGCGAAGCGGTATCGCTTCCGCCCGGCTGAATCACCGGCAGAGCCTTGGTGACATCGAACAGCTTCGATTCGAGCACCGATCCGCGCGCGTTCATCCAGTTCACGTTGCCGCGAACCGTGTTGATCTCGCCGTTGTGGCACAAAAACCGGTAGGGATGCGCCAGCTGCCAGCTCGGGAAGGTGTTGGTCGAAAACCGCTGGTGCACCATGCAGAAGGCGCTGCGCGTTTCCGCGTCCGACAACTCGCCGTAAAAATCCGCGATCTGCGGCGCCAGCAGCAGACCTTTATAAACGATGGTCCGCGCCGACATTGACGGAATATAGAAAAACTCCTTCTGATGAATCTGCGACGCCGCGACCGCCGCTTCCGCGCAGCGCCGCGTCACATACAGCCGCCGCTCCAGCTCATCGGTGGACCACCCCGGCTCGCCGCTTAAAAAAATCTGCTCAATATAAGGTTGCGTCGCCCGAGCCTGCCGTCCGATCGCATCCACGCGCACCGGCGTGTCGCGCCAGCCCAGAACCTTTAACCCCTGCTCCCGCGCCGCGTGCTCGACCATTCCTTCGCAGACTAATCGCTCCCGCGCATCCACCGGCAGAAACATCATGCCGACGCCGTACCCTCCCCGCTCCGGCAGCGCAAAACTCAATTCGCGCGCGAAAAACTCGTGTGGAATCTGGATCAGGATACCCGCGCCGTCGCCCGTCTCCGGGTCGCAGCCGCAGGCGCCGCGGTGGGTCAGGTTGACTAAAATCTCGATCCCTTTGCGGATAATTTCCTGGGACCGCACGCCAGTGAGGTTCACAACGAACCCCATGCCGCACGCATCGTGTTCGTAACGCGGATCGTAAAGGCCCTGCGGGGGGCAGATCATGGTCTATAGTAGAATAATTCTACTATTAGGTCAACAGAATTTATTTTCTTGCAAAATAAGTATCACTTAAGTTAGGATACTTCAGGTGGCCTTCGAAAATTACAAACTTTTCCGCGATATCGCGCAAACCCGCAGTCTCAGCCGGGCCGCGGCGCTCAACGGCATCAGCCAGTCGGCCGCGACGCAGCAGATTCAGGATCTGGAAAAATCCTTTGGTACCCAGCTTTTAGACCGATCCTCGCGTCCCCTGGCCATCACCCCCACGGGCCAGCTTTACGCCGAATATTGCCGCGACGCCCTGCGCCGCCGCGAGGATTTTTTCGCGGAGCTGGCCCGCGTCAAGCAGGAAGCCGAAGGAACCGTTCGCGTGGCGTCCATTTATTCGGTGGGCTTGAGCGAAATGGTCGGGCTCGAACAGGAATTTTCCGTTCGTTTGCCGCAGGCGAGCCTGGAAGTCGAATATCTGCGCCCGGAAAAGATCTACGAAGCCGTGCTTGCCGATGAAGCGGATATCGGTTTGATCAGTTACCCCGAAGCGACGCGCGAAATCAAAGTGATTCCCTGGCGCCGCGAGGAGATGGTGCTGGCCGCCTCGCCGTATCATCCGCTGGCCGGACGCAGCCCTATCGCGCTCAGCGATTTGAACGGCATCGAATTTGTCGGCTTCGATGAAGACCTGCCGATTCACCGCGAAATCGACCGTTACCTGCGCGAGCGCGGCGTCGAAGTGAATCAGATTCTCCATTTCGATAACATTCAGATGATCAAGGAAGCCGTGGCGCATCGCGTGGGCGTCAGCATCATGCCCGCGCGCATCATGCTGGATGAGCTGGCGCAAGGCCGTCTGGTGGCCCTTCCGATTCAAGGCGCGGAGCTCTATCGCCCGCTGGGCATCATCCATCGCCGCAAAAAACGCTTCCATCGCGTGGCGCAGGCCTTTGTCGATCTGTTGTGCGAAAAACCCGGTCCCGGACTGGCGCCGGAAATGGCGATCTCGCGATAATCGTCCGGCATCTTATCACGTTACCTGCTTCGCCAAGACGATTTATGTACTTTGTACCGCGGCGCGCGTAAGACCATCGAAGCGCGAAACCGTCTTTAATTGGGAAGCATCGATCTCCTTACACATGATTTCCCGGCGCGAACTTCTGGCTGGCTTCGCTGCCGCGCCTTTTCTGCGTGCGCAGGAGCAGGCGCCCGGCAAAATCGTCGCCGATGTCAACCTGGTCAACCTGTTCGTGACCGTGCGCGACAAAAAAGGCGAGCTGATCCGCAATCTGAATAAAGAAGATTTCGCGATCCAAGAGGATGGCCGGCCGGTCGAGATTAAATATTTCTCGCGCGAGTCCGATCTGCCCTTGACCCTCGGCCTGCTGGTCGACACCAGCGGCAGCATGACCAGCTACATCGATCAGGAGCGCCTGGCCAGCCACAAATTTTTCGACCAGGTGCTGCGGGAAGACAAAGATCAGGCTTTCGTCATTCATTTCGACTCCGAAGTGGAGTTGCTGCGCGACCTGACGTCTTCGAAAAAGCTGCTGCACCAGGCTCTCGAAGAACTCGCGCCCGCGGCGTCTCCCCAGTTGCAGCGCCGTTATCCGGGCGATCCCGGCCAGCCGCGCCCGCACGGAGGAACGCTGCTGTTCGACGCCGTCCTGCTCGCCTCCGACGATCTGATGAAGAAGCAGAAAGGACGCAAATCGCTGATCCTTTTTTCCGACGGCGAAGATAACGGCAGCCGCACCACCATGACGGACGCGATCGCCTCGGCGCAACGGGCCGATACCCTGGTTTACACCGTTTTCTATTCCCACGAATCTTACGGATCGCCTTTCGGCGGCTTCGGCGGACGCCGGATGGGCCGCCGCGGCGGTTATCCGATGGGCCAGCGCACCGATGGCAAAAAAGTGATGGAGCGCCTGGCCAAGGAAACCGGCGGCGGATTTTTCGAGGTGAAAAACAAGTCGCTCGATGAAATCTACCGCCAGATTCAGGACGAGCTGCGCAGCGAATACAGCCTGGCCTACACGCCTCCCGACAACGGCCCCGGCTTTCGCGCCATCGACGTGAAGACCAACGAAAAATCCTACATCGTTCAGTCCCGGGACGGCTATTACTCCAGCAAATAACCGCGATTGAGGCCAGCGTGTCCCCACGCTGGGACAGAATGACTCTGCCGGTCCCGGCGCGAGGCCAGAAAAGTCCTTGTTTTTTCAAGAATCTTAATTGGAATCCCGACTGCTTAAAAACATCGCGTGGAAAGAGCGACCAAACAGGAAGGTTTGATCTTCGCCTTCTTACCGGCACATGGCGGGTCCAGGGCAGGTGCGGTTGCAGAGCGGTTGAGCCGCACCTTGGCGGAGGGTCCTGGGCCTGCCGTTCTGCTGGCCGACTTCGAAACCCGCGGCTATCCTTTGTGGCGAAGTGACGCGCCCCGCCGGCTGGACGGCCGCACTTGGGGAGCGTGGGTGGTGGAGCAGGACGGCCTGGATGTGCTGGCCGCGCCGGACGTGAATCTGCGCGAGCTGGCGCCGCTGCTCGATGGCGCGCGGAACGATTACGGCATCATTGTGGTCGATCTCACCGCGGCGAATGCGGAGCAGACCGAGCACGTCATCGGCGCATCCGAGGCGGTCTTTATTGTTTCGGGCGCCGACGCGGCATCGCTCGCCGCCGTTCGGGCCAGGCTCTCGTCGCTTCAGGCGGTGCAAATCGAGGAACGCAGCGCTCTGCTGCTCCAGCAGGAACCGGACAGCCTCAGCGCGAGCGAAGCGGAAGAAACCACCGGTTTGCCGCTATGCGGTTACGTCGATACCGACACGCAGATCCGGCAACTGGGGCGTTGGCTGGCGGCGAACATCGCGCCGGCCGAAGCGCTGGTTCAGGTGGCGTAACTTACTCCTCCGGGACGGTCCATTTCTCGCCGGGCTGGAACACTTTAAACGGCTGTTCCGGACGATGACCCAGCATGTGCGCGATAAAATCGTTTTCCTGGCTGGCGCCGGCGTGCATCGGCACGATCCACGACGCGCCGATATCGGCGGCAAGCTGCGCGGCCTGGGCGACGGAAAAATTTTGGCCGCCCACCGGCAACAGCGCGACGCTCACGTTGAACGGCCGCAGACGGTCGGCCAGCGTGTCGTATAAAACGCAGTCGCCGGGGTGATAGACGGTCCAGCGGCCGAAGCGGATCAGGTAGCCGAGATGCGGATAGCCCTGGTCGGGCGACCAGTCGAGCGAAGGGCGCGCCGACGGCAGCGCGTACACGCGCCCGTACAGGCCATCCTTAAAAAATTCGATGCGCAGATCGGCGTTGGTGGTGGTCATCCGATGGTAGGCGATGCCCGCGGCATGCGCCTCGGCCTCCGCGCTTTTCGGCAACACCAGCTTGGCCTGCTTCGAAGCTTCGAGCATCGCCGAAACCGCCGGCGCGTCCAGATGTCCGTCGGTTGAAAGAATCAGATCGGCGTGACGCACCTGGGCCGGATCGAGCGGCGCGGCGCCGTGCGGATCGATGTAAAAGGTGATGGTCGCGAAACGAAAAATAAACGCATTGCGGCCCAGCCACCATAAAACCGGCGTCGGCCAAAGGGTTCCGTCGATTTCTTCCAGCAGCGCCCGGCCGCTTTTCCTGGGCTGAAGCACGTTTTTCCTCTCTAGCGCCCGGCCACCGTCATTTCGCCGTTCCAGCGCGGCGCCAGATCGAGATGCAGCCCGCACTGATCGAGCATGCGCATGGCGCTATGATTGATCACTTCCTGGAGCGTCTCTGGACGGCCGTAAAATGCGGGCACCGGCGGCATGATCACCACGCCCATGCGGGAAAGCTTCAGCATATTTTCGAGATGAATTTCGTGGAACGGCGTTTCGCGCACGGCCAGCACCAGTTTGCGGCGTTCTTTAAGGATCACGTCGGCGGCGCGATGAATCAGGTGCTCGCCCTGTCCGCTGGCGATAGCGGCGAGGGTCCGCATGCTGCACGGCGCGACGATCATACCGTCGGTGACGAACGATCCGCTCGAAAGCGCCGCGCCCTGATCGTTGACCGAATAATGAAAGCTCGCGAGCTGTTCGACCTGTTCGAGCGAATAACTGGTCTCATTGAGCAGCGTCCGCGCGCCCCATTTGCTGATGACCAGGTGCGTTTCGACGCCGGAATTTTTGAGAATTTCAAGCAGCCGGATGCCGAAAATCGAGCCGGTGGCGCCGGTGATTCCGATAATCAGCCGCGGGGGAGAAGTCATTATTGACATCTTCGCAGAAATCGTTCGCCCGGAACCGCGCCGGCTGGATCTGTAGGCTTAATCGAGCTCCAGCCATTCTTTCGGGACCCAGACGCGCAGATAATGCCTCTTGAGCGCGGCGTCGTCATGCGTCATCCGTGCAGGCTAACATAAAGGCATGAACGAGATTCGTGCTGCCGCGGAGATCGACTGGACGCAATGCGAGTTGATAGAGTGTGTGCCCGGCAAGGTGTCGGGCAAGCCGGTCGTGCGCGGAACCCGCATCATGCCCGACGCCATTGTGGGCAGCTACGATCTTGGCGAAACAATCGATGAACTGCACCAGGGATTCCCGTCTCTTTCTGTCGCACAAATCAGGCGCTTGATCGAGTTCGCGCACTCTCAGCGCGACCGGCGTCGCCAGTGAAGGTCCTTCTGGACGAAAACCTCGATCACGTTCAGCTTCCGATTATCCAACAGAATCTGACGGCCATCGCGGCTGCGCTCGGCTCCGCAACGCCCGGCTCGTTCCGGATTGTCGAGTGCGGCGTATTTAGCCGGAAAAAATCGCGGGCGATTCGTCCGGCAGATGAGTGATTTAGGAAACGGCGAGCAAACTCTCGACGGAAATGTCCTCATCGACCTCCGGAAAATGAATCCCGATTCCGCCGCCGATCATTCTCCATTTTCGCCGCTGCTCCGGAGTCGCATCATGCAGCCTCGGAAACCACGCCAAAGGAACACTGATCTCGCGTCCGTCGGCGAGAACCACCCGGAGGGCGCTTTCGGTGACCTCAACC
>DATJNW010000172.1:0-33933 GCA_035507655.1 Bryobacteraceae bacterium | reverse complement strand
TACTTACTCGGTTTCGTTTCACGGCAGCGCGACGACGCACCTGGATGCGCTGAGCCATCTGATTTACCATGGGAAAATTTTCAACGGCTTCCCGGGCGATTCGACCAACAATTGGGGCGCGACGAAGGACAATGTGATGGCCTTCAGAGATGGGATTGTCACCCGCGGGTTATTGTTCGACCTGCCGGCGCTCAAGGATGTCCCTTACCTGGGCGACGATGAGGCGATTTATCCCGAGGACCTGGAAGCCTGGGAGAAGCGAATGGGAACGCGCGCGGAAAGCGGCGACGCCGTTTTCATCCGCACGGGGCGAGGGAGACGGGCCGCCGAGAAAGGTCCGCTCAGCGGCAAGATGCCGGGACTTTATGCGTCGTGCGTAAAGTGGCTGAGGCAGCGGGATATCGCGCTGCTGGGCAGCGACTGGGACCAGGACGTTCGGCAATCGCGGGTAGCAGGCGTGGATCAGCCGGTACACCAGCTTTGCCTGAACTCGCTGGGCACTCCGCTGATGGACAACTGCGATCTGGAAGGATTAAGCCAGGCCGCGGCACAGCGGCGGCGCTGGGCTTTTTTATTGACCATCGCGCCGCTGCGCGTGCCCGGCGGAACCGGTTCCCCGGTGAACCCGATCGCGATGTTTTAAGCCATGGTCAGAACGCTGCTATGGGTTTCCATCGGCCTGAGCAGTCTTGCGTGGGGTCAGCAGAATCACAAGAGCTGGAGCGATTACGGCGGGGGTCCCGATTCCTCGCATTTCGTCGCGCTCAATCAAATCAACAAGTCGAACGTGAGCCGGCTTCAGATCGCCTGGACCTATCCCGTCGGCGACCAGGATTCGTATGTGTTCAATCCGATCATCGTCGACGGGGTGATGTACGTGCTGGCGCGGCACAGCTCGCTGGTGGCTCTTAATGCGGCGACCGGAAAAGAAATCTGGATTCATGCGAACCTCCCCGGTCTTTCGACGCGCGGCATCGCTTACTGGGAAAGCAAGGATCGCCAGGACCGGCGGCTGATCTTCGCCCTCAACGATTATCTGGAGGAGATCGACGCGCGCACCGGACAATCGATTTTGAGCTTCGGAAAAAACGGGCTGGTGAATTTGAAGGAGGGCCTGGGCCGCGACCCGAAGACGATGGCGCGGATTCAATCGAACACGCCCGGCCGTGTTTTCGGCGACCTGATTCTGCTGGGATCGGCGACCGGCGAAGGCTATCTGTCGCCGCCCGGCGACCTGCGCGCGTACAACGTTCTCACTGGTAAGATGGCGTGGATTTTTCATACCATTCCGCATCCGGGCGAATTCGGCTATGGCACCTGGCCGAAGGATGCCTGGAAATATTCGGGCGGAACGAATACCTGGGGCGAGATCACGCTCGACGAAAAACGCGGGATCGCTTATTTCCCGACGGGATCGCCGACCTATGACTATTACGGCGCGGATCGCCGCGGGAACAATTTGTTCGCGAATTGTTTGTTAGCGCTGGACGCGCGGACGGGAAAACTGCTGTGGTACTTCCAGATGGTCCACCACGATTTGTGGGATTACGATGCCACGGCGGCTCCGCAACTGATCACGGTGCGGCACGACGGAAAACTGGTGGATGCCGTCGCGCAGGCCACCAAGCAGGGCTTTCTGTACGTCTTCGATCGCGTCTCAGGCAAGCCGTTGTGGCCGGTGGAGGAACGTCCGGTGCCGCAGAGCAACATGCCGGGCGAACACAGCTCGCCTACGCAGCCGTTTCCCAGCCAGCCTCCGCCGTTTGCGCGGCAACGAATGACCGCGGACGACGTCGACCCATACATCCTGACTCGGCAAGAGCAGGCGCAGTGGAAGGATCGCATCGCCAGCATGCGAAATGAGGGGTTATTCACGCCCCCGGGCCTCGGCGAATCGTTATCGCTGCCGGGAGCGCGCGGCGGATCGAACTGGGGCACGACGGCCGCGGATGCAGCGAAAGGTTTCGTCTTTCTGACTACGCAGGATTGGCCCACCATCTACAAACTCAGCCTGACGGACCCGTTCCTGGGCCGGGAAAACGGCGGGAACGGCGGATCGGCGATGTACGAACAGCGCTGTCAGGTCTGCCATGGAGAGAACGGGGCCGGTTCGGCAGGAGGACCTCCGGCGCTGACGGATATCGAGGCGAAGCTCAGCTTCGATGCTTTCCGCCGGGTGGTTACGGCGGGACGCGGCGAAATGCCGGCGTTCTCGGATTTAGATGACGGCGCGCTGCGGGGTTTGTACAGTTTCCTGAACTCGGACTCCGGTAAGAAGACAGCCGCAAAGGTTGCGACGAGCGGTCCCGTGGTCGCCTCAGGAGGTGCTCCCGGTGGATTGGTGGTTTCGACTGCGGGTCCGCATTACACGCCCCTCGGAGGGCCGCCTTATCCGCCCGGAGTGGATACGCCGGCCAACCGTTATTACACCTTGTGGGGGCTTTATCCCGATCAGCCGTATGTGATCAACCCGCCGTGGTCGTCACTGGTCGCCTACGACTTGAATCGCGGCGTGATCAAATGGAAGGTTCCGCTCGGTCAAGACGGGGAAGCAGCAGCGGAGGGCGCGAAAAATACGGGCGCGTTCATGGCGGAGCGTCACGGGATCATCGTTACGTCGACCGGGCTTTTGTTCGCCGCGGCATCGGACGGCAAATTTCGCGCCTACGATGAGGAAACAGGTGACGTCTTATGGACGGGAAACCTGCCGGCGAGTTCCGAGGGGATTCCCGCCGTATACGATGTGAACGGCCGGGAATTTATCGTTGTGCCGGCATCTTCGAAAATCAACACCGGCGGAGGTCACAAGCCCCTCCGCGGGGGAATGCCGGCGTTCAGCGCGGCCGGGGCCTACGTGGTGTTTGCGCTTCCCGAGGAAATGCGCCACGTGAAAATCCCCAGGCCGAAATCATAGCCGGATCACTCCACAGAAATTCGAAGATCGCGCCGGTAAGTCTTGTGTTTGAAAACACGAACGTGGCGCCTGGCGTGGAGACCCTTTCTTATGCCGGAACGCAATTTGGCGAGCCTGCCCGCGATTTCAACGTGCGCTCCGCCCGGAACCAGTCTCTCTGCGAGGAACCGTCCGGACAGCCGCGGGCGTGCCAAAAAGCAAGAGCGAGCGCGGCGACGTCGCTCTGGCCGGGTTCAGCCGAACAAAGCACCGCGAGGCCTTTCAGGATCGCCCGAAGCCGGCTCAGGTTCAGCTCCAATTTCGCGCGTTCCCGGGCGGTGATCTCGCGGATCAGGCACAACCAGCGCGACGCCTCCGTATACGCGCGCTTCGCTTTCGCGTAGGATTCCTCCACCGAGACCCCGCCATCAATCGACATCAGCGCTTCACAGGCGACCGTAAGCCCGTGATCCAGCTCATTCGTCAGGAGCTGGAGCAGCTCCCTGTCTGTTTTGATCCGAAGCTGGTCAAACTTAGAAATTCCGTTCATCGAAATCCTCCGTTGGACGTTCTCGGCGGGCCACCATCGGCCCCAAATAAATTTGACGCTCGACAATGCGATTTGGCCGGTCCGGAACAGGTGAAAATTTGATTAAAACCATCATGGGCAATTACGCTGCCGTATAACGGAGGTCGTCCCGCATTCGTGCTGAAATGAGCACGCCGGTTACCAGTTAAAAAGCCCTGTCTTTTCTTCCAGTAGGTCTCGCTCTCGTGCCCGGTTTCGGACAGCACGTCCCGATTCCGACGCGCCTCAAACGAGATCTCAATTGATCCCTGCATATCAGGAGATCACAAGGAGCCAACTGGACTGCTACGATCCGGGTTCCTGCTGTTCAGTACTTGAAGATTACATCCATCGCGAAGGTGAGCTGATTCCGGCGCGTGCCGTTATCGTAGGCGGGCCGGTCGAACGCCCGGTCGAATCTGATTTCTGGACGGAACAGCACCGTGCTGCCGATCCAATGCCCCCACATCAGAGTTTCCTCGGCATAACGGTTCTTGTAACCGGTTCGCTGGCCTTTGATGTCATCGAGGAAATCAGTGCGAACGGAAAGATAGTCTTTTGGGGAGAGTTGTTTTTCGAGGTAATTTACGGCCGCCCATTCCGGCGCAAAGCAGCGGATCTCACCGGGAGCACAGTAGGCGCCATTGGCGCCTTTTTCCGGCGCGATGGGACCGAAGATGCTCGGCACGTCCCGCTGATACATGTACCACGCCTCCGTAGCCATATGCCAGGACGCGTTGAATTTGTGGTACCAGGTGTTGTCGAACATCTGAAGGTTGTTATACGCGTAAGTGCCGTTGTTGATCCCGTTGATACAGGAGTAGATGTTGTCATTACCCTGATGGAAAGTGTAGTTCAGGCAGGCCGTCGCCGACGGCTTTGCGTCCCGCGTCCAAGGAGCCACGTCGTGGCTCGCCGTAACTCCGAATTGGAGCAGCCATCGTTCATTAAGCTTCAGGGTTGCCAGAACGCCAGTGTCGGTAAATGGATCAACGGCATACAGAAGCGAATGAGTATAGATGTAGTTATTCGGAGCGAGCTGCGCTTCAATGCCGGGTATTGAGATGAACCGTCCGATCCGTATGATCAGTCCCGCGGCCACGTGCGGAACATAAAGATCCACGTATTCGAGCGAAGGATCGAAGCCGTACTCGCGGTGATCCTCCAGCAACTGGCTGCTAAAGTAACCGAGGTTGGTGGTGAACCGATAGCTGGTTCCGAAAAGCGACGTGAAGTGGAATCCCCAATCGAAGTGGTCGGTTTGCACCGTGTCGGGAAGGCGCTCCACATAGAGCAGCGCCTGATCGAGCTCGACGCGATTGGCGAAAATGTCGTAGGCCGCCGGATAGTTCGAGTCGTGCGAGGTGCTGAGATTCATGCTGCCCTCGAGCCAGCCGTAGATCTTGATTCTGCTCTGCTGCCAGGCGCTGCCATTCGGACCGGAGTAGAGAGCGGCCATCAGCGGAGGAACATTGGTATCGGGCGCGCCGATTTCGGGCGATCCGCCATAGGACCAGTCGGAGTTCGGGAACGGCGGCGAACTTAGCGGCGAAGGCAGCGTCCGGCTGGGCGGCGCCGGTCCGCTCTGCGCGGTGCCGTGCCAATCTTCGGCGTAAGCTTGAGCCAATCTCTTCAGAAGCCCCGCCGTCGTGCGGACGGTGAAGTCGAGCGACAAATCTTCGCCGCCTTTCAGATCCTGTTCCACCACCGGCGATTCAGCGAATCCCGGTTTTGTCGCTTTGAACCGGTAATGGCCCGGCGTCAGGTTATCGAGGGTGAACGAGCCATCCGCGCCGCTCAGGATCGTTGCAGTGGAGGTCTCCGGCACGTTTTGCGCGATCACTTGAGCGCCGGCAAGCGGCGATCCGCCGCCGTCCCGGACCATGCCATGCACCTTCGCCGGCGCCTGTCCCGCACCTCGAGTGGCGCCCCAAAGGATCAATCCAGCGACTACAGCCAATCGCACGCCGGCACACGTGGAGAATACCAAATGTCGATTTTCGCACGAGCGCGCGTCTGTCCCCCTTTTCAGCAAGCAGGTCACGGGCCTGCCCCACCATGCTCAGTTCGTCGGCAATTCTTATTTTCACTCCCAGCGCAGCGCGATGGCGGGATCGACGCGCGCGGCGCGCCATGCCGGAATCAGCGCCGCGGCGAGCGCGATCATCCCGAGCACGATCGCGGCTCCCAATCCGGTGGCCGCATCCTGCGCTTGCAGCCCATAAAGCAGCGAGGCCGCCGCTTTCCCCGACGCGAGCGCCAGCGGCAGGCCCAACGCCGCGCCCGCCGCGACCATCCACACGCTGTCGGACAGGAACTGCGCCAGGATGTTTTGCCGCGTCGCGCCGATCGCCATGCGAATCCCGATTTCGCGCCGGCGCTGCGCCACCGCGAACGACATCACGCCATATAATCCGATGGCCGCGAGCAGCACCGCGATGGCCCCGGTCAGGGTCGACAAAAACGCCAGCAGCCGCTCGCGCGACAGCGCCTGGTCGATCTGCATTTCCATGGTGGTGGCCTGGTCAACTGGAACGCGCGGATCGATGCCGGCCACCAGCGTGCGCAGCCGCGCGAGCATGGTCGCGTTATCGCCCGCCGCGCGTACCTGTAGAAATGTGCTTTCGAAAGGGACACTATCCTTTGCGCCGCTCATTGGCAGGTACATCACCGGCTCCGGCTGTTCCCGCAACTGGCGAAAATGCGCGTTCCCCGCAATCCCCACGATCCGCACCGCTCGTCCATCGTAAAACTCGAAGGATTTGCCGAGCCCGCCGCCCTGAAAAAATTCACGCGCGAACTGCTGGTTCACAATCGCCACGCTGTGACTGCGATCGTCCCCGGTGAGATCGCGTCCGGCGATCAGCGGGATCCCCAGCGTTCGAAAATATCCGCTGCTGACGACGGTGACATAGGTCGTCGGCATCAGGCCGTTCGCGGGCGTGAAGCCGGGGATTCGAATGCCCATCGCCATCATCCCGCCGGAGAGCACGCTGACGGTGGAAAGACTGGCGGCGCGCGTATCGGGAAGCTCGCGCGCACGGCGCAGCAGCTCGTCGAAAAACGGCGCGGGGTTGTTGGCGTGAGTGGTGCGGCTCAGATCGATGCGCAGCAGCGCGACATTTTCCGGACGAAAGCCGACATCGATCGAGCGCAGATTGTGCAGCGTCCGGATAAAAAGCCCGGCGACGAACAGCAGCGCGAAGGAAAGCGCCATCTGCGCGGCGATCAGCAGGCGCGACGCAATGGTACGGCTGGGCGCGCCGGTGCGGGCACGAATCGCGTTCATCGGATCGCTGCGCGCCGCTCGCCACGCCGGAAGCCATCCGAACATGAACCCGGCGGCGAGCGTGATCATCGCGCCAAACGCGAAAACCGCGCCGTCCGGCTGAACGTTGCGCGCAAGGCCCTCGCCTTGCCATCCGAGCATGCCGAGGAGCGCCTCCGTCAGCAGCCGCGCGAGCGCCGCTCCCGCGATGCCGCCGGCGATCGCCAGGATCATGCTTTCGGCGAGAAAAGCCCGCAGCAGCGCCCCCCGCGACCCGCCCAGCGCGAGCCGCACCGCCGCTTCCGTCGATCGCTCCACCGACCGCACCAGCAGCAGCGCCGTCAGGTTGGCGCAGGCCACCACCAAAACCACCATGGTGAGCGCGAACAGCAGCAGCACCGGCCGGCCGAACTGTTCCTTCCGCGAATCGATCCCCTGGCTGCCGTCGATCAGCCGGAAGGTATCGCGCGGCGAATGGGTCCACATCGAATCCTGCTTTTCGATCGCGATGCCGACCGCATTAAGACGAGCCGTTGCCTGCTCCATCGTCACGCCCGGTTTTAAGCGCGCGATCAATTCGAGCCAAAAGGTGGACTCGCCCTTCATGCCTATGAGCGCAGCTCCCACGGAGGCCGGAATTTGCAGTTGGTGCGGTTCATGCAACGCCGCGCCTGTGAATCCGCGCGGCGTTACGCCCACGATTTGAAACGGAGTGGTGTCGATCAGCACCCGTCGTCCGATCACATCGCGGCCGGCGAAACGCTCTTGCCAAAGCCGGTAACTGATGACACAAACGTGCGAGCCGGCGGAAGCATCGTCCGATTCGTCGATCAACCGCCCGGCCAGCGGCCGTACGCCCAGCATCCGGAAATAATTCCCGCTGACCATTTCCGCCGTCAATTTTTCGGTCTGATCCTGATCGGTCAGATTGACGGGCGAGGCGTGGACGGCCAGGACGTCTTCGAATCCGACATCCTGCTTGCGCAACTCGTCGAAAAAGCGGTGCGTGAAACAGCAATTCTCCATGTGGAACATTTCGTTGTGCTGGCGCAGGATCACGAAACGGTCCGCTCCCGGAGCCGGCAGCCGGTCGAGCACGATGGCGCGGGCGAAAGAAAACACCGCGGTATTGGCGCCCAGCGCGACGGCCAGCGAGAGAATCGCCACCAGCGTAAACGACGGCCGTTTTCGCAGCGATCGCAGCGCGAAACGAGTGTCCTCGAAAAAATGTTCGAGAGTGCCCATGTATCGAAAATATAACTTCGCGGCGGGATATGGTTGGTCGGCTAAGATTTAGCGCACTACCGTTAAGCCGGTAGTGCGCCGCTGCCGCGGATCTCCTGCGTGGACAACCGGGCCGGTCTACCTCGATTTGGACAGCAACAATATCGTCAGGGCAATCAATACACCGAACACGACGGCGCTCAGGACCGCAACGGAACTGGTCCAGCGACCGCTTGACCCGGCGAGGTGTAGTTCGACAGGTATTTCGGGTGGGGCTGTCTGCGGCTCGGCCGGCTCCTCGACCGATTCCGCGGCGGGCTCCACGTTGTCAACGTCATATTCCAGAATTCGTTTTTCAATCCTGGTGCACAATTCCGCGGGCGACTGCTTGATTCGCGCGCGGGCGCGCGGCGGGAGTTCCGATAAAATCGTTTCCACCTCCACCTGGACCAGCGGGCGCGCCACGTCGTACCCAAGCGCATCCGCCAAACGGCAGGACACGTGTACGATCCGAAGCAAATCAAGTTCAGCGCCTTCGCAGGCGTCGTGGTGCCTGCCGGCAACCTGTCCCAATTCCGCCGGCAAACCCCAGCATTCCACCAGCAGGCGTCCCGCCTCGGCGTGATCCATGCCAAACTCCTCACGCTCGAAATCCAGTAAATCCAGGCACCGTTCCGCCGCCGTGCTGATAATTCGTTCGTATTCCCGCGGATAAATCAGCAGCAGACCCAGCCGTCCGATGTCGTGAATGACGCCGGCGGTAAAGGCGATTTCGGTGAAGGCTTCACAGCAGTGCGCGATGTAATCCGCAAGAACGGCGGTGGCTACGGTGTGTTGCCAGCACCGTCTCAATTCCGCGCTACGCAATGGCCCTAGAGCGTACTTGGCGGTTGCGTGCGATATGACCACCTCGCGGGTCCGCTCCAATCCCAACAGCGAGACCGCTTGCCTGACGTTGTTTACCTGCGACCCCAATCCGAATTCGATGGAGTTAACGCGCCGCAGAACGCGCGCGGTAAAAGTAGCGTCGCTGGCGATTAAGTCCGCGACCTCCCAGACCTCGACGGACGGCTTCGCCAGCAGAGCCAGGAGCCGTACCGCTATCGGCGGAAAGGGAGGGACCTTGCTGAGCCCGTCCAGAACGCTGGTTTCCGACAATCTCATCTTTTGAAACCCATCTAAACGCGTATCGGGTGCGGCACGCCGGGCTGCGAGGGCAGATGCGAGGAAAAACACCCGATTTCCTGCTCTCGCTGTACCTAGCAGGCACCTAAGAGTTCGCGGTCCGCCGCCGATGTGGCTGTTGAAAAAAAGAGACAGACGGCAGATTATTTCGCCGCAGCCGTCTCGCCGAGCAGTTCATGAATCTGCCGCACGCCGTAGTCGACCTTCATATCGAAGACCATTTTGCCGAGTTCGGCGGTCGACCGCCGGGCGTCGCCCTGGATTCCGTTATTGATCCGCGGCGGCGCATGGGGATCGGCGGGCCCGCGCCCACGTCCGCGTCCGCCCCGGCCGTTCCCGCCGCCATCGCCGCCACGGCCGCGCACCGCCGGATCGCCGACCGCCGTCGCGATCAGGTCCTTGCGCACCCATCCCTTATCGCCGCCCAGATACAGCATTTCTGAAGTGTCCGGGATTCCGGCGTGGGTGCTGTACGGATAACCATGGGCCTCCAGCCAACTGTCGAAATCGTCGTGCGCTTTGGCGTACACATCGCTGGCCCACACTACCTTCACGCCCTTGTCCGCGTATTTTTCGCTGAGCTTCCGGGCGATCTCGCCGAGCTGCTGCTGCCCTCCGCCATGATCGCCCATGAGCACCACATTCTTAAAACCCGTGATGATCAACTGTTCGGCCACCTGTTCGTTGATCGCCGCGAACAGCTCGGTGGTCAAGCCGATGGTCCCCGGCAAAGCCGCGCTGGCTCGATTCGGTGAAAACGGCAGCACCGGCGCCACCAGTGCATTGCCGAGCTTTCGCGCAATCGCCACGGCGCTCTCATAGGCGATCAGCGTGTGGCCGGCATTGACGCATTGCGGCCCGCGCTGTTCTGTACCGCCGTTATAAACGAGAATGGTGGTTTTGCCGGCGGCCATCGCGGCTTTCACCTCCGGCCAGGTCATCATCCCGAAATCGACATCGGAGTTTTGGGCAAAGACGCAGATGGCGCCGAACGCCAGGCTGCAGATGGACATGAAAAATCGCATAGGAGATCCTTCTTTTTTCCCGCGTTCGAAAGAATACCATCGCAATCCGCACAACGCAACATTCTGCCTCCGGATATGCGCAGGTGAAGGGTAACAGGGAAGTTAGACCGGGCCCATAATGGATTCGGAGGAACATGGAAAACCTCTGGTCCCTGGCGGGCCTGTCGGTCGCGGAGCTTTTGCGGCGAACGGCGCGCGAATCCTGGGAAGACAGCGTTTTTGGCCAGGGCGGTCGAATGGCTTTCTATCAGTTCCTGGCCCTGTTCCCGTCGTTGTTCTTGTTTCTCGCCATTATGAGCCGGGTTCCGCATGTAGGCGGCCACGTCAGCAGCACCGTGGGCGAGATTGGCGGCCAGGTGCTCCCCGCTCAGGTTTCGCAACTCCTGCGGGAAATCACCACGGACCTGAACCGCTACGCCATCTCCGGGACGCGATTTTTTTCCGCCTGTGCGGGCGCGCTGTGGGCCGCGTTCAATAGCACCTGGGCGATGATGTACGGGCTGAACCGCGCGTATGAGGTCCAGGAACATCGCTCCTGGTGGCAAATGAGCGTGACGATCGCCGTCCTGACGTTCGTGATCGGAGCGATCGGCGTTGCGGCGGTGTTGCTCATCGTGGGCGGCGTGTATCTCGAAAACCACCTTCTCAACGGAGTGATCGCTGTCCGTATATTGGAGTGGTTCATCGTAGCCATTGCCGTCTACCTGTTCTTTGCGGTGCTGTACCGGTTCGCACCTGATGTAGCCGATCATGAATGGCGCTGGAGCACGCCGGGAGCGCTTTGCGCGCTGATCATCTGGATCGGCTCTATTTTCGCGGCCCGCTTCTACTTCGAATATGTGAATGATTACTCACGGAGCTATGGTTACCTGAATGGCGCCGCGATTCTTCTGCTGTGGCTTTATGTCAGTAATGGAGCGATTCTGATCGGTGGAGAAATGAACTCGGAGATCGAAAAGGCCGCGGCGCAGGACCGCGCGCGCCAGGAATGATTGTTAAGCGAAACACTTCGAAGCCTGAGCGCGATGTAAGAGTAACTGCGTCCATTCTGAATGCCTGCCAAAATCAGGGCGCGGTAAGGATCTGTTTTTGTTCGGTTCCCTCTCGTTTTGTCCCCAGCGATGTGAGCTCGGGAAGGGATATGGGGACGCTGCGCCGCGCATTGGCGATCACTTCACGGTACAGGTCGGCATACCGCGCCGCCATAACGTCAATGGATGGCGGCGGCCTGACGCCTTGACTGAGCTTTTCACGCAGGGCTGTGTTCCGGATCAACAGAGATAGCGCGGACGCCCACGCCTGAACATCCTGCTTCGCAACCTTCAATCCATTGACCCCGTTCTCGATTCTCTCCGAGAGGGCGCCGTAATTGGACCCGATCACCGGTACGCCCGCGGCCAAGAACTCCGATAACGAATGGCTGAACGGTTCCGGCGCCTGGGAAGGCAGCAAACCGATATCGATCCGCGAGAGAATCTCAGGGAGGTCTTCTTCGCGATACGGACCGTGGTAATGGATTCCCAGATTCTCGTAGCGGCGGAAGTACACCGGGTCCGATACTCCATGGAGATGAAGCTCGCCTCCATGCGGCTGCGCGATCAGGGACCAGGCCTGGAGGATGACATCGATTCCCCTGGCAGCATCGATCATCCCCAACATTCCAAATCGAATCTTTTCGCCAGGCTTGCGGGCGAGTTGCGGCAGGGTACGGGCGCCGTGCGGGATCACCTGTATCTTCAGGTCGCGAAATACTTCCCGCACCAGATCCGCAGCCGCCTGGCTGGGCGCCACAACCGCGGCCGCTTGCTTCAGGCTGGCGTGAGACAGTGCCCGCCGCAGCCGTTGATATTCCGCGGGCCCCTTGAAGCGCTTGGGGAAGCAGGTGTCGCAAGAGTGAACGCCGGGACAACTGTACAGCTCGAGATCGGGACAAAGGAAGTAATAGTCGTGCAGCGAGACGATCACCGGGACGCCGGTGCCCGTGAGTTCGGCCAGCAGGCTCAAGGCATGGTTCCCCAGGTGGTGGAAATGGATCAGTTTGGGCCGGAGCGCGTAGAGGAGACTGTCCCAGGGCGCATCGTTAGCCGGCACTTCGGCGATGGTCTGCGGCCAGCCGGGATAAGAATAGGGCCAGGCGTTCATGAGGACGTCTCCGCAATGCAATCGGAGTTCCGGGCTGAGTGCCGCCTGCGACGCGGCCTCCAGACTGAGAAATTGACCGGACAGGGCGTCGCCGAGGTCTCGCACGTGGTTTCCGATTGCGGTGCCTCTCCGGTGGTCGTGCAGGATATGCAGGACCAGAGGGCGCGGGTCCCGAGTAGTTGCCATCATCTTCATGCGGTGGTCCAGCAGCGGGTGCCTGGCATTGAAGGCCGCCATCTCCGCCGCGTAACGCGGATAGCGCTGATCCATCAGGCTGTTGGAAGCGGCGCTGAGCTTGGAGTTGGTATCGCCGGGCGAGTGTGAGTTGGCGCGCCAGGTCCAGCAGCCGGGGTCGATCACGTTCGCATATTCGCCCGAGATTCGCAGGCTGAGATCGATTTCTTCGCCATCGCCCGGCGCAAAGGCGGTATCGAAAAGGCCGTATTTGCGGATCACCTCCCGCTTGATGTAAAACAGGAAGCCGCACGCCACCGGAGAGAGCACCAGAGGGTGTTCGAGCGCGGCCAATTCCTGCGCGTCGCGGAGGTCTGGCACCGCGGCGATCCCGCCCGCGTTGGACACGGCACTGACGGTTCCTATGGACGGATTGGACCCGGCCGTCGCGGCTAACCGCCGCACGAAGCCTGGCATCGGACGGGTATCCGCTTTCATCAGGATTACGTCCGCGTCCGGCCTGGTCCACTTCTGGACGGCCAGATTGCACGCTTCAGCGAAACTGCAGGCTTGCTCGCTGCGCTGCACCGTGACCCAGGGACGGCCGCTGTATTCATGGAGCAGGGAGCCAATCGGCGGGTCCGTGGAAGCGTCCACCAGAATCAGGCGATGCGCAGCGTCGAGTTCGCCAAGCGCGGCATCGATCGCCTGTTTCGCCAGCGCGGGAGAATTTTGGATCGGAATGACGATATCCACATCCACATGGGCCTCCGCCGGTGTTCGAGGAAACGCGAACAATCCGCGGCCCCGGTTTGGTTCGGTGGCTTCGAGTGCCTGGAGCATTGCCGGCGCGGTTTGAGAGACATCCTGCGCTTCGGCCGAGCGCCGCGCCGATTCCTGTAGCTGGCCGCGCAGGTCGTGATTCCGGATCAGCTTGCTGATCGCTTGTATCCAGGACTCGGGGTGGTTGTCGACCAGGATTCCCGTGGAGCCATTCTGAATTGCGGAGGCATACTCACCCAGGTTGCTCGCCACGGTAGCGGCTCCGTCGGCCGAATACTCCCAAAATTTGAGCGCGGACCGGCTCTTGTTGAATTCGGAATTCGACAGCGGCGCCAGGGCGATATCAAATCCCAACGTGGCCAGACGGAGCGGATACGCCTCCGGCATGGACGCCGGCACCACCTCAGCGCCGGGCACCACGCCGGCGAGCCACGACGGCCGGAACCCGAAGCAGACAAAACGAATTTCCTGCTCCCTGAGTTTGTTCGATAACTTTGCCAGGACGGGTCGCAATATTTCGAGATTGGCGCCGTGGGAGGCGGCTCCCGCAAAACCGATAACTCGCACGGGACCTGGCGCCTTCGGCTTGACCACCTGGCGCCATGTTTCGAGGTCGATCCCGTTAGGAGTGACGGAAATGTTAGAGCCGAAGCGAGCCAGCTTCGCGGCCAAATAAGCTGTCGGCGCAAACACCGCGTCGACCGTCGCAAGGAGCTGGCGCACGCGCGCCTGAAACGCGGCGTCGCGATACACCCCCGCGGACGGATGCTCCGCGGGAGCCGTAAAGATGTCCTCATCAAAATCCGCTACCACGCGAATCCCGTCCCGCTTCAGCGAGGTAGCCATGGCCAGGGCGGCCGGTTGCCACTGGCCGTGCAGCAGCACCACATCGGCTTCCCACGCTCTAAACGCGGGGACTATCTCCACCGCCCGATGGCTCTGAAGCCACGTCAGCGGCGTGTGGCAGCGAACCCGGTAGCTGCTGTCCGGTTTGCGGTGCAAGATCGCGATTTTAAGCGGCCTCATGAGCATGGTCCTTCCAGTTGCGGAGAACATTCCGCCGGCAAAGTTAGCTCGTCATGGCAGTTTTTGCGAATCCACCAGTCCCATAAGCTACTCCACTCCGGTCCATAGTCGCCCCACTCGGCGGGATTTCTCTGCCATCCTTCTTGTCTGTACTCCGCGCTCAAGGAGTTCCACGGCTCAAACGGGAGATGGTCCAGCAAAAAGACCTTGAGTGGCGGATCGATCCAAGCCTTCACGAATTCCACGTGCTCCAGCTGCCACTCAGTAAAACCGAAGCGAGTCCCGATAATTGGCGGCCGCGAATTGTTAAATATTTTGCGCCGCATAAAGCCTATGCCACCGATGTAGCCCGTAATCTGGATTCCATGCGGTCCGTCGGCTGGGGGCCGGAGGTGCGGTTCGATTCCGAGCAGATCGACATACGGATTTTCTTCCAGCAGACGTAAACCCTCGTCCAGCCAGCCCGGGGGGCAAATCACGTCGTTGTCCAGCTTCACGAAGATATCGGCCTCGGAACGGTCGAGGAAGTCATTCATGATGGCTACGGGAGAACCGAACTTAGCCGTCACGATTTCGACGTTTGGAAAGCGCGGCACGCTTGCCTCGTCAAGAACACTGCCCGCATCCGTATAAATGTAAAACTTGGAAATGTTGCTCCAATCCGTATTGGAATACAGCTGGCGCAGACACTCCCGTGTGAAAGCTTCCCGCTCCCAGGCGAGGTAGAGAAAATCAACGATCATTGTTCGCCTTCCAGATAGGGACCCGTATTCCCCGCCATTCGCTGCGAAGCAATGCCGATCCTGGCTTCAATCGAGCGCCTATTCGGCCCGCTGCGGATACGATGATGCAATGTCCTTAGGCGCATTCTTCAATCTTCGCGGCAGCCTCGCCGAGAGGATCGAATTGCCTCACAAACTCGTCGACCGGACGATAAAACCAGTCCAGATTTCGACGTACGGCCTCCTCGGGCCAGTCCCACCATGCGATTCGGAGAAGGCCTTCGATAATCGAGTCACTGAAGCGGAAGCGAGTGACGCACGCCGGATTTCCGACCGCGACGCCATACGCTGGCACGTCACTGAAAACGGTCGCATTTTTCGCAATCACGGCTCCATGTCCGATGTGCACGCCCCCGGCGATGAAAGCGCCGTGACCAATCCAGACATCGCTGCCGATTTCCGTGTTTCGAGTGGTTTTATAGGACCGCGTGGGATTCGACCGGCCCAAAAACCGGGCCTCGAAGGGATACGTTGACACCGTTTCCGTGGTGTGATCGCCGCCCACAAAGATGGTCACCTGCTGAGCGATGGAACAGTACTTTCCGATAATGATCTTTTCGTTCGGCAGGTAGCTCAAGAACCGGGTTTCGCGCGGCACGTGATAAGTGTGATCGCCGATTTCGACGTAGTTTGGCACGGCCGGATCGGAGCCGCCGAAAGCGACATACATGCCGGGTCTTCTGGGAGCACTCGCCGCTGAAGCCTGAACGGCGGTGGTTACGGAAGGCGCAGGCCGAGGGGTCTCGGAGAGATTAACGGCGTCGATCAGCTTGCCGATGCCATTCTTTTCCACTCGAATGACCACCGCAAAGCCGTTGCCGACCTTGTCATCCACGTCCTGAACCGCCACAACGGTCCAGCCCAGCCAGTGGACCAGCTCCACGAAATCTTCGGTTATCCAGACCGAGAAATGGTGGTGGCCAGCTTCGTGTTTGCCGCTCTCATGGCGTTCAATCAATTCGGCCAGCGTGGTGCGGGGACGATCTTTATCGAAGGTTCGTTCCTTATGCGGCGCGATTATATATAGGTAGCCACCTGGTTTCACCACGCGATACCATTCGCGGAGCGCTTTGATCGGATCGAAAAAGTGTTCGATCGCGTGGGAACTGATGACAAAATCGACGCTGTTGTCATCGAGCGGCAGCTGGTCCCCCGGCGACACGATGTCCACAGGTAAGGCGGTGCCGCAAAGCTTGATCTCTCCCTGCTTAAACTCCGTCATTTCCGCGGTGTAATCAACGTTGCGGGTTTTCAGCCCGAAGGAATTGTGAGCGGAACCGCCGATTTCGATTCCGTCAAGTCCATCGAGCAACCGGTGAGCGAGTGCGCTTTCTTTGAATTTCATATAGTTAGCGGAACGTGACCGTACAATCTGTTCTCCGCAATACTTAAAGCATCGGTAGGAGTGCCCGGGGACTGTAGTACCGTTGGTCTAAGAAGAATCGATCGGCGATCCCGCCGAGGCCGCAGGTGCGATCAAACCGATGCTCCTCGTATTCTGATCGAGAAAGAGATGACGAGTGCATCATCACGCGGCTGCGGTCCGCCTACGCGGATTTGAGCGAAACCATGGCTGCCGGCTCGTCCGGGAAGGGGCGATCGGGCCGCAGCCGCGCCGCCAGAACCCCGCCCACCAGCAGCAGAACCATGGAGGCGATGAACGGCACCACCCAACTGCCGGTGCGGTCGACCAGGTAGCCAAAGCTCGACGGCGAGATCAAGCCGGCGGCTGCAAAGCCAAAGTTCATGATGCCGCTGGCCGTGCCGGCGTAACGCGGCGCGATGTCCATCGGCACCGACCAGATCGGCGCGACGATCAGCTCCGCGAAAAAGAACGCCAGCGCCAGGCACAAGGCGGCCACCGTCACGTTGTGAACCAGCACGACCGGAATTAGAAAAACAAACGCGCCAAGGAACCCGGCGACAATCACAGTGCAACGCGCGGTCACCAGGCTGCGCGTTTTGTGCAGCAGACCGTCGCTCACCAGCCCGCCTAAAATATCCCCGAAGACACCGGCTAAGAGCACGCCACCCGAAAATAGGGAGGACGCCTGGAGGTTCTGATGATAGTTCTCGAAAAAGAAGGCCGGGATCCAGGTCAGGAACAGCCACAACGTCCATCCGTAGCAGAAGTCGACGAACGTCACGGGCATCAAGTGCCGGGCGAGCCGTAGCCAGGGAACCGCCCGGGCCGGGTTCATGGCCCGAACCGGCAGCGTGTCCAGGACCGCAGAGGTTATCGAGGCGTGCTCGCGCGGATCGTCGCGGAAGTACCAGCCCCAGGCGACCAGCCACAGCAAACTCACTGCGCCGAGCATCACAAATGAATTGCGCCAAGTGGAAAAAACGAGTAACCCTGCCATAAGCGGCGGCGTCACCGCATTACCGATCCGCCCGAATGAATGGACGATCCCTTGCGCGAATCCCCAGCCGCCTTGCGGCGTCCAACTGGCCATCGCGCGTGTGGCCGTGGGAAATCCCGCCCCTTCGCCGAAGCCGAGCGCGAGCCGCAACAGAACCAGTGACACGATTCCGGTGGCGTTGCCCATGAGGACCGTGGAGACCCCGACGATTGCGCAACAGATCGTCAGCATCAGCCGCGGACCCAGCCGGTCGCCGATCCAGCCGCCGATCAATTGAAACAGCGCATACGGAATCGCAAACGCAGAGAACGCCAGCCCGAGCTGTGTGTTGCTGATCCTGAGATCCGCCTTGATCAGCGGCGCTGCCGCCGAGATACTCACGCGGTCGACGAAGTAAAGAAAGTACATCGCGCACAGCAGCGCGAGAACGATGGCTGGGGCGCCCACCTTGCCTAAGCGCATGGAGGAACCTCCGGACGGGAGGCGGGCAGCGGCATATTGATTACGCCGCTGGACGCATCTCACCCTTGACTTGCGTCCGATGCAGGATGCGCCGGGACTTGGGGTCAAACGGGTCGCGGCGGTGCATCGTGCAGCGATTGTCCCAAAGCACAAGGTCGCCCACTTCCCACTCGTTGTGCCACGCGAACTCCTCCCGAGTGGCGATCGACCACAGCTGGTCGAGCAATGCCTCAGACTCCGCCAGCGGCAGCCCCTGAATGTAGGCATTCCGCCTTCGCCCGAGATACAGTGCGCGGCGTTTGGTCTCCGGATGCGTGCACACCAGGGGATGACAGGCGCCCGGCGACGTCATCGGGTCTTCGGCGGCCGTCATGCCCTGGCGTAAGAATCCACCGCTATTGTAGGTGCCATCGTGCTTCAACAGGCGTCCTTCGATGCGCTGTTTCAGTGTTTCCGGCAGCGAGTCATACGCGTGGTACATCCCGCAGAAATAGGTGTTGCCGCCCGAAGCAGGAACTTCCAGCGCATACAGTACGCTCGCCTTGGGCGGATCTTCCAGATACGACATGTCCGTGTGCCACGCTGCTTCGCCTGCACCCAGGCTCCCGATCGGCTCGCCGTTCACCATCACGTTCGAGACCACGTAGATCTCCGGGTATCCTTCAACGAAACGGCGCCCGGTTTCCTGTATGGGCGCCAAGTCGAGATGGCCAAAGCGCCGGCTGAAAGCGATCAGATCGTCGTCGGTAAGCTGCTGGCGCCGGAACAACAACACCGAATGATCGTTCCAGGCTTTCTGAATCGCGGCGAAAGCAGCGTCACTCACGCAACGTAGATCGACCCCGCCAATCTCCGCCCCCAGGGGTTTCCCACTGGGGAAAACCATAATTGCGGATTCCCTGGGCGTCGTCAGATTCATCTTTGGGGCGTAAAAATCGCCAACGAACCCAATGTAGCAGATGCCCTCATGTTCGTCTGCACCGCCGATGGGGGCACCCGCTACGATGAAGGCATGCCTACTCGCCAGCACGCCGGCCCCGGACCGGCCGCTCCGGACGTTCCCGAACCTTCGCTCGCGGAGCGCGCCCGCACGCTTGTTTCCGTTGGACGGATCGGCAGCCTGTCCACGCATTCCCGGAAGGTCCCGGGCTTTCCCTTCGGTTCCGTGATGCCCTACGCGGCAGACGACCTCGGCCGGCCCGTCTTCTTCATCAGCAGCATGGCCATGCACACGCAAAACCTGCATCAAGACGCACGCGCCGGCCTTCTGATCACGCAGCCGGATTATTCGGGCGACCCGTTGGGAGCCGCCCGCGTCACTCTCCTGGGCACGACGGCGCCGGTAGCGGCGGCAGAAGTTCGCGAGCTGTATCTTTCGCGGCATGAGAACGCCCGGTATTGGCAGGAGTACACCGACTTCGCCTATCACCGGCTCCAGGTGTCGAACGTCTACTTCATCGGCGGCTTCGGCGTCATGGGATGGGTCTCCGCCGACGCTTATGCCGATGCCCGGCCTGATCCCCTTTCTGAAATTGCGCAGGAAATCATGCGCCACATGAATGCGGATCACGCGGATGCGCTGCTGCTGATCGCCCGCCGGTTTGCAGGCGAAGCCGCCGCCGAGGCGAGCATGACCGCTGTCGACCGCCTGGGATTCCATCTTCGGCTGAAAACCGGCGACAGAGTGCATGGACACCGCGTGGCTTTTCCCCGGGAGGTCCGGAACAAGGATGAAGCCAGAGCAATTTTCATTGAGATGGTCGAAGAGGCTCGATCTTCGGTTTCAAATAGTTCAGACGTATTCCGATGAAACTGGGGCTGCCGGTCACGTTCAAAGCGGCGCCTCTCGGGCAGCAGCAGATCGGCCATTATCGCGTGCTTCGTGTCTTAGGCGAGGGCGGAATGGGAGTGGTCTACCTTGCCGAGCGCCAGGACCTGGGCAACCTGGTTGCGATCAAAGTCATGCGGGAGGCCTGGCTATCGAACGCGCGGCGGCGGCGATTCGAAGCTGAGCAGCGGACACTCGCGCGTCTCAATCATCCTTCCATCGCCCGGCTGTACGATGCCGGAGAGCTGGCCGACGGCACTCCGTGGTTCGTCATGGAAGAGGCCATCGAAGCGCGGCCGCGGTCCACTCCATCGTGGGCCGGGTTCCCGGTGCTGGTGGCTTTTATGGATCACCGGCCGGCAAAGGAGATTGGCGAGCTGGCCCGCGCCACGGAGCCAGTGCCTGACCCGGAAATGAACTATTTTTCCGCGGACCACTTGGCGTACGCTGGGGATTCGCGCACTGCCTTGCGCCTGTTGCGGGAAGCTGTCACGGGAGGGTACTGCTCTTATCCCGCCATCGATTCGGATCCGATGCTGGCGTCGATCCGGTCAAGCGCGGACTTTGCGGAGGTCCGCTCGCTGGCCAAGGAGTGCCGCGCCCGATTTGCAGCGGCTGCGAATCCGGCCGTCCATTGAAGGCCACCCGCGCACCGGGTCACATCCTCACTGGTTCGCTCACCGTTGCTCTGAAGATCAAGTCCCTCGGAATCAAGCTCGCCTACGTTTTTGCGACCCGAGCTGCGAAGGCAGCGTCCGAAGAAGTCTCCTCGCCGGATCTGATTCGGCGGAGAGGCGGTGGACGGCGGCTAAGGCTGCACCAGCTGCAAAGCGAAGCACCGGGAACGAAGCTGCTTAGCTTGACAGCTTACTTCTCAGCGCAGCGTGCCACCTTCACGATGCTCCTGCATTTGCGGCTTTGAGGCGTCGCTCGGTCGCGAACAGTGACTCCCGAAGCTGCCGTTATTTAACTGCGGCCTTTTGCAACGCCGCAAGACTTTTCCGAAGTGCCGCGATCACATCATTGTTGGCGCCGCCGGGCGAACCCAATGCAGCCAACGCCCGATTATAAAGCGCCATTGCTTCCATCGGGCGCCCCAGCTCAATTTGGTCGGCCGCCTGATGCGATAGCCCCACGGCGAGAAATCGCGCACGGATCGCGACCGAACGCGCCAGTGCCGCCCGCGCCTTTTCCGGTTTGCCCTCCTTCATATAAAAAACAACCAACTTGTCGAGCGTCACTGCTACCATCGGATGCTCCGGCCCCACCAGCCGCTCCCACAGAGAAAGTAATCGTTCATAGAGCGGCTCGGCCGCGACGTACTCGCCGCCCGCGGCGCAGGAATCGGCCAGGCCTTCAATCGTGTTGATCAGCTCCGTGCTATCGCTGCCGTACATCGTCTCCCGAATCAGCAGAGCTTGACGATAAATCGGTTCGCGCGCGCCAGTTGCTCCAAGTGTGCCGTAAGCCTCGTTCAACCCGTCCAGGACCGGAAGCAGGCCCGGATCGAGCGCCCCGATAAGCTCGGTTCGAAGGCGATCGGCCTCAGCAAAGGCACGTATCGCATCGTGCGCGTTTCGCTGCGCCAGGTAAATCTGGCCAATGCGAAGGTAGTCGTCCGCGACTTGCGTGCTTTCAGCCGTGTGTGCTGCTGCGTGGATCGCCTGGAGGCGGCGGGCTGTCGAAAGCGCCTGGTCGAAGTCCTTCGTCCGCAGGTCCAGGTTGATGGAGAGGAGTAAATCATCCGCGATTCTCGGATCGTCGGCGCCCATGATCGATACGCGCCATTCCAACGCCTGCTGAATGTATCGCTGCGCTTCCATGAATTGGCCCAGGGCAGCGGCAGTCGCCGTCAGCCGCTTCAAGATGTCATAACGAACCGGCGCATTGGCCGGCGGGCGCTGCGCGATTTGCCATGCCTTTTCGAAGGAACGGCGGGCGGCGTCGTAATCACCCTTTGTGAACGCCGTGTTACCGTCTTTGAGCGCCAACTTTACGAGATCTGCATCAGGCGGCTGGGCGCGCACAGACGAGCACAGAACGACCAACAAGAACATCATGGAGAATCGGAAGCAGCCGATTGATGGCATCATCGCACCTCCTCTTGGTGCTGGCTTTCCTTGCGGCAACCATATGTTCCGGCGCAGCGGGCGATGCGAATCGACCCTATGGCCGGGCTCCGATGACAGAATTCCATCCCAGCGTGTCCAGCATGGAGTTTAATCCTGCACGGTAGATCGCCGAAAGCCAGCGCTGGTAATCCAACGCAACATTCCTTATTCGGATCGCTCACGTCCCGGTCTATAATCCGCGCGATGCCGCAAGCGTCACTTCCTTTTGCCCGGCGCGATCTTCGATGATGATCCGGCCATTCTCCAGACGGACATCGTCCACCTTGCGGAAGCCGTCCGGGACGCGGGCGTAAAACAGAAGAAAATGAGATTCAATCGTGGACTTCGCGGGCAACCAACGGTATGACGGCGTCCCGAACAGTGAGCCCATCGTGATCGCCTCGCGGCGTGGCACATCGTACGGCTGGGTGCCGAACTCCATCCCGCGCACGACTTGTCCGGCCGCCGGGTAGTTGCCCCAGTACTGAATCCAGGGGTAATCGTCGCGTCTGAAGATGTAACCATAGATCAATTTTTTGCTGAAATTGAGCGAGGTTACCCACTCGATCTTGCGCGAAGGATCGAGCAGAGTCGTCGCGTGATCCAGATAGTGCGGGTTCCGCGGGACCTGCCGAAGGTCGATCAGCTGCCCATTCAGGTCTGGAGCCATAGGCCAAGTGAAGTCCCGGCCGGAGGCAAGCCGGCGTTCAGTAGGGTTCTGCCCCTTTTGAGCGCCAGCTTGGTTGATCACATAAGGCCGGGTTTGCGAGCGCACACCCGAGAGATCCACCACCGAGGAGCCCGGCTGCAGGAACGGCGCGGCCACTGTCGCGTGTTCAGCCCAGTTGACGGGCCGGTCGATGCCCAGCAGGCTTTCCAACTGGCTGTCCACATAAACTACGTTTTCGCCGTCGACCATGTGGAAGCTTCGTGTGAAGACTTCCTGCACAATCGGCAGTTTAGCGGTCAGGGAGACAGAGTTGCCGCCGGCTTTCGCCGGAATCACATCAAAGCGCGTCACATGTGCTTCCCCATGCATCGGCAGGCCCGCGGCGCGTTCCTCCTGGGATGGCTGCCCGAATCCGTCCACGCACACGAAATGGCCCAGGGTGCCGTTAAACGGCGATTTGAGTCCGAGTTCCCGCGCCAGCCGCATGGGGTTCCAGAGCGGGCTTAGCTTGTCCGCATCGTCGGTCAAGATCAGGCTCGCGATGGCGCTGCCTTGCAGCGTGATGGTCATGTGCAGTTTGTCATTCGAGAGCGTAAGCGCCGGCTGTCCTTCGAATGTGGCCGACTGCGGCCCTCGCTGGGCCAGGGCTGCCGCAACGGAGACCGCCGTGATCAGACAATAACGCCAAAACATGAACATCAGTATGACGCTACAGGGGCGGAGTCCGCTATGGCGGACACCAGGCTGGTGCTTTTAGCCAAAGGTTCAGAGCTCACTCATAGCGGAGCGCGATTGCGGGATCAATCCGGAAGGCTCTTTGTGCCGGCAAATAGCTGGCGAGAAGCGCAACCGCGATGAGCAGGCACGCGACCGAGCCAAACACCATTCCGTCGGTCGGCTTCACGTCGTACAGCAGGGACGCGATCACGCGAGTCAGAGCAAAAGCCGCCGCCAGTCCCAGCACGATGCCCACGGTAGCCAGCCACATCGCCTGCCCGAGAACCATGTTCCGCAAGCGCGCCGAGTTCGCGCCTAGCGCCAGGCGGATTCCGAACTCCATGGTTCGCTGCTCGACGGAATAGGCGATCAATCCATACAATCCGATCGCGGCCAGCAGGATGGCTACCAAAGCGAAAATGCCGAGCAACACCGTGTTGAACCGATTGCGCGACGTGGATTGCGCCATCACCTGGTCCATCGTCCGCAGATGAGCGGCGGGCATGTCGGCGAGATCGCGAAAGACCTGTTCGACCGGCGCGGCTAAGGAAAACGGAGGAACCCGGGTGCGAACCACCCATTGCAGCGGCACGAATCGATTGTTCAGAGCCATCACGCCGTCGGGGACCTGGGAAACCGGCACGATAATTTCCGGCTGCGGATCGTGGTTCAGGCCGGAGTCGCGCGCGTCGGCGAAAATGCCGACGATTTCCTTCGGCGGTTGCAGAAAGATGGGGCTGCCGGCGCGAATCGAGAGGCGCTGCCCCAGCGGATCCTGCTTCGGCCAATACCGCCGCGCGAAGGATTCATTGATCATGACCACGCCGGGGCTCGACCCGGTGTCGCGCTCGTTGAACGCGCGGCCGCGGACGATGGGGATTTTGAACACGTCGAAATAGCGGTAATCGACGTATTCCCATTTCGCTCCGCCATGGACCGGCCGGTCGCCGAGCGGGCGCCCTTCGATAATGAAGCCCAGCCCGAATGCGCCTTCAAGCGGCAGGCAACAGGTGGCCGCCGCCGCTTCGACTCCCGGCAGCGCCTCGAATCGCTGCTGCGCCTGCCGGGCCAGGTCCGCAATGGCCGCCGTCCGGTTGTAGCGGTCGCCGGTGAGCGAGGTCTCCATCGTCAAGACGTTATGCGAATCGAAACCGGGCGCGACCTGATGCAGCGCGGCGAAGGTGCGCATCAATAAACCGGCGCCGATCAGCAGAACCGTCGCCAGGGCGATTTCGGTCACCACCAGCACGGCGCGTGACCGGTTTTGTCGAAGCGACGCGCCGGAACGCGATCCGCTCTCTTTGAGCGTCGAGTTCAGATCCGTTCGCGAGGCGTGAATCGCCGGAAACAAACCGAACAGAATGCCGGTCAACACCGACAGCAACAGCGTAAACACCAACACGCGGGCGTCGAGCGTTACGCCGGAACCATCGGCGCCGATACGCGGCAAATTCCCCGAATTGATCGCGAGTAAAGCGCGAACCCCGGCGATTCCGAGCAGCAGTCCGAGCACGCCCCCCAGCGTCGCCAGCACGATGCTCTCGGTGAGCAGTTGCCGCACGATACGCCAGCGTCCCGCTCCGATGGCCGTGCGGATGGCGATTTCGCGCGAGCGCGCCGCCGCCCGCGCGAGCTGCAAGCTGGCGATGTTGGTGCAAGCGATCAACAGAACAAATCCGACCGCGCCCAGCAGGACAAAGAGCGCGGTCCGCACGTCCCGAACCATGATTTCCTGCATCGGTTCGACGCCGAAGCCGTCTTTCGGGCCGATGTTATTCGGAAATTTTCGTCTGAACGCCTCCGCCGTCGAGGCCAGGGCGGCATTTGCCGCCGCCACGCCCACTCCAGGCTTGAGGCGCGCGGCAACCGAGAAATAATGGTCCTGCTGTTCGCTGTTCGGATCGGCCTGAAACGGTAGATACAGATCCGCATTCGGATCGAAGGCGAAGCTGGCGGCGAGAACGCCGATGACCGTGTACGGATCCCGGCCTAGCGTGATCGCTTTGCCGACGATGTGCGGGTCCGAACCGAAGCGCCGCTGCCAGAGACCATTCGAGATCACCACGACATTGGGGCCGCGCGGCCGGTCTTCTTCGGCGGAAAAAGCGCGGCCGAGCGCCAGGCGAGCGCCGAACAGACGGAAAAACTCATGCGAAACGTGGATTCCCGGAACCTGTTCGGGTTGATCGCCGCCAGTGATATTCACGCCTGGGCCGCGGTTGTCATAGGCGGTAATGTCTTCGAGGACGTCGGTCCGGGCGTGCCAGGCAGCATATTTGGCCGGCGAAGCCCCCGGATAGCTGCCCTGCGGCGACGTATTCACCAGCTCGACGATCCGGTCCGGTGCGGGATAAGGAAGTGGTTTCAACAGGACGGCATTCACCACGGAAAAGATAGCTGTATTGGCGCCAATTCCAAGCGCCAGGGCACTAACGGCGGTTGCCGTGAATCCCGGACTGCGGAAGAGAATCCGAAAGGCGTGCTTCAGGTCGCTCATGAGATCGTCGATCATGCGACCTCCTCGAATAGGAGACGTTCAAAGCTGTCAAACGTGTGGAAAAACCCTGCGCTGACTAGCGATTTCTCGCATGGACCAGCATCTTTCGCCCGCGGGCACGGCCAACAGGTAATGTAGGTCTCAGGCACCCTCCGCCGTGTCGCGCGCCTTCGCGATCGCGAGGAGTCCTTCGCGGCGGCGTTTGAGCGTCGCTTCGGCGTCCGGCGCGGCCATCACGACGGCCTCCATGTGCTTCAGAAAGCCGGGCTCCCCGACGGCTGAGCGCATTTCGGCAACAAACGGATGGATCTTCGAAAACGTGCCTACGATTTCGGTGTGCGCAGCCAGGAACGAGGTCGGGTCGATTGCACCGGAGCTCACCAGCGAGGCGGCCATGTCCCAGTAGCCGAGGACCATACGGAACGAAGCGTTGCGCTCTCCGGTCACCGCCGCCATGAGGTCAGCCATGGTTTCCGGATTGAACTCGGCAAGAAACCAGGCGCGCGCCTCGCGCAACACGGTTTCGCGGCGCAGATCGAAAAGCTGAAGATTGAGTTGTGCGCTCTCAAAGGGTGTCGGCATGAGTTCATTATAGGGATTCGAAATTCGCACGCGACGCGCTCGCCGTATCGATCATGGCGCTGGCCGGCGGGCGAATCACGGCCCACCAGCGCGACCTTGACCGGAACGGTGGCGGCGCCGATGGAGCTCGCGTTCAGTTGTACTCTTATTGGAGAGTACGCATGAGTAAAGCGGGCTGGCCAGCATCAGCTTTAATGTCCGGCATCAGTTCGCTTTCTGATAACGTACGTTCGGCCGTGGTGCCGAACACGGTCGTTTGTTCGCGCGGAAGTGCGGGTGAATGCCGCAATCCCAACGCCGAACGCCACTGGACGGAAAATCCTTCCTGGCCTGGTTTAGCGCCACCAACTCATTTCACGGCGCGGCCGCGGTCGTGACGCGATTCGAGGCGCAGCTCGCCTTGCCCGCCGGCGTGCCACTCGCCGCGCCGGCGGATTCTCAACTTGCGTCTTCAGACCCCTGGCCGCCCGTTCAAGTCTTGAAACACGGCGATCCTGGCGCTCGATCACAGCCTGGAGCGCACGCGCCTCGGCCAGCGCAGCGGAGAACTGCGTCTTCAGCTCCCGCGCCGTCGGTTCCCGCACCAGGAAACGCGCAATTTCGGTGCGATCCTCGCCAAACGAGGATAGCCGCACCTCCACGTCCCCGCTGTGTGGCGCATAAGTCACATCCGCTAGCGGCGCGAGCACCAGCACGTTGGTTTGCTGGCGGCCATCCAGGATTTCCAGCCTGGCGCCATGCGTAGCGGCCTTCAGACTCCAGCCGATGTGCAATTGGCCGCCTTTCTCTCGAAGCGAGAGCGAAAGCGGAGCGGGCCGTGCAAACGCCTGGTCGAAAGTGAATCCGAGGCCGGCACTCGCCAACCCGGCCACGAGAATGGCGCCGATTCGCAGCCATCCCCGGGGCACAGCGGCGAAAAACGGCAGGAGTGGAAATTCGAAGGAAGCGGCCGGGGCGCCCATGTCGCGTTACCTCCCGGCCAATTTGACTGTTAAGACAGCAAAATAGTGCAATTTTTTTCATCAGGGCTGCACATAAAGGATTTACTCAGGGAGTGAGCAGGTTGCGACTACCGACGCTGCTTTTTGACGCGACAGCGTAGCGGAACGCTACCGAACGCTACCGAACGCTCACATTAAGCAGCACTGCCCAATACTGGAGGGATTGCAGCGCGAAGCCGATGAGAATTAGTCCGACGCCGAACACGCCCATGCGTTTTGCCGGCAGATGATCGGCCTCCCATTCTACAAATGGAGTGCAGGTGCCGACAATAGCTGTGACCACCCCGATCGCGAGTCCCGCCCGGAGCCCGACCGAGAACGCATGAAGGCGATGCTGCGCGACCAGGCTGCTGAGGTAGCCGGCCACGGTGTACCCCAGGGTTCGATTGGCGGCAGCGATCACTAGAAATCGGGTCAAGCGCGGACGCTTGGCGGGCTTGTAGTCGACCGTCGGCCTGATACCGATACGGTAGGCCATTCCTTGTCCGACGGTGCTCAACGCGCCGAACGATATTCCGAAACGCAAGCCGAATAAATAGGACGTCCCGACACCAAAACCGAGCCCACGGATCGCGCTCATGGCCGCATCCAGCCAAAATCCCGGCTTCGGCTGATGGCGGGATGCACGCGAATACTCGAACGCGAGAGTGATGCCGTGCGTTAAACCGGTTGCGAGTCCGAAGATCGGTCCCAGAGCAAGACCGTAGCCGGTTCCAAAGAGCACCCCATAAGTAACCGCGCGCGTCAGAGTCCGCAGCGGTCCGTGTTCACCACCCAGAAGATCGTAAGCCAGGTACAGCGCTCCGAGGACGTCCAGCGCGCTACCTACAATGTTGACCAACGCGAGTGTGTGTTTATCGACGGCCCAGGAAAAAGTCATGAGACAAGGTCACGGATTGACCATTATGGCAGCCCAAGAAATGAATCTCCGGGAGCGCACGCGCTCAGCCGCAGCTCGGCGAGTCGCTCGACATGCTGGGGATGGAAACCGTGGTTGATTGCATGGCTGACTCTGCTAGGTTGGCGCGCTTGGGAGGACCCAGGGATAGGCTGCCGCCGATCCAGAATGGGCGTCTTAAGCATGCGCAGACAGGAGCGATCTTTCATTGTAAGCCCAGACGTGGCTCGCATACACCGGTAGTGCCTGAAATCTGCGTTGATCCTGAAGCACGGAGAGCCCCCGCCATGACTGGCGGGGCTGTAATACCCGAAACGGACGAGGGCCCGGTGATCGACAGGACCGGACTGACAAAGAATTACGATTTTGCGCTGGGACTTGTGGGGCTGCCGCCAGCGGGACCGCCTGCGGACCCGATGAGAGTCCAGTTGCCGGGGCCGTCAGGTGCGTGCGGGTCCGGGGATCAGATCTGGTGCGACGAGCTCGGAAAGAGCGCCGCGGCAAAGCCTTATTATCCTCTGGCGACCTTGCCTCCTGGAGTTCTGCGGTCGCGGATTTTCAGTGCCCTGAAAGAACAGCTCGGCTTGCGTCTGAAAGCGCAACGGGGACCCGTCGAGTATTACGTCATCGATCAAGCCGAGAGGCCCACTCAGAGATAGGTCGCTGGGGGGAAATTCCATCGCTGTCGCAACGTCAAAGAGCGTCGCGGTGATGGCGGACGAGATTCCCGCCAATTAGGTTACAGTTACGTTTAGTAAGATAGCAGCGGCGATGCGTGCGACGATTTTCATCTTGCTCTCGTTGTCGCTTCGCGCGGCGGATTGTTCGTCCAACGTCGCGGAGCAGCAGCGGATTCTCGGTGCGATTACCAATAATGCGCGGCAGTACACGAACTCTCTGCCAGATTTTCTCGCGACGCGCGTCGTCACGCGATGGGTAGACCCTACGGGAACCGCGCAGCGCTGGCGGAAGGTCGACACGATCGAGCAACAGCTTGCTTATTATCAGCATGTCGAGACATATCGCGAGACCCGCGTGAACGGCCAGCCGGTCAAGTCGGCACCTTCGCCGGGATTGAACAGCGGAGGCGAATTTGGGGCGGTGTTCGAAGACATTTTCGACGAAAAGAGTCTGGCTGATTTTAAATGGCGGAGTTGCTCCTCTATTCGCGGCGTGCCGGTATACATCTTCGATTACCACGAAACGAAGGTGCTCGAAAAGCTCGACGTCGAGCGGCCGGATCGTTCGAACTCGTTCGCGGGAGGTAGTTCGCGGAACGTGCGCGCCGAGGTGCCCTATCACGGCCGGATTTACGCGGATCGGCATGATAAGAAGGTGATGCGTATCACGGTGATTGCCGAGGTGTCGCATGGCTTTCCGATGCGGAACTTGGAACGCGAAATCGATTATGGATGGACGCTGGTCGGCGGCGGCCAGTACGTTCTGCCACAGAAGGCCGAGATTCGCGGCCGGATTGACGGCGCGCTAATGCGGAACGAAATGGAATTTGTGCTGTATCGGAAATTCGACTCCGACTCTGTGCTGAAATTCGGGAAGTAGAGTGAGACGAAGCGAGCAGCGAAGAAAGCGGCGATAAATGGCGTTAAACGATAGGTCCTATCGGAGCTGCCCGGCGGCGTGACAGCCAAATAAACGGATTGAGCCGAGCGCCGGGCAGTCTCGATAGGGCCGTTTGAACTGGCCCGCTCGCGTCTGCGGCGACGCGGCAGCTATGGGATTTGCTTCGGGCTTTGGTACCTTGGGGCGTCGATCTCGCTGGGGTTTAAATTCGCGAACAGCATTTCGGCGTCGACACGGTGCGCGACGGAGGCGAGTTTTAGAGGGGCCACCGGAGCGAGCGCAAATCTAGCACTAAGACGCGTGCTCAAGTACCACGCCTCCGATGTTCAGGCAGTGCGCAGGGTCCTCCCGCCGAAACGATCTGCGCGAACCGACTCAGCGTATCGGGAATTGGATGCGTCTGCCGGCGATAGTTGCGGTCGTTCTCTTTCGTTCCCAAACCTAGTCGCCCGCGTTTCGCCTTGCCCTTTTCGTCCTTCAGAGCGAATCATATGCTGATTTGCATGAGGAGCACATTAGGAAGCGGACGATTAGCACCGCCCTCACGGCCGTCGCGGAAGCGAAGCGGAGATGGGCTGCGATCCGAGCTGCGCCCTCTCAAATGGAAGGCATTTATTTCGTGGAGCGGACGGGTGATGGCCGGTATGGCATCCGCGCCTGGGGGATCGGAGCGAGTGAGCGACATCCTTGATACGCAGCGCGCCAAACCCATTGCCTAACCTCCGGAACGGTTATGGCCTAGACTTGGAGAAAGTGGCGTACAATTTGAAAGAAGAACGTTCCCTCAGTCCCCGGTTGTTTCGGATAGAAGTCTTTTTTTGCCATCCTTCAGGAGGTGGGTATGAAGACAACATTGAAGGTTAGTGGAGCGATATTCATTTGCATGATCCTGCTGCTGGTGACGCTGCGCGCCACTGGTTTCGAACCTCGGGACTGTGCAAGCGGTAGTTCTTGGTCGTGCAGAGCACCAGGGCTGTGGCTCAAGGGGGAACTCATCACTACCCCAGTCAGCGATTGGTCGTTCACCGACAAAATTCAAACTATCAAGATTCAAACCCAAACCGCGTTTCTACTACCCCACTCGGTGTCGATTTGGTGCGCTGTATATAATGACAATCTCTATGTCACTTCCTATCGCGGTCGATGGTGGGTTGAAGATGTCATCCGCGACCCTCGCGTGCGCCTGAAGATAGGGGGCCGGATATTTGAACGTACCTTGTCGCTGGTCAACGATCCCGAGGAAAAAGCTGCCGTGCTACAGGCTAAGGGGAAAAAATATCCCCAATGGAAGGTGCCGTCGGTCTCGACAGCCACGGTCTTTCGCGTGATGCCTGAGTAAATCAGGTTGGATGTTCTGCGGCCCTACCCAGACCGTCTGCGAAATTTTTTACGATGTCACGATGCGCGGGCGCCATATTTATCATTTGGTCTGGGGCACCCTGCTGCTGATGCTCGTCGGCTACTGCTGGCTGGTCGAGGTCGGCACCGCAGCCGCATCATCTTCGCAGTGGATGGGCCGTCTCACATCTATGGTTTACGGTGCCGCTGCTGCATTGACGCTCTACGAATTTGCTTTGTGGCTCAATCTGCGCGACGTGTATTGGGAACGGGAAGGGCGGCAGAGTTTCGACGCGATGGCCGCGTTTGGCAGCCCCTGTTGGCCATCGGCGTATTCTTCCAGGCCATCGTTAGAGAAGTTTTGAGCGCCTTTTCGCGAAAGAAATCGCTCTCGCCGCGATCATGGACCAACAAAGCGTCGCTTTGCTGCTCGCCGAACCCGATCGCCTATCCAAACCGATCGAAGCCAGCGGCGACCACCTCGCGGAAGGACTTCGGGCGCAGCGCCAGCCCGGGAAAAAGCGCCGGCTTAGCGCCGCGGGCCGCAAGGCCATGGCGCAGGCAGCACGGCGAAGATGGCTGCGACTCCGCCCCGAAAAAGGCTCTTTGCCGGATCAGAGCGGCGAAGAAAAAGGCGATTGGGGGATGCGGCCCGCCGGTAGGCAGCAATAACGGCGGCGTGATGGACGCCCGCTGCCAAGAAAGGCGCGGCGCCCGCGGCGCGCAGTATTCAGTTCGCTGCCCGCTTTGCGTTCTGATGCGCAACGGGTCCGCCTTCTGTCATTGCGGCGGAACGATCTGGATGGAGCCCATCATCCCCGCATCCTCATGCTCCAGGATGTGGCAATGGTAGACAAAGGTTCCCACGATCTCGGGATTGCGGAAATCCATCCGCAGCTTGACGCTTGGGTACGCGCCGTGGCGCCGCCAGCGCCGGCCCAGCCTCCGACACAGAATCCGATCACGCACGTCGTGGTGATTTTTTCAGGAGAACATTTCCTTCGATCACTACTTCGCGACCTATCCGGTCGCGGCCAACACTACGCCGGGCGAGCCGGAGTTTCACGCCGTACCGGGCACTCCGCCGATCAACGGATTGAGCGGACCTCTTCTCACCCACAATCCGAACGCCGCACAACCCTTCCGCCTCAGCCGGGCGCAGGCGGTCACCTGCGACCAGGATCACGGCTACAGCTCCGAGCAGAAGGCCTTCAATCAAAATGATCGGTCAAACCGACCGCGCCAATCACCAGTACGACATGAGTGACTTTGTCGAAGCGCTCAAGGCGGGAAATCTTCCCTCGGTCAGCTATCTGAAAGCGCCCGCGTATCAGGACGGCCACGCGGCCAATTCCGATCCGGTAGACGAACAGACATTTCTGGTGAACACCATTAATGCGCTGGAGCGGTCGCCGTTCTGGAGCTCGACGGCGATCATCATCAGCTACGACGATTCCGACGGATGGTACGACCACGTGATGGGTCCGATTGTGAGCCAGTCGAGCACGCCGGCGGACAGTCTGACCGGCTCGGGCATGTGCAGCGACGGCTTCGGCCCGCCGAGCCTGCAGCGCAGCGGGCACGCGAGCCGGAGTTTCTTGATTGTCTTGGTTTCGTCACTGCTTACACCGTTACCATCCAGCCACGGGTCGAAGGCCAATTGTTGTCCGTGAATTTTAAGGATGGAGATTTGGTCCAAACCGGACAGGCACTGGCGTCGATCGATCCGACCGCCTACCAACTCCAACTCACCGAAACCGAGGGCCAGCTCGCACACGATCAGGCGCAACTGACCGAGGTGCAGTTCGCTAAGTCTACGACACCACTCCGGGCATTCGAGGCCAAAATCGCACAAATCGAGGGTAATCTTAAGACCGACCAGGCCAAGGTCGACGACGCGAAGCGCCGGTTAGCGTACACTCAGATCGTTTCGCCGATTACTGGCGTCGCCGGTCTGCTGCGGATCGACCCCGGCAATATCGTTCATCCTGGCGATAGTATTGTGCTTATCAACCAACTCCAACCCATCTCGGTTGTTTTCAATCTTGCTGAAGACCAACTGCCGAAAGTGCTCGCGGCGCTGAAAGATGGCGCGTCGTTGCCCGTCGAGGCATGGGATCGCACGCTGAAGAGAAGATTCGCGACCGGCCAGCTGACCGGAGTGGACAATCAGGTCGACCAGGTAACCGGCACCGTCAAACTGAAGGCAATGTTCGAAAACAAGGATCACGCCCTGTTTCCTAACCAATTCGTAAATGTTCGGCTTGCACTACGCGCAGAGTGATAGCGCATGGCCTTCGACATTATCGGACATTAACGACTTTGTCTTGGCCGGGCCGACGGGCGATTGTTGACAATCTACAATCCGTGTTGTAGATTATCTACGCATGGCAAAATCAGCAGATCTGGTCCAGGGCACGCTCGACCTTCTGATTCTGAAAACCATCGCCCTTCAGCCAAAGCATGGTTGGGCGATCGCGAAACGCATTCAGCAAGTTTCGAAGGAAGTCCTGCAAGTCCGGCAGGGTTCGCTCTATCCCGCCTTGCATCGTTTGGAGCACCAGGGTTGGATCAAGGCTCATTGGACGGAAACCAGAGCCGGCCGCAAAGCGAAATTTTACTCGCTGACGAAAGCCGGACGCGCGCAGATGGAAAAAGAACTGACGAGCTGGCAGCGCTTGTCGGCAGGGATCAACTTAGTCATCGAAGAGGCGTAGAATGCGGCTTTTTCGCATGCTTCGGATGCGGCTCCGATCGTTCTTCGGGCGGCACAAGACCGATGCCGAATTGGATGCGGAAATTCAGTTCCATTTAG
>DATJNW010000171.1:0-5851 GCA_035507655.1 Bryobacteraceae bacterium | reverse complement strand
GCTCCTTTCTGCGAAACGGCCCACGCAATCGCAAACCGCTGGCAGCATTTCGCGGAACAGCCGGTTGGCCCGGACCTGTTGCTGGTGCGCATGTCCGCCACGCCCGGCGAGGGCGCCGATTTCGAACTGGACGATGAAGATCGCAAAGACGAAATTCTTAAACTTCGCCTTCAGGCCTCGAAAACGGCCGAGCTCGTGAATATAAAGGCGAATCGGGAAAAGAGCCGGGCTGGTTTGGTTGAAGAAACGATACGACGTTCCCAACGACTGCTCGATTCCATGACTGGCGGCGTGCTGGGAATTGTTCTCAATCGAGTCGCCGACGCGCGCTCCGTATTCGAGCAGCTTCAGATTCCCGAAAATCGCAAGATCCTTCTTACCGGCCGCGCGCGAGGTTGGGAACGGGACCGGCTGCTGGAACAATGGATGCCGTTGTTGCGCGCAGATTCGCACGAACAGGCCGATTCGCCGCTGGCGGTAATCGCGACCCAATGTATTGAAGTGGGAGCGAACCTCGATTTCGACTACCTGGTGACCGAGATCGCGCCATTGGATACGCTTCGACAGAGATTCGGGCGGGTTGACCGGCTGGGGCGCCGTAACGATCGTCTTCAATACCTCGGTGATCGCGCAGCGATGCCGGGCATGATTCTTGCGACTGCTGCGCAGATCGAGGGTGACGGAAATGAAGCGAAATTTGAGGATCGCGTGTATGGTCACGCCCTGCACCGGACCTGGATGTGGTTGAACGAGCGCGGCCTGGCCGATCCGCGGTGCGTGGACTTCGGTATTGATGCGATGGATTCGATTCTTCCGGAAGGCGAAGACCTCGCCCGGCTTTGCCAAAACGTGTCACGAGCGTTCCCGCTACTGCCGGCTTACCTCGATATCCTGGCGCAAACAAACCCGCCGCCGCAGCCCGAACCGGAGATCGCCGCCTTTCTTCACGGCATGACGCAGGCTGCGCCGGATGTTACCCTGGTCTGGCGTCGCGATTTGCCAGAAAACGACCCAGATCTTTGGCCAGATCGCGCTGCACTGCAGCCGCCGGTGACGGGTGAAGGCTGCCCCGTGCCCATTTGGGAATTTCGACGATGGCTGACAGGGGCGCGCCCGGCGGAGGATTCTGGCGATGTCGAGGCGCTCGCAGCCGAAGACGAACCCAATTCCGGTCCGGGACGGGTATTGCGCTGGCGCGGACCGCAAGATGCAAAGGTTCTTGCCGGCGGAGATGTCGCGCCGGGCGACACGGTTATCGTGCCGTCCGCCTACGGCGGATGCGACGCGTTCGGATGGAATCCGGCGAGCGTCGCTCCGGTTACCGATATCGGCGACGCGGTTGCCTTCGATGCTGGCCGACGGCCGGTGTTGCGCCTGGCGGCCATCACCGCCGAATCGGCGCAGGCTGCGGTAAGCGGTCTCAAGAGCTGGGCCCAAGGCGAAGAGGATGCGCCCGATCCCCGCGAGGCGCTGGAGCGCCTGGCGTCGCTTCCAGACGTTCCGCAGTGGCTGCCGACACTCGCCCGGACATTGCTCGCCGATGGGCGCCGCCGTTTGATTGAAGCTTCCGGCGCATACGCTATCGCCGGGCGGCGAAGCCGCGGGGAGGATCTGAGTACTTCTGACGACGGCTCTGCATTGGGCGCGTCCGTGGAATTGATGAACCACTGCGATGGCGTCAGCGACTATGCCAAACGCTTCGCCGGCGCGCTCGGCTTGCCGGAGACCCTGGTGGATGATATTGGACTTGCCGCGCTCATGCACGATTTCGGCAAGGCTGATCCGCGATTTCAGGTTTGGCTTTATAACGGCGACCACATCGCGGCTGCGCTGGGCGGCGCTGTGTTGGCCAAATCCGGGGAAAATCCGCGCAATCGCGCCGCGATCCGGCGCGCTCGCAAGCGGGCGGGCTACCCGGAAAACGGCCGTCACGAGGCGCAGTCCCTGGCTTTGATCCAGAGCCGGCCAGAGATTTCCGCCATGGCGAACGATTGGGATTTGGTTCGGCATCTGGTGGCCAGCCATCACGGATTTGCCCGCCCCCTCCTGCCCGTAATCGCCGACCCCGAGCCGGTCGAGGTAGCGCTGGACTTTAATGATCTGCGCCTCTCCTGCACCAGCGATCATGGGCTATATAAGCTCGATTCCGGCGTCGGAGAACGCTATTGGCGCCTGACACAGCGCTACGGATGGTGGGGTTTAGCATGGCTGGAAACAATTCTTAGACTGGCAGATCACCGCTGCTCGGAGGTCGAGCAACAATGACTGAGTTCATTCTCACAGGGCCTCGCGGCGACAATCCGTTGGGCTTTCTGACAACGCTGGGCGCCCTTGCGACGTTGAACGATGCGGGCCATCAGGCGTGGCTCGCCTGGAACGGCGTAATTCCCTGCCTTTCCGCGCATATTGAAGCCGTGGAACGAGCGGACACGGAAGAGCAACGGCACGCGCTTCTCGTGAATGCCCTGCATCAACGACTCCAGCGTCGCAAAAGCGAACATGCCACGGAGATCGAACAGGCGAAAAAAGAAATGGAACGCGCCAAAACGGCGCTCAAAAAGAAATCCGAAGAAATCAGGGCACGCAAACTCGACCGGGCCACGCGTGAGCACGAAGTCAAGGCATTGCGCGCGGACCTGGAGAGCAAGGAAGCTGCGTTCAAAAAGGCGTTGCTCGAAGGCGCGGCTGATCCCAGCGTCGCGCTTGGAAAAAATCTTACTGTCCCCGGTATGGAACTGATTGCCTATATCGCCGCTGCCTGCGAGCAGGCGCGCTTGGCGGATCGCCGGTGGATCGATCTGGCCGCTTCCTACGGTCTTGCAGACCCTGCTTCTCCAGAGGATCGTATACTCACTTCTCCCTGGGCCCTGATCAGCGGTTCTGGCCACCAGGACTTCCTGAGCAGCATCGAGTCATTAATGCTGGAATGCGGCGCAGAGCACTTGCGGCAGGCTCTTTTTGGGCCGTGGAGTCCACGAGACGAGAAGTACTCCCTACGCCTGGACAGCGCCGATGATCGCCGCTATGCGCTAATGGACCGGGACCCCACAGACGGAGATAACAAGCCCCGCACGCTCTGGGGCGCGAACCGGCTGGCCTTCGAAGCCTTACGTTTTTTTCCGAGTGTGCCGATCCGTAGAGGCATGGGCGTGCGCGCCTGGCGAGCGGGTAACGGAAACTGGCTGGAGAACTGCGAAGTCCGGTGGCCTTTATGGGAGCCGCCGAGCCAAGCAAGCTCCGTTCACTCAGTGCTCGGCCTTCGGGAGTTGTGGCTCGACGACCTCACGGCTCGCCAGCGGCTGAAATACCTTGGCGTGCACACGATTATGGAGTCGCGCCGGATCGCTGCCGTAAAAGGAAAATACTATAATCTGACGCCCGCCGCTCCAGTATGGGTCTCCTGAACTATGCGCAACTCTTTCCTCGTTTGCTACGATATCTGCGACGATAAACGCCTTCGCAAAGTGTTCCAGATCATGCGCGGGTACGGCGACCACCTTCAGTACTCCGTGTTCGAATGCCAGCTCACCCGCACCGATCTTATCCGCCTACGCGCCGAGCTCGCGCAAATCATCCATCGAAAGGAAGACCAGGTTCTCTTTGTCGACCTCGGCCCCGCCGAAGGCCGTGGCGATCGCGTGATCACCGCGCTCGGCAAACCCTACACCAACATCGACGCGCCCTGCGTCATCGTCTGAACGAATGGCCACAGCACCGATTCCGCTCTCAGACGAATCGCCGAAGCGACGAGAACTACCCGATTATCTGCCCGCGCGCATGGTGAACGAGTTTGTCTACTGCCCACGGCTCTTCTTCTATGAATGGGTGGAAGGCGTTTTTCGCGAAAGCGCGGACACGATCGAAGGTGCCGTTCAGCACAAGCGCGTTGACCGGGCGGGCGGATCACTGCCCGCATCCGCCCAGATCGATGAACGCGACCGCATTCATAGCCGCTCCGTCACCCTGTCGAGCGAGCGGCTGCGGGTGATCGCCAAGATGGATCTGATCGAAGTGCAGGACGGAGTGGTCACGCCGGTCGATTACAAACACGGCCGGCCTAAAGAAGAAAAGCAGGGCCTGGAATTGTGGCCCACGGATCGCGTTCAACTCGCGCTGCAGGGTACGATTCTCCAGGAGCATGGTTACGAGTGCCCGGAAGGCGTCGTTTACTACACGACCACGAAGCAGCGCGTTCGCGTGGAATTCGATGAAGTGCTGATCCGCGAGACCGAGGCCGTCGTCGAACGCGCCTGGAAGATCGCGGCCTTCGATCCGATCCCGCCACCGCTTGAAGATTCGCCAAAATGTGTCGGCTGCTCCCTGGCGCCAATCTGTCTGCCCGACGAGGTGAACAGCCTGAGAACGAGTCTGAACGATACCGAGCCGGTACAACTCGGCCTGTTCGCCTCGGACGGCGTGGCGCCTCGTAAACCCGCAGCGCGGGAAATCCGACGCCTCGTCGTGCCTCGTGATGAGTTGCGCCCGGTGTATTTGAACACTCAAGGGCTGCGCATTGGCAAGTCGGGAAGCGTGCTGCAAGTAAAAGAAAAAGATGCACTCTTACAGGAGATCCGAATCGGAGAGACGTGCCAGTTGAACCTGATGGGCAACATTCAGGTCACCACGCAGGCCGTTCAGGCGCTGTGCGAAGCCGAGATCCCGATTTCCTATTTCTCTCAGGGTGGCTGGTTCTATGGCATCACGACCGGCCTTTCAACGAAAAACGTTTTCCTGCGCGAACGGCAATTTGCGCAAGCGGCACAGCCCTGGTTCGCCAAACGTCTGGCCCGGAAGTTGGTCGCCGGCAAAATCCGGAATCAGCGAACCATGCTGCTGCGGAATCACATCGAGCCCGAAGCTGTCGTCCTGAGCGGGTTGAAGGAGATGGCGGAACAGGCCGAGAGTGCAGAGGATCTGCCGGAGTTGCTGGGAGTCGAGGGCAATGCCGCGCGCCTGTATTTCGGGTCCTTCGCGGGTCTGATCAAGACCGCGGCGCCGGACGACGTACCCAGAGCTCTGCGATTCGACTTTGCAGGCAGGAACCGACGGCCGCCGCGCGACGGCGTGAACGCTCTGCTATCGCTTGGATACAGCCTGCTCGCGAAAGACTTGACGATCGCCTGCTATGCTGTGGGCTTCGATCCAATGATGGGCTTTTACCATCAGCCGCGCTTCGGCCGGCCTGCCCTCGCATTGGACTTGATGGAACCTTTCCGGCCGTTGATTGTGGATTCGGCGGTGATCACAGCGATCAACACGGAGATGGTCGGTCCCGGTGACCTGGTGCAAGCCGGGGAGTCGGTAGCGTTGACTGCCACCGGCCGGAAGGGCTTCTTCCGGGCTTACGAGCTCCGAATGGATACGCTTGTCACGCATCCGTTGTTCGGGTATCGGGTGACGTACCGCAGGTTGCTGGAAATCCAAGCGCGATTACTCGCGAAGGTGCTCGAAGGAGAACTGGAGGAGTATCCTGTATTCATTACGCGTTGAACCGGTAGCGAGCGGTCAGGTGCGAACGAATTATGGGAGATCGCTCGATAGCTCGCAACTGGATGAAATCAGGCGGGGAAAGATGATATTTTGTTTCGCAGCTTTGTCATCTTGATTGGGATTCGGGCAACCGCTCGAAAGCGGTTGCACAGGTATTTGAAAACCGAATATGATAGCCGGGTGGCTATTTCCGCGATCAGCTGGTCGCGGCCTCATTGAAGCCTTTCGAATGTCGCTCATAACTTGGCACGCACCGGCATTTCCGCGATCAGCTGGTCGCGGCCTCATTGAAGCACCGCGTAGGCCGTAGAGTCTTTCAAATCTGCCGACATTTCCGCGATCAGCTGGTCGCGGCCTCATT
>DATJNW010000170.1:0-7229 GCA_035507655.1 Bryobacteraceae bacterium | reverse complement strand
CCATCCGTTCCAGTTGGCATCCCCGAGCGTAAACGCGGTGTTTGTTGGCGGGCAGGCGAAAGTTGTGCCGATCGTTTGCCGATTCGTCGTCAGAAAGCCGGCGACGGCGCGCTTTTCCGCGGCGTTCAGTCCCGCGCCTTGCTCCTTCATCAAGCCGGATTCAAGGGCGCGCACGATGTTTTCGATCGACATGATCCGTAGAGCCGCCGGCGACGGAGCACGAGTCGCGGCCGAAGCATCGTGGCAGGATGCGCAACGCTGCTGGTAAATCGCCGCGCCTTCCGGGTCGGCGCCCATGGCAGCCACAGTGATGGAAACCCAGAGCAAAGGCTTCATCGCAAGCTTCATTTCGATTCCGGTATGACGCAAGCGAAGTTTCGCGCATCGTCGGTGCTGCCGGACCCGTTATAGCGCGCGACTTGGGGATAGGGGCACAGCGGCCGCGTCCGTTCCGGGGTGGTTGCTGTGGCTGGCTTCGTCGCGATCACTTTCTGGGGCGCGACGCCGCTCGTCACCCAGCGGTCGAGCGCGCTGAACAGGCTGTGATCGGGATCGGTCACCGGCGACGGATTGGTGCCGAAGCTGCTGGGCCCTGGTCCTCCGGCACAATGCTGCATGCCGGGAACCATGAACAGTTCGACGAACTCGGCGGTCTGCTCACGGCCCATCTTCGCCACCACGCTGTTGTAATAATTCACGGCATTGACCGGAGAAATAGCCATGTCGCTCCAGCCGTGATAGATCAGCAGCTTGCCTCCTCGATCCTTGAACGGCTTCAAGTCCGGATTGACGGAGTTGAAGATGCGCGCCCAATGGTCATCCGTGAATTTCATGTCTCGATCCCACTGAAACCCGCGAAAATCCCAATCCGGATTGCGAAACACCATTTCGCCGAAAAAGCCGTTGCCATAGGCGAGCTGATCCGCGTGGGGGCCCGTCACCCACCGGTTCCAGCCGCCGCGTCCGGTTTCGCCGCCGGGAAGATATCCGGGGAAAATTTGCTCGCCCCTGGAATTTTTCGGACCGTCGTAGATTTTCTGGAGCGCAGCGGCCTGCGCGGCGGTCAGGCACTGATCGGATTCGGCGCCGCGGCACACCAGCGTGGACGGCTGGAAATGGCACCTGGTCGGATCGTCGATGACGCCGTCTTTGATTCCGTCGAGCGCGTCGCACGCCGCCAGCGTAGCGTTCTCGATTGCTGGCAGCTTGGCGGCCGGGATCGTGGCTCCGTCCAGAGCCTGCGCATCCCAGATGAAGCCGGCGATGTTGTGCGTCCAGAAATTCGCCGCCGCGCCGGCGATGATACCGTCGTAATCGGCGGGATAGCGCTGCGCCTCCATCAGCGCATAACGGCCGCCGTTGGAACAGCCGTCGAAATACGAATGCTTCGGATCGCCGCCGTAATAAGCGCGGATCACTGTCTTGGACTTCTCGGCCGTTTCGTGAATCGCACGATAGGCGAAGTCCAGGACTCTTTCGGAATGGCCGCGAGCCCATTCCGCGCTGGTCGCAGATCCGCTATGCCCGGTATCGGTGGATGAGGCGGCGTAACCCTCGCGCAGCGCGGCGGCAAGCTGCGCATAAAGAATGGATCCGGCGAAACCTCCGTTACCGGCCGAAAAGTATTTTCCGTTCCACCCCGACAGCGGCATCCACACTTCGAACTGAATGTCGGAATCGGCGGAAGGCTTGATGACGCCCTGCACGCGGCAAAACGCAGGCAGGCCGCGATAATTCTGGGCGCCGCCGCCCGGTGCGGTGAATCCGTCCGCCGGAACGGTCCGCGCCGAGGAAAGCGCGGCGTCTTTGAACCTGGTTGCGACAAGACCTTCGCAGTCCGCGGCCAGCAGCGTCGAAGCCGCGGCAATCATCCCCAACAGAAGTTTCATTTCGTAAGAATAACTGACTCGGCCGGATCGTGCGGGCTCCGATCGGTCAGGTCGAGGCATATGCCAGCCGAAAATGGGTGCGAACTTTCGGCGCATCGATGCGTATATAGATCAGCCTGCTTGCGCGAAGGCGGCTGGAGGCCGAGCCATGAAAAATCAGTTCAGACACGTCCTGCGCCGCCTGCTGCGGTCCCCGATGTTCACCATAGTCACGCTGATCACCATCGGCGTTGCGGTGGGCGCGAACACGGCGATCTTCAGCGTCATCAACGGCATTTTGTTGCGGCCGCTGCCCTATCCCGACCCGGAGCGGCTGGTAAGCGTCGCGCAGTCCGCGCCGACTCTCAACCTGCCGGACATGAGTCTGGCCCCGGCCGACTACTTCAACTTCGCTGAGGAAAACCAGACGTTCGAAAGCTTCGGACTGTGGAACGGCGGCAGCGTGACCGTGACTGGAATCTCGACTCCGGAGCAGTTGCAGAGCGTCGATGTTACGCAAGGCACGTTGAACGCGCTCGGGATTCAGCCGGCGCTGGGACGGATCTTCAACGCCAGCGACGACAGCCCCGACAGCCCGGAGACCGTCCTGATCTCCTTCGGGTACTGGCAACGACGCTTTGGCGGCGACGGGTCCGTGATCGGCAGGCAAATCCGCATCGATGGGGAGTCCAAGCAAATTATCGGCGTTCTACCGCAAAACTTCCGATTCCTCGACACCAAGGCCGATCTGATCCAGCCGTTTCGATTCAATCGCGGCAAGACTACGCTCGGCAACTTCAGTTATGAGGCCATCGCACGCCTGAAACCAGGGGTCAGTCTGGCGCAGGCAAACGCCGATGTTGCGCGGATGCTTCCTTTGGTGCTTCGCAAATTCCCAGCGCCGCCCGGTTTCAGCACCAAAATGTTCGCGGACGTGAAAATTCTGCCGAACGTGCGGCCCTTGAAACACGAGGTCGTCGGGGACTTAGGACAGGTACTGTGGGTGCTTATGGGCAGCATCGGCGTGGTGCTGCTCATCGCGTGCGCGAATATCGCCAACCTGCTTCTGGTAAGAACGGAAGGCCGTCAGCATGAGTTGGCGATACGCGCGACCCTCGGCGCAGGCTCCGGTGATGTCGCCGGCGAGATTCTGACGGAAAGCGTGTTGCTGGGAGTGCTCGGCGGAGCCGTTGGCCTGGGGTTAGCGTACTGGGCGTTGCAGCTTCTGGTGGAGATCGCGCCGGCGCACCTTCCGCGTTTAGACAACATCCGTATCGATCCTGGGGTGGTGCTATTCACGCTGGCGATCTCGCTTCTGGCCGGTTTAGCGTTTGGATTGATCCCGGTGATTCGGTATTCCGGGGCGAATCTGATGCCCATGCTTCGCGCAGGCGGACGGACCTTGAGTCAAAGCAAGGACGCGCAGCGCGTGCGGAATAGTCTGGTTGTCCTGCAAACCGGGTTGGCCGTGGTTCTGTTGATCGGCTCCGGACTGATGATCCGCACGTTTCAGACGTTACGGCACGTACGGTCCGGCTTCGCGGACCCGGCCAAGCTGCAGACGCTGCGCGTCTACGTTCCAGAGGCGCAAATCAAGGAGCCGGAACGTGTAATCGCGATGTTTCAGGAGATTCAACGCAGGCTCGCCGTGCTGCCCGGTGTAACTTCAACCTCATTCGCCAATTCCGTTCCTACCGATCAAAACAACAGCACGGACCTGCTGTACGCCCAGGATCACACCTACCGCGAGGGCCAGCTTCCGCCGCTGCGGCGGTTCAAGTTCGTGGCGCCAGGGTTTTTCGAGACGATGGGAATCCCGCTGGCCGCCGGACGCGATTATAGCTGGACAGATATTAATGAGCGGCGTCCTGTGACCATGGTTTCCGAGAATCTGGCACGGGAGATGTGGGGTGATCCGCGCGCAGCCCTGGGTAAGCGCGTCCGCGAGGGCATGAAAGACGATTGGCGCGAAATCATCGGCGTCGTTGGCGATGTTCGCCTGGATGGTCCCGATCACAAAGCACCGACGACCGTATACTGGCCGATCATCATGACCAACTTCTGGGGGAATCCCGTGTTCCTGGACCGCGGCATCGCATACGTGGTCCGCAGCCAACGGTCCGGCTCCGAAGGCTTCCTCAAAGAAGTCCGGGAGGCCGTCTGGTCGGCGGATCGGGATGCACCGCTGGCGCGCGTCCGCACCATGCAAGAAATCTACAGCGGGTCGATGGCGCGCAGCTCCTTTACCCTTGTGATGCTGGCCATAGCGGGCGGAATGGCGTTGTTGCTGGGCATCGTGGGAATCTATGGAGTCGTTTCATATTCGGTACTTCAGCGCAAGCGCGAGATTGGTATTCGCCTCGCACTCGGAGCTCAGCGCACGGCGCTGGAGGTAATGGTCGTTCGTCAAGGCCTGCTACTGGCAGGCCTCGGCATTGTGTCCGGCCTGATCGCGGCTGTCGGACTGACGCGGTTTCTTGCCGCACTATTGTATGAGGTCAACGGCGTGGACCCGCTAACCTATGGCGCGGTATCGATCGGTTTGCTGGCGGCCGCCGCCGCGGCGAGTTATCTGCCCGCACGCAGAGCGTCCTCGATTGACCCGGTCGAAGCTTTGCGCGCGGAATAGCCGGCGAGTCCAATCTGAGAGTTGCCCACCATCCCGTCGCGCCAGGAGAACTTTCACTCGCGCCCCCGCTTGGACCCTGCGTTCGAGCAGGCTTCTCCGTAACCTATCGATGGGACATCGAAGACTGCATCGCGGCGGCGTTCAGGCAGGACTGGAACTCGTCCGAAATACACCGTGTTGGTGGCGAGACCGCTTCGCAGCCTCTTTTAAGGGGTATATCGGGAGTGGAAAGACAAACCTGGTTCGCGTGATCGTATCTGGTCGCCGTGTGATCCAATAGTTAATGGTTCAAGATGATGCAGGTACGGACGGCCCTTTTGCTCGTCGCGGTGCTTGACGACGCGCAGTCCGATCTTCCGCGCGAAGTTCTCAATCTCGCGCGTATCAAAGCGAAAATGCGCGAGAGCTTGGATCTCGCGCCACATTACACGTGCACCGCAGCCACAACGAACAGCGCGAGAACCTCTTGGGCCATAGGCATAGCTTCGACTCGGCGTTAAACGAACAGCCCCGTGATGGCGAGTGCAACCCCCACTGCGCCAGCGATGACACCCATCACCGGGAACACTGGTTTGCGCGCAATGAAATAGAGTGACGAGAGCACCAGTGCCATTTCCAGCAGGCCTTCACCGAAATCGTACCGGAGCGCGCGTTTTTCGTCGGTCTCGGCTGCTGCATCGGATTGCCGGGCTTTCGCCTGTTCCTCGTCTTTCTGCGCGTCGTACTTCTTCCGTTGATCGGCAAAGCGTGCACGCATCGTATCCGCAGCCGCATTCCCGGACCCATTCAGGCTCAGGATGCTTTCCCCGACTTCCTGGATGTGCGACTTGATGCTGTTCGCCTGATAGTAGGCCCACTCGTCGTTGGCGGTGGACTTGTGCATGAGAGCTGCGGTGTGAGTCCGGTGCGACGAAATGGTTACCACAGCCAGCAGGACCGCCAGCACGCCGGCAAGCACGCCCACCTTCTTGCCTGTCGGATCGGATTCGTTACCCTCGTGATGAATTTCCAATTCAGCCATATTCCCCGTATTGTCTCGCACCGGGGGTAAATTTGGGGGACCCCAGGGCCCAAGCTTGGGTAAATTCGGGCAAGGATGGGTAATCGCATCCCCATAGCTTCTCTGCGATCGGCGTTCTCCGTGAACTACCACCAGCGCGAGGCCCCGGCATTTCGGAGAGCCAGCCCAGGCGAGCGTTTCAGGGTATCGGGTCCGATCGACTTCAATTACCTCAGACGCCTGTTCATCCACTACAGCGGAGGTGCAGTTCGCCGGGCAGGCGCCGGGGCACCCCGGGGTGAACCAAATCAATGTCGTGATTCCGGAGAACGCGCCAACCGGCAATCAGGTGCCGATCCAGGTCATTTCCGCCGATGGCAGCGTGACAAGCAATACTGCCACCATCGCGATCCGCTGAGGAACGGTCGATGAGAAGTTCCTACCTGACACAGCTTCGCGCACGTGCGGCGCTTATGCCGAATGCGGCATTTGTACTACGCCAATAAGGAATCCGCATGTGATCTTCGGAGTTTCCCCTCACCTACATCCGAGGTTCCAGTTTGCGCGCTTGCGCCGCAGGATGCCTGTACAGACCAGCACTAGTAACGGGCTGGCTAGAAGCCACAGGCTGCCGGGCTCCGGCGCGGAAGACGAAGGCTCGATACCAGCATTGGCGATCAACGTGGACTCCGATATATCCACAGCTGGCGTGCCGGGAGCGGCGATCGACCACGATGGATCGACGTACAGGGCGGTAATTGGTTCATTCACATTTTGGTCCAGGTAGCAGGGATTGTAAGGGTCGCCCGCAGGATCGTAGCTGTCACAGCCGGTAAAGATGAGGTCCACGGTATTGAACCCGTTAGCAACATAGACGGTCATGGAGAACGGAGTTGCCGCAGCGGTCGTGAACAGTATCGGGTCGCCCGGGCTGCTCTCAAGATAGCCGCCAGAGTTATCCCCCGGATCCGGGCCAACCGCCATGCTGACATAGCCTTCGCCCGATAACGCCCCACTGATGGTGATCTCGCAGTTCGAGTTGCCTAGCGAATCAGCGTACGTGTCGCAATAAGACGGCAGTCCCGATACGATGAAGCCCATTGTGTTGTACCAGTCGAAGACGCCGCAGTCAGTGCAGAGCCCCGAGTCGCCGCTCGGAAAGTCCCATCCGCCAGTCGTTGGAATATACGTGATACCCGCGGGAGGGCCCTGTTCGGCGAACGTGGGGCCTTGTTCGACGAGTGGGTTATTGCCGTTTAACCCAGGGCCTGTCAGGGAGGCCCAGGCGCTATCTATGCAGTCTGGATAGTACGGATCGCCGTCAGGCACCGTGCTGAAACAACTATCTGGCCCGGTGCCGGAAAAGCTGGTAGCTGCCCTGGCGTCGTGCGGGAACAGGATCAGAGTTAAGACAAGCGCAGGCAGGATCGCTCGCAGAGCGGGCATCGACTGATTCCGCGACGCGCTCTTATCTCGATCATCGGCGATCCGGGCAGATTCAGTTCGTAACATCATTTCCTCCTATCAAGCCGCAGGTCAGCGATGATAAAATAACGACACAGCGGAGAACCCGACTCCTGGCAAACGAGCATGAGCCATCTCCGCAAGGAAATCCTGCAACCGGCTTCAAATTTTGGTGAGATCTCGATGAAGGGCAGATCAAAGAGTTCTCAAATCGAAGAATCAGAGATTTACGAGTTCGGACCCTATCGCCTGGACGCGCGGGAACACA
>DATJNW010000169.1:0-13414 GCA_035507655.1 Bryobacteraceae bacterium | reverse complement strand
AACATACTTTGCTGCTGGACGGCAGGATCGTCGCGCTGACTCCGAAGGCTCTCGATACGCTGATTGTTCTGGTGCGGAACCAGCCCAAGGTAGTCTCGAAAGAAGAGTTGCTCCAGACGGTCTGGCCCGGCACCTTCGTCGAGGAAGGCATCCTGGCGCAGAATATTCTGACGCTGCGGAAGACGCTGCAGAATCCAGCCTCGATTGAAACCGTTCCGCGGCGCGGGTACCGGTTCGCGATGAAGGTCACGGCTCCGTTAGCACGCGAAGCTGTCCCGGCGACTCCTGTCATTCCACACTTTTGGTCGCGCTTTCCCGGATGGAGGCTGGCGGCGATGCTCATCATCGCGGCCGTGGCGGTTTTCGCCGCGCTCCGCTGGGAGCGGGCCAAGCCGCGGATCCAAAGTCTCGCGGTCCTGCCGCTTCGCGCGATTGACGAGGAGCCCGCGCATTTGGGCCTGGGCCTTGCCGATGTGTTGATCAACCGGCTGGGCGAACTGTCTGAACTGGCGGTGCGGCCGACCAGCGCGATCCGGAAGTTTGCCGACGGCGTCGCGCCGGACCCCTTGGCCGCGGGCCGGGAGTTGGGCGTGGACGCGGTGCTCGATGGCAATATCCAGCACGACGGGGACCGGGTGCGAGTGACCGTGCAATTATTGAGGATCTCCGATGGCGCGGCGCTTTGGAGCGGCAAGTTCGACCAGCCGTACCAGGACCTGTTCACACTGGAGGACGCTATCGGAGGACAGGTGGCCCGTGAGCTGGTGCTCGATTTGACGGCTCCCGAGCGCGAGCGCTTGCTGAAGCGCTACACCGAAAACCCCGAAGCCTGGCAGGCGTATATTCGCGGGCGGTATCTGTGGAGCCGGCGCACGGCGGAGGGCTACCGCAAGGCCATCGCCGAGTTCGAGAACGCCGCGCGTATCGATCCTGATTACGCGTTGGCCTACGCGGGTCTCGCCGATGCGTATGCGCTGCTCGGTTCCAATCCGAACCAGGAGCTGCCGCGTGCCGAAGCGATGGAGAAGGCGCGCGCGGCGGCCCTAAAATCGATCAGGCTTGACGACGGTCTCGCCGAGGCGCACACTGCGTTGGCGTTCATCCTGATGCACTACGACTGGAAATGCGCCGACGCGGAGAAGGAGTATCAGCGAGCCCTCGACTTGAATCCGAGCTATGCGACGGCGCACCAATGGCGCGCGGCGAATCTTCTGGTGACCGGCCACGCCGACGACGCCCTTCAGGAATTGAGGGTCGCGCAGGCACTGGACCCCGCATCCCTGATCATCATGGCCGATACGGTCCAGACCTACGTGTTCACAGGCCGCCTGCGAGACGCGGAGGCCCTTGGCAAGCAGGCGCTGGACATCGATCCGTCGTTCTCCTTGGTGCAAACCTGGCTGTCCTGGACGTACACGGGACAACATCGTTTTGCGGAGGCGGCCGCTGTTTTGGCTCCGGCGCCCCAGACGTCCGATGCCTTTCTGCTCGACGCGCTGGCCTACGCCTATGCCTCGGAGGGCCGTGAAGCGGATGCGCGGCTGCTGCTCAAGAAGCTTGTCGAAACGGCCGAGCAGGAGCACGGACTCGAGGTTATGGTGGCATCGACGTACGCCGCTCTGGGCGATGCCGATGGAATGGTCCCGTGGTTGGAAAAAGCCTTTTCCGAACGAAGCGGAGCGCTGCTTATGTTGCACCTGCATCCCAAGTTCGACCGCGTGCGGGGAGATCCGCGCTTCAAGAGCTTCGTCAAACGGGTCGGGCTGTAGAACATTTGATCGAGCGCGCGGTACTGTTTTCGCCCGGGTCGGTGCTGCGCCTGCCGCTGAACTTGAAGCAGACGGTGAAGCAGAATTCGGAGAGCGCTGCCCGCACGCTGGCCGACGCCGAACGGGAACATATTCTCGAAACCTTGAAGCGAACAAGTTGGATGATCGGCGGACAGGGCGGAGCCGCCAATCGCCTTGGATTACCGAGGACGACGCTGATTTACAAGATGCGAAAGCTTGGAATTGAAACGCGCCGATCCCCGAGGTCACGCCCCGGTCAATCGTTGGCGGATGAAACATACCTTGCTGCCGCGAACTATTAAAACGAAGGGCGCCACGGGCTTGGGCGCGCAGCGTGCGATAACGGCCGCGGTTTGCCGCCAGTTCGAAGCCAATGATACAATCGCAAGAAGTTTTTTTAGGAGAGCCTACGCCAAGAAGGACGGATCGTGGATAATTTCCTGACCATCCGGAACCGGCACACCGGAGAGACGCTGCGGCTCAGCCGAGTGCGTGACGCCGAGGGACAAATCGTTTTGAATCTGGACGGCTCCCTGCCACCTCGGGCGGACGGCCCGCCTCTTCACGTGCATTTCCATCAACGGGAAGAAGGCAAGGTCAAAGCGGGAACACTTGGCGCCGAAGTTGGAAAAGAGAAGATTGTCGTGCCAGCCGGGGGGACCGCGCTCTTTGCCGCCGGTAGTCGTCATCGCTGGTGGAACGCAGGAGAAGATCCGTTGGAATTTAGCGGCCAGGCAATTCCGGCGGTTGACTTGGATCGCTACCTCCAGGGAGTGTTTGCGGTTCTCAACGCGAGCCCGAACGGCAGACCATCGGTGTTCTATATAGCCCACGTGCTATGGCGCCATCGCAACACGCAGTTGCTCGCGACTCCGCCCCAAGCCGTTCAGCGTATCGTTTTCCCCGTCATTCTGTTTTTCGGGCGCGTCCTGGGCAAATACCGCGGATCGAGCTGGCCCGGTTCCCCCGAGTCGTGCCCCGGCGCGCCGCTTGTTGAGGCCGCAAACGTCTAGCAGGGTGCGGAGGGTTATTTTGCCATTCACCGGATGCATTTCCGATGGACCCATCGCGATGGCAGCTGTCGCTACGAGCGGGGGGCGAGTTCAATCGCCTGCCTGAGGGCCTCCAACAGGCTGCGTTCGTCCGCTTTGCCCGTTCCAGCGATATCGAACGCCGTGCCGTGATCCACTGACGTGCGGATGACTGGCAGGCCGACGGTGATGTTCACTCCGGCTTCCAACCCTAGGACCTTCACCGGACCATGGCCCTGATCGTGGTACATCGCGACCACCATATCGAAATCGCCGCGCGCAGCACGAAAGAATAGCGTGTCGGCGGGCAGAGGTCCCTCCACATCCCAACCCCTGGCCCGACACACTTGGACCGCGGGAACGATTTTCGTCTCCTCCTCGCCGTGGCCAAAGAGACCATTCTCCCCGGCGTGGGGATTGATCCCGCAAACTCCGATCTTCGCCCGCGCAATTCCCGCCCGCAAGAGCACTTCGTGGCCGCGGCTGATGGTACGCTCCACCAGCCCCGGCTCGATTCGCTGAATCGCATCCAGCAACCCGATGTGGGTGGTCACGTGAATGACACGCAGGTTCGGCGCAGTGAGCATCATCGATACCTCGGGTGTGCCGGTCAATTCCGCCAGGAGTTCCGTGTGGCCCGGGTAGCGATGACCGCCGGCATGGAGCGCTTCCTTATTCAGAGGCGCGGTGCAAATCGCACTCACCCGACCTGCCATGGCCAGCTCGGCTGCGGTCTTGACGAATTGGAACGCCGCATCCCCGGCGATCGGCGATAGCTTGCCCCAGGCAAGATCGGGCGGAATCAGACCTAAGTCGATACAATCGACCGTGCCCGCAGTGTAGCCGGCTTCCTCGGTCTGGGCGGGCTGAAAGCTTCGGACGGCCAATTCGGCGCCGACAATGCGTCCAGCTAGGCGCAGCCGGCCGGCATCGCCGACCACCAGGGGACAGCAGCATTCATAGACCTCGCGGCGAGCGAGACTCTTCATAATAATTTCGGGACCGACACCGGCTGCATCGCCCATCGTGATCGCTATTCTCGGCCGGTCCCTCTCTGATTTCGCCACTGCCGCTGATTCCTCCAATGCCGGGGTTTGCTATTTCTATCTGAACAGATTTCTCATAGCGCCCCGGCAGCGTACGAGCGTATCCGGGTCACCAAATGCGCCGGCCTTGGTGATGACCGGCAGCCGTTCGCCATGGTCAGTAGAAGCCAGAGCGAAAGGGACCCCGGGCTCCACTTCACGAAACGGGACCAGAAATTGCACACCGAACGCCGCCAACACCGCGCGCGCTGTTTCGCCGCCCGTCAAGATCAGACCTCCGATGCCAGCCCGGCAAGGCGCTATCAAAGATGCCGCGGCGCTGCAAAGGCGAGGCGCCATGCCGGGATCGACGCGCTCCTCGGCCGCCAACAAAATAAGCACGTCGCGGCCGCCGGCCAGGGTACGAACAAGAAGATCCTGGCTATCGCGCCACTCCTCAGCGCGCGGGCCAGCCAGCAAGGCCCGCGGCCTCAGCGTTATCACAGCCACGTCGTTCGTCGCAGACAGCACCGCAGCCTGGCTGCGGGATAAGCCGGCAAGGCTTCCCACCACGATCAGCACGGGGCCATCGCGCGCCGGCACTACAGCTCCGCGATCTGCGCAGCGAGAAAGATTCAGGGCCGCGGGCAGACAGCGAGCCAAGCCAGCGGAGCCCGCCCAGATGGCACTATCTTGCAAGGAGGCGGCAGCCTCGGCAATCGAACGCAGATCTGCTTCGGTTTGGGCGTCGCAGACAAAGGCCGTGCAGGCGGACGCATTCGTTTGCAAAAATGCCGGGAGCCGGCCGGACCGCACCGCCTCCAGGCCGATCCGCCCGGTTTGCAGGCCTGCGGCTTCCAACATTTCCGGCAGATCCGGTTCCAGCCGTACACCGTCCAACCATAGCCGGCCACCGATCGTTGTTCGGCCGGTGGCGGGAAATGCCGGCGCCGCCACCACAATTGCGGAACTCCGATGGGCCAGACTCCTCCAGGCTTCAAGCGCGGCCGCGACCTCCACGCCGATATTCCCCCGCAGAGTCGAATCGAGTTTCTTGAACAGAATCTGCCCGTCTCCGCGAGCACAGCTGCGCACCAGGCGCGCGGTTTCTGTGGCCGCCTCGTGTGGCGCCATAGCCCGAGTATTGGCGTCGAGGGCAAGCACGTCCGCGTCCGCGTCACCGGCGGCTTCGTTCAGGGCGACCAGGCTATCGATCCCCTCAACAGCACAAGCGACCGCGCAATCGGCCGCCCCAGACAGGTCGTCAGCGACGATCAGGATACGCGCCAATTTTCTTGCTCACGTTCGGGGGCGTCCCGGACCCATCCCGCCCACCGCGCTGTCACCATCGGAACCACCAGCGCCGTCACGCGAGTGACCGCCCCGCAGCTTCCAACCGGCTATTTTCGCAGAGTTCGGCACACCCTGATGCGACCCATTGTCGGTTTCTATTTCTCCAGAGCACGCGTCTCCAGAATGTCTCCGCCAAGATTGCGTGGTGAAGCGCCGCCAGCATGTGGGTACGAACTGGCGCATCGAGCTCTGATGGCCGAGGGGATCGACGCTGGCATTCGCTGGCTAAACCGACAAATGTAGAGGGCTGTTGTTGCCTTTTTCGAACCTACCGCGTTGTTCTCCTTGCGGCCCGGCTCGCGATAGCCATCGTGACAAAGCCGCCCAACAGGAGCATGAACGTGTTTGGCTCCGGCGTCTCGCCCACCGGGCCGGAGAAGGTCAGTGAGAAGTTAGGATCGTTTGCGCTGTTTGCATCCAGTCCGATGCAGTACTCTCCGGCAGGCATCTCGGCGTCGGAAATGGTATTCGAAAACCCGTCTCCGCTGTTGAGCGTTTGGCTTCCAATAGAGTTGCAGGCTGATGCCGCCCCCGCCGAAAAGATGTAAGACCCTCCGCTCGCAGCACCCGTAACCGAGGCGGTAACGGAGAACGCTCCGCCGCCCCAGTAAAACGAATAATAATCCTCAGCCCCAAGGCCGGAGATTGTGCCGGTGACCTCGGAGGTTTGCGCTCCTATCAGAAAAACCGGAGATGATGTCGTGCCGCCTTGAAGAGCCAGCGGCGTGACCGCGGTCCCTATGGTGATCGGCTGCGGACTGAAGCTGTACAGCCCTGCATCACCACCCGCACCCTCAGGAAGCACCGCAAGCAACGAGGAGCCAATCGCAGGAACGGCGATCGCATAACCGGCTCCGTTCGATGAGTCCAGGATCTCGAAATCACCCAGGGTTCCAAAAGCAGGCCCGGAGCCAAAATTGAACTGGAGGCTGGTTGCCGTAGCGCTCAACGCGCTGCCTGTGACCGAAACACTGGAGTCGCCAGCCAATCCTCCGGTGAGAAAATAGGTGGCAGACCCGCAACAGGGGCCCAAGCCGTCCGTGACGATCAGATTCCAGCCGACAATATTGCTCGCCGTCAGCCCTCCAATCGTCCCGTCGGTTTGGATGGTTCCCACGATGCTTCCACCGAAGATACCAATTCCCGTCTCGTCGACTTGGTAAGTGATATCGCCCGCCTGAATGAAACCCGCCGTGGCGAAACACCAGACCGTGAAAATGGCTAGATTTCTCATTTTTCAGCCTCCGCGCTGATGGAGTCCTGATTATCAGCCGGGTAGCCGATCACTGTCGTCACCCAAATGCGGTACTCGGACGATTATTTAGATGCGGAACGGAAAGGATCGCAGGATTAAGGAGATCAGCTCGCCCTGCCGGCGTGTTCCGGTTTTCAAGAGAGCGCGTTTCAGATGTGTGCGAACCGTCTCGACAGACGTTCGGGTTTCCGCCGCGATCTCCTCCAGACTCCGTCCGACCGCGAGTTTCGCCGCCACTCGCGCCTCGGAGGGAGTGAACGCGAATAGGCGTTCTAGAACTTCCGGGTTCAGCGCCGCACCTGAATCGCCATCGATGATCTGAATCGCAAAAGAGGGCCGGGAGACTCCCAGCGCTATCGCGCCCGAGTCCTGTGCTTTCATTATGAGCATACGCAACGGAATTTGGTCCGCTCCGCGGGGTACTTCCAGCCACTCGAGATCGTGGTCGCACGATCCATTCATCTTGGCGGTTATTTGCCGCAACTGCCGGTCTAGTCTCGCCGAGGCAAGCCTCAGGCAGCTGGATTCGATGATCACTGCTTGGCCCAGAGCTGCCAACTCCCTCGCCCGCGCATTCTCATAAAGGATACGAAGTTCCGAATCGGTCAACAGAAACGGATGCGGAGAGCGTTCGAGGTGGCTAGTGAAGATGCCAAGCTGCGTGCGCAGGGATCCGAGTTCACTGTGCAACAGGGCGGCCCGCTTGAGGTGAGCCGTTAGCCCGCGTAGAACCGCCAGTTCGCTCTCTCCGAACGGCCCATCTTCGAGCGATCGCATAAGCGTGACCATGGAGTGTCCGTGAGGACCCGCGAGGATCGACGTGCCGCATCCATATGCGGCTCCTTTCGGCGCGTAAAACTCACGGTAAACGTCGCTGGCCTCTACTTCCTCTCGCGCGCAGAGGTCGCGATCGGTCCCGACCTTTCCTTCCGGCCAACGCGCCGCGCCCACGCGCCAGAGATCGGTCGAGGCGTAGCGGGAAGAATAAAGTTCGATCTCATCTGGAGTCCAGCCGCTCATTCGGAGGACGTTGAAATCCTCTTTTCCAGCGAGAATTAAGATCAACAGGCCGTACCGCGCGTGAACAGCGCCGACGATTTTGTCGAGTACCGGCTGCCACTGCGACGCATCGACGGCAGCGGCGTAGATTCGCTCTACAAGGTCGCTCACTGGACGCAGGATCTCACAAATTCGTCTTCAGCAGATCCATGCTCTCCCAAATCTGTCCGATCGCGTAACCTATGCAGGGTGCTGAAAAAGGGGACAGACTACTCTGTCCCCGCCTGTAAGTTATTCCTGCCGCGTGCGACCGTGGCCGTGGACAGAGCGGTCTGTCCCCTTTTTCAGCACCCTGCTGGACGTCAGCGTAACGGCACCAAAGGCGGCCGGATCGGCGGGACGTAGCCTTTCTTTCACAATTGCAGAAGGGCTGCCGCCCGAAGCAGGGATTCGCGGTGACTTCGCCACACTCGTTCATCCAGTACTCTCACCAGGCCTTCGAATACGGAATCAGCCCGATTCGATCCGCAAACGTCGACTCCAGCTTGCGCAGCCGCCGGCGCCGCCGCACATCCACCACCGCGAGGACGAATCGTTCCACCTGCCTGAAGGCACGCGGCGGCTGCGATAACGCGACGGGCCGGCTGCGATAGAACGTGGGACGCATGAACCCCGCCCGTATCGGGGCCAGCCCGGATGCCTCCTTCGACGAGGCCCGGCGGGACGCGATCCGCGCGCACGTCGATGCCATTTTGGCGACCGCGCCCTTATACGCGGCGGAGGGCTGAAATCGCCGCTGCGCAGCTACGTTCCGCAATTTGTCTTCGACCAGCCGCCCGCACCGGAGCCGGACCGCGCCGCGGATACGTCGAATCCCGCGGCGCACGATTTGTATCCGCGCTCGATTTACCAGCTCGAGCATCGCCCGCCGGATTCGGCGCGCGAGAGCCTGGCGCTGGCGCAAAAAGCGGTCGCGCTCGATCCGCGCTGCGTGCGCGCGTACGGGGCGATGGTCCGCGCGCTGTCGACGTTGGACGTGCTCGGAGCGATTCCAGCACGCGAAGCGGCGGACCGTTCGCCCGGCGTGTCAAAAAACGCTGGAGCTCGATCCCGATTACAGCGACGGACACGCCTGGGCCGCGATGGACGCCTACACGCTGGAATGAAACTGGCCCAAGGCGCAGCGGGAGTTCGACCGCGCGCTGGCGGCTCCCGGTTTCATGGACAGGTGAATAATCTGTACGGCTGGTCGCTGATTACCCGGCGGCGGTTCGACGAGGCGCGGGCGCAGTTGCAGCTCGCCGAGGATCTGGATCCGGCGTCTCCCGGATCGCGGACCAACATGGTGACGGACCTGATCTTCGAGCGGAAGTCCGCGTGGGCGAAACAGGAGATGGGTGGGATTTTCAGACTGAATCCGAAATCGCTGCAAGGCGAACACGATCTCGAATGGATCGCCGCGATTCAAAGCGATTGCGAAACTGGGGGGCCAGCAGCGGGGCTTTAAAGGAGTGGTTTGTGCGTTTGCCGCTTGAAGCAGTCTTCGATGCGCTGGCGTGCCGCAAGCCGGGCGAGGCGCGGAAGGAGTTGAACGCGCTCGATTCGGTGCCGGGCCGGACGGCGGGCGGAGCGGATTTCATCTTGCCGTGCGCGATCGCGGAGGCGTACGGAGCCTTGGGAGACGCCGATCGCGCGATGTACTATCTCGAGAAGTCGGCCGAGCTACGGGAGGACGATGGTTCTCTACCGGGAGATCGATTCCTGGTTCGAGTCGATTCGGAAGGATTCACGTTTCGTCGCGCTGGAGCGAAGGGTTGGGCTGCGCGAGTGATCGCGAGCTAGAGAGTGTTTGGACGGCGGACCGGGGGCCAGATACGAGGCATTCTACAACGGTTTAACGCTTGTCGTGGAGCCGCCGGAGATGAAGGCGAAGCTGCGCGCTCCGCAGCTGAGGGTGGTCAAGGGAATTCCGAACGGACTCAACAACCATTGTGTGCCGAACTCCTACGGCACCACGCTCATCCTTATCGGGGCCTCTTGTACGCTATTCTGCATTACACCCGCGCGGTGCGGACATCGCGTCAAAGTATTCAACTCGTATCGCAATCGCCACTGCCCCAAGTGCCAGGCCACGGCCCGCGCCAAGTGCGAGCTGTTGCCCGTTCCTTACTTCCACGTCGTATCGGCAGCTATTCCGATTTGACAGCGGCGGTGGCGTGCCCGCCGTTTCCGGACCGCGTCCGGCCGCTTCCGACGGTTCGCGGTATTTCGCTCCGCGAGCATCTGATCGGTAATCCTTCGGCCAACCGACAAACATTTCCGCGCGGGGATAGAACTTGGGTGGCTCGTCGACCCTACTCGCTTGCGTCGTGGTAGACTCGCACGAGGCCGGTGCGAGGCCTGAATGGGTGCTGCTGCCTTTATTTTAGTATGTATTCGCTCAGATCCCTGACGGGACTCACAGCTCTTCTCGCGATCAGTGCGGGCTCCGTCTTCGCCCAGAATGCGACGAACCGTGTGCACAGTGAGCAACGTCAGGCTCCTTCGGCAAGCCTGCCGGGAACGCGTACCCCACTCGAACTTTTTGGCCCCGGCGTGCTGGCTTCAGACTCTTTGGGCAACTTCTATCTGTCGGTGAGAGATGGCGTTTTCAAGTTTGATGGTTCGGCTGTTGGCACCCGTATCGCCGGAACCGAGCGGCGATGGCGGTACTCCGGCGACGGAGGCCCCGCGATCGACGCAGGAGTCAATCCGTCCGGGATTGCCACGGATGCCGCCGGGAATCTCTATATCGCGGACGCCGGCAACAATCGTATTCGCAAATTGGATGTGTCAACAGGTGTGATCACGACGGTTGCCGGAAACGGGATAAGAGGTTTCGGCGGAGATGGCGGCCTCGCCACGGATGCACTACTGGATGGACCAACCGGCGTAGCAGTGGATTCCGAGGGCAACATTTTCATAGCCGACGCCAGCAAGAACGGCGCCAACCGGATTCGCCGAGTCGCGGCAGCAAGTCATCTAATCACGACGATTGCTGGCACCGGAATTCAGGGCTATTCCGGCGATGGAGGTCCCGCAATCGTTGCCCAATTTCGATCCTTGGGAGGTTTAGCCGTAGACACTTCCGGAAATCTATTTATCGCGGATAACTTCAACAATCGGATCCGAATGATATCCGCGGCAACTGGCGTCATCACGACAGTAGCAGGCAATGGTATTTCCGGTTCGTTGGGCGACGGCGGGCTGGCGGTAAGGGCTGAGCTCGACGACCCGCTGAGCCTCACGGTGGACCCCTCGGGCAACCTATACATCGCGGACTCCGGGAATCAGCGCATTCGGCGAGTGAACGCGGCCGATGGCACTATCATCACGGTCGCCCATGGTGACCTCGCTTATCGCGACTCGCGCCATAGCTTTCCTTGCGCCGTCGCTTTGGATTCCGGCGGCAACCTCTACGTCGCAGATTCGGGCCGCCCGCACATTCGGCTTGTTCCGGCAGCCGAGGCGAACGAGCCTGCCAGCCCAGTTGAGGCTCCCGTGCACACTCGCACGAACGCCAGCGGCTTTCAGATAAATGTGACCTATGACCCGGGTGTGCCCGCCGCGGCGCAAACAGCCTTCAATAACCTGGCCCACACCTATGAGAGTGTCTTCACAACGAATATTACGGTAAACGTGGATGTCACTTTCGGGGACACGGACTTGGGCGCAAGCTCCTCGGAAATCGTGTATGCCTCTTATACTTCCTGGAGGGCGGCAATGATGGCCAACGCCAGCGCGAATCCTGGCAACACTTACGCCGCAGCGGCGGCAGGCAGCCTTCCGGTAAGCGATCCGATCGGCGGCGGCCACGTCACCGTGAACACGGCCAACGCAAGAGCGCTTGGCCTTACTGCCAATACCGCGCTCGACGGCGCCATCACGTTCAGCAATTCGGTCACATTCGAGTACAGTGGCGTGGCCACGACTGGGGCCGCGGATTTCCTGGACGTTGCCGCTCACGAGCTCGACGAAGTTCTCGGAATAGGTTCTGCATTAACAGGACTAGCTGATAACGGCCCGCTTCCATCGGATTATTACTCTGCGGAGGACTATTTTCGTTACGACGGCTCAGGAGCACGCGCCATCACCACGAATCCAAGCGCAGCAGTCTATTTTTCGTACGACGGCGGCAATACCAACGTTGCTCAATTCAACCAGGCGTACAGCGCCCTTGGAGACACTGACTTAGACCGGAACGACTGGATTTACGGTAACTATGGGTGCCCTTCGGCGACCGTTCACGTTCAGGATGCCATTCTGTGCATCGGTCAAGTTGTGCCGGTAGGGTCCGGACCCGAAATAACCGTGCTCGCCACGCTTGGCTACGATTCAAGCTTGACGCAAACGATCACTTTCGGAGCTCTCAGCAACGTCGTCCTCGGAGTCGCTCCGTTTTCAATAAGTGCAACAGCGAGTTCAGGCCTTCCTGTCGCTTTCAGTTCGACGACGGCTGCTGTGTGCACCCTGTCGGGGAGCACGGTAACGGTCGTCGGGGTGGGCGCATGTTCGATTGTTGCCATGCAGCCCGGTAATGCGACTTATGCAGCCGCAAGCCCAGTAACTCAGTCGTTCACCGTATTTAGCGCGGCCGCTACACACTTCCTGGTGACCGCACCGTCGAGCGCTAGCGCCGGAGTTCCCATTCAGTTCACCGTCACGGCGCTCACCGCCGCGAACACCACCGCCACCACATTTTCCGATCCAGTGTACTTCACGAGCAGCGACCCGCAAGCGACTCTGCCTACCAGTACGGCCTTGACGAGTGGAATTGGAACCTTCACGGCTTCGTTCGCAACCGTCGGGTCACAGACGCTGAATGCAACCGATTCGTCCGCATCTTCAATTACCGGAACCAGCGGGAGTATCTCGGTAGCGGCTGCGACAGGCCTTCGATTCATCCCGGTAACGCCCTGTCGCGTGGTCGATACACGCAACGCCAACGGACCTTTCGGCGGACCTCTCATCTCGACCGGAACGACGCGCAGCTTCACCATCCCGAGCGGTTCTTGCGGCATTCCCACGACTGCGCAGGCTTATTCGTTCAACGTGGCGGTGGTGCCTTCGACGGTCCTCGGCTATCTGACCGTGTGGCCGACGGGACAGATGCAGCCCACAGTGGCGACGTTGAATTCGCTCGATGGGCGGATCAAGTCCAATGCGGCGATCGTGCCAGCCGGGACCAACGGCGCCGTGAGCGTCTATTCGACCAACGATACGCAGGTGATCCTGGACATCAACGGCTATTTCGTGCCAGCCAGTACCGCGGGCGCGCTCGCATTTTACCCGGTGACGCCGTGCCGGCTGGTAGACACACGCATCAATCTGCTCACCACCGGGGCCTTAACGGCGGGTTCGACGCGAACCCTGCCGCTGTTGTCGAGCACCTGCAACCTTCCGGTGACGGCTCAGGCTTATTCGCTGAATTTTACGGTGGTGCCGCCGGGACCGATCGGGTACCTGACGGCGTGGGCCACTGGGCAGGCGCAGCCGGTCGTGGCGACGCTGAACGACCTGACGGGTACGATTGTGGCGAATGCCGCGATCGTGGCGGCGGGAGCCGGTGGGAGCATTAATGTGTTTTCGACCAACAACACCGATTTGGTGGTGGATCTCAACGGTTACTTCGCGCCGGCGGAAGCAGAGGGATTGTCGCTGTACGCATTACCGCCATGCCGAGTGCTGGACACGCGTCAGGTGCCGATCTCCTCGACGATTATTGGGGAGTTTGATGTGAACGTGCTTGACGGTTGTGGAGGCACTCCCTCGGCGCAGGCATATGTGTTTAACGCGACGGTGGTGCCGAGCGGGCCACTGGGTTACTTGACGATGTGGCCGCAAGGGACCACGCGACCGACGGTGGCGACACTGAACGCGCTGGATGGGGCGATTACGAATAACATGGCGATCGTGCCGACC
>DATJNW010000168.1:0-15682 GCA_035507655.1 Bryobacteraceae bacterium | reverse complement strand
CAAGTCCGTGGAAACAGATCTCACAGACCGCAAGTGGATCTTGCAGAACGTGAACTATGCAAATGCGGCCGGTGTCGAGTGGTGCGTGCTGACCAATGGTGACGAGTACCGCATCTATAACTCGCACGCTCCAGTGGAGGTGGAGCAAAAGCTGTTCCGCAGCGTGCGGGTCTCGGACAATGCGAATTCCGGCCAAGTCATCGATACCCTGTCTCTTCTGTCCAAAGCGCAGATGCAGGGCACGCTGCTAGACGAACTGTGGACGGCTCACTTCATCGACCGCAACGTTCGGCTGAGTATCGCGGGGCTGTTCGCGAACCAAGATCCAGCGCTCATCCGGCTCGTACGCAGCAGGGCCAAAAGCGTCACGACTCGCCAGGTCCGTGAGTCATTAAGGCGTGCGAGGATCATTATCGATTTCCCGGCTCCGCCGATGGTGGGGCCGAGGCAGCCGACAGTCGCCGGCAGAGGCCCAGGGAAACCCAAAGCCGAACCGCCCCCCACCGGCCGACCAGTCGGCGCAGCCCAGAACGCTATGCTCGAACTGCTGAAACGGCCCGGGGGTGCCACCTCGCAGGAACTGCAGAAGATTAGCGGCTGGCAGCCGCACTCGGTCCGGGGCTTCCTGTCAGGCACGGTAGGCAAAAAGATGGGGCTGACGGTCATCTCCGCCAAGGGCGAGGGTGGGGAGCGCAGCTACTCGATCAAAGCCTGAGCCGCACCGCTGCCGTTCACATCGCGCCGCCGGCTCCCGGCCTCGCGGCGTTTTTCGTCACATGAGATCTGCGGGCGCGGGCTACGCCGCCAGTTGTTACAACTGAGGTCTTGCTAATCCCTTGCTAATCCAACCGGCCAAACTCGGTAGGTACAGGCAGGGACGTTATGGGAGGGTCGCGAGCTAAGCGCCTGAGAAACCAATACAGGCGGGGAAGCGTTGGGACGGGACGGTACGCTCGTTCCGCACTTGAAAACCGTTAGCGGGGTGACTCGCTCGGGGGTTCGAATCCCTCTTCCTCCGCCAAGCTATCTTGCTGACTACAGGCGCTTAAGAGAAGCGCTGGTGTGCCCAATACGTATCTGAACCTTGCGTAACCACCCTTGGTGCTGACCGGGGCATAGAATTGATTGATCATTCACGCTCCATACGTATCGGCGATTCCGCAAGCGGCTCGCTCCTGCCAGCCACACGGATTTAGCGCACCACGCCGCCATTGAGCAACGCGTTAGGACGCGCGAAGATAAGAAAATCGCCTTGTTCGACGACAAGAAACTTCTTTCGCGAATCGCCGCGGCCGCGGTCGCCGGGTACTTCCTTTATTTCGCGATTCCGGCGCTACGCGCCGGCTTCGCCCCCGACGATCCTATGAATGCCGGCGAATATTGGCTGCGCGGCTTGTGGCGAAGCGCCGGCGATGTCGCCCTGTTCTGGAGCACGGCGTATCGGCCACTCGGCGCATTTTTTTATCTGCCGATTTATCATCTTTTCGGGTTCTCACCGGTTCCGTTCCGCATCGCCGCGTTGGCCTTGGTGGCCGCGAACGTTTTCTTGACGTGGCGCGTCGCCGTGCTGCTGACCGAATCGCAGGCCGCGGGAGCGCTGGCTGCGATGCTGGCCAGCGCGCACGCTTCGATGGTGGCGATCTTTTTCAACACCTCGATGATCTACGACATCCTGGCGTACTTTTTCGTGGCGCTGACGCTGTTTTTCTACCTGACCTTCCGCCGCGGCGGCCGCGAGCTTTCCGCCGGACAATTCGCGCTGGTGATCGCGGCGTTCGTCGCCGCGCTCGATTCGAAGGAGCTGGCGGTGGTCGGCGCGGGATGGGTGCTCGCCTACGAACTGCTTTTCGAGCGCCCGTGGCGCCTGCGCGCGCCGGTGGTGCTGTGCCTGCTTTCGATCGTCTACACGCTGGGAAAATTCCTGGGGCCGAATCCGCTGGCGAAACAGGAAGGCTACCTGCTGGATCTGTCGCTGCACCGTTACCTGCTCAACAATCGCCTGTATCTCAACGATCTTTTTTACTCACAATTTTTCACCACCAGCCGGCGTCTGGTTTTCGCCTGGCTGGCGCTGACCGCGATCTGCTGGATCGCGCGCCGCCGCGAGCTGTGGTGGTGCTGGTTCCTGGTTTCGACCGCGACGCTCGGAATTTCTTTCACGATCCAGCCGCGCGGAGGGTCGGGATTGTATATTCCCCTGTTCGCGTGGGCGCTGCTGGCGAGCGCGCTGGTGGCCGTGCTCCTGCGCCGTCCGATGCTGCAATGGGGCGCGGCGCTGGCGATCGCGCTGATCGCGGCGTGGTACACGATCCCGTATTGGCGCCCGCAGCCGGAACAATATTTCGCCATGCACCGGCTGACGATGACCACCCTCGCGCAGATTCAGGCGCTGCCGCAGCCGGCGCCGCACAGCCGCGTAATTTTCCTGAAAGATCCCTTCCCGAACGGCTACGACGTCCTGTTCATGGCGATTCTCCGGTGGAACGATCCTTCGCTTCAGGTGGATCTGGGAAACAAATTCACGACGCCGCCGGATCTAAACGGTTATCAATGGATCTTGTCGTTCGACGGACCGTCGATGCGTGTGGTTAAGCGGCCTCAACGATAATTCGCGGCTTGAATCTCGAACAATCGCGCGTAGCGGCCCCCGGACGCAATCAATTGATCGTGGCTGCCGTCTTCGGTGATGCGGCCTTCCGCCAGCACGACGATGCGATCGGCCAGGCGCACGGTCGAAAATCGGTGGGAAATGAGAATCGCGATACGGTCGCGAGTCAGTTCGGCGAAATTCGCGAAAACTTCGGCTTCGGCGACTGCATCGAGCGCGGCCGTCGGCTCATCGAGAATTAAAACCTGCGCGTCCCGCAAATACGCGCGGGCGAGGGCCATCCTTTGCCATTGCCCGCCGGAAAGGTCGACGCCGCCTTCAAATCGCCGGCCCAGCATCTGCTCCAGGCCACCGGGAAGATTTTCGACCACGGACGCGACCCCGCTGCGCCGCGCAGCTTCCCAAATCGCGGCGTCATCCTGAATCAATTCCACGCGTCCGGTGGCGATATTATCGCGAACGGCCATGTCATAACGGAAGAAATCCTGAAAAATAATGCCGATTTCCTTGCGTAACTCCTCCACTTTATAATCGCGCAGGTCCACTCCGTCGAGCAGAATGGCGCCTTCAGTGGGATCATAAAGACGAGCGACTAATTTGACGAAGGTTGTTTTTCCTTCGCCATTTTCGCCGACCAGCGCGATCCTTTGCCGCGGTTCAATGCGGAAATTCACATGATTCAGCACCAGGCGCTCGCAACCCGGGTAGCGAAAGCAGACGTCGCGAAACTCGATGCCGTCGTGGATCGGACGAGGCGCGGGTGTAGCGTTCGGCTTGGAGCGAATCTTCGGACGCACCGCGAAGAAATCGACCAGGTCGGTGAGAAAGAGCGCCTGTTCGGAGATGCTGGAGAAAAGAGAAAACAGGCTTTGCAGTTCGCCGTTGGCCCCGGCGATGGCGCCGGCGACGAAGGTCAGCGTGCCGACGGTGATTTTCGCTTCGATGGCCTGCCAGACCAGAAACGTGTACCCTCCGTAATAACCTAGCGCGCCGATGATCGCGAACGCCGTGCCCCAGACGAGCCGCCGCCGGGTCACTTTGTTATTCGCGGCGATCAGCAGGCGCGAAAGCGCGGCGTAACGGTCCCGCAGATAGTCGGCGAGCCCGAACATTTTCACTTCTTTGGCGCTTTCGCGGCTGGTGCCGAGCACGCGAAGATAGTCCAGCTCCCGGCGGATCGGCGTAAGATCGTGCGCCAGCGAATAGCCGACAAACGCGAAGTGCGTTTCTCCCGCGAAAGCCGGCAGAACGCACACGAGCAGCAGCGCGAAGATCCACGGGTCGTAATACATGACGCCCGCGGCGAGAGACACCAGCGCAATCGCGCGCTGGAAAAGCGAGCCCATGTTGGTCAACAAGCCGATGCGGTCGATCGCCTGCACGCGCGCGCGTTCCAGCTTGTCGTGAAACGAGGGATCTTCAAAGAGCGGCAGATCCAGGCTGGCGGCGTGCTTCATCAGGCGCACGCTGACGTCGCGCCCGAATTCGTCGGCCAGGCGCGCGTCGCAATAATCGACGGCGCGGCCCAGCACCAGGCCACCGGCCGCGAAAATAAATTCGAGTCCCAGAAGAAGCCAGATTTCGCCGCGCGGAGGCAGGTTGTGGGTGCGAATGGTGTTCACCACCAGGTCGATAATACGTTTGGACACCGCCAGCACGCCGAGCGGCGTCAGCGCGGCGAGCAGCCGGAAGGAAAGGTTCGCACTGACCACCAGCGGGGCCGAGTGCCACACCAGGCGCATCACCTTCGGCAGGTTTTTCAGCGCGGTAATCCGTTGTTCAAAAGTGATGGGTGCGGGCATTCGTTAATCCGTTCTGTGCGCCGGCGCGGCCGCGCTCACGATTCCGTTGCGATCCGGCATCGCGGGCGTGAGCTTTTCCACTTTTTCGATGCGTGTGGCCAGCGGAACGGTTACCGTGATCGCGTGTATCTTGCCGTCGTCAAGGAGCGGGATCGTGGTTGCCGGTTTCGCGTCGGCCCCGCGGATGACGTCGATTTGATAAACGCTCGAGCGATAACGAAACGTCAGCGAAAAACCGGGCCAATCCGAGGGAATGACGGGATCGATCGTCAACATGCTGCCGCGCAGGCGCAAGCCGAGAACTTCTTCAATCCAGATGCGGTACATCCACGCGGCCGAACCGGTGTACCACGTCCAACCCGCGCGGCCCGATTTTTCGGCCGCGGAATAGACATCGGCGGCGGAGACATACGGCTCGGCGAGGTAGTGGGCGGCGGATTCGGGATCGCGGCTGTGCTCAATCGGGTTCATCAGCTGCAACAGGCGAACCGCGCGATCGCCGTCGCGCAGACGGGCATGGGCCATCGCCAGCCACAACGAGCCGTGCGTATATTGCCCGCCGTTTTCGCGCACACCGGGCGGGTAGCCCATGATGTAACCCGGATGCGGACTGGAATGATCGAAAGGGGGCGTGAAAAGCATTACCAGGCGATCGCGTTCGTTCACCAGAAGACGATCCGCGGAACTCATTGCCGCGCGGGCGCGCCCGGCGTCGGCAAGGCCGCAGAGAACGGCCCACGATTGCGCGATCGAATCGATTCGCATTTCCGCATTGCGGCTGGAGCCGAGCGGCGACCGGTCGTCAAAGAAACCGCGCAGATACCATTCGCCGTCCCAACTGGTGAGCTCGACCGCTGCGGCCAGATCCTCGGCGCCCGATCGCCAGGACTCGGCCAGATCGGGCATGCGGGTTTGCATCACGCGGGCAAAGCTTTCAAGCGCCGCTGCGAGAAACCACGCGAGCCATACCGATTCGCCATGGCCCTCGACGCCGACGCGATTGAGACCGTCATTCCAATCGCCGTTGCCGATGAGCGGCAAGCCATGTTCGCCGAGTTTCAAGGCGTGGTCGAGGGCGCGGCGGCAGTGCTCCCAAAGCGGCGCGCTTTCCACTGATGCCGTTGCGGCGAACATCCTTTCCTGTTGGTCTTTTTCGAGTGGCGGTCCTTCGAGAAACGAAACGTCCTGGTCGAGGATCGTGGCGTCGCCGGTGACGTTTATATAATGCGCAACCACGTACGGCAGCCAGACCATATCGTCCGAGCATCGCGTGCGCACGCCGAGTCCGGTATCGGGGTGCCACCAGTGCTGCACGTCGCCTTCGGGAAACTGGCGCGCAGCGCAGGCCAGAATGTGTTCGCGCGTAAGGTGCGGCGCGGCGTACAGGAACGCCAAGGAGTCCTGAAGCTGATCGCGGAAGCCGAACGCGCCGCTCGATTGATAGAGCGCGGTGCGGCCCCAGAAGCGGCAGCTCAGAACCTGATAGAGCAGCCAGCGATTCACTAAGAAATCGACGGAAAGGACCGGCGTGCGAACTTGCAGAGTGCCGCACAACGAGTCCCACTGATCGCGGACCGTCTTGAGATCGGCGCCAAATGCGCGTACGATGATCGCACGCGCGGCTTCGAGATTTTCCGCCTGGCCGAGAACGAAGCTCACTTCAGCGGTTGCGCCGGAATCGAGCGCGAGGTGCAACTGAAGCGCGGCCGCGGGATCGAGACCGGGTCCGGCGCGCCCATCGAGCTTTATGCGATTGAGCGCGGCGGGTTTGACGCGCGATCCATTTTGTCCGAAGAACGACGCGCGGTCGGCGGACCAGGAATCCGCGCGCGGACTCGCGGCGGCGAAGGCGATGTGGCCGGCAGTGCTTCCGGTCCAGGTTTGCCAAGCGATTACCGCGGCGGAGGGTTCGTCGAACGAAGTCGAAACGTGAAGCTGCTGGTCTTCGCGAACGGAGCCGAGAACCAATTCGGCGAAATACGTAACGGTCAACCGGCGTGAGCGCGAAGAGTCGTTGCGCAGAACCAACCGGCAGATCTTCACCGGATCCGATGGCGGCACGAACACCGTAAGGATTTGACCAATCGCGTGACTGTTGTGCTCGAAGACGGTGTAGCCCTGGCCGTGACGGGCGCGATACGCGTCTTTTTCGCGGATCGGAAGCGCGGTGGGCGACCAGAGTGCGCCGCTTTCGTCATCGCGCAGATAGATCGCTTCCGATTGGGGATCGCTCACCGGATCGTTATGCCACGGCGTCAAGCGATTGGACTGGCTGTTGCGATTCCAGGTGAAACCCAGGCCACTTTCGCTGACCATCGCTCCGAAATCCGGATTGGCCATCACGTTTACCCAAGGCGCCGGCGTGCGTTCGTCTTCGCGGGCCAGATAAATGCAGTATTCGCGCGCATCTTTGGTGAATCCGCCGGTTCCGTTGAAATAGGGCAGCTCCAGAAACGGCAGCGAAGGCGAGGGCTGTTCAGCGACGCCGCCGCGAGGCGTGAACGGCGCGGGCGGTTCGAGCTCTCCGGGCGAAACAAGCTGCTGATGGAGCGCGCCGCGGTTGCCATGCAGCACCACGCTCGACGCGGCCAGAAGCAGATCGCGATGCTCTTCGGGAATCGCATTCCAGTCGCGCAGAAAAATTCCGCCGGGCTTGTCGATCGACTCGCGCGAGTGCGCGTCCATTTGCCGCTGCAATTGCTGGCGCAGCGGGGCATCATAACTCGGCTGCTCCAGGTTGAGAACGATCAGATCCGCCTTGAACCCGACGAGACGCCAGTAATTGTGCGCCAAAAGCAGCTCGCGAACCAGCGCCACCCCGCGCGCGTCCGATGCGGTCACGGTCAGGATCGGCAGATCGCCGGAGATGCCGTAGGTCCACAGCGTCGACTGGCCCAGGCGATTTCTCGCCAGACGGCCCGGCGAAGCACGCAGCGAGCCGTCGGGGTAAAGCAGACGGCCGGCGAGTTCGTGATAACGATGCGCCGCGCTGGGTTGCACTCCCAAGTAGCGCAGTTCGAGCTGCGACCGGGTCCAGGCCATTTCGAAGGCTCGGGTGATGGATTCCGCGCGGCGATATTTTTCGACTAAACTTAGCACGGCTTCGCGCGACGGCGCGGCGATGGTGAGAAAAACGATTTCGCGCCGGTCGCGCGGCTCCAGCGTCACGCGGCAGCGTAAGCTGAAAATCGGATCGAGTACGGTGCCGCAGGAGCCGGTCAGATCCTGCGTGAGCGCGCGCGGATTTTCCACGGTGTTGCCTCTTCCCAGAAACTGCGCGCGATCGGTTTCGAAGGAAGCGCCGCTTGCGCCGATTAAGACGTGCGCGGCCCACACCGGCGGATCGCCGGGGGAGCGCAAACGGCGATGCGCCAGCAGAACGCCATCGGCCGGCGTTTCAGTTTCGACAAACATCTTGGCAAACGCGGGATGCGCGGCGTCGGCGCGATGCGGCGCGAGAGAAAGCTCGGCGTAGCTGGTCAGTTCGATGTGGCGCGTGCGCAGGGAGCGGTTGATCGCTACCACGCGCCGAATCTCCACGTCGTCTTCGCGGGCGACCGTGACGTGCATGGTGGTCTCGATTCCGGAAACGCGGCGGATGAATTGAATGCGGTCGGCCGCGAGCGTGACGGAACTGGCGCCGAGTTCGCGGCCCAACGGCTGTTCGGTGGTCGACCAGATCGCCTGCGATTTCAAGTCGCGTATATAAATGTAGCTGCCCCAGGATTGCAGCGTTGCATCGGAGCGCCAGCGGGTGATGTCGAAATCCTTCCAGCGGCTGAAACCCGCGCCGGAATTCGTCGCGGCCAGCAGATAATGGCCGTTGCCGTTCAAGTGCGCGCGCGGCACCAGCGCGGGTTCCTGCCAGGTCCCGGATTCTTCGACGCGGCGCGGGCGCACGGGCGCGTGGCGAGGCTCCAGGTGCTCGCCCGGTTCGCGGACGTTAGGGACGCGCTCGAACAACAGCGATTCGAAAGCGCGGACGCGCAGTTCGGCGTGAAAGCGGCGCTCCATTGCTTCGCCGCGCAGAACATTATTCAGGGCGACCAGGCTCATGCCCTGGTGATGCGCCATGTACGCGTAGACGACGACGCCGTGCTCGCCGTCGGGCGATTTCTCGCGCGAAAAATCGATCGATTCGTAAAATCCCATGGGTCCGGACAGGCCCAGCTGGTGAAGACGCTGCAAATTTTCAATGCCGCGCGCCGGATCGATCATCAGGGCGAGCATGGTGGCGTAGGGGGCGATCACCTGATCGTCTTCGGTGCCGCGCTTCAACGCCAGCTCCGGCACGCCGAAGGCGCGATATTGATAAATCTGGTTCAGGTCGAGCGCGCTGAATGCCGCTTCGGAAACGCCCCACGGAAGATTCTCCGCGTGGCCATGCTCGATCTGTTTTTCGACCGCCTGGCGGCAGGCTCGATCGAGCAGCGAACCGGCGAACGATCGCACGAACAGCGCCGGCATCAGATATTCGAACATGGTGCCGGACCAGGACAGCAACACGGGTCCGTCATCCGACGGGGATCGCGTGCGGCCCAGCGCGAACCAGTGCTCAACCGGAACATCGCCCTTGGCGATCGCGGCGAGGCTGGCCAGGCGGCATTCGCTGGCGAGCAAATCGTAATGGCTGGTGAATTCGAGAGGTCCGCCGACGGCGTAACCGACGCCGAACAGGCGGCGCGGCGCATCGTACAGGAATCGCATGTTGATGCCGGCGGCGAAAGATTCAGCCGTCGCGGCCAGCGTCTCGACATTCTTGACCATCGCTTGCGCGTTGCGCTGCGCCTCGGAAAATTCCGCCGCGAGCTGGTCGAGCCAGGCGGCCAGATCCGGCGGAGTCTCCGGAATGCCGCGGCGCGACAGAATCGCTTCAAGTGGCGATGGAATCGAGCCCGCGAGCGCGGACAGAGAAGGCGTGGCGTGCAGCGCACGGCGCCGCAACTTCGACCATTCCGCGGGGATCGCCCCGGCCGGATTCGCGAGCGTTTCCATCCAGGGCAGGTAACGCTCGATAGTTTGCGTCCAGGCGTCCAGCTCCGATGCGAGCCGCGAAATCCAGTAGCTGCGCTCGCCAAGCCCGGGCCGTTGCAGTTGCCGAACCGGCGCGGCGGCCAGGCGCAGACGCGTGATCACCGCGTGGCCTTCGGCCGGCCCGCGAAATAAACGGCGCAGCTCGCGCAGCGGCTCCGCGGTCGCGACGTCGCGTCCACAAACTTCGCGCGCGATCGCCAGCGTGTCGGCCAGCCCGCGCAGGCACGCCTCTCCGAGCACCGGCAATCCGATCGCGTCACGGCAACCGTGCCGCAGCACCCACAAACTCGCCAGAAGATTACCGCTATCAACAGTCGATACGTAGCGCGGCGTCAGCGGCTCCAACGTGGCAGTGTTGTACCAGTTCAATAAGTGCCCTTCGTAGCGTTCCAGCCGCTGAATCGTCGCCACAGTCAGGCTGGTGCGGCGCCACAGTTCGTCCGCCGTTAAAAAACCGAGGTCGTGCGCGGCCAGCGCCGACGCGAACCACATCCCGATGTTGGTCGGCGAGGTTCGCTGCGCCACTTCGACGCGCAGCGCCAGTTGTGAATTGTCGGGTGGCAGCCAATTGTTTTCGGGGCCGACCAGATCGTCAAAAAAACGCCAGGTCCGTCGAGCGGCGCGGCGCAGGAACAGACGATCGTCGCCGGTGACCTCCGGACGCCTGACGCCGGACTCGTTCAGCCACATCATCAAAATCGGCGACGTGACCCATAGCGCGAGAAACACGAAGGTCGGATAAAACGCGCCGCGTTCGGAAAGAAAAACGAATAGCACCAGCGAACAGAAACAGACCAGCAGCATTTGCCGGACGGTTGCGCTCAGGTGCAGGCGGGCGTTGGCGCCCGCGCTCGCCGCAGTTTCCCATTCGAGCAGGTTGCGGCGGCTGACGCGCAAACGGAACAGCGCGCGTACAATCGCGTCGCAGGCGAGCCAGGCGGTATGGGGCAGAAACGCGACCTTGACCAACGCACGCACCAGTTGGTCCGCCGCGCCCTGCCAGCCGTGCACCGATCCCTCCATGCGTCGCGCCCATCGCTCGACCAGTGGCGCGAACGCCGGGATCGCAATGGCCAACGCGACCACCAGGCTCCAGACACCGGGCGCGGCCGAAATCAGCCAACCGAGCAGCAGTAGCAGCAGCGACGCCACCGGCACCAGACTGCGCCGCAGATTATCGAAGATGCGCCAGCGATTCAGGATGGTCAGCGGATTGCGCTCCCGCCCTTCGGTGGTGGGCACGCGGGAAAAAATCCAGGGCGCGATCTGCCAGTCGCCGCGAATCCAACGATGCTCGCGCCGGCTATAGCTCGGATAGTTGTGCGGGACGTTCTCGAACAGCTCAATGTCGTTGGCCAGGGCGGCGCCGGCATACGCGCCCTCAATCAGGTCGTGACTCAGCAGCGTCTCCCGCGGAAAACGGTGATTGAGCGCGGCCGCGAAAGAACGAACGTCGTAAATCGCTTTGCCGTGAAAAATTGCTTCGCGAAAAAGATCCTGTTGCGCGTCGGAAACGGATTTGCAGTACGGATCGGTGCCGCTCGAAACAGCGAAGATACGCGTGAAACGCGTGGCCATGGCATCGGGCAGCGAAATGCTGATGCGCGGCTGAATGATCGCGTATCCGGCGCGGCGCACGCGCGTTTTTGGGTCCAATTCGACATGATTCCGCGGGTGCGCGATGGTCTCCACCAGGCGCCGCGCCGCGCCCGGCGGCAGCGCCGTATCGGAATCGAGCGTGAGCACGTAGCGAATCGGCCGCGCCAGGCGCCCGGTCACGAGAATCTTGGCGGATTTACCCTCGAGGAGAAACGAATTCAGCTCGTCCAGCTTGCCGCGCTTGCGCTCCCGGCCGATCCAGCGCTGCTCCGATTCCGACCACTCCCGCGCGCGATGAAACAACACAAATCGTTCGCCCGGGTAACGGCGATTCAGATTTTCGATGCCTTCGCGCGCGGCGCGCAGAAGCTCACTGTCGTCAGGCGCGGTGGCCTCGGGAGCATCCAGAAAATCGGCGAACAGGCCGAACCAGAGATTATCGTTTTGATTGGCGAGGAAACGAACCTCCAGCTTTTCCACTTCCTGACGCACCGTTTCGACGCTCGCCAGCATCATTGGGACGGTCACCAGGGTGGCGTGCTCGTCGGGAATATGTTCGCGAAAATCCATTTTCGCCAGCCGCCCCGGAGGCAGCAGCGAAATCACCAGCGCGTTCACGATCTGAATCGACAGATCGCTCAGCGGAAACAATGCCAGCGCGCCGAGAATGGCGAGCTCCGGCGCGCGATGCACGCCGGCGTCCCAGGCGATCATCAAGGCCAGAGCGGTGAAGCACAGATTCAGCAGCGCCTGCGAGCCGAGATAATAAGCCGTCGCGTGGCGGCGGACCGCGCGAACCAGCCGCGCATGAAACGGAATGCTCGCGCCGCTCTCCGCTTCGAGCTCGGCCAAGCCGCGGGACAAGAGAAAATAAGTGACGTCCATCCCGCTTCGCGCGGCGAGCCGGACCGCGCATCGTGCGACATCCGCTTCGCTGTGCGAGCTATAGCGGCCGACTTTCTCCACAACTTTGCGGCAATCGTCGCGCGTGGCCGCGTCGCTTCGCGGATAAACTCTCATCGGATCTTTGCGCAGCTCCGCTTCCACCAGGCTGACCGATTCGAAAATTTCTGAAAATTCCAGACGCGACAATACGCGCAGGCTGCCGAATGCGTTGGCCGTCGACATACGTTCGGCTGCCTCGCGCGTGTGCTCGGCCTGCACCACCTCGGTCAGCGGTTTTTCGAGGCGTGACTCCATCCAGCGCTGCGCGGGAGCGAGCGCATTCTCTTCATCGTGAAGCTGCTCGGCCAGCGAAACGATGAAATACGGCTCCAGCGCGTAGGGCTCGCGTTCCATCCGCGCCAGCATGGCGGCGAAAAGATCGGGGCCGGTTCGCGCGCTGGTCGCCAGGCGATTGGCCCAGAGATATGCGGATTCGCGGAGCTGCTGCGAACGCGCCACGCCGGCGGCCAGCCGCGTCAGCGTCTCGATGATCGCCCAGCGCAGCAGGAACGGAAACATCCACAGATCGCGCATGCGAAATTCCGCCGCGATCGACGGATCGGCCAGCACACGCATGATCGCCGCGATGTTGACGGCGCAATCCGTCGTGGCCACCAGCTCGCGCGCCAAGGAACGCATTTTCACCGCGCTCTCGCGCGATCCCTTTTTCAAAAGATCGGAATATTCCCGCGGCAGATTGCGGCGCATCTCGGAAACATTGGTCAGCACCAGGTAGGAATTGTCGAGCAGCCATTCCGCGGCCGAAGTCAATGCGTGCTCCAGCCGTTGCGCCTCTTCGAGACCGCGGCAGGCGCGCCGAAAAGTGTCTTCTTCCGCACTGAGCTCGACGGCTGGACTGGACGGCGGCGAGACGCGCGGCCCCTCCGGACCTTGACGCAAAACAAAAATTGCGGGCGCGCCAGCCGCGCGAAACCGGCGAACCACCGCGCCGGTATTTTCGAGCGTCGTCCGCGCCACCACCAGCGATTCGCGCGGCAGCCGCAAATCCGCATAGGGCGCTGCGAATTCCTGAGCCGAGCCCGGCGATCCCGGCGTGAGCAGAACGACACGGGAGCGCCCGCGCGAGCCGGCCAGCGCTTGCGCTGCGTCGCCCGCGCCCGGCGAAAAAAAACCCAGTACGATACGCCCGGAGTCGTGCTTCATTTCGCGCTGCGGCGCATCACCACGCTCGCCCGCGCGCCGCTCGCGTCAGAACCCCGGCGAGAAACAGAACCGCGAAAAGCAGGCTTGCAATCCGCGCGGAAACGTCGCCAGGGTGCCCGGTGAGCAGGCGCAGCACGCTCACCATCACGAGTACGGCAAACAGGATCATCCAACCCAGCATTCCGATTTTTTCCTTCCACGTGGACTTTCGAAATCCATATGGCAACCCAATTGCCAGCATGGTTAGTTCAACGTTCCCAATCGCGTGCCCCTCGGTGAGCGTGTGCGCCCGGCAAAATTGTCCGCCGTCCCAGCAGAAAATTCCGGACGCGCCGCGAAGTTACAGGTTCGGTTCGGTCACGCCGCCGCGTCGACTTTCGCCAGCGCCGCCTTGTGCCCTTCGTGGATGCGCGCCGTTCTTTTTTCGACGCGCGAACGCGCCGCGCGGCGCGCCCGCAGCAGCCGGATGCGGATCGCGGTCTCGGTGACGCCCTGTTTGCGCGCGATTTCTTCCGCAGTCACGCCGCGCATCTGCTGCTCGAGCAGCAGGCGGTCGCAGGGACGGCAGATCTTTAAAATGCGCGCCACGTCGATCGCCGCCAGATTCACGCCGGCTTTGGTGCACAACTCCGGCAGCGCCTGGTAGGCAGGCTCGCTTCGCAGAACGCTGCGATAAACATTGAGTGCGATCGTGTTGACCCAGGTAACCACCAGGCTATCATTGCGCAGTTGCGACAGCCGCTCCCAGCCTCGCGCCCAGGCAGCCTGCGCGACTTCCCGCGCCCGGTCGCGTGGAGCGCCGCGCGAAAGCAGCAGACGCACCGTCAGATCGAAACCCCGCTGATAAGCTTCTCCATATTGCTCTCTGGTCATCATCGTTTACGAATTCTCTTTCAGGTTTCAAACTAGAACAACGTGAAGTCTGCATGCGGAAGGCCACAACCGGTCGAGAGGTTCCTTTCGCCTGAACCGTCTCACAGGTGGGCGCTTGCATTCGCCATGCGATTCGGGCCGTCTTCGAAAACGGTGTAACTTTTGCGTTTCGATGCAGAATATGCTCGCGGCGACGGTTTTTGTCCGGCAAATTCAGAAAATAAGTCTCACCCGGAACGTTACGGGTGAAAGTCGCGCTACGCTACGGCATCTAAGTGAATGAAGGCTTGTAGAGCTTCGCGGTAACGCGCTTCCACAACTTTCCAGGCGCGGCCGATGACGGAGCTCCTTAGGGGGCGGAAAATGAAACGCTACGATGATGAAAGCTTTCCCGGCGAACTGTCGCCGGAGGCAGTTCAAAACCAGGTGGAACGAATCCTAGGTAGTGAAAAATTTGCCAGATCAAAACGGCTCAGAAGTCTACTTCGCTTCACCGTTCAACAAACCCTGCAAGGCCACGCCGACACGCTGAAGGAATACGTGATCGGAACCGAAGTTCTCAAAAAACCCGATTCCTACGATCCGCGCCGCGATTCGCTGGTGCGCGTGCTGGCTAGCCGCCTGCGGGTGAAGCTGAAGGAATACTACAACAACGGCGGCAGCGATGATCCGCTGGTGATCGAATTTCCTAAAGGCAAGTACGTCCCACGTTTCCAGCGCCGGGAACAGCTTCAGACCGAGATCGAAAAAAAGCTGCGCTCGCGCAACGCTTGTTCGCAGGGAAAATTTCTGCTCACGCGCTTGAGCGAACCGACGCTCGCCGAGGCCGCTCAGCATTTCGATGAAGCCGTAGAAGCCGACCCATCCTGGCCGGGCGCTCATGAGGGTGCGGCTCTGGTCCACGCCTTCCAGGCGTTCCTCGGATTGCACAAACCGCGCGAAACGTGGCCGCAGGCGCGCACCCAGGCCGAAGCCGCTTTGCAACTGGACGAAATGTCGGCCGACGCACACCTCGTTCTCGGGATGGTGTCGGCGTATTATGAGTGGCGCTGGCGCGATGCCGAATCCCATATTCAACGCGCCATTGAGCGCGATTCCTTCTCGGGCGCCGGCCACTTATGGCGCGCCCTGGCCTGTCTGTTGCCGTTCAGCAAAATTTCGGAAGCGCAGGAGGAACTGGCCAAAGCCCGCGACCTCGCCGCGGCGCCGCTGCTCGAAGAAGGATATTCCCTTGGTCTATATTTTTCCGAACGCTATGAGGAAATCCTGAAGCAGAACGAACGCCCGTGGCCGACAGCTCCCATGCCCAGCCTTATGTCATCGATTCGTGCGTGCGCTCTGGCCGAAACCGGACGTGCGAATGAGGCCATCGAACTCCTCCAGCATTCCTACGACGAGACGCCATCGCGCACGCGTTCGGCCGCGGCGCTGGCGTACTTATACGGCATTACCGGGCAGCCGGATCGCAGCCGGCACATTCTCGCCAATCTGCAATCGCGTCGAGAGCACGGCGAGCGGATCAGCAATTATCAGATCGCCGTGGCGTACGCGGGATTGGGACAATCGAATGAGGCGTTGGCCGCAATTCAGGATGCCGTTCGCGATCGTGAACCGTGGGTGGTCTATCTGCAGATCGATCCGCGGTTCCGTCCGTTGC
>DATJNW010000167.1:0-17285 GCA_035507655.1 Bryobacteraceae bacterium | reverse complement strand
TTGCGCGGATCACTTTCGCGTTTTGCGCGATCTCCAGCACCTTGATGCTCAGCTCGTCCACTTTATGGAAATCCGCGCGCATGCCCTCCAGCATGATCCGCCGCTCAATATTCACCATATGCGCGTGGCGGATGTGGCGGCGATTCACCACGTCGGTCATCTGCATCCGGGTTCGCAGCTCATTGGCCTGGGCGACCACGGCGTAGATACTCACTTGGCTCGATTCCATATCTTCTAAAATCGCGGCCGGCATATCGCGCAGCGGGCGCGGCGCCAATTCTTCCAGGACAAACGCGCGATACGGCGCGCCCAGCGAATCGAGCTCCGCCGCCAGGCTCGCCGCGATTTCCAGGCAGGCATGATCGGTGATCAGCGTCACTTTTTCGTTCCGTTGGATGCGCAGGCAAACGTTCACCGCGTTGCGCGCGCCGGGGGTGTACTCGGGATCAAACCGAATGGATCGCAGATTGTTCATGAACCGACGTTTCCGTCTCCTCAATAATGTAATCGACCACGCGCGTCAAATCTCCGGTTTCCTTGAACACGCGCAACTGGCGGTCCGCGCCGCTGCCGCGCGCGACGATCTCGCGAATCGAATTCACTTCGCGCCGCGAGCCCAGCTCATCCACCACGTCATCGACGAACGCCAGATATTCTTCCACCAGATCGCGCATCGGCACTTCGATTTTGCGGCCAAAGTCGATCAGCTTGCCGTCCAGCCCGTATCGCGCGGCGCGCCACTTATTTTCCATGATCAGCGCGCGCCGATACAAACGAAAACCCTGATTCGCTTCGTACAGCTTGTACAATTTCGCGACCGTCGCCTGGATCAGCGCCGCGATCGCAATGGTCTCGTCCATCCGCATCGGAATATCGCAGCAGCGAAATTCGAGCGTCGGAAAATTGGGATGCGGCCGGATGTCCCACCAGATTTTTTTGGCGTTGTCGATGCAATGCGTCTGCACCAGCAGATCGACGAAGCTCTGATATTCGCCCCAGCTTGGAAAATAATCCGGAATATTGGTGCGCGGAAACTTATCGAACACTTTGCAGCGGTACGACTTCAATCCCATATCCATGCCGAGCCAGAACGGCGAATTGGTCGATAGCGCCAGCAGGTGCGGCACGAAATAGCGCGCGGCGTTCATCAGATGAATCGCCGTTTCGCGATCCTCCACGCCGATGTGCACGTGCAATCCGAAAATCAGGTTGGCGCGGGCGACGGTTTTCATGTCTTCGACGATGATCTGATATCGCTCATCGGGATAAATTCCCTGCTTGCGCCAGTCGGCAAAAGGATGCGTGCCGGCCGCGCCGACGTGCAGGCCATGATCGCGCGCCAGGTTGATAATGGTGCGGCGCAGCGTGCGCAGTTCCTCGCGCGCTTCCTGAATGTTGTGGCAAATCCCGCTGCCCACCTCGACCACGCTCTGGTGCATCTCCGGTTTGACGCATTCCTGCAACTGCATGCGACCCTGCTCGATGATTCCGGTGCCGATGTGCGAGCGCAGATCGCGCGTCACCGGGTCGATGGTCTGATACTCTTCCTCAATTCCGATGGTGAAGCTGGGGCGCATAAAATCATCCCGCTGTGGCGGTCAGGAAGCGCGCCCATCGCATCTCGAGCGGCGCGGGCTTTTTCAACGCTTCCTCCACGGCGAACTCGGCCACGGCATCGACGATCCACTCAAAATTCCGGGGGCCGACCGAATGATAATCCGCGTCCGGCGCGGGATTCAAAAAATCGATCGCGTACGGCACCCCTTCTTCCACCGCGAACTCCACCGTGTTCAAATCGTAGCCGAGCGCGCGGCAGATTTTCAGGCAATCGTCGGTGAGCCGCGCATGCATCGCCGGATCGACGATCGGACCGTCCAGCACATAACGATGCGCGTGCGGGCGCCGCGGATCGTAGCGCATGATGTGAACTTTTTTCTGCCCGACCACGTAGCAGCGGTAATAATCGTCGAAGTTGACGGCGCGTTGCAGGGTCATACACAGGTCCCCGGTTTGATCGTAGGCGCGAAACAGCTCTTCGGGCGTCTCCACCTTATATACATGCTTCCAGCCGCCGCCGCTATAGGGTTTCAGATACGCAGGAAAGCGAATGTAATCGAAAATCTCCTGCCAGTTGAGCGGATAAATCAGATTGCGCATGGAGTGCTCGGTGGTTCCCGGGGGGTGCGACTTGTGCGGCAGCAGAACGGTGGGCGGAATGGCGATGCCGATTTGCGAAGCGAGCGCATAGTTGAAAAATTTGTCGTCGGCGCCCCACCAGAACGGATTGTTGATGACCGTCGTGCCGTTCAGGGCCGCGTTTTTCAGATACGCGCGATAGAACGCGATGTCATGCGAGATGCGATCGACGATGACGCGATAGCCTGACGGCTCGGCCATTTTGATTCCGCCGATATGGATGTGTTCCGCGGTGACGCCGTCGACCCGCATCGAGTTAATGCGGTCGACCAGCGCGCCGGGGAACGTGTTTTCCATCCCGTAGATAATGCCGATCCTGTGCATGTTTCCTTTCTCGCCGCTCTCTCGATTTTACGCAGATCCCGCCGCGAACGCCTGGGCCACGATTGCACGAGCCTCGTCCTGAATTTTTTTGAGATGATCCGCGCCGCGGAAACTCTCCGCGTAAATTTTGTAGACGTCTTCGGTCCCCGAGGGCCGCGCGGCGAACCAGCCGCTGTCGGCGATCACCTTCACGCCGCCGATCGGATTGCCGTCGCCGGGCGCGTGCGTCAAAATCCGCTGAATTTTTTCGCCGGCCAGCTCGGAAACCGAAATCGCCGAGGCCGATAATTTCCCGAGCGCGTCCCGTTGCGCCGCATTGGCCGGAGCGTCGATTCGCTCATACACCGGGGCGCCGTATTTTTCGCACAGCGACGCATAAATCTCCGACGGATCGCGGCCCACGCGCGCGGTAATTTCGGCGGCGAGCAGCGCGGCGATAATTCCGTCCTTATCCGTGCTCCACGGCGCGCCCTCGCGATCGAGAAACGACGCGCCAGCGCTTTCCTCGCCGCCGAAGCCAAGCGATCCGTTGAGCAATCCATCCACGAAAAATTTGAAGCCCACGGGCACTTCGAAAAGTTCGCGGCCGAGGCCCGCCGTCACGCGATCGATCATGCTGCTGGACACGACCGTTTTGCCGACCGCCGCGCGCGCCGGCCAGCCCGGCCGGTTCCGGTACAGATAATCGGCGCACACCGATAAATAATGGTTGGGCTGCATCAGCCCGCTGCGCGCCACCACGCCGTGACGGTCATGATCGGTGTCGCAGGCCGCGGCCACGTCGAATTTTTCCTTCAGCGCGATCAGGCTGCGCATGGCGTAGGGCGACGACGGATCCATGCGAATGCGCCCGTCCCAATCGAGCGTCATGAAACGAAACGTGGGGTCGACCGTCTGGTTCACCACGGTCAGTTTCAGCTTGTATTTTTCGCAGACGGGCGCCCAATAATGCACGCCCGCGCCGCCCAGCGGATCGATTCCGAAATTCACCTGGCGCACGGCGTCCATGTCGATTACATGGCTTAAATCCGCGGTGTATTGCGCCATGAAATCGTGTTCCCGCGTGGTCGCGGCGCGCATCGCCCGCGCGAACGGAATGCGTTTCACGCCGTTCAGATCGTGTTCCAGAAATTCGTTGGCTCGCCCCTGGATAAACCCGGTCGTCTTGCTGTCAGCCGGGCCGCCGTGCGGGGGATTATATTTGAATCCGCCGTCTTCCGGAGGATTGTGCGACGGCGTGATCACGATTCCGTCCGCCAATCCCTTTTGGCGCCCGCGATTGTAGCTCAGAATCGCGTGCGAAACCGCCGGCGTCGGCGTAAATTCGCCGTGCGGCGCGATGCGCACTTCAATTTCGTTCGCCGCCAGGACTTCCATCGCGCTGGCGAATGCGGGCGCGGAAAGCGCGTGCGTATCGAAGCCCATATACAGCGGCCCGTCGATTCCGTTCTGCGCGCGATAAACGCAAATCGCCTGCGCGATCGCCAGAATGTGCCATTCGTTGAACGCGCCGTCGAGCGACGATCCGCGATGGCCGGAGGTTCCAAACGAAACCGGCCGCGCGGGCCGATCCGCGAAATAGGCAGTGATCAGGCGCGGAATATCGACCAGATCGGAAGCTTGGGCGGGTTCACCGGCACGAGGATTCAGCGGCATGCGCTTCCATCGTATCGAAGATCGGGCCCCGTCCTGGCGGACGCGGCTTCCGCCGGCCGGCGCACATTTTCGGTTTCCTGTGGACTTACGTTACGCAGAAACGGAAAATGGTCGCGCAGGTATAAAATCAGTTCATGCCCGTTCAATGGAGCAAAGACGTCGATTCCACTCTGGCCCAGGCGCAGCAGACGGGCCGGCCCATCCTGCTCGATTTCAGCGCGGCTCCGGCTTGAGGCGCTTGTGCTCGGCTGGAAGCCGAGTCCTACGGGGATGAAGCCGTCGCCAGCTTCATCAACGCGAATTTTCTGCCGGTGGAAGCGCATATCAAGGAACATCCGGCGTGGTTCCATCGCTTCGAAGCGAACTGGACGCCGACGGTTTTGATTCTCGATTCCAAAGGCTCGGAGCGGCACCGCATTGAGGGCTATCTGCCGAAGGACGAATTTCAGGCGCAGCTCGAAATGGCCCTGGCGAGGCTCGCCTTCGACCAAAAGAAATTCGCGGATGCGGAACGCCTGTTCGGCGAAGTGGCCGAAAAATTTCCGCAGACGTCTTCGGCGCCGGAGGCGATTTACTGGGGCGGCGTGAGCAAGTATAGCGGCAGCCACGATCACACCGCGCTCACCGCGACCGCTGAGGAATTGCAGAAAAAAGCGCCGGAAAGCGTTTGGGCGAAGAAAGCGACGCCTTGGCTGCACTGACGCGGGACGTACTTCATGACCGCACATGATCCGGTCAGCCACAGCTGGACGCCGCCAATTGACCGGCCACGCCGGCCATCGTTCTCAATTTCAAGCCGATCTCGAAGGCTAACGGGGTCTTTGTAGCTGTTCGAGTCCCGCTTTTGCCGCCGCAAAATCCGGCGCGAGGCGCAACGTCTGCGAATATTCGGCTGCCGCGCCGTCCCTCCGGCCCATGGCGGCGAGCGTCCGGGCCAGTTCAAAATGTGCCCTCACGTCGCCGGGACGGAGACGCGCGGCAGTGGAAAACTGTTCGGCCGCCTGCTCCAGCCGATTGCGCCGGGAAAGCGCCAGACCGAGATTGAAATGAGCATCCGGGTCGTCCGGCCGCAGCCGTAGCGCGGCGCCGAATTCGTCGATCGCCTCGTCGCTGCGGCCCATCAACACGTAAACCTCGGCGAGGTTGTAATGAAGGTCCGCGTCTTCCGGACTCCGGCGGACCTGCTCGATCAAAGCCGGAAGCACCCGCGCGAAATGCGGCAGAGCCTCCGCCGTGCGTCCCTGATTCACGAGCACCGCGCCGAGCCGGTACTCCGCGTCGCGATCGTCCGGATCCAGCCGCAGCGTCGCCGCGAGTTCCGTTGCCGCTTCATCCGTGCGGCCGGCTCGCAACAGCGCCGAAGCCAAATCCAGGTGCCCCTTGGCGTCGGCCGGGCGAAGGCGAATCGCTTTCTCCAGATGTGGAATGGCTTCATCGACTCGTCCGGCGACGGTCAGGGCTTCGCCCAGATTGTCCTGCGCCCGCGGATCTTCCGGCAGGATCTGCGCTGCGTTTTCGAAATCGGCGAGCGCGTCCGCAATTCGGCCGGCGCGCCGGCGGAAGAGGCCGCGATTGTTATAGGCGACGAAATTCTGACCCGTCGCCTGAATCGCATGGGTGAACAGCGTCTCGGTATTCCGCCAGTATTCCAGATTCTGCCAGGTGACCGCGCACCAGGTCACTCCGACGGCCGCGCCGGCCCAGGCGATGGGTCGCGCCAGGGTACGGCGGTAGCGCACCGCTTCCGCCACACCCCAGGCGATCATCACCGAAACGCCGATCATCGGGATATAGGTGTACCGGTCCGCGCGGACCTGTGCGCCCACCTGCACCAACCCGATTACCGGCACCAGAGTGCCGACGTACCAGAGCCATCCGGTGATCAGATAGGGCCGGCGATTCCGTTGCAGGATCACGGTGAGCGTGATCCCCGCGAGCGCGGCCCCGCCCAGGATCCATTGCCACGCTGGAAACGCCTGGGGATAGGGATAAAAGACTGCAAGATTCGCCGGCCACAGAAATTTTCCGGCATAAACGACGTAGGAAATGACCGCGTTTTCCAGCCGTAGCCCCAGCGGAATGCGCTGGACCGCGACGACCGCGCGGCCCTGGCTCTGCGCCATCAGCGTGATCGCCGACACGGCGATAGAGAGCGCGATCAGCGGCAGTTTTTCCAGGAACACGCGCGGTGCCGCCTTCAGCCGCCGCAGCGGCCAATAGTCGAGCAGCAGAAGCGCGAACGGCAGCGTGACGATCATCGGTTTAGACATCAACCCGCACCCAAATGCCGCGATGACGCCGAGGTATCGCGCGAGCGAGGGCTGCTCCACGTATCGCAGGTAGGCCCACATGGTCACGAACCAGAAGAGCGCGCCGAGAACGTCCTTGCGCTCGGCGATCCATGCCACCGATTCGACATGCAACGGATGCAGCGCGAAGGCGAAGGCGACAAAAGCGCTGGGCCAGCGAGCCGCGGTCATCCGTTTCAGCAGCGCGAAGAGCAACAGAGTACTCATCAAGTGCAGGAGCACATTGGTCCAGTGCTGCATTCCGGCGTCGAGTCCGAAGATCTGGCAATCGAGGATGTGCGAAAGGCGGGTGAGCGGAAACCAGTTGTCGTCGTCGAAGGAAGTGAAGGCCCATCGGATGCCGTCCCAGGTGAATCCATCGCGAACGTGCGGATTATTCGCAACGTAAACGGGATCGTCGTAATCGACGAAATCGTGCGAGCCGGCCTGGCTGTAAACCGCGACTGTCGCCGCCAGCAGCCCGGCGCAGATCCAGACGTCGAGTCGTGAACGGCGGAGGGGCGGTTCGGATTTCCGGACAGGACTCTTGCGGGACACTGATTTTCCAGTGTAAACTCCAAGCCGCGATTCTGTCCCCGCCTGTAAGGCATTCCTGCTTCAGCACCCTGCCCCATTTACGATGGGCCGGTTTGGTCTCTGCCCACTTGTGCGCCTCGGGTAGCTGGTCTTCTGCACGCTGGCGCCCTCCGCATCGTCATGATTCAAAAATGGGCTGCGTTCTCCTGTTTCTTTTCTGCGCCGCGGTTCAGGCCGGCGTCGTCCGCGGCGTGGTGCTGGAACACGCCTCCGGCCTGCCGCTCGCCCGGGCGCGTGTGCGCCTCGATCCCATCCCCGCGCCCGGCGTGACGCTGAAACCTCTGCAAGGCCGCGCCGAGAAAAGCGGCCATTTCGTCTTCATCGACGTTCCCGACGGCTCCTACATCCTGACCGCCCTGCGCGAGCCGTATTTCCCCTGCGCCTACGGCCAGCGCCGGCCCGAAGGCCAGGGCACGCCGATCGTGGTCACCGCCGATTCCGACCTGTTCGCCGAGCTGCGCATGTACCGCCAGGGCGCCATCACCGGACGCGTGCTCGATGAAAACGGCATCGGCTTATCGGACGTCGCGGTCATCGCTTATCGCGCGCGCCTGCCGCTGGTTTCGGCCGGACGCGCGGTCAGCGACGATCGCGGCGTGTATCGCGTTCACGGCCTCGATCCGGGAAATTATTGGGTGCGAACCGTCGCCACCACGCTCGACGACGGCACCGGTTTGTTGCCCACCTGGGGTCCGGAAACGCTCGAAACGCGGGAGGCGCACATGCAGCGGGCGGTGCTCGACAGCGATACCATCGACGCCGATCTGCGCCCCATCGCCGGCCGCTTATTTCACCTGAGCGGCAAAGTTCAGTGCGAGCCGCTGCCCCCCGAAGCGCCGCCCGCGGAAACGCGAATCGTGGTCACGCTGACTTCAGAAACCGGACGCAAGAGCGTCGAAGGCGGATGCAATGGAATTTACACGTTTCAAGGACTGGCGCCGGCCACTTACGAAGTTCTGGCCACGCGCGGCAACGGCGACGCCGGATTTTTCGAGCTGAGCCTCGATCACGATACGGAAAACGGCAACGTCCAGCTCACGCCGCCGCCGACGGTGCTGATCCACGTTCGCCCCGCGAATACTGCGCTTACCGTCATCGGCAAACGCCAGGATCTCGACGAAAGCGAACCGGAGCAGGAGATCAAACCGCGCACGCGCCTGGCGCCCGGCCACTGGGAACTGACGGCGCGCGTGGCGCCGGGCCAATACGTTGAATCGATCTCCGCCTTCGGCGCGATCCGCCGCGAGACGGTGAACGCGGTGCTGCCGCCCGACTGGTTCACGATTTTCATCCCCGCCACGCGCACCGTCGCGGAGATCACTGTCACCGTTTCAAACCAGGCCGCGCAGCTTGACGCCAGCGTCATCCAGGACGGCCAGCCCGTTCCCGGCGCGCCGGTCTTTTTGTGGCCGGTCGACGCGGCTGCGCGCCGTTCGCTGCACGGCGATCGCGTGGTGCTCGCCGACGTCAAGGGCCACGCTCATTTCGACGGCCTTCCGCCCGGCGATTATCGGGTACTTTCCACTTTCGACGTCAGCGAAATGGACCAGGAAATCCTCGACGAAGCGGCCGCGCAAACGATTCATGTTGATCTGGGCCAGGCTGCATCCGTCGATCTGGCGCCGTGGCTCGCCCCGTGAGCGCTATCGCGGCATTCATCGTCCACAGCTTGCCCGGCAGTCAGCCTTTGTATGAAAAGGTTGAATGGCGCGGATTTCGCACAGATTTGTCATGCCGGGGTTTGAGGGCGAAGTCCTCCTGCGCAAATAATCGTCGCGCCTGAGCCGAAATTCCGGAAAATTGCACGTTATAGATCGCCGGAGGCGCCGATGAAAATCACCAAAGTTTCATCCGATGAACTGGAGCTTCAAGAGGGCCGCACGCAGGGCATGGTGGTCGGAATTGCCTTGGTCATCGCCGGCGTGCTGGCTGGAATCTATCTCCACAACCGTTATGCCGTCTGGATTGCCGCGGGCCTGGCCGTGATCGGGGTCGCGGTCATCCTGCTCAGCTCTTCCATCACCGTCAGTGCCAGCAAAACCAGCGGGTTGATCCGGTATCAAAAGAAACGGCTGATCGGAGCGCGCGATTCGACCTTTGCCATCTCCGACGTGTTCCGGATCGAAACGCGTAAGCAATGGCAGATGAACAACACGCCCAACGACCAGAATCAGCCGGTGCAGCAGCCGGTGCTGGTGGCCCAATCCGTGATCGTCTTCAAGGACGGCCGGGAGCTGGCTCTCGATCACCAGAAAACCTCCTCGACGACGTCCGTCGGCTCCGCGGTGCTCATGTCGGGCCAGGGGGCCGAAACGGCGATGGCCGCCCAGGTCGCCAAATTTCTGGCGGTGCCGTTCGCTGAAATCGCTCCGCCCAATATGGGCATCGGCATCAATATTATCGAGAACTGACCGGCCGCGCCCAGCGCTCGGAAACTTTCTCGATGCGGCTCAGCGCTTCCTCGATATTCTTTAGCGAATTGGCGCAACTGAAGCGCACATAGCCGTCGCCGTAGCGCCCGAACGCCGCGCCGTCCAGGCACGCGACGCCCGCTTCGTTCAGCAGAAAATCGGCCATCTCTTTCGATCCCATCCCGGTCCCGGCGACGTTCGGAAAAGAGTAAAACGTGCCCGCCGGCTGGTGGGCGCGGAATCCGGGAATGCGGTTCAACCCGGCGGTGATCGCTTCGCTGCGGCGGCGAAATTCGGCTACCATCTGATCGACGCAGTCCTGCGGACCTTCAAGCGCGGCAATCGCGGCGCGCTGCGAAAAACTCGCCGTGCAGGAATTGGAGTTGACCATCAGCATCACCACCGCGTGCGCCAGCCACTCCGGCATGACGCCGTAGCCCAGCCGCCATCCGGTCATTGAAAAGGTTTTGGAAAATCCGTCGAGAATGACCGTTTTTTCGAGCATTCCATCAAAACTGGCGAGGGACACCGGCTCCCCGCTGAAGACGATGCGCGAATAAATTTCATCGCTGAGCACGATCAGGTCGCGGTCGCGCAGGATCGCCGCCATCCGCGCGATATCCGCGCGCGGAATCACTCCGCCGGTCGGATTGTGCGGCGAATTTAGAATCACCATTTTCGTTCTGGGCGTCAACAGCGATTCGAACAAATCCACGTCGAGCGAGAAATTACGTTTTTCAAGCAGCGGAATCGGCACCGGCTTGGCGCCCTGAAAACGGATCATCGATTCGTAAATCGGATACCCCGGGTCGGGATAAATCACTTCATCGCCGTCTTCGACCAGCGCGGTCACAAGGAAAAACAGGATCGGCTTCGCGCCCGGCGTCACGCAGACGCGTTCGGCTCCCACGCGGATGCCGCGCGTGCGGGAAATATAGGCGGCGATCGATTCGCGCAGCTCCGGGTCTCCCTGGGTCGGACCGTATTTGGTCCAGCCCTCATCGAGCGCCTTTTTGGCCGCGTCGCGAATGTGCGCCGGCGTGGGAAAATCGGGCTCGCCGATTTCCAGATGAATGATGCTGCGGCCTTGTTTTTCGAGCGCGCGCGCCCGGGCCAAAACTTCAAACGCAGATTCCGTCCCCAAGCGGGACATCCGTTCGACGAGTCGCATGCTCTGATCTTAGCGGTTTCAAGTGGCGCCTAGCAGGGTGCTGAAAAAAGCGGACAGACCCCTCTTGTTCACGGCCATGGTCGCACTGGGACAGAGTAGTCGGCGCTAATATACTTGATCCAACCAGTTGCTTCGGTCCGTTGGTGGCGCACCCATACTGACCGGGGGTTGCTCAAGGTTGCGTCAGCGATATCAATGCCGTCTACTCCGTTCCCGGCTGTAAGTTATTCATGCCGAGTGCGACCAGAAAGTCAGGAGCACAAGCCTGGCGGCTTATGCCACCTGTTATCCTGAAATTTCTCCCTTGAAAATCGGATTCGTCAGCCTCGGATGCCCCAAAAACCTCGTCGATAGCGAGGTGATGATGGGCCAGCTTACCCACGCCGGTCACCAGCTAACGCCGCATCCCTCCGATGCCGACGTGATCGTGGTCAACACCTGTAGCTTCATCGATCCGGCCAAGCAGGAATCCGTCGATACCATCCTCGAAATGGCCGAGTACAAAAAAACCGGCCGCGCGCAGCGCCTGATCGTCGCCGGATGCCTGGTGGAACGTTACCGCGCCGAGATTCGGAAGCAAATTCCGGAAGTGGACGCCGTGATCGGCACCAATGAACTGGAAGAGATCACGCAACTTTGTGAAGGCGTCGACCCCGCGCCCAATCCTTTCGACGCCTATCTCTACCACGACCTGACGCCGCGCGTTCTTTCCACGCCGCGCCATTTCGCCTACATCAAAATCGCCGAAGGGTGCGACCATCCCTGCACTTTCTGCGTGATCCCGCAGTATCGCGGAAAATTCCGCAGCCGGCGCTTCGAATCGGTGATCAGCGAAGCCACGCGGCTGTTCCAGCAGGGCGTCCGCGAGATCAACTTAATCGGCCAGGACACCACCTGTTACGGCGAAGACCTCGGCATGAAACACGGCTTAGCGGAGCTGCTGGCGCGTCTGGCGCAGATCGAAACGCCGAGCGAAAAATGGGTGCGGTTTCTCTACGCGTATCCCAATAAGGTCACGCAAAAGCTGCTGGACACGATCGCTGCGCATGACGCGCTGGTCAAATATATCGACATGCCGCTGCAACACGCGAGCGCCGCGGTGCTGAAGCGCATGAAGCGCGGCGCGAATGGCGACATTTTTCTGAAGCTGATCGAGCGCGTCCGCAAAACCATCCCCGGCGTCGCCATTCGCACCAGCATGATCGTGGGATTTCCCGGCGAATCGCCCGCCGATTTCGAAACGCTGTGCCAATTCGTCGAAGCCGCCGGGTTCGATCGTCTCGGCGTGTTTTCTTATTCCGACGAAGACACCAGCGCGAGTTTTCATCTGGATCAGAAAATCGATGCGCGAACCATTTATCAGCGCAAACGGCGTTTAATGGCGCTGCAACGCAAAATTTCGCGGCGGCGCAATCGCGCGCTGATCGGGCAGGAACTGCCGGTGCTGGTCGAAGGGCCGTCCGAGGATTCCGAGCTGGTATGGCAGGCGCGGCTGTCCACGCAGGCTCCCGAAATCGACGGCGTGTGCTACATCTCCGATCCCGGCGAGCATCCGCTGCGCTCCGGCGAGATTCGCAAAATGCGTATCCGCCAGGCGCACGATTACGATTTGGCCGGAGAATTGATTGACGCGCCCGCGCCGTCGCTGGTGCAGATCGCGGTATGAATTGTCCCATCTGCGGAAAGCCCGTCGCTCCGGCCGATCCCGACATGCCGTTTTGCAGCGAGCGCTGCCGGCTGATCGATCTGGGCAACTGGGCTTCGGAAAAATACGTGATCCCGGCGCCGCTCCAGTCGACTCCGTCGAATGAGGACGACGAAGATTGAAGCGCACACTTGCGTTAACGGCGCGAGTCCTCTCGACGTGGTTCTTCTGCGGCTACGCGCCGGCCGGTCCCGGAACCGCGGGATCGCTGGCCGCGATCGTCATCGCATGGTTTATCGCCGCGCCGACCCATTATCAAGGATGGCCCTTTGCGATCTTCGGCCTGATTCTGGCCGTTCCCGGAATCTGGGCCGCGGGCGTTACTGCGCGCGAGGTCGGCCGCAAAGATCCGCAGATCGTGGTGGTCGACGAAGTGGTCGGCCAATGGATCACCCTGGCCGGAGCAGCGCAGCTCAACTGGAAAACGTTTCTCGCCGCATTTGTCTTATTCCGCCTGTTCGACATCTGGAAGCCGCCGCCGGTGCGCCAGCTTGAAAAATTACCCGGCGGATGGGGCATTGTCGCTGACGACGCCATGGCCGGCGTTTACGGAGCCGCCGTGTTGTACCTTGTGGGGCAGGCTCTCAGCCTGCGCGCCGGTTCTTAACCGGCGCCGGCGCTTTCTTCCACTCGAGCAGGCGGACGCGCGGGCTAAGAGCCCGCCCCACAAACTATTCTTCCGTAATCGTCACCCGATTCAGCTTGTCGTCCTGCTTCACCGCGTTCACCACATCCTGTCCCTTGCGGACCTTGCCGAACACGGTGTGCTTGCCGTCCAGCCAGTTCGTCACCACGTGTGTAATGAAAAACTGGCTGCCGTTGGTGTTCGGACCGGCATTGGCCATCGACAGCGTTCCCACGTCGTGCTTGTTCGGATTGCCCTTGGTCTCGTCTTCAAAACGATAACCGGGACCGCCGCGGCCGCTTCCCGTCGGGTCGCCGCCCTGAATCATGAAATTGTCGATGACGCGATGAAAAACGGTGCCGTCATAAAAATTTTCGCGCGCCAGAAAAACGAAATTGTTGACGGTTTTCGGCGCGTCCTTGGCGAACAGATCGCACACGATTTCGCCGCGGGAGGTGTCGAAGGTCACCGAATATTTTTTCGCCGGATCGATGGACATCGCCGGCGCAGCCGAGTATTGTTTGGACATTTGCCTCATTTTATCGCAGACGAACAGCCGAAAACCCGAATTGGCAGCCCCCACTCTGACGCAAGCTGCGCATCCAAACTCAGCGATTAAGTATGGTTACCCTCCGGCAATCTCGGCGAACTTCTGGAGATCAATGTTGCCGCCGGAAACGATGGCCACGACCTTTCCGTCGATCCGCCGGGCCGCCGCCACCGCGCAGGCCGCGGCGCCTTCGCAAATCACCCGGTTGCGCTCGGCGACGAATCGCATGGCCTCGGCCGCTTCCTGAAGCGTCACCACTCGAACCTCGTCCACCAGCTTCCGCGCCAGTTCGAGCATCGAAGGAAAAACCGTTTTACTGGCGATTCCATCGACGAACGATGGCCGGTAATCGACCGTCACCGGTCGTCCGGCGGCGAACGCGGCCGAAAGCGGCGCGCCCGTTTCGCATTCGACGGCATAGACGCGCACCGACGGCCGCAGCGCCTTAACCACCGCGGCGATCCCGCAGCATAGGCCGCCGCCGCCCCACGGTACTACGACCGATTCCAAATCGGGAAGGTCTTCGAGCAGCTCCAGCCCGATGGTCCCGTTGCCGGCCTGGACGTCGGCGTCGTCGAAGGCGTGGATGAATGTAGCGTCCACTCCTGGGAACGCCCGTTCCTCGAAGGTTCGCCACCAGGTATCGAAGGGGACTTTGATAATGCGTCCACCCAGGCGCTGAACCGCCTTGAGCTTGGTTTCGGGCGCGGTTTCCGGGGTCACCACCGTCGCCGCGACGCCCATTCGACCCGCGCAATACGCCACTCCCTGCGCCATATTGCCGGCCGATGCGGTCAGTACGCCGCGCGCAATTTTTTCCCGGCCGGCGTTACCCATAGCATTGGCCGCGCCGCGGATTTTGAACGACCCGATCGGCTGAAGGTTTTCGAGCTTCAGGAACACCTGGCCGTCCGCATTCAGTTTTACTAATGGTGTGCGCAGCGCGATTTGAGCGATGTTGCGGCGCGCTTGCTGTACCGCTTCGAGATTAAAAGACATTTAAAAGAAATTATCGTCGAAGCTGCAACAGTGGCGCATCCGCGCGCATCTGTTGAAACAGAGTTCCCACAGAAATCATAAAAAGTGGGAAAGAGAAACTGGAACCTGCCGATATAGCAGACGTGGGGATTCGTGGAATCCCGCGTGCAGGAATGAAGGCAGGATGGAAATGGGGTCGCCTATGCTGATCGGAGCCGCAATCGCCGGATTATTGATTGTTTCTTTGTTCTTCGAGATGATTTCCTCATCGCCGAAGCCCAGCGAAGAACGCCGCCGTAATCCAAAAACGTGACGCGCTGACACAAGCGCCGTGTCACAATGGCAGCATGCGCGCCGCCTTGCTCACGCTTTTTGTACTCGCTCCCGCGTTTTCCCAATCGCTTGATCTCATTGTCACCGGGGCTAAAGTTATCGATGGCTCGGGCGACCCCTGGTTTTACGCCGACGTTGGTGTGAAGGGCGATACCATCGTCGCCCTCGGCGATTTGCACGCGGCATCGGCTGCCCGGCGGATTGACGGGCAGGGCCTGGTGGTCGCCCCGGGATTTATCGACATTCACACCCACTCCCGCCGTGGGATTTTCGCCCATCCGGCGGCGGAGAACTACATCCGGCAGGGCGTAACCACTTTAATGGAGGGTCCTGACGGCAGTTCGCCACTGCCGATCAAGCCGTTTCTGGATCGCGTAGCGGCGGCGCATCCGGCTCCCAATTTTGGAACTTTCGCCGGGCAGGGCAGTATCCGCCAGGCAGTGATGGGCCTGGTGAATCGCCCCGCGACGGCGGAAGAGCTCGAAAAAATGCGGCAGATCACCCGCCAGGCGATGCTCGATGGGGCTTTCGGCGTGACCACCGGGCTGTTTTACGTTCCCGGGAATTTTACGCCGACCGAGGAAGTGATCGCGGTGGAAAAAGTGGCGGGCGAGATGGGCGGCATGCATCATTCGCACATGCGCGACGAAGCGGCCGGCATTTTAGACAGCGTCCGCGAAACGATTCGCATCGGCGAAGAGGGTCACATGCCGACGCAGATCACGCATCACAAAATTATCGGCAAGGCGAACTGGGGCAAAAGCGTCGAGACGCTGAAACTGGTGGACGAAGCGCGGGCGCGCGGCGTGGACGTGACCATCGATCAGTATCCGTACACCGCGTCGAGCACCGGCACGGCGAGCCTGATCCCGCAGAATTATCAGGAAGGCGGCCAGAAGGCGCTGATCGAGCGGCTGGATACCGTCGACACGCGGGCGCGAATCAAAATTGCGATTGTCGAGCGGATCAAGTTCGATCGCGGCGGAGGCGATCCGGCCAACGTGGTGATGGCCAGTTGCGCGTGGAATCACGCGCTCGATGGAAAAAACCTGGCGCAGATTACGAAAGATCGCGGGCGCGAAGTGACGTTTGAAAACGCGGCGGAAACGGCGATGGAGATTCAGCACTCGGGCGGCTGCTCGGCGGTCTTTCACGCGATCAGCGAAGAGGACGTGCAAAGGATTATGAAATATCCGTTCACGATGGTCGCGTCGGATGGCGAAATTCCGACATTCGGACAGGGCGCGCCGCATCCGCGGAGCTATGGGACCAACGTGCGCGTGCTCGGGCGATATGTGCGGGAGTTGCATGTGATCACGCTCGAAGACGCGGTGCACAAAATGTCGGGATTGCCGGCGCAGCGGCTGAAATTGTACGATCGCGGGCTGATTCGTCCGGGGATGAAGGCCGATTTGGCGATCTTCGATCCGGCGACGGTGGCGGATACGGCGACGTTTGAGAAGCCTCATTCCTACGCGGTCGGAGTGAAGTACGTGGTGGTGAACGGCAAGATCGTGATCGATGACGGGAAGTTGACCAATGAGCGGCCGGGGAGGATTTTGTATGGTCCGGCGAAGCAGTAGGATGCTATCCTTACCTTAGGTAAGGAACATGACCGCCACAATAACCAGCAAGGGCCAGATCACCATCCCTAAGGAAGTTCGGGATCGATTGAACCTCGCAGCGGGGAGCCAGGTCGATTTTGTTTTCGATGAATCCGGCAACGTGATGATGAAACCGCTCAACTGGGAATGGAAGAGCTTGCGGGGCATCCTGAAATCTCCTTCCAAGACGCCCCTGACCATCCGAGAAATGGACGGCTTGATCGCCCGCGAGGTGGTGAGATTAGATGAGAGGACTCGACACAAACGTGCTGGTGCGTCTGTTCACCAGGGACGACCCCAGCCAGGCAAGCGCGGCCGACGCCTTCATCGCTGATTGTGCGGAGAATCGAGACCAAATCTTTGTCGCAATGCCGGTGTTCTGCGAACTGGTTTGGGTTCTGCGAAGCGAGGGGTTTCCCAGATCCCAGATCGCAGAATGTGTCGAAGCGCTGCTGACCCGGCAGATCTTTCGCATCGATCGCGAAAATCTCGTTCGGATGGCACTGGATCGCTATCGAAACGGCAAAGGAGACTTCGCCGACTACCTGATTGGCGCGATCGCCGAAGATGCCGGCTGCCGCGACACCGTTTCCTTCGATCGCGACCTAAAGGGCGCGCCGGGTTTTACAATTCTGTAGCAGCTTTGGCGATTTCTGGTGCGGCCTCTTCAAAGGCGCTCTTTCGTTTTGCGACAATCATTCCCTGGGTCAGCAGCAGCGGCCAGAGCGTTTTTTGAAAGATCACTTCGCCCCATTCGCCAATTGCGGCGAGAACTTCTTCGTAGCGCAAGGGACGCTCGTCGGGGAATTTCCATTGGCCGATCGATTCCAAAAAACCGCGCGTCACG
>DATJNW010000166.1:0-44517 GCA_035507655.1 Bryobacteraceae bacterium | reverse complement strand
CAGCTGAAGCAGGTGGCGCAGATCATTCAGGTGGCCTCCTACCTGGGAATGACGCGGCAGATTTTCTTCTGTTCGCTGGGCGGATTCGACACCCATGCCGGCGAGCTCGAAACGCACAACAATCTTTATCCGCAGTTGAGTCCCGCGCTCGCCGCGTTTTACGACGCCACGCAGGAGTTGGGCGTCGCGCCGAACGTCACCACCTTCACCGAATCCGATTTCAGCCGCACGTTCCAGCCGACCACGGAAGACGGCAGCGATCATGCGTGGGGCAGCCATCACCTGGTGCTCGGCGGAGCGGTACAGGGCGGCCAGATTTTCGGCCAATTTCCGGCATTCCAGCTCGCCGGACCAAACGACGCCGACGTTCGCGGCCGCTGGATTCCAACTACCTCGATCGACCAATACGGAGCAACGCTATGCTCCTGGTTCGGCCTGCCGGCGAGCGCTCTGGCGACGGTATTCCCGAATCTTGCCAATTTCCCGGCTTCGAATGTCGGCTTCCTGGGGTGAAAGAGTGGCGTAAGCCGCCAGGCTTGCGCTTTTAGACGGCAAGCCGTTCGAGCCGCGAAGACCGCAAGCCTGACGGCTTACGCTATCGAATCCTGCAAAATATCGCGGGATACTACCTTGGTGGGCCAGCTTCTAAGCCGCGCGCCGATTTTTAACCCGCGCACATTTCGTTTGCAAGCGAACAGGCGGATTAAAAATCCGCCGCAGGCTGCAAGCCTGCCCCACTTCTCGACAGCTACGGCACGCGAGTCAACAAGTCGGCGGCTAACGTCGCCGCGCGGCGCGCCAGCAGATCCGCGCTGGCCAGGTCGTGCGCGTCGCGAGCCTGTTCCGCCTGCTTCTGAAACGCGGCGATACGCGTCGCCGACTCGGCCTGATCCGCGTTGAGGTTTTTTCGCGAAAGAATCGCCAGCGCGCGTTTGACGCGATCCAGGTTCTCATCGATGTTGCGATTATATTCGCGCTCCTGTTCCGGCGTGAAAAGCTGGCCCAGACGCGGAGGCTGCGGCGCCTGCTCGGTGGGCGCGGGCGGGACGGGCCTGGGTGCGGCTACCGTGGCGGATTTTTTCTGTTGTGGTTTCGGTTGCGGAGGCGGAGCCAGCTCCGGAATCGACGTCGGCACCTGCGGCGCAAGGTTCGCGCTGGTATCGGCCGCAATCTGCGGCGGCGGAGGGAGCTGCGGCGGCGTGGACGAGGGCGTTCGCGGCTGCGCGTGCGGCGGCGGAGGATTGAAAACCATCGGCGAATGATGGAAAAAACAGGAGCTCGAAAACACCGATAAGCCCGCCAGTAAAGCGATGCCCGGCGATGTGGAGCGCGAGTTAGCCATGTCCGACCATTGCAGGGAACTGAAGACGGAAAGTAGTTCCCCGGCCGTCTTCACTGGTGAAATCGATAGTACCATTATGCAACTGCACCGCCCGGTACGTCATCGCCAGCCCGATGCCGGAACCCTTGGGTTTGGTGGTGAAATAAAGCTGAAAAACCTTGTTGCGCAGCTCCGGCGGAATGCCCGGGCCGTTGTCGGCGACCTCCAGTGTCACCACGTCACCGTTACGCCCGGCGCTCAGCCGCAGATCGCCGCCTTCCTTCATGGCGTCGATGCCGTTCGTGACTAAGTTCAGCAGCGCCTGCTTGAGCATATCGGGGTCGCCGCGGATCAATGCCGGCTGATCGGGCGCGTCGAAGCGAAGCTCGATTTTCGCCAGCCGCGCCTGCGGCCTCATCAGGTCGGAAACTTCACGCGTCAGCGCCGAAAGGTCCACTTCTTCCAGACGCACGTCGACGGGGCGCGAAAAATCGAGGAACGTTTTCACCACCCGGTCCAGGCGCCGCACTTCTTTTGAAAGCACGTCGATTTCTGCCGTCAACTCCCCTTCCGGACCGCCGATTCTTTCGCGCAGCAGGTCCAGATGCAGCGCGATCGCGTTCAAGGGATTCTTGATCTCGTGCGCGACGCTGCCGGTGATGCGGCTGATCGCGGTCAGCCGCGAAGCGACGTCCAGGTGCGATTCCATGCGCTCCAGAAGCTGATCGAAATTGTGCTGCATTTCGCTGGCTTCCTGGCGCGCGCCGCGAAACTGCTCACCCAGCAGGTTCAGTTTGCTTTCGACCGCGGCGAATTCCTTGGCCAGCCCGCCGGGTTTCTCCGGCCGTCCGAATTTTCCCTGTGCGATGCGGTCGATCATCTGCTCCAGCCGGCGCACCGGACGCAGCAGCCAGTTGGTGGCCAGTGCGGTCAGGATCAACGACGCAAACAGCGCCGCGCTGGAGATGATCACCACAGTCTGCAATTCCGGTTTCAACAACTGGCTGAGCAGAACCGTCGAGGTGACCACTTGAATGGTGTACAGTTCCTGCCCGTTCAGACCGAGCGGGACCGTTACCTGGTAATCCGGCTTGGTGCCGAACAAATCGCCGAGGCGCCGATTCAGCGGCAGCGAATTCCAGGCCTGTAACGTTTGCAGATAATCAATGTTCCGGCCGACGCGCGAATCGACGGAGGACGCGAGAATCTGGCCTGTTTTTCCGGCGACGTTGATCTCCACCACGCTCTGCGACGTGGCGGCGAGCATTTTGAGCATCCGCGTAATGTCCGGATCGGAGGTGATGATCTGGTTCCACAGCGCAATGGTTTCATCGACATTCGCGGGCATCGCATACTCGGACGACACGTCGTTCACCTGGTCGACGACGTAGCTCTTCACCTGCTGGCTCACCTGATCGCTGCGTTGGAGCGCGTCCGCGGAAAGGGAATTGATCAGCGTGTCCAGGTGCAAAACCGAGAGCGCCGCCGCGACCAGCGTCACCAGGGCGACGATGACCAGAATCAGGCGGACACGCAGCGACATCGATGCAGGATTCAAGGTTCCGTCAGGCGACGCCCGCCGCGCCTTGGGCGCCGTATTCCTTCAACTTATTGAACAGCGTTTTCTGGCTGATCCCGAGAATTTCCGCGGCGCGGGTTTTGTTGTGCTTGGTGTGTTCCAGGGTCAGCTCGATCAGCGCGCGCTCGGCCTGCTCAATGGTGTAGCCGACGGGAACGCGCAATTCGCCGCTTTCCGACGTCAGCGCCGGCGCCGGCACGGGCGCGCCTCCGAAGCCCGGCGGCAGATGATTCACATGAATGGTCCCTTCGCCGGCCAGGATCACCGCGCGCTCCAGCACATTGCGCAATTCGCGGACGTTGCCCGGCCAGTTGTAGGCCCGGAAACGGTCGAGCACGTCGGAATGAACGTCCGTGCACTTGGTGGCGTGCTTGCGATTCAGATCTTCGAGCAGCGCCGAGGCGAGAACCGGCAGATCGTCCTTGCGGTCGCGCAAGGGCGGCAAGGGAATCGGGAAAACGTTGAGGCGATAATACAAATCCTCGCGGAATCGGCCCTCGCGAATCGCATTATCGAGCGGCGAATTGGTCGCCGCGATCACGCGCACATCGAGCTGCACTTCGCTTTTTCCGCCGAGCCTTCGCACCCGCCCGTCTTCGAGCACGCGTAACAGTTTCGCCTGCGTGTTCACCGGCATGTCGCCGACCTCATCGAGCAGAACGGTGCCATTTTGCGCCAATTCAAAACAGCCGGCGCGGCGTTCGACGGCTCCGGTGAACGCGCCTTTCTCGTGGCCGAACAACTCGCTCTCCATCAGCGTGTCGGGCATGGCCGCGCAGTTGATGGCGACAAATGGACCGCCGCGGCGCGGGCTGAGCGCGTGAATCGCGCGCGCGGCCAGCTCTTTTCCCGTGCCGCTTTCGCCGGTGATCAGCACCGCGGCCTTGCTCGGCGCCACTTGCTGGATCAGTGCGAACACTTCCTGCATCTTCTGCGAGGTTCCCGCCATATCGCCGAGCAGGCCCTGATAACTCAACTGCCGTTCCAGTCTCTCGGCGTGTTCGGCGAGCCTTCCCTGATTCGCCGCGCGGTCGAGCAGCAGGCGCAGCGCCTGCGATTGCACCGGTTTTTCCAGGAACCAGAAGGCACCCAGGTCGTGAATCGTCGCAATCGACGTTTCCAGATTCCCGAAGGCCGTCTGCACGATCACGGGCGGCCCGCCGCCTTGCGCTTTCAATCGGCGCAGCAATTCGTTGCCGTCCATGCGCGGCATCATCAGATCGGTCACGATCACGTGCGCACCGAAAGACGCCAGCTTTTCGAGCGCCTCCTGACCGTCGCAAGCCGTCTCGACCGCGTACCCCCATAACGCGATCATGCTCGCCAGTGCCGTGCGCTGCGACTCTTCGTCATCCACTACTAAAACCCGAGTTACGGGATGTTCAGTTTCCATCTTTATCCTATTGTGACAGGCAATTGTGCGGTCATGCTAGAATTTTGGGGCGATGCAACTGCGACCGTCGCTCAAATTCGTCAAATTAAGCTATGTCCTTTGTCTACTCCTGGCAATCGGACTGGCGGTCCTGCTGGTGGCGGAAAGAGAAAATCCGGACGTCCAGGAATGGGGCAAATGGACGTTTATCGCCCCTGCCATTCTCGCATTCTTCACGCTGCTTCGCCACATTCAGAAGCGAATGATCAAGGTGACCATCACCAACGATCGGGTGCGCGAAGAAATCGGCCTGTTTTCCAAGTCGACGCGCACGCTCGAACTCATTAAGATCCAGGAAGTTACGGTTCAGCGCACGATCTGGCAGCGAATTTTCGGCCTGGGCGACCTGTCCATGCAGACCGCCGGCAGCTCGAGCAATATCGAGGTGCACTCGATCGACCGGCCGCAGCAAGCCGCGGATCACATTCTCGAAATGTCCCGCGCGCAGCGCAACAGGCCCGACGCGGGAACGCAAGAGGGCCATCCGTAGCCGCATTTTCATGGCGGCGAACCTCATTTTTCTGGGGACCTACCTGGTCCTTGCGCTGGGCCGTATTCCCGGGCTGCGCGTCGACCGCACCGGCGCGGCAATCATTGGCGCCAGCCTGATGGTCGCGGCCAACGTGCTGACGCTGAGCGAAGCTTTCGCCGCGATCAACATGAACACCATCGTGCTGTTGTTCGGGATGATGATCATGGTCGCGAACCTGCGCATTTCCGGATTTTTCGGGCTGGTCAGCGAATGGGTGGCGGAGCACGCGCATCATTCGCTGACTCTGCTGGCCGCCGTGGCGGCCGTCGCCGGTGTGCTTTCCGCGTTTTTCGTGAACGATACGGTTTGCCTGGTCTTGGCGCCGCTGGTGGCGGAAACCACCTCGGCGCTGCGGCGCAATCCAGTGCCGTATCTGCTGGCCGTGGCGATGGCGTCGAATATCGGCAGCGTGGCGACGCTCACCGGGAATCCACAGAACATGCTGATCGGAAGTTTTTCGGGCATCGCCTACAATAGCTTCGCGCGATCGCTCGCGCCGGTCGCGGCCGTGGGAATCGTGGTGTCGATCGCGATTCTGGCGTTGCTGTACCGCGGCGAATTCCGGCGCGCGCAGCCGGTGCAGGCGGAGGCGCGGAACATCGAAGTGGATCGCGTGCTGCTGGCCAAATCGCTCGGCATTTCGGCGGCGATGGTGGTGTTTTTCGTTCTCGGCTGGCCGATCGCGGAAGTCGCGATCATCGGCGGAGCCGTTCTCCTGCTGATCTCGCGCAACGTCCATCCGGAACAGGTTTACGCGCAGGTCGATTGGCCGCTGCTGATGATGTTCGCCGGATTATTTATCGTCGTTGCTGGCGCGGAACGGAGCCCGCTGGAGCAGCATTTGCTGGCGGCCGCGCCGCAATCCGGCTTAAACAACGGCTGGGTGTTCAGCGCCGCCGCGGCGGTACTGTCGAACATTGTGAGCAACGTTCCGGCGGTGCTGCTTTTCAAGCCGCTGGTGGAGCACCTGGCCAATCCGATGCTCGGCTGGCTGCGCCTGGCGATGGCCTCGACGCTCGCCGGAAATCTGACCATTCTCGGATCGGTGGCGAACCTGATCGTGGTGGAAAAATCGCGTCCGGTGGTGGTGATCGGGTTCTGGGAATATCTGCGCGCGGGACTGCCGGTGACGCTGCTCACGCTGGCGATCGGCGTGTGGTGGGTGGCATAAGCCGCCAGGCTTGTGCTGTTCGCGCGCGATGAATCGAGACGCGCCGGGAGCAAGCCTGGCCCCTTACGACGCTCCGGCGTCTTCGAGCAAATCTTTTATGATTTCGCCGAGCTTCATGAACGCGGCGAACTCCGATGGCTTGCGGAAATAGGCCTTGACGCCGAGCTTGCTCATCTCCGCCCGGTCGCGGTCGGAATCCGAGGAAGTTACCACCAGCACCTTGGTGCCGCCGCAGCGCCGGGTGCCGCGCATGAACGAGAGAACTTCATTGCCCGGACGCTTGGGCAGATTGATGTCGAGAATCAGCAGGGAAGGGCAGGGCAGCGAGCCGTCGCGATCATAGTTCTGGAAGGCTTGAATCGCTTTTTCGCCGTCCTGGATCACCACCAGCTCGGCGTCGATGTGCGCGATTTGAAGGGCTTCCTGAATCAGGAAAATGTCGGCGCGATTATCCTCCACCAGCACGATGTGCCAGCGCGCGCCGCCCGCGGGCGAGTCAGATGGGGATGGTGAATCGGAAGGTGGAACCTTCTCCGGGTTTCGATTCGACCCAGATCCGGCCGTCATAACGCTCCACGGTTCGCTGGCAGATGGCGAGTCCGATGCCGGTTCCCGAGTATTCGTCTCCGGTGTGCAGACGTTTGAATAAGCCAAAAATATGCTCCTTATATTCGGGCTTGATGCCGATCCCGTTGTCGCGGACCGACACCACCCAGGCGCTGCCGCGCTGTTCCGCGCTGACGTGAACCACGGGAGCACGGTCCGGATGGCGGTACTTGATGGCATTCCCGAGCAGGTTCTGAAAGAGCTGCCGCAGATGGGTCATGTGCACGCGAAGCGGCGGCAACGGGTCGCAGGTGATGACGGCGTTATTTTCGGCGATGGCGCCCCCAAGATTGGCCAGGCTGGCTTTCAAGGCCTCGTTCGCGTCCGACGGTTCCGCCGGAATTTCCACCCGGGTCACCTGTGTGTATTCGAGAAGATCGCGCACCAGCACTTCCATGCGTGAGGCGCCGGCGCGCAAAAATTGCAGAAATTCCAAAGCCTGAACGTCCAGCTTTGCGCCGTAACGCGAGGCCAAAAGCTCCGCGTAAATCTTCATGCTGCGCAGCGGTTCCTGCAAGTCGTGGGTGGCCGAATAGGCGAACTGCTCCAGGTCCTTATTGGCGCGGCGCAGCTCCGTTTCGACGTGCTTCTGGTCGTCGATATCGGTGCTGGTGCCGAACCATTTGACGATCCGGCCGTGCTCGTCGGTGGCCGGCAGCGCGCGGCTCACGAACCAGCGCCAGCGGTTGCGCTTCCGCTCGCACAACCGAATTTCGATCTGAAACGGACGGCCGGTGCGGACCGAATCCCGCCAAGCTTCGCTCGCCCGCGCGATGTCCTCGGGATGAAGAACCGGACGCCAGCTCTCCTCACCGAACTGATCCTGCGGCATGCCGCTGAACTGGTACCAACGCTGATTGTAGTAATCGACGTGGCCGCCGGCGCCGGCCGTCCAGACGATTTGCGGCATGGCATCGGCGAGCTGGCGGAATTTCGCTTCGCTTTCCCGCAGCGCGGCTTCGGCGCGCTTGCGGCAGGAGATATCGCGCGCGATTTTCGAAGCGCCGATGATCCGGCCTTGCGGGTCCTTCACCGGAGAAATGGTGAGCGAGATGTCTAACAAGCGGCCATCCTTATGGCGGCGCACGGTTTCGAAATGATCGACGCGCTCGCCCGCGCGCAGCCGTTCGAGGATCCGCGGTTCTTCCTCCTGCCGGTCCGGCGGGATCAGCAGCGTCGCCACCGGCTGGCCGATGGCCTCGGCGGCGGTGAAACCGAACAAGCGCTCCGCGCTCCTGTTCCAACTGGTGATGGTTCCGTTCAGGTCCTTGCTGATGATCGCGTCGTCGGAGGAATCGACGATGGCGCCGAGCAGCAGGGCAGCCTCGTCCTGCGCGGCTTCGGTGCGCGGTTCGCCGGGAAAGAAAATTTTGCTGCCGCGATCGATCGGCCTCACGCGCGTGGAGGGGCAGAACAGGCCGCATACGCGTCCGGAATCGTCGCGCATCGGGCTGAACGAAAATGAATAGTACGCTTCTTCGCGACACCCTCCGCGATCGAGGAACAAGCGAACGTCGTCGGCAAACGTTGCCTCGCCATTTTCGAAAACCCTGGCGGCTAAAGGCCCGCAAAGATCCCAGATCTCGGCCCAAACCTCCGGTGCCGGCCGGCCGAGCGCCCAGGGATGCCGCGCCGGGCCGAGCAGGCGCACGTAAGCATCGTTATAAAGAAACGTCATCTGCGGTCCCCAGCCGATCCACATCGGATGACACGAATCGAGGATCAGGCTGAGCGAGTTTTTAAGGAGCTGCGGCCATTGCTCAATGCACCCCAGTAAGGTGGGGAACCAGTTGAACGATCGAATCCGCGCACCCATCTCTCCCGAGGAGGAAAGAAAGCCGCTCGCGCTCCTGCTGCTAACGTTAATCATGCGGAGAAATTCGGGCCGGGGTCCCCAAACGGCACTACGGCATCGGGAAGACATCCGTAAATGGGTTCGACGCTCGCTAACGCAACGTTGCTACACGATTTTTTACGTGCAGCCGGCGCTTTCATCTCAACCGGCGGCGTGGAAATGTTCAGACGCAGGCGCCCAGCCTGAAACATTATTCTCCTGGATGGTATTGGCGTTCCGTATGGCTCTTGAGCTGATCCGGGTAGAAATAGACGTCGCGAAGATTGCCGCTGGCGTAGCGCTCGGCTTCATCATTGAAATGACGCGAGCCGGGATGGCCACTTTCCCCGCCGGCCGTCACTGCTCGCGCGCGGACCCTGGGGCCGAACTCGACCACGGCGACGAAGCTGTTCCCGCTAGTGCCGTACCATTTTTTGGTGTTGGGATACTGGCGCGCGCCGAAGCTGGCAAGAGATCCCCATTGCGAGCTGGTGAAGGGCACCGCAATGCTGGGACCGGCGTCGTTGAAGTTGGAAACGATGTCGTCGTTGATCCGCTGGAAGCGGTTGATCTCACCCCACGGCGTTTTCCACGCGCCGAAATCGGAGGCGAGTTTTTGCGATGCCGAGTCGAGCGCCAGCAGCAATCTCTCCGCCGGCAGCGCGGCCACCTGATCCTGCTGCATGCCTCGTCCGCCGCCGCGGCGAACCGCTTCGCCCCAGAAAACCGCCAGCGAAGTGGCCACCGAATCGGCCGACCAGCGGTAATTCCAATCGCGAAGAATCGCGATCTGATCGGCCAGCTTCGATTTCAGCGGGTCCGGCGCGGGCGCGCCATCGTAAGCTTTGAGCAGCGCCGGAATGGTCTTCGCGAACCACGGCAGATAGCTGTCGAACGCGGCGGCCAGGAACGAATCGAGCGTGAAATCGTGCTGATTTTCTAAAATGCGCAGCGCGTGCAGCCCGCGCGCGGATTCGCCGCCGTTTTCAACGTATTTCGGATAATCTTCGCGCTTGGGACTGTCCGGTCCGGCGGAATTCCACGGCGAATCGTTCACGTTGAACAGCCAGCCGGTGTGCGGATTGAGAAGATGCGGCGTTTCGTCGATCGAAAGAAGCCCTTTCCATTCGGTTTCCGGATTGGAGCCGTCGACCGGCTTGGTCCAATCGAATTTGGTATCGCGGCGCGGGATAAAATTGCCGTGGAAATAGGCGATGTCGCCGTCGGCGTCGGCGAAAATCGTGTTATTCGACGAGTTGGCCTTCAGCTCCATGGTCTGGCGATAGGATTTGTAATCGCGGGCCTTGGTGCGAAGGAAGGATTGTTCCAGCGCCTCGACGGGCTTCTGCATAATCCGGAACGCAACCCATTTGCCGTTCAACTCGCTGACGATCGGACCGTGATGCGAATAATAAACGGTGAATTTTTTCTCGGCAAGTCCGTTGTCGGTTTTATAGCGAATCGTAATCTCGCGGCTGCGCAGCGGACGTTCTTCGCTGCCGTATTTGTAGAAATAATGCCCGTCGCGTTTGCTGACCGTTTCCAGATATTCATCGATCGCGTCGACGCCGCTGGAGGTGTGCATCCAGCCGGCGCGGTCATTGAAACCTTGATAAATAAAAAATTGTCCCCACGTCACGGCGCCGTACGCGTCCAATCCTTCATCGCTCGACATCTGCAATTCGGAACGGAAAAAGAACGAGGTGTGCGGATTGATCAGCATCATCGCGTGATGGTCACGCGTGTCGGAGGGGCCGACCGCAATACCGTTGGAGCCGCCGGGTTCCTGCTCGATGCCGCCATCGTCATTCACCGCGCCGGTTTGCGCCGATCCGCCATAAAAAGATTCGAGCTCGCGAAGATTGACGCGCTCGGTGTCGCCGCCGATGCTGCCTTCCGAGAACGCCAGAGTCATCCACGGTTCAAAATGAGTGATCACTTTGGGATGAACGTCGGGATGCTTGTACAAGTAGAAATTTAACCCGTCGGCCCAGGCGACCATCAATTTTTTCAGCCATTCGGGACAGCTGGCGTAGGTTTTTTTGAGTTCCACCGGATCGGCGAAAAGCTGCGCGCGCAGGTCCTGAATGATCTTCGCCTGGCCCTCGGCTTCGGCCGTGCGTCCGAGAAAGGTGAGATAGTTGGTCTCGACGCGATTGAAGTCGTCTTCGGCTTGCGCGTAGATCATGCCGAACACCGCGTCCGCGTCGGTCCTGCCATGAACGTGGGCGATGCCCCAGTCGTCGCGGGTGATGGTGATGGCGCGGGCTTGTTTCTCCCAGCGGGCGCCGTCGGACTGCGCGAACGCGAGGCTGGCGGCAGCGACAACGAGCAGCAGATTTTTCATATTTTGGCCTTTCCTCATTCTAATGAGGATGGTTCCTGATTGCTGGTCGACCAGCGTAAGCCGTCAGGGTTGCCCCCGCCATGCGCGCTACAGCCCCGCCAGTCATGGCGGGGGCTCATCACCAGCCTGGCGGTTTACGCCACTTTGCGACACAATCAAACTATGGACGCGTTATTGATGCATCGCCTGCATTTCGCGTTTACCGTTACCTTCCATTACTTATTTCCGCAACTGACCATGGGGCTGGCGCCGCTGATCGTCATCTTTAAGACGATGTATCTGCGCACCGGCAATCCTCTTTATAATCGCGCCGCGCGATTCTGGGCGAAAATATTCGGGATCAACTTCATCATGGGGGTGGTCACCGGCATTCCCATGGAATTTCAGTTCGGAACCAATTGGGCGCAATTTTCCCGGCTCACCGGAGGCGTGATCGGCCAGCCGCTGGTGATGGAAGGCGTTTTTTCTTTCTTTCTCGAATCGGCGTTCCTGGGAATGTTTTTATACGGCGAAGATCGATTGAGCCGCTGGGGTCACTGGTGGGCCGCATTCGCCGTGTTTGTGGGATCGTGGATGTCCGGATTCTTCATCATCGTCACCGACGCCTGGATGCAGCATCCGGTAGCCTACACGCGAACTCCCAACGGCTTCGACGTCACCAGTTTTTGGGGATTGCTGGGCAATCCCTGGGGATTGATCCAGTATTCGCACAACATGTGCGGCGCGCTGATTACGGGAACCTTCGCGATGGCCGCGGTGGGCGCGTATTATCTGCTCGAAGGAACCTTTGCCGACGATGCTCGCGCGTTTCTTCGCGTCAGCGTCATCGTCGGGGCGATCGCCTGCGCGGTGCAGATTTTTCCAACCGGCGATATCCACGGCAAGTACATGGCGCGGCATCAGCCGGTGACCACCGCGGCGATGGAGGGTCTGTTTCAGAATCAGGCGGGCGCGCCGATCGTCATTTTCGGGCAGCCGGACGTGCAGCGTCAGACCATCGATAATCCGCTGGCGGTGAATGATATTTTAAGTTTTCTGATTTATGGCACGCCCCGCGCCGAGGTCAGCGGTTTGAGCGCGTTTCCGCAAACGGATTGGCCGGATAATATCCCGCTGCTTTATTACGCCTATCACATCATGGCCGGACTGGGGACCATTTTCGTCGCGGTGATGTGGCTGAGCGCGCTGCTGCTGTGGCGCGGAGTGCTTTATCACTCGCGCTGGATGCTGTGGATTCTGCTGCTGTGCGTGCCGTTTCCTTATATCGCCAACACCGCCGGATGGATGACCGCCGAGCTCGGACGGCAGCCCTGGGTGGTCTACGGATTGATGCGCACCGCCGACGGCTATTCGAAAAATGTGCACGCCGGAAACAGTCTGTTCACGCTGCTTGGATTCATGGGACTGTATGCCGTCCTGGCAATCTTGTTTTTATTTCTGGTCGCGCAGACCATCGGGCAGGGACCTGCCGAGCCTGTAAAGGCCGGTTCCGGTGCGCCTTTGACAACGGTGTAAAACATGCTGACCACCTGGTTTCTGCTGGTCGCGGGAATGATCACGGCGTATGTCGTGCTCGACGGATTCGATCTCGGCGTCGGCGTGCTGCATTTATTCCTGGCGCGGAACGAGGAAGAACGGAGAACGCTGATCCGCACCATCGGTCCGGTGTGGGATGGCAATGAAGTCTGGCTGCTGGCCGGCGGAGGAACGCTGTATTTCGCGTTTCCGTTGCTCTATGCTTCCGGATTCAGCGGATTCTATCTGCCGCTGATGATGGTGCTGTGGCTGCTGATTCTGCGCGGCATCGGGATTGAATTGCGGATGCACCTCGCTTCGCCGGTGTGGCGGGGACTTTTTGACGGCGCCTTCGGCATTGGCAGTTTGCTGCTGATCATTTTTTACGGCGCCGCATTGGGCAACGTGATCCGCGGCGTGCCGCTCGGCCGCGACGGCTATTTTTTCCTGCCGCTGTGGACCGATTGGCGCGTCGGCCCGCAGCCGGGAATTTTAGATTGGTACACGCTGATCGCCGGAGTGGTGGCGCTGATCGCCTTGTCGCTGCACGGAGCCAACTACGCGGTGCTCAAAACGTCGGGCGAGCTGAACCGGCGCGCGCGAATCACCGCGCGATGGCTGTGGCCCGCGCTATTGGTCGCCACGGCCGGAAGTTTGTGGGCTACGCTCGCCATCCGGCCCGAATTGCTCACCAACTATCAGAACGCGCCGGCGCTGTATCTGATTCCGGCACTGGTCGGTGCTTCCTTGGGCGGGATGCGAATGCTGCGCGGCGAGCGCGCGGTTTTTTTGAGCTCCTGCGCGTATCTGGCTTTTATGCTGGTCGGCGCCGCGGCGGCAGTGTATCCGAATCTGCTGCTGGCCAGCACAGACCCCTCCTTGAATATCACGATCTACAACGCGCACGCGGGCGAGCATTCGCTGGCCATCGGGCTGATCTGGTGGAGCTTCGGGATGGCGGTCGCGGTGGGATATTTTGTCTTCGTTTACCGCATGTTCGGAGGCAAGGTCGCCGCGGAGGCTAGGCCCCATTGAATCCCGAAAAGATCGCCCACGGTCTTAAGCCGAGTGCCGCGCCGCGCGATAGATGCGATTGATCACCGCGTGCAGCGCGATCAGCATGGCGAAGGCCACCATGAACACGATCCAGCCTTCCAGTTCGTGATAAAAACCCTCGGCCAGCTCCGGACTCACTTCATCGCTCAAAACCCCGGTGAGCGTCACCCGCGCGGCGTTGGCCAGGATCGCGATCGGAACCACCCCGATCAGCAGCGCCCAGCGCATCCACACTTTTTTATCGAAGAAATAGGCGTACACCAGCGATAAAAACGACAGGCTCAGCAGGCTGCGAATCCCGCTGCACGCCTCCGCCACCGACAGCGTCTGGCTGGCCAGATGCAGCACATTGCCGTCGCGCAGCACCGGAATATTCAGCCATCCGAGCACCGTCTCGGCCACCGCGCTGGCGAATAATTGCAGAGGAAACGTGATCTGGTTGTAGATCACCGCCGGGATCGGAATCATGAACGGCAACAGCAGCAGCGGGAACAGCAGCAGGCGCAGCGCCGCGGTGCCGCCCAGCACCAGCAGCATCCCCACCAGCGTGATCAGAATCGAGCTGCGCTGCAAAAACAGCTCCGCGCCGAGCACTCCCACCACGCTTTGCAGCACGCCCCACCCCATCACGCCGAGGCCCCACCAGGCCGGCTTCCATTCGAGCGCCAACAGCTCCTCGCGCCGCTGCCACGCGACCCAGGCGGCCACCGGCGCCACCAGAAAACCGTGCCCGACGTCTTCGTCGGTGGCCCACTGGTACACCAGATGTCTCCAGGTGGGGAAATAGACCACGATGAGCAGCGCGGTGAACCATCCGATCGCGGCCCAGGGGATTTTTCGCGCGCGAGCCGCCGGCTGCGGTTCAGGAACAGACGTGGTCGCCGACATTTCTTTTATTCGACCACAATTTACGATTGAATCGCGACCCTATTGCGCCGCCTGCGGCTCCGCGGATGCTTCTTCGTGGTAATCCTGCTCCGTATTCACTTCCCACAAATTATCCTTCGCGGTGATTCCGGCGGCGATATTATCCACCGCCATCATGGCCGTCAACATCGAATGATCCTGGTTGTTGTAGCGGTGCATGCCATTGCGGCCCACCAGAAACAGGTTTTCAAAACGGTCCACGAATTCGCGAATCCGCGCGAAGCGGTCATACGTGCCGAAATAGGCCGGATAGGTTTTTTCCATGCGCAGAACGGTCGCGTCCAGCACGCAGCCCGGTTCGATCACCCCGATTTTCGCCAGCTCCTGCGCGCCCAGTTCCATCAATTCCCGGTCGCTTTTGTTCCACAGCCCGTCGTTCTGATTGCAAAAATATTCCAGTCCGAGCCATACCGTCCCGGGACGCGCCACCAGGTAGGGACTCCAGTTATTGAACACCTGCAAGCGGCCGATCAACACGTCCGGCTCCTGGATGTAAATCCAGTTATCGTCGATGGCGCCCAGCTTCAGTTTGGGCACCAGCAGCCCGACGGTGATGAAATCGCGATACACCAGCCCGTCGGAAACCTCGCGTACCTCGGCCGGCGGTTGGGGGACGAAGCCGGCGAGCAGTTCCTGAATGGGCGCGGTGGAAAAGACGAAATCGCCGTCGAAGCACTCCTCCCGGCCGCTCTGGCGATCGACAGCGCGCACGCGGCGCACCCGGTCGCGCTCCGCTTCGACCGACCGGACCATCCATCCCGTACGGATTTCACCGCCTTGTTCCCGCACCTGCCGCGCAACTTCTTCCCACATCTGGCCGGGGCCGAATTTGGGATAAAGAAACTGCTCGATCAGCGACGTTTCGACGCCCTTTTGCGCCACGTCGCCGTTACGTTTCCCGAGCAGCCCGCGCGCTGCGTGCAACACCGTTTTCCAGATCGACAGACCTTTGACGCGCTGCGCTCCCCAATCCGCGCCGATCTGGTGGCAGGGAACGCCCCACACTTTTTCGGTGTAGGACTTGAAAAACGTGAGATACAGCTCGCGTCCGAAGCGATTGATGAAAAACTGCTCCAGGTTTTTCTCTTCGCGGATGGGAAACAGCGCGCTTTTCAAATAGCTGGCGCCGATGCGCGCGGTGCGCCACAGTCCCAGGTTGCCCAGCGTGCGCGGGCTGAGCGTCAACGGATAATCGAAAAACTTCCGCAGATACAGAATGCGCGACTTGCGCCCGCGCACCAGCATCACGCGATCCACCTGGTCCGGATCGCGCTGCTCGCCGGGGTGGGCGACGCTGCGGCGGGAATTCCGATAGGTGATGGTGAACGACGAGCTATCGACCGATTGAAGCGGAAGAATGTCCAGCCACCACCGCATCACCCGGTCGGATTTGGAGAAGAACCGATGGCCGCCGATGTCCATGCGATTGCCGCGGTAATTGACGGTGCGCGCGATTCCGCCCATGTACTCGCTTTTTTCCAGCACCACGGGTTGAATATCGGTTCGTCGCAGCAGTTCGTAAGCGGCGGTCAGGCCGGCGGGCCCGGCGCCAATGATGACAGCTTTCCTCGGCAAGTACGGTACACCTCGTCAGAAGCGGGGGCGCATCACGCGACCGTCATTATTTTAACAAGGCCCCGGAAAGGGGACTGCACGGACCGGAAGCCGCGCGTAATCACTCGATCCGCATCGCTTCCAGTGGATCGATGCCCGCGGCGCGGCGCGCCGGCAGCAGCGCCGCGATGGCGCAGACCAGCGCTAACACCAGCGCCGCGCCCCCCAGCGTCGCGCCATCGAGCGGGCTGACCCCGAACAGCACGGAACGGATCAGCCGCTCCGCCGCCAGCGTCAGTGCGAAACCAATCGCCAACCCCAGCGCCAGCCAGCGCGCCGCGCCGGCGAAAATCATTCGCATAATGTCCCAGCGGCCCGCCCCCAGCGCGATCCTCACGCCGATTTCGCGCGTGCGCGCCGTGACGATCAGCGAAATTAAACTATACAAACCGACCGAAGCCAGCAACATCGCCGCGGCGGCGAACATCGCCAGGAAGCGCGTGTTCAATCGCGGCTGCTCCAGCGCGTCGTCGATCACGCTGGTCAGCGGTTTCATCCCGAAAATCGCCCGCTCCGGCTCGATTTGATGAATGATCTGCCGCGCCTGTGCCGCCAGCGCGCGCGGATCGCCCTTGCCGCGAACCACGTATTCGGGATCGGGCCACGCGCCGGCCGGCAGGCACGTATAGACATAAGGAGCCGACGGCGCGCCAAGCCCATCTTCTTTTACATCGCCAACGATGCCGACAATCTCGTCTGATGAGCCGGTCCCGTCCATCGCGAACCGGAAATGCCGGCCGACCATGTTCTGGCCATTCGCGTACAGCTCCACGAACCGCCGGTTCACCAGAGCTTTGGCCGGCTGCGCGTGCGCCGCATCGAACAACTCCGTGGACGAGCACCACTCCCCCGCCAGCAGAGGGACCTGTAGCGCCTGCAAATATCCCGCGTCGACGGTGCGCTCACCCACCGTGTAGGTCGAGCTCTCTTCATTGCCGCCCATCCCTTGCACGACGATCTGATAATTCAAGGTCGAGCCGGTCGCCGGAAGAAAATTGGTCATGCCCGCGGCTTCCACGCCGGGCAATCGCCGAAGCGCCTGTAGAATCGCGATTTGCATGCGTCCCACGCGCGGCCGGTCCTCATCCCAAGCCGCGCCGACGTGAAACGTGATCGCGTTCGACGCATCGAAGCCGGTGTCGACACGGCTCAAATTGTAATAACTCCGCAGCAGCAATCCCGCGCCCGCCAACAGCAGAACGGTCAGGGCGAGCTGCGCGATCACCAGCCCGCGCTGCAACACCCGGCGTCCGCCCGAAACACTGCGCGACGATTCGGCCAGCAGCGGCGCGAGATCGGTGCGGGTCGCCTGCATCGCCGGAATCGCGCCGAAAACCAGCGTCGCGGCCAGGCTCGCCGCGGCAGCGAACGTCAGCGCGCGCCAGTCGAACGCCAGTTCGGTCAGGCGCGGCAGATCGGCGAAAATTTTTCCAACCACCCGAACCGCCATCGCCGCCGCCACACCGCCGACGCCCGTGCCCGCCATCGCGATCAACCAAACTTCGCGCATCACGGTGCCCATCACCTGCCCGCGCGAGGCGCCCACTGAGCTGCGAATCGCCATCTCCCGCTCCCGCTGATGAAGCTGCGCCAGCGTCAATCCCGAAATGTTGGCGACCGCGATCAGCAGCAGCAATCCCACCGCGCCGAACACCAGCAGCAGCGTGCGGCGGTAATCGCCCACGCGCTGTTCCTTCAAATCGCCCACCAGCGCCGACCAGTCTTTATCGGTGCGCGGATATTGCTCGCCCAGTTCGCGCTGCACCCGAGCCAGATCGGCCTGCGCCTGTGCGATGGTCACACCCGGCTTCCTTCGTCCGATTCCCGAGAAAAATCGCGCATCGCGAATCCGCATCAGGAACGCCGGCGTCTGGGCCGGCAGCCACACGTCGATCGACGGCGTGGCAAAATCGCGCGGCATCACCCCGATGATCGAATAAGCCCGTCCGCCGAGCCGCAGCGTCTTGCCGATCGCGCCGCGATCCTGCCCGTAGCGCCGCGTCCACAGTCCGTAGCTGATCACCGCGACCGCGGGTCCGCCGTCGGCCTCTTCCTGGTTGGCGAAGGTGCGCCCCACCACCGGCGCAACACCGAACACTTCGAAATAGCGCGGCGCTACGCGGCGTCCGGCCAGCCGCTCCGGCTCCGCGCCGCTGGTGTCGGTGACATTTTCCGAATACTGGCCGGAGATTACGGCGAAGGTCCGGCTGAGCCGGTTCCAATCCTCGATCCGCGCCGGCGCAATCAAGCTTTCTTTTTTATTTTTCGACGGGCTCGCTTCGAGCAGCGTCGCCAGCCGGTCCGCGTCAGGGTAGGGAAGCGGCCGGAGCAGAATCGTATCGACCACGGAAAAAAGCGTAGTGGTCGCGCCGATGCCCAACGCCAGCATCAGCAGCGCGGTAATCGAATATCCGGGCCGCCGTAAAAGCGAACGAGCCGCGATGTGCCATTGCTTCATCCCAATCACCTCAGCGATTCGTTATGAATTGTACCGAACAGAGCCGCGACCGCCCGGGAGCGGGTTTCCGAGTTTTTCGAAGCCGCCTCCAGGCGCGACCGTTGCCGACCGATCCACAGGAACTATATACCGGATCAACATGGAAAAGGTTTCGTCGGAAGCGAGCCGGCGGCTTCTGTGATACGATGGCACTGCCTTCGGGAAGAGACCTGCCGAGAACACGAAGGCGCCGGACCCGATGATCGAGCAGAACAAGCTCCAGGTCGACACCACCTCGCGAGGTTCCGGCATTGCAACGCGAATTCATTACCGCATTCTGGCCCTGACTTTCCTGATGGCCTTCCTGATGTACATGGAGCGCGGCGCCATCGGAGCCTCCGCGCCCAGTATCATGGCGGAATTTCACATCAACAAGATCACCATGGGATGGTGCGTTTCCGCCTTCAACTGGTCCTACGCGCTGTTTCAGGTTCCCGGCGGCTGGATGGCGGACCGTTTCGGCTCGCGCGTCGTGCTCGCCGCGGCCATCGCCTGGTGGTCCATGTTCACCGCCGGCACCGGACTTTCCTTCAGCGCGATGTCGCTCGCCGCGACGCGGTTTCTGTTCGGCGCCGGTGAAGCGGCCGCGTTTCCCGCCGGCTCCAAAGCGCTGGCGCGATGGCTGCCGGTGCGGCAGCGCGCTTTCGGTCAGGGATTTCAGCATTCCGGTTCGCGGCTGGGCGCGGCCATCGCGCCGGCGCTGGTGGTTTCCCTCATCGCGATCACCGGCTGGCGCTGGGTATTCATCATGTTTGGCGCGGCCGGTGTGTTGTGGGCCGGCGCCTGGTTTTTTTACTACCGCAACGATCCGAGTGAGCATCCCGGATGCAACGCCGCCGAAGTGGAACAATTGGCCGGCTCGGCGCGCCGCAAACCCGCCCGAGGCAGCGTCCCGTGGCGCCGGATTCTGCGCAGCCGCGACCTGTGGTATCTGAGCGCCGCCTATTTTTCCTACGGCTGGGTGTTGTGGCTGTACCTGGCCTGGTTCCCGACCTATCTGCGCGAAGCCCGCCATTTCAGCGCGCTCAAAAGCGGATTGGCCAGCGTTCCGCTGATCGCCGCGACCATCACCAACGTCGCCGGCGGATTGTTGTCGGATAAACTCGCCGCCAGGTGGGGCGATTTGCGGCGCGGCCGGCTGACCGTCTCCATCGCCGGTTTCCTGGTGGCCGGGTTCGCGCTGCTTCCGGGCGTGATGGCGGGGAATGCGGCGGCCGCGCTGGCGTGGCTCACCCTCGCGCTCGGCGGATTGGAAATGACGGTCGCGGTTTCCTGGGCCATGTGCCTCGATATCGGCGGCGATTATAGCGGGTCGGTGTCGTCGGTGATGAACACTTGGGGCAACCTGGGCGGCGCGATTTCGGCGGCGATGATCGGTTATCTGGCCACGCTGCTCGGCTGGACCTCGCCGTTTCTGGTGGCCAGCTTCTTCTGTTTACTTTCCGCGCTGCTGGTCAGCCGCATCGATCCTCGCCGCTCCGCGGTATCGTAAGCCGCACCTGGTAGAAACGATTCGCATCGCGAATACATCAGATCAGTCGTATGAGGACTCTGGTAGCGTTTCTTTCGCTTGCCGCGGCCGCGGTGGCGCAGCCGGTTTCATTCGGCATCCGTGGCGGCATTCCGCTTACCGACGCCTTTTCAACGGTGACCTCGACGAGTTCATCCGGCAGCTTTGTGAAAGATTTTTCGAATTCAAAGGAGTATGAAATCGGGGCAATGGTCGAACTTCACCTGCCGCTCGGCTTGGCTGTCGAGGCCGACGCTTTGTATCATCCGATGAACCTTAGCCAGCAAATCTATCTCGCGCCAGGGAACGTTCAGGCGGGTACGTATCACAACTCGATGACCGTCAATTCGTGGGAGTTTCCCATCCTCGGCAAATACCACTTTCTGCCGTTGCCGCTGGTAAAGCCCTATGTCGAGGCCGGGCCGAGCTTTCGCGCGCTCGGAAATTCGGCGTCTTATTTTTCGAGCTCCGGTTTCACGCTCGGCGCCGGAGTGGAAATAAAGATATCCCGCCTGCGTATCGAGCCGGACATCCGGTATACGCATTGGGGCTCGGATTCAGCGTCCTCGATCGCTGAAGGCTTTACGCCATCGAATGTGAATCAGGCTTCGTTTCTGGTCGGAATCGCGTTCTGAAAACACACGATGTTACACTAAAAAATAAATGCCATACGACGTCATCGTCATCGGGAGCGGTCCCGGTGGATACTCGGCGGCCGTTCGCGCGGGTCAGTACGGCCTGAAAACCGCCATCATCGAAAAAGACCCGAAATTGGGCGGAACCTGCCTGCACGTCGGCTGTATTCCGACTAAGGCATATCTTCACGCCGCTGATCTTTGGGAACGTTTCCTGCACCCGGAAGAGGACGGATTCCATTGCGATAATCCGCGCCTGGATATGCCGCTGGTGTGGGATCGCAAGAATAAAATCGTCGCCAAACATGCCAAGGGCGTCGAATTTCTGATGAAGAAGAATAAAGTCGACTGGATCAAGGGTCGCGGCAAAATTGTCGGGCCGGGAAAGGTCGAAGTCGACGGGCAGATTTACGAGACCAGAAATATCGTCATCGCGACGGGATCCGAAGCGCGGATGCTGCCGGGGTTGCAGCCCGATGCGAAGCGGATCCTCACCAACATCGAGATTCTCGATTTTCGCGAAGTGCCGGCAACCATGGGCGTGATCGGCGCGGGCGCGGTGGGCGTCGAGTTCGCGTCGGCGTTCCATCGCTTTGGAACGAAGGTCACCGTGTTCGAAATGCTGCCGAAGATTGTCCCGCTCGAAGACGAGGAAGTTTCGAAAGAACTGGAGCGGTTGTTCAGGAAAAGCGGCATTCGCGTCGAAACCGGGGCGCGCGTCGAAAATATTCAGAAAAATGAGAACGGCGTTACGTTTTCGGCGGCGCTTTCCAGCGGCAAGCAGGAAAATTTCGACGTGGAAACGCTGTTGGTCGCGGTCGGGCGCAAGCCGATGACGGAAAATATTGGCCTGGAGGGCACCGGCGTGCAGCTCGATCGCGGATTCATTCGTGTGGACGGCTGCCAGCGCACCGGCGAACCGGGAATTTACGCCATCGGCGACGTGGTTTTGGGAACGCCGCTGCTGGCGCACGTGGCGACGGCCGAGGGGATGGTCGCGATGGCGCACATCGCCGGCAAACAGGTTACGCCGATTCACAAAAATCGCATTCCCAACTGCACCTACACCGAGCCGGGCATCGGCAGCGCCGGGTTGACGGAAGCGCAGGCGCGCGCCGAAGGACGCAAAGTGAAGGTCGGCAAATTCCCGTTCATGGCCAACAGCAAGGCCAGCATTCTGGGCCGCCATGATGGCTTCGTGAAAATCGTCGCCGATGAAGAGTACGGCGAGATTCTCGGCGTCCACATCATCGGGCCGGAAGCGTTCGAGCTGATCGGCGAAGCGGTGGCTGCGATGGAAGCGGAAGCCACCACGGAAACTCTGCTGCACACCATTCACGCCCATCCGACGCTGTACGAAGCGATGGGCGAAGCGTTCAATTCCGTGTACGGAATGGCGATCAATGTTTGAGGCGGAAGTCAGGAGCCAGGACCCAGGAGTCAGAATGCCGGCCCCTGTGCCCTGTGTCGTTTCCAATCTTGGCCGGCTCGGCTTTGCCGATGCATTCGACCTGCAACGAAAACTGGTGGAGCAGCGCAAGCATGGCGAGATTCCGGATCAGCTTCTGATCGTCGAGCATCCGCACGTGGTCACCATGGGACGCAACGGGCACGACGAAAATGTTCTGGCGACGCCGGAGCTGCTGGCTCGCGCCGGAATCGAGTTTCATCGCACCGATCGCGGCGGCGATGTGACCTACCATGGTCCCGGGCAGATCGTCGGCTATCCGATTTTTGATTTGCGCGAATGGAAACGCGATGTGGTTGCTTATGTGCGCGCGATCGAGCAGGTGTTGATCGACACGCTGGCGGATTTCCGGATCGAGGCGGCGCGGGTCGCCGGCGCCACCGGAGTCTGGACTGAGAAAGGGAAAATCGCCGCGATCGGCGTCCATATCAGCCGCTGGGTGACCTCGCACGGCTTCGCGCTCAACGTGGAAACCGACCTGAACTATTTCCGCTACATCGTCCCGTGCGGGCTTACCAAGCCTGTCACGAGCATGCGCGCGCTCGGCTCACCGGCCCCGCGCGAGGAAGTAATTGCCGCGCTCGAAAAACATTTCGGGCGCGTTTTTAACCGGGTGCCGAAAAAGAGGACAGACCGCTCTGTCCCCCTTTTTCAGGGTCCTCTTAACCGACGAATGGAGAAATCATGATCGACGTAGTGATGCCCCAGATGGGCGAGAGCATCGTGGAAGGTACGCTGACCAAGTGGCTGAAACACGCCGGCGAGCAGGTGGCGCGCGACGAACCGTTGTTTGAAATCTCCACCGATAAAGTGGATACGGAAATTCCCTCGCCTGCGGCGGGCGTGTTGAGCGAGATCGTCGTCGAAGAAGGTAAGACGGTGGGAATCAACACCGTGGTGGGCCGGATCAGTGACACCAACGGCGCGGTTTCCGGAGCGCCTTCTGCACAAACGGCACAGGCGCCGGCCCCGGCTCCGCCCCAGCCCGCGCAGCCGGAACCGCAGGCTGCCGCGCCGCAACCTCCGCCTCCGCCCGCGCCGGAACCGGTCGCCCAGGTGGTCGAGGAAACGGCGGGGCCGCTGTCGCCGCTGGTGCGCAAGATGGCTCGCGAAAACAATATCGATCTGGCGAAGGTCAAGGGCAGCGGAGCCGGCGGGCGCATCACCAGGCAGGATCTGGAAAATTATCTGGCCGCGCAACGGCCCGCGCCCGCGCCGCAACCGGCCGCTCCTCCGCCGCCTGCGCCGCGCGCGGTTGCTCCTCCACCGGCGCCTGCTCCGCAAGCCGTAGCAACCATTCCGCCGCCCGTCGAAGTGCCGCGCCCGGTGTTCCCCGGCGAAGCTGCCGCGAATCGCATCGAGCCGATGAGCAACATGCGCCAGAAAATCGCCGAGCACATGGTGTTCTCTAAACACACCTCGGCGCACGTGACCACGGTTCATAAAGTCGATATGACGCGCGTGGCCAAGATGCGCGACCGCGTGAAGGCGCAGTTCCACGCGCAATACGGATTCAGCCTCACGTTTCTGCCCTTCGTGATCCGCGCGGCCACTTCCGCGCTGCGCCAGTTCCCGATTCTCAACGCGTCAATTGATGGAACCAACATCGTTTATCATCGCGACATCAACATCGGGATCGCGGTCGCATTGGAAAACGGGTTGATCGTGCCGGTGATTCGCAACGCGGATGAGAAGACCGTCGCGGGTTTGCAGCGCTCGATTGTGGATCTTGCCGCGCGCGCCCGCTCGCGGCAGCTTCGGCCTGACGAAGTGCAGGCGGGAACTTTTTCGATCACCAATTTCGGCAGCTTCGGCAGCATTTTTGCGACTCCGGTAATCAATCAACCGCAGGTGGCGATTCTGGGCTGCGGCGCGGTCGACAAAGAACCGGTGGTCGTCGACGACGCGATCGCGATTCGTTCCATGTGTTATCTCGCGCTGACTTTCGATCATCGCCTGGTTGACGGCGCCCTGGCCGATCAGTTCACCGGCCGCGTGAAGCAGATTTTGCAGGAGTGGGCCGAAGAAGTTATGTGAAAATCCGGGAAGCCAGTGCCGCACGAATCTTGAGCCCGACCACCGGGTTCATCGCCGAAGCCGGCTTCACTCATTCGCTGACGCCGGCGCGCAACTGTACCTTCGGCTGCACCTATTGCTACGTTCCTACCATGCGCATTTTCGGCGGGTTGAAGCCTGAAGACTGGGAGCGCTGGGGACAATTCACCACGTTTAAATCGAACGCGGCCGATTTGCTTTCGGGCGAACTGAAACGCGGCCAGCGGATTTATTGCTCGCCGCTGGTCGATCCCTATCAGCCGGCGGAAGCTGAGATGAAGATGATGCCGCGGATTCTGGACGCGGTAATCGCGCAGCCGCCGCGGGTGTTCGTTGTGCAGACGCGTGGACCGCTGATTTTGCGCGATCTCGAACGGCTGCGGCGGATTCGCGGATTGCGCGTGAGTTTTTCGATTACCACGAATCGAGAGGAGGTTCGCAAATTGTACGAGCCACTGTGCGCGTCGATTGAGGAACGGCTCGCCACAATTCGTGCGCTGCGCGATGCCGGCGTCGAGGTTTACGCCACGCTGTCGCCGCTGCTTCCGTGCGATCCCGAAGAATTGGCGCGCATCGCGATTGAGGCGGCCGGTCGCGACCTGATCGGCGATCCGCTGCACGTCCGCAGCGTGAAGCCTCGGGGAGCGACGACGCGTCAGGCGGCATGGCGGATCAGTGCAGTGCGCGGATTTGCGGAGTGGCTCGACGGCGATTTTCAGAGCGGGGTGGTGGAGAGAATCGGGCGCGCCGCGCGGCGGCTTGGAAAAGATTTTTCGATCGGGCCGGCAGGTTTCGGACGGCTGGCCCTTACACCGGAACCCGGGTTAAGCTAGTCGAAGCGCGGCCGTTGGCCGCTCCATTGCAATCCCCGCCAGTGATGGCGGGGGGCTCGATCGGCGCGTTGCAAGCCCCGCCAGTGATGGCGGGGGCTCATCCAGGTTTTGCTTGCATTGACGGCAGTCCTCAGAAACAATATGAACGAAATTCTCCACAAAACTCATCCCGGCGCTTGCGGCGCGCACTGGATTCATCATCCGGCGGGCGAGGAGATTGTTTCCTACAACCCCGCAGACGGCAGCGAACTGGGCCGCGTGCGGCTGGCAACGGCAGAAGACTACGAAGAAGTTGTCAAGCATGCGGCGCGGACGTTCGAGCGCTGGCGGCTGTTGCCCGCGCCGAAACGCGGCGAGATCGCGCGCGAACTGGGAAACGCGCTGCGCCAAGCCAAAGACGAATTGGGCCGGCTGGTGACGCTTGAAATGGGCAAAATTCTGGCCGAAGGACGCGGCGAGGTGCAGGAGATGATCGACATCGCCGATTTCGCGGTGGGATTATCGCGACAGCTTTACGGACTCGCCATGCACAGCGAGCGTCCGGGCCATCGCATGTATGAACAATGGCATCCGCTGGGTCCGGTGGGCGTGATCAGCGCGTTCAATTTTCCGGTCGCGGTGTGGAGCTGGAACGCGCTCCTGGCGCTGGTCTGCGGCGATACGGTGATCTGGAAGCCGTCGCTCAAAACGCCGCTGACCGCGATCGCGGTGCAGCATATTTGCAATGGAGTGCTCGCTCGGCATAACTGGGAAGGCGTGCTGAACCTGGTAATCGGCAAGGATGACGTGATCGGCGAGCGTCTGATTCGCGATCGCCGCGTGCCTCTGATCAGCGCCACGGGATCGTGCCGAATGGGGCATCACGTGGGGCAGGTGGTGGCCGAAAGAATGGGCCGGTCGCTGCTCGAATTGGGCGGAAATAACGGCGTAATCGTGATGAACGATGCCGATCCGGAATTGGTGATCCGCGCGGCTCTGTTCGGCGCGGTGGGAACGGCGGGACAACGCTGCACGTCGCTGCGGCGGCTGTTTTTGCAGCGCGGAATCGCCGCGAAGATGACCGAACGGCTGATCAGCGTGTACCGGCAGATACGCATCGGCGATCCGCTGGAGCCGGGGACGTTGATGGGTCCGCTGATCGACGCGGACGCGGTCGAAAATATGATGCGCGGTCTCGATCGGATTCGCGAGCAGGGCGGGGAAGTGCTCTACGGCGGGCGGCGGCTGAATGGAAATTTCGTCGAGCCGGCGATTGTGAAGTCGCATCACCGGATGGAGGTGGTACGCGAAGAAATTTTCGCGCCGATTCTGCATTTGATCGAGTTTGAAAATTTAGACGAAGCAATCGCCTGGCACAACGACGTTCCGCAGGGGCTTTCCTCGGCGATTTTCACGAACAATCTGACGGCCGCGGAGACTTTCTTGAGCGCGCGCGGCAGCGATTGCGGCATCGCCAATGTGAACATCGGAACGAGCGGCGCGGAAATCGGCGGCGCGTTTGGTGGAGAAAAAGAAACCGGCGGCGGCCGCGAATCAGGCAGCGACGCGTGGAAGGCTTACATGCGCCGGCAGACGGCGACGGTGAATTGGAGTGGAGAATTGCCGCTCGCGCAGGGGATAGAGTTCAAGGTTAGTTGAACTTGAACGATCCAAGGAACTTCGAAAAAATGGGTTTCGTACGGGCTACCTCGTTCATTGGTGTCACCAGTACAATCTCGGCATCGTTGGTGTACCCGGCGCGCGGGAGTTCGAGGGTGACCGTCACATTCTGATACTCAACACCGCTGCGCCGTCCGATGACGACAGTCTGTAAGCCGCTGCGGTTACCGACCCTTACGCGTATTGGCGCCGCTTCGTTCGGCGCGGCGTCTTGCTCGGCCGAGACATCTCCGACGCGAAGGCGAATCTCGAACACGATGCAACTTGTTTCCCTCTCGTCGAGGTAGATCGTGAATCCGTGGAACGGTGCGACGGGTGCAGCGCCCCATCCGGTGAAGCCCTCGGGGACCATCGCTGAGAACTCATAATCCGAGTTCCTGACAGAGCCACGGTACGAAACTCCATACGCCGGACGTGCGAGCGAGACGTCGTGGCACGTGGCCACTGGCTCAGGCGTCCGCTGCGCGTCGAGAAAGGAGGCGTTGCCAGCCGCCCATAGTGCCAGTACCAAAACACGCAGCATATCCGCATCCAGGTCAAAGAGAATGAGCATCGACCGGCTGGTGGGGCTGCGCCGCCTCCGAGACGCGGAGGCTCCGAGCCACAAATTCAAGCACGGCAGCGATCTGCTCCCGGGTCACGTCAAACTGCTCCATCACTTCCTCAACGCTAAGATCCTCCAAATTTTCAATCACGATCGCCACAGGCAAGCGCGTATCTTTGAACACCCACGCGCCGCTCACCTTTCCCGGCACACTCTCCACCGCCGGACATTGCGACCAGTCGATCACCGCCATCGCGCCCTCCTGCTCCCAGGTTACTTCGATCCTCGCGCGGCCACCGGCGTGAGACCGATGATCGCCTGCGCCACCGCTTTCAGCGCCGGCTCGCCGCTTTTCATGAGCGGGTGGTCGCCGTAGTATTGCTCGCGCACCATGCCCCATTTGTCGATGAACAGAAGAATCGGCACGATCGGGCGCATGCCATCGGGAATGTCGGCGACTTTGATGATCGCGTCTTTATCGATGTAGCCGATCGGGAACAAGGGGCGATAGCGCTGCACAAACGGCCCCAGCATGTATTTCGCGACGGGATCCCCGGCCGCGCCGATCACTTGCAGGCCCCTGCCGCCAAGCTGCTGCTGCAAATCGTTCATCAAGCCGATCATGTGGATACAATCGCTGCAGGCGGTCGAAAAAATCATCAGGATGATCGTGCGGCCGCGATAGTGGCGCAGGTCGATGGGCTTTCCATCCGAGCCGAAAATCGGAACACGCGCCAGCAGACGCGGAGTTTTTGCAGCCAACGCCCCCGCCAGCGGCAGCAGGAGAAAAAAACGACGGGACATTTTTTTATCTTACGACTTCTTCGAGCCAATCCGGCCGTTTTAAAACCTCGCGCGGACGGCTGCCGTCGGGTGGTCCGATAATTCCGTCGCGCTGCATCATATCTAGAATCCGCGCGGCGCGGCCATAGCCGAGGCGCAGACGGCGTTGCAGCGTGGACGTCGACGCTTTGCCCATCTCGACCACGATTCGCACCGCGTCGTGATACATCGGATCTTCGGCGCCGTCTAAATCCTCCGGCTCGCCTTCTTCGTCGTCGGCCGGCGGCGCGATCAGGAACGTCTTGTCGTATTCCGGCTCGGCCTGCTGCTTCCAGAACTCCACCACGCGATTGGTTTCGGCTTCGCTGACGTAAGCCGCGTGAACGCGCGTCAGGCGCGACGATCCGGGCGGCAGAAACAGCATGTCGCCCTTGCCCAGCAGGTGTTCGGCGCCCATCACGTCAAGAACGGTTCGCGAATCGACGCGCGTGGCTACGCGGAAACTGATGCGCGAGGGGAAATTCGCTTTGATCAATCCCGTGATCACGTCCACGCTGGGCCGCTGCGTGGCCAGCACCAGGTGCATGCCCACGGCGCGCGCCATCTGCGCCAGCCGCGTGACGCTTTCTTCCACGTTGGCCCGCTCCAGCATCATCAGGTCCGCCAATTCGTCGATCACGATCATCACGTAGGGGATCTGTTCGAGCGGCTCCTCGGCCGATTCTTCCTCGAACAAGCTGCGCGGCTGCGCTTCAAGCGTGCGAACTTTTTTGTTGTACTGCTCGATGTTGCGCACGCCTTGCGAGGCCAGCAGTTTTAATCGGCGCTCCATTTCGAGCACGGCGTTGCGCAGCGCATTGGTCGCTTTTTTCGAATCGGTGATCACCGGCGTCAGCAGGTGCGGGATGCCCTCGTACAGGCCGAATTCCAGGCGCTTGGGATCCACCATGATCATCCGCACCTGGCGCGGCGTCGCTTTGTAGAGAATCGACATGATCAGCGAATTGAGCATCACGCTCTTCCCCGATCCGGTCGAACCCGCGATCAACAGATGCGGCATCGAGTCGAGCGCGGTCACTTTGATTCGTCCGTTGATGTCTTTTCCCAAAGCGATGGTCAGCGGCGAAGCGGAATCGTGAAATTCGTCGGATTCGAGGATCTGGCGCAGGCTGATCACTTCGCGCTTCGAATTGGGCACCTCAATGCCGACGGTCGGCTTACCGGGGATTCGCTCGATGAGAATCGATTCGGCCTGCAAGCCGAGGCACAGGTCTTCCGTCAGCGTGGTAATGCGCGAATATTTCACGCCGGCTTCGGGTTTAAATTCGAACGTCGTGACCACCGGGCCGGGATTGATCTGGGTCACCGATCCGAAGACGTTGAACTCCTCGAATTTGGCTTTGATCCGCGCGGCGATCTCTTTGAGTTCCTGGCTATCGTAGGCGCTGCGCGCGGCCGGTTCGTTCAACAGATCGGTGGGAGGGATCTGGAAATCGGCGCGCTGTTTCGGCGCGGACACGGAGGGCCGCGCGGCGATGGGTTCCGGCGCGGGTTCCGGCGCCGGCTCGGGAGGCTCCGGCGCGATTTCGAGTGCGCGAATCGGAATGTCTTCCACTTCCACCTTGGCCTGCGCGGGTTCGAGCGGATCGACAATCGGCGGAGTTTCCGGTTTCGGCTCCGCGGCGGGTTTTTTCACGCGGAAACGGCCGGTCTTTTCTCCTTCGTCGCGGCTGCGGCGGCGCCACGCCGGCAATCGGGCGATCATCGTCTTAAGCAACCCGGCGGGTCCGCGCAGCCATGCGGCCACCAGTGACATCCGGAACGTCGAAACCAGGTAAAGGGAAACGATCCAGCACCCCGCGGTGACCAGAATCGCACCGGTCAGATTCATTGACCCTGTCAAGTAATCGGCCAGCAGCGTTCCCGCCAACCCTCCCGCGGGAACCACGCCGGCGATCGCCTTCCAATCGAAGATTCCGAAAGCGGTGCACGTCGAGGTGACCAGCAGAATCGCGCCGATGGTCTTCGCGCTCGGCGCCTCGATCGGCGAGGAGCGCACCCATTTCCAGCCGAGCAGCAGAATCAGCACCGGAATCGCATAGGCCGCGAGTCCGAAAACTTGCAGGAACAGATCGGCCGTGAACGCGCCGACGCGCCCGGTAAGATTGACCGCTTTGGCCGCGCCGCTCGCCGTGTTCCAGGAGGGATCGAGAGGCTGGTAGGAAACGAAACTGAAGAAAACGAACAGCCCGGTGAGCAGAAACACTACCGCCACAGCTTCATTAAGCCGGTGGTGGGACGTGGGTCCTAGATATTTCATCTCCCGCTCGCACGGAAGAAGGCCAGAGCAATCACCATTATGCCAAAAAGAATGCGATACCAGACAAACACGGCCAGCGAGCGGCGGCGCAGGAAGTTCAGGAAAAAGGCGATGGTCAGGCAGCCAACAATCGCGCTGGCGACGATGCCGGCGAGGAACGCCATTTGCATGTCGTGCGGGATTCCGCCGCCGTGCTTCATCACGTCCCAGAATTTTTTCGCGGCCGCGCCGGCGATGATGGGCGTCGAAAGAAGAAAGGAGAATCGCGCCGCGGTGGGGCGGTCCATGCCGCGGAACAGACCGGCCAGAATGGTGCTGCCGCTGCGCGACACGCCGGGGATAATGGCGAACGCCTGCGCGCAGCCGACGGTCAGCGAATCGGCCATGGAAACTTTGCCGATGTCTTTCAGCTTGCGGCCGGCCGAATCGGCCCACCACATGATCAGGCCTACGCCGATCGCGGCCGTCGCAATGATATAAGGACTGCGAAACGCGCTTTCGGCCTGTTTTTCGAACAGCACGCCGGCGATCGCTCCGGGAATCGTGCCCGCGGCCAGCAGCCACAGCAGGCCGCGATTTTTCGCCAATATCGGATCCGGGCCGTTGCGGATTCCCAGCGCCTGCCCGATGATCTGCACCCAGTCGCGGAAGAAAAACACCACCACCGCGGCCAGCGTCCCCACGTGCAACGCGACATCGAAGGTCAGTCCGCCATCGTCCCAGTTGAGAATCCAGGGAATGATGATCAGGTGTGCGCTGCTGCTCACCGGCAAAAATTCGGTGAGGCCCTGCACGATGCCGAGAATAATCGCGTGCGCCAGAGGCATAGGTTAATAGGTTAGCAGGAGGGCGGCGGTTGCTTCACCCGGCACGTTTCAAATTGGCGTAAACTATGTACCCATGCGGGGATTTCTTCTTTGCGGCGGTAACGGCCGCATGGTGCATTGGATTTTGTTTTAGCGGTTTTTGTGCTGATCAGCGCGCTGTATTCGCTGCTTTCGATCATCGCGGCGCATCGTTACCTCGCTGTGCGCCTGCCGGTGCTTGGGGCGACTGCGCCGGTCAGCATTCTGAAACCGCTTGCCGGGCTCGACCGCGATATCGAGTCCAACCTGCGAACGTTTTTTGAGCAGGATTACCCGTCGTTTGAAATTTTGTTCGCGTTGCGCGACCCGCGCGATCCGGCGCTGGCGGTGGTGGAAAAACTGCGCCGCGAATATCCCCAGGTGCCGTCGCGCGTGCTGATCACCGGCGAGCCGCTCTACGCCAATCCGAAAGTCTACAGCCTGGATCGCCTGCTGGCCGCGGCCGCGCACGATCTGCTGGTGATGAGCGACAGCGACACGCGCGTGACGCCGGCGATGCTGCGCACCATCGCCGCCGAGTTTCAGGATGAGCGCGTCGGCATCGCCACCTGTCCCTATCGCGCCGTGCCGGGCCGGCGCTTCTGGTCGAAACTCGAAGCGACGGGAATGAACGCCGATTTTATGGGCGGCATCCTGGTGGCGCGAATGCTTGAAGGGATGCGCTTCGCGGTGGGTCCGACCATCGCCGCGCGGCGCCGGGTGCTGGCGGCCATCGGCGGATTTGCGCGGCTCAAGGATTTTCTCGCGGAAGATTACCAGATGGGCCGGCTCGCCTTCGATGCCGGGCACGGCGTGATTCTTTCTTCTTATGTGATCGAACATCACATCGCCGCGCCGAGCCTGGTGGCGACCATCGCCCATCGGCTGCGCTGGCTGCGCAGCACCCGGCGCTCGCGCCCGGCAGGTTATCTGGGGCAGTTTTTTACCATGACCACTCCGCTGGCCGCGCTGCTGCTGCTGGCCGGCGTGCGCTGGTGGCCGCTGGCCGCGGTTGCGCTCGCGTGCCGGATCGTGGCGGCGTACACCGTTGGTTGGCGCGTGCTGCGCGCCCGCAACTTCTGGCTGCTCTTGCCGGTCGAGGATCTCGCCGGATTCGTTTTCTGGATCGCGGGATTCTTCGGCCGGACCATCGTGTGGCGCGGCGCGCGCTATCAGCTTCAACCCGACGGCCGCCTTGCGCCGATCAAATAAGATATACCCCGCGCAATAAGTCCCAGCCGAGCCGAGGCCGATGCGCCAGCAACTCACCCGAACGGGTAGTCACCGTGTCCACGCCCATGGCGCGTTCTTGGTGCGTGCCGCCACACTGTGGTATTGCGTGAAAATCCGCGCCCGCCATCAAGGGCTATAGCGCGCCTTACAGCCCCGCCAGTAATGGCGGGGGTCCTGGTGAATCAACGCAAATCTTCACACACCACCCCGTGGCCCCGCGGCTGTGTGATAATTCTCGCGTATCCTCGCCACTCATCATGAAAAAAGTTTTCCACTTCGACGCGCCGCGCGAAAAATATCAGTGCGACGCCGCCATCGTCTGGTGTTTCGATAACCGCTTCAACACCGGATTCACCAAATTTCTCAAGAAAAAAGGCATCCTCAACCCGGACCCCATTAAAATCGCCGGTGGCGCGAAATCGCTCGCTTCGCCCGAACAGGAATCGGACCGCGCCTTCGTCGTCGAACAGATCCGCAAATCGATTCGCCTGCACCAGACCAAACTCGTCATCCTGAAGCTGCACTCCGATTGCGGAGCTTACGGCGGACTCGAAGCGTTTCATAATGACCCCGCCGAAGAAGCGCAGCACCACCAGCAGGAATTGCGGTGCGCGGCCGAGTTCCTCCGCAACGCCATTCCCGGAATCGAAGTGCAGGCGTACTTCGTCGATTTCGAGGGCGTCTGGGAAATCGACACGCCCAACTCCGTGTCATCATAAAAATTGGCTCCGCTCCTTGCCATTTTTCTGATCGTCGCCGTGGATGTGCTCGGCCTCACGATCATGATTCCGTTGCTGCCGTTTTACGCCGAAAGCCTGGGCGCCACGGCTACGGAAGTGGGCTTGCTGATCGCCGTGTACGCGGCCTGCCAGCTCGTTTCCGGACCGCTGCTCGGCCGCGCGTCCGATTTCACCGGAAGAAAGCCGCTGCTGCTGCTCAGCCAGTGCGGCACCCTCATCGGATTTCTGGTGATGGCCTTCGCGCCGTCGCTGTGGGTGGTTTTTTTGGCGCGCGTCATCGACGGATCCACGGCCGGAAATCTCTCGCTCGCGCAAGCCTACATCTCCGACGTCACCAAACCGGAGGATCGCGCCAAATCCTTCGGCGTGATCGGCATCGCCTTCGGTATGGGATTTCTGATCGGCCCCGCCATTTCGGGATATCTGGCCAGCTTCGATTATCACTACCCGATTTTCGCCGCCGCCGCCCTGTCCTTCACCAGCATTCTCTCCACCGCGTTTCTGTTGCCCACGGTGAAAACCGCGCAGAAGACCGACGGCCCCGGCGGACGGCGCCTCTCGCTGTTGCAGTGGGGCGAGTACGCGCGCTACTTCCGCGATCCGCGTATCGCCGCGCTGCTCTATGAATTCTTGACCTTCGCGCTGGCGTTCGCCATGTTCACCGCCGGCTTCCCGCTCTACGCCGAGCGCCGCCTGCACTGGCACGGCGTCCTGTTCGGACCCGAACAGGTCGGATTCACCTGGGCATTCGCGGGATTTCTGGGAATTTTTCTGCAAGGTCCCGCGTTGGGAAGGCTGGTGAAGCGCTTCGGCGAAACCGCGCTCAGCCGCGTCGGATTCGCGGCCTACGCCGCCAGTTATGTTCTGCTCGCGTTCTGCTATTCGATTCCGGTGCTGGCCGCCGCGACCGTCGCCTCCGCGCTGGGCAGTCTGGTGCGGCCTACGCTGACCAGCATGATCACGCAAGCCGCGCCGCGCGATGAACAAGGCGTGGTGCTGGGCCTGACCCAATCGCTCACCTCGCTCGGCCAGATCACCGGTCCGCCGCTGGCCGGTTATCTGATCCAGCAGGGATTGCTGACGGGTTGGGGACTCACCGCGGCCGCGGTCACGCTGGCCGGTTTGTCCTTCGCCTTTCGTCATCGCGCCGCGAACTGACGCAATCTGTGCGCCCGCCAAGTCCTACGACGGTAATAAATCGATACTTAGTACCTACACCCCTCTTAGCCCACCGTCGATCTCATACTCCTAGGGGAGATTTTCCTTGGAGCGCCTCACAGTCTTCGCTTGCGAATCGCAGCCGATCGTTTTAGAAGGGTTGGCGAAAATTCTCGGCGATTGTGCCGATCTCGAATACGCCGGCTCGGCCGCAAACCTGACGGAGGCCCGCGAATCCCTGCGCCAGCGCCATCCCGACGTCTTGTTGATCGATCAAACCGCTGGCTTGAAGATGGTCTTTCAGTTCATTTCGGACGTCAAGAGCATGCTGCTGCACTGCCAGCCGGTGCTGTGGGTAAACGATCTGGCCGAAATCGACTGCTTCCGCGCCTTGCAGCTCGGCGCGCGCGGCATCCTCAAGAAAACCCTGCCGGTTCCAGCGGTGATCGAGTGCCTGCGCTCGGTCGCCCGCGGCAATGTCTGGATCGAAAGCTCGCTTACCGATCACGCCCTCGGTTCCATCGAGCGGCGCACCACCCCGCGCCTGACGCCGCGCGAAAAAGAGATCGTCCATCACGTCTGCGGCGGGCTGAAGAACAAGGAAATCGCCGGAGCCCTGGCCATCACCCCGGGAACGGTGAAAGTTCACCTGATGCACATCTTCGAAAAGACCGGCGTGAAGGACCGCTTCGAGCTGGCGGTGCATGGCCGCAGGCTTCTCGGAACCGAGCACGCCGAAGAGATCGCCCGCGTCGAACGTAGCGGCGGTTAGGGACCTAAGGACGCAGCGGCCCGGTTCCCGCTCCCGTCCGTTCGATCGCCGCGCCAATTTCAGAAAAATCCGCTTCCGTCAAGCTGAGATTCGCCGCGCCGATCCAGCCGTCAATCTGTTCCGGCGATCGCGCGCCGACGATCGCGCCGGAAACGCCGCGCCACGCCAGAACCCAGGCGATCGCCACGCAGGAAACCGTGGTCCCATGCCGCCGCGCGATGGGACCAAGCGCATCGCGCAAGGCCAGATTCTGTTGGAGAGCCGGCGGCCGGAAGAACGGCGCTCGTCTGCGCCAGTCGTCGGCCGGCAATTTGATCACCCGCTGCTCGTCGAAATGATCCGTCAGCAGCCCGGATTGCATCGGACTGTAACAGATGACCCCGCTGCGATGCTCGGCGCACCAGGGAATTTCCGCGGCCGCGGCGTCGCGCCGGATCAGCGAAAACGGCGGCTGAAGCGAATCGACGTGGCGCATCGCTTCGCATTTTTGCAGCAGCGGAACGGTGTAATTCGATACGCCCGCCGCGCGAATCTTTCCCTGCTCCACCAGCTTCACCAGCGCCGCCCACGAATCCTCCACAGGAACACCTGATTCGTCGGGCCAATGGAACTGGAACAGATCGATGCGCTCCATGCCCAGTCGCCGCAGCGACGCTTCACACTCCTGGGGAATCAATTTGGGATCAGAAATTCGTTTCGCCTGCACCATGGGATTCGCCGCGTCCCATTGCAGGCCGCACTTGGTGAAAATCAGCGGCCGGTCCGCGGCCGGCAGGTCGCGCAGAAAACAGCCGACCACTTCTTCGGAATGTCCCAACCCATAAACCGCCGCCGTATCGATCCAGTTGATTCCCAGATCGACGGCGTGACGCATCGCCGCAATGGACGCATGGTCATCCTGCGGACCCCAACTGAACGCCCAGCCTCCGCCGCCGACCGCCCAGGCTCCGAACCCGACGGTGGTGATTTTCAGACCGCTTGATCCCAATTCTCGCGTTGGTAATGTCATGGTGATGTTGTCATCGTATCGAATCTCCAACGCCTGACGGGTTCGGCCGAACCACAGCTGCGTTGCACTTTCGAAGTGATTACCTGCGGATTTATCAGAAGCAGCGCCGCGGCGAAGAGCATGGCGAGCGGAATGCCCTCGGAAGGTTCCGGAACGCTCGATGCGCCGGTAATCGTGACGGTGGTCCCCAATGCAGTGTATGTACCGGGTGCACTGAAGCTTGGGCTGGAATAGTCTTCCGCGGTACCAGCGTCCGCGGTGTGGGCGACCCAGCAGCCAGTAACTCCACTCTCGCCGCAGCCCGAGGAACTCCCGCTAAGGGTGAAGGCACACGGTACCTGTAATGGTAGTGAGATCGCTAACGGTGTCTTGGAAACTCCCCAAGTCGAACGTGACGTCAAGATTCGCGGAGACATTGGTCACCGTTAGCAGGTTTATCATAGACGCGTGAAACCTGCGTTGATCCGTAACGCGCGCGCGTTACAGCCCCGCCAGTCATGGCGGGGGTGCTCCCATCTTTCGGCCATTAGACGCGCCCCCTTGGGACGAGAAGAAGCCCGCCTCCTGACGGGCGCGGCTCTTGCATAATGCGTCGGTCGTCCATCCGATTCGAGCCGCGTCCGTCAGGACGCGGGCAAAACGAGCCTTACGACACGCCCACACCGGTCGTCCATCCAATTCGAGCCGCGTCCGTCAGGACGCGGGCAAAACGAGCCTTACGACACGCCCACACCGGTCGTCCATCCAACTCGAGCCGCGTCCGTCAGAACGCGGGCAAAACGAGCCCTACGACACGCCACACCAGTCGTCCGCCGCAGCTCTCCCGGCGTCTGGCAAATTCGCGCGCGCTGAGAAGGACTCTGGGGCCGCTTGACACGTCCGATACAGTGGGGATATGTCCATCCGACCCGTCAAGCGCCTGGTCAAATCCAAACCGACGATTGAAGGCGCCGGCGTCCATCTGCGCCGCGCCTTCGGCTTCGGTCAAACCTCCGATTACGATCCCTTCCTGCTGCTCGACGATTTTCGCAACGACGTTCCCGCCGATTACCTCGCCGGCTTCCCCTGGCATCCGCATCGCGGCATCGAAACGATCACCTATGTTCTCGCCGGAACCGTCGAGCATGGCGACAGCATGGGCAATCGCGGAGCTATCGCCGCCGGCGACGTGCAATGGATGACCGCCGGCAGCGGCATCATTCATCAGGAAATGCCCAAGGGCGACGCCAACGGAAGCATGCACGGCTTTCAGCTGTGGGCCAATCTCCCCTCGTCTCTTAAAATGACTCCGCCCCGCTATCAGGAAGTGAAAGCGCCGGAAATTCCGCACGTCACCGAAGACGACGGCACCGAGGTGCGCGTGGTGTGCGGAGAATTTTGGGGCGCCAAAGGCCCGGTCGACGGTATCGCGGCCGATCCCATTTATCTCGACGTAACCGTTCCGCCGGGACGGCGCAGAACTTTGCCGGTCGACACCCGGCGTCACGCGTTCGCCTATGTTTTCGCCGGCAGCGGGAAATTCTGCAACGCGTCCGGCCCGCTTGAAGTGCCTACCGAAAGCGTCGGCTGGCTGGATACGACGCCGCCGGCCGACGCCGAAAATCGCTCGCTGATCCTGTTCGATTCGGGCGACGAAGTTTCCGTCCAGGCGGGCGAAGACGGCATCCGTTTTCTGCTCTGTTCCGGCCAGCCGCTTCAGGAGCCGGTCGCCTGGTACGGACCCATCGTCATGAACACCCAGCAGGAGCTTCGCCATGCCTTCGAGGAGTTGGAACAAGGCACCTTCCTGAAGCGTTGAGCGGGGTGGTCTCTGGCCTGCCTTCTTCCTACACCCACCACGGAGCCGTCGGCTGATCCCGAATCACGATCTGGTTCAGAAACGCGGCGGCCTTCGTCAACCCTTCATCGGGCGACATCAGCGTATCTTCATGCTCGATCGACAACACGTAATCGTAGCCGAACATGCGCAGCGTCGAAATAAATTCGGTCCACCACGCGTACGCGTGGCCATAGCCGCAGGCGCGGAAAATCCAGGCGCGATTGCGTTCGTCCGTATATTTCTTGGTGTCGAGCACGCCCGTTTTCGGCAGATTCGATTCATACATCTGCGTATCCTTGGCGTGCACGTGAAAAATCGCGTCGCCTAACACGCGGATCGCCTTGATCGGGTCGATCGCCTGCCAGAACATGTGGCTGGGATCGTAATTGCACCCGAGATTCGGCCCGGCGATCGCGCGCAGCCGCAGCATGGTTTCCGGACTATAGACCACAAACCCCGGATGCATTTCAATCGCGACCTTCACCCCATGATCGGCGGCGAACTTCGCGTGTTTGATCCAGTACGGCGCAACTTTTTTCTCCCACTGCCAGGCGAGCACGTCCAGATATTCCGGGGGCCACGGGCAAGTCACCCAGTTGGGAAATTTCGCGCCATCGCAATCCCCAGGGCAGCCGGAAAAATCGATCACCACCGGGACTTCGAGTTTTTCCGCCAGCCGAATCGTCTGCCGGCTGGTCTCGGCGTAGGCGCGCGCCACTTGTTTATTCGGATGCAGAGGATTCCCGTGCGAGCTGAGCGCGCTGATGGTGAATCCGTTATCGGCGAATTTCTGCTTAAAATCCTTAAGCGCGGCGCGATCGGAAAGCATCGACAGTTTGCAATGCGGATCGCCCGGATAATTGCCGGTGCCGAGCTCGACCGTGGTGATATTCAACGAGCGCAATTTCTCGAAAACCTTTTCGAGCGGGAACTGCGACAGCAGTGGAGTAAAGCAGCCGATTCTCATCGCGTCAAGAATAACAATGTTGGCCAATCCCGCGCTCAGTTGAAGCGGAGTCCTTAGCCCGGCGGGTCTGGAATCGACAATTTGCGGCAGATTTTCCTGGCCAGCAGATTAGCGATTTCGGAATGCCGGGGAACCGCTTCGGCGTGACCGGTCTGCGGGTTTTCCCAAAGGGTATGTTCTTTGCCCTCCCGCCGCACCACACAACCGTATCGGCGAAGGTGGCGGAGAAGCCCCTCGAGTTTCATCCAACGATCACGGGCTCCTGCCTGGCGTCGGGGGGCAGAGCACGAAGAGATTCCTCGCGCCTGTATTCCAGCACCAGGGCGATCGCTTCGCGCAGGTTCGCCAGGCACTCTTCTTTGGTCTTGCCTTGACCATTCGCGCCCGGCACCTCGGCGCAGTACGCGACGAACCAGGCGCCGTCCCGCTCGATGATGGCAGTGAACTCGTTGCGCATGACTTATTTTACCGGTCAACACGACATCGAGATTCGCCCCATCCTCCGTCGCCAGCTCACCCCTTCTCGTCCTCCCACGGATTCCCCGGCCGCCCCATCACCTGCCGCAAACTCTTCGGCGCCGGACGGTATTTCTCTCCAAAATGCTTGTCGACCTCATCCCGATACGACATCTGCGGCCCCGGAAACCCGATCAGTTGCCATCCGATCAGCCCCGCATTGCCCCCATGCATCGGATCGCAGAACATCCCTTCTTTGGTATGCGCCAGCAGCAACTGAAAGAAGTGCGTCTTCTCGATCTCGCGCAGCTTCGCGTCCTGCTGCTCTGCCGTCAACTCGACAAAATTCCCCAGCCCGCGAATCCCCGCCCGGTACGTCTCCCGGGGATTCTCCTTGGCCTGATACCCATGCTCCGGCACGGACTCAATCCACGGCCCTTTCGTATAGCGATACTTATCCCGCCCATACGGCCCGGCCAGCTGCCGGTCGATGTAAATGACCACCCCCGCCTCTTTCGCGCCGGGACCCGCCGCGTCGCTCGGAAAAATTCGTTCGCAAGCCGCGCTCACCACGCGAGCCTCCTGCTCGCTAAAAAACCGCAGCGGCACGCGGACCGTTCCCTCCTGCGCCTGCAACCGGAACGGCTCCCGAGCGAGCGTGTACATCAGCGTCCCACCCAGCGCCGCCGCCGGAATCGTCAAAAATTCGCGTCGTCTCATACCCACCTCCATCAGACTCCCAACCACCGCTCGCTATCGTCAACAGCGCTACATCCCACTCACGCCAGTCTCCCCGGATTCTTCAAATACCTCCCAATCAGCGCATCCGCCGCGCGATAGGTCACCGCCAGCACCGTCAGCGTCGGATTCATCGACGCATTCTGCGGAAACGCCGAGGCCCCCACCACAAACAAATTGGGCACATCCCAATGCTGCAAATACGTATTCAGCACGCTTTTTTCCGGCGACGCGCCCATAATCACTCCGCCCTGAATATGCGTGCTCTGATAACTGATCGTGTTATATCTCCCCGAAGCCGGCCGCACCGGATCCACCTTCGCGCCCATTTCTTTCGCCACCTTCACCGCAAGCTGCGAAAAATAATCGCGTACACGAAACTCATGCGGCGTCCAGTCCAGCGTAAACCGCAGCAGCGGATCGCCGTATTTATCCGCGTAGGTCGGATCCAGATCCATATAATTCTGCCGGTACGCCAGGTGCTCGCCCGAAAGTCCCACCGCCGCGCCGCGATCGCGCCACTCGAGCGACGCTTTCTTCCACTCCGATCCCCATCGCGCCCGCGTCGCGTCCTCCGGAAAATTGCCGAACGACGCAATCGGCCGGTTGCCCGCGGTCCCCAGCCCCACCGATCCGCCGCGCAAAATGCCGTCGCCTTCCTTGAACCCCTCACTTCCGTCGAAATCGCAAAAACGCAGGCCCAGCGCCCCGCTGCCCATAAAAAGATTCAGCGGCTTGTCGAAAAACATCCGCGCCCCTCCGCCATTCACCTGGTGCGTCAAATTTCGCCCCAGCGTGCCCCTGCGCGTCTCCGGATCGTACGGCGTCCCGATCTTCGAAAGATACAACAGCCGCACATTATTCAGCGTCCACGACCCCAGCACCACAATCTCGGCCGGCTGAAAACAATCCTCGCCGTTCGCGTCCATAAAATGCACGCCCGTCGCGCGCCCATTTTCATGCACCACCCGCCGCACCCAGGCCCCATTCTGGATTTCGAAATTCTTGTGCCGCGCGAGCACCGGCATCAGCGTATTGGTCGGTTGCGACTTCGCTCCCACCATGCAGCCGAACCGCTCGCAATACCCGCAATAAGCGCACCCCGCGCGCGAAACCCCGTCCGGATTGGTATACGCTTCGCTGATCGTCGCCGCCGGAATCGGAAACGGATGATACCCCAGCCTGCGCGCCGCCCCGTCGAACATCGTCGTCAGATAGGACTGCTTCAGCGGCGGCAGCGGATATTCCTGCTCTCTCGGACCCTCGAAAATATTTCCGCCGTCGATCAATTTGCCGCGAACGTTCCCGGCCTTGCCGCTCACGCCCATCATCCGCTCGGCGTACCAGTAGTGCTTCTCCAGGTCGTCATAGGTGACGCCCCAATCCTCCACCGCCAGAGCCTCCGGCAGATTTTTCGCGCCGTGCTTTTCGGTCAGATGCGTGCGCAGCGTGAATTGATCCGGCAAAAAGCGCCACGCCATGCCCATCCAGTGCTCGCCCGCGCCGCCCGTTCCCGCGCCCGGCAGAAACGACCCATACTGCCTCACCGGCGCCGCCGTCTCCCGCGGGGAATGCCGGTGCGTGATCGTCTCCTCCGCGATGTTCTGCATCATCCGCAGCCGGATCGCGTAATCGAGCTCATCCATCGTCACCGAATAATCCGACGTCTTGCGCGGCAGGCCGCGCTCCAGCACGCGCACTTTGAGTGAAGTTCGCGAAACAATCTCTTTGGCCATCGCCAGCCCGGTCCATCCGCCGCCGGCGATCACCACATCGACAGCCTTCAAATTCTTCATTTAATCCTCAAACGCTGGCTCAAAAGTTTCCTCGCCTCGCGGCCGCAGCTCACGATTGCGCATCAAAATCCGCGCGCAGGTATTCCAGCGCAGAATCGCATCGTCATTCCCCGCCGGACGAATCGCCTCCGCCCGCTCATAACACGCCATCGCCTCGTTGAGCGATTCATACGCCGTGAATCCCGCCCCCGGCGCGCCGTGTTTCAGCAGCGAAGCGGCCCACCGTTCCGCGATGATTCCGGCGTAATAGGCACGCTCATACTCGCCGCGCAATTTTCCCAGCGCCTCGCGCGCCGCCGGCGCCGAAATTCCCTGTCCGAACTGATCCGTCAGGCTCAGCAGCAGCATTACCAGCGCCGGCTGATGGTCCGGCTCGATCCGCAGAATATCGCGGCAGATGCTTTCCGCCTGCCACGGTTCATTCAGCAGCCGGTACCGCTCCGCCTTACTGAGCGCCTCCGGAATAGCCTCCCGCGAAATCGGTTTCAGCTCGAACATACCAAGAGCATACATCACACCGGCCTCCGAACCCAGATCCCCGGTCCCTGCAATCATTTCCCATTTCAATCCGCGGCAACTCCGCGGATCCGCGTTATGCTCCCATCAGGACTGATCAGTTTGGTAGTTGCATTCAAGTGGTACTGAACTCGCGGCGGCCGTCAACGCCTCGCGGTGTCAGCTATACGCATGGCATCGACGCGAGATGGGAGGGGTTGCTGAAAAAACGGAAGACCAGACCCATCCTGGTGACCCCAGGTGGGGCAGGCTCCCAGCCTGCCTTTCGTCCGTTTCTTCAGCATCCCCTCCGGCGTCGGATCGATTCGATAAACTTCCGGTGGTCGTACGCAAGGCGATCATGCAGGAAATCAGAATGAGGTGTTTCGAAAACGGAGAAAATAGAAGTCCGCCAGCCAGCGGAAACTGAGATCCTCGCGTTAGATAGCCTCTTGATCCACCGGCGGCCGGAAGATTGTTTTAAACAATCGACACGCCTGGCGATAAGTCCAGAAGCCCCGGCCGCCCGCAACTTCTACAGCCGAACCACGCCTCAACGCACATAAGCCGGAGTCGCGCGCCGTTTGTGTTTCCCGCGCAGCCGCAAATGCCGGTTGACTTCTTCAAGCGACCCGAAAAATCCCGCAAACGAATTGTGGAGTTCCCGCGGACAAGCCCGCAGCGGATGAAAATCGCGATTCCCGAACTGTCCCGTAATCGCGATCGCCGCCGCGCCCATCGCCCGATACTCCTGGGTCCCCTGCGCCCACGCGACGCGATTCGCGTCATCCAGCCACAACGCAAATCCCATCTACGCCCGCGCAATCTCCCCGGCCGACCGCAGTGTCAGCGCCACAAATGTCAGCGTCCCGTTGGTGCACCCCGCATGCGGCAGCGTCGGCGCGCCCACCACGAACAGATTCTCATGATCGTGCGTCCGCCCGAACGAATCGCAGACGCTCGCAGCCGGATCGGCGCCCATCCTGCATCCTCCCGCCGGATGGTCCAGATAATTGCCCTCGATCACCCGCAAAATCTTTCCGTGATCGTTCGCCGCCAGCCTCTCAAACACGCCCTGAATATGCGCCTTGGTCGGCTCATACAGCGCCTGAGCGGCCGCGTTGCGCCGGTCCACGATCTTCGGCATCGGATCGCCCCATTTGTTCTTCGTCGAAGCATCCAAAGTCAGCTCCGAATTCTCCGCCGGATGCACATCGTAATAAGCCCGCACCCGAGCCATCCCGCGCCCCGATCGCGATTGCCAATCTTTGACGATCTCATCGCCCAACATCACGCGACCGCTCGCGTTCTTCAACTGCGGCCCTGGCCGAGCCGAATCCCAAATCCGCAAATCGTGCCGGACATAGGAATCCTTCGCCGGACACCGGAAAAACTGCCGTGAAATCAGTCCGTACTGCGTATTCATGTTCGGCAGAATTTCCTGATCGAGCTCAATAAACGCCTGAATGAACGCGTGCCCGTTCATAAATTTCCCCACCTGCCCGGACCGGTTCGCCACATCCGACAACAACAACAAATGCGAGCTCCAGGTATACCCCGACGCGACCACAAACGTCTTGGCGCGATATTCCACTTCGCCGCCCGAAGCATCCACGCCGCGCGCCTCGACCACCCGTTTCTTCGCGCCATCGAGCGCCAGCTTGCGAATCAGCGTCCGGTCATGCAGCGTAATTTTCTTTTCCGCGACCAGTTTCTTGAACGTGAAATCCGGCGAATACCGCGCCCCCGTCGGACAAATGTCGCAAGTCCCGCATCGCTGGCACGCCGAGCGCCCGTCATAAGCGACGGTATTTTTCGCCTGCGGCGTTCCCTGAAACGGAATCCCGCTCTTGTCGCCCCACTCCTTCAACCGTGCCAGACTCCACGTCAGCGGCATCGCCTTCATCGGATACGGCTCGCTGCGCTGGTCTTCGGGAAACGGACTCGGCTCGCCCGAAACGCCCAAGCGCCGTTCCGCCTCGCTATAAAATTTTTCCAGTTCGGCCCATTCGATCGGCCAATCGACGTACAACCCATACCTCGATTTCAGCCGCAAATCTTCCTGCGAAAACCGGTTGCACACGCCGCCCCAATGCAGCGCCTGCCCGCCGACCGCCATGGTGTGCGAAATCCCTCCGGCGGCGAACTGCCCTTCGATAAAATCCCCGGGCCACGGATTTTCGTTGTAATGCATCATCCGCGTGCGATATTTATGACGATTCTCAAAATCGAAAATCGACCGTCCCGCCTC
>DATJNW010000165.1:0-24679 GCA_035507655.1 Bryobacteraceae bacterium | reverse complement strand
AAACAAGCGCAGCACAACGTGATAGAAATGAATCAGGAGCTGAAGCGCTGCGCTGCACGCGCGCGGGGGCCAAATCTGGGTGGAATCGACGCCCGGGACGGGTTCCACGTTTATTTTCACTTTGCCCGAATCGGCGCTGATCGCGCGCGAAGCGGCCGCAGTCAACGGAAGGTCCAATGAGCACGCCGCATTATAGAATCCTGGTGGTGGAGGATAATCCCAACGACGTCGAACTGCTGCGGATGGCTCTCCACGAAGCGGACGTGGATTTCGAGTTCACCGTGATCGACGACGGAGGCGAGGCGCTGGCCTTCGTCGAAAAACAGTCGCGGCCCGAGTCGCGCCCCGATCTGGCCATTCTCGATTTGAATCTGCCGCGGCGCGACGGCGTCGAGGTGCTCAACGGAATGCGGGCCAATCCGCTGTTTTCCGACGTGCCCGTGGCCGTGTTCAGCTCCTCGTCGCTGCCGCGGGAGCGGGCCCGCGTGGAAGCGCTGCACATTCGCCGCTACATCCAAAAACCCACCGATCTCGACGAGTTTCTGAAAATCGGCGGCGCGGTGAAGGAACTGCTGTCGGAGACCTCCGAATCGCATTAAACTTGAGGAGATTGCTGTGAAACTCGGCATCCGCCGCTCCCTGCGGGCGGCCGGGGTACTTCAGAGCCTCTTAGATACTGAATGTCGCGGATTTTGGTGATCGAGGACAACGCGGCGGATATCGATCTGTTGAAGCGCGCCTTCGCTCATGGCGCCGAGGTGCTGACGCGTTACCGCACCCATCCGCGGCTGCGCGGGGTGCCGCTGGCGGTGTTCACTTCCTCGGGTTCACCCGCGGAAAAAAGACACGCCATGACCATCGGCGTCGACGCGTATTTGCGCAAACCGATGGAGCTCGACGAGTACATGGCGCTCGGCGCCGCGTTTCGGGAAATGCTCGATCAAGGCAAATGACCCGGCCCGTTCTGCTGCATTACCACATCCTTAAAAACGGCGGCTCGACCATCGAGGAGATTTTGCGGCGCAGCCTGGGCGGCGCCTTCTTTTCCTTTGACCATCCTGATCGCGATGCGGAAATCAAGCCCGCGGAGCTGCTTTTATTCCTGAATCAGCATCCTGAAGCGAAGGCGTTTTCAAGCCATCAGATTTTTTATCCGGTACCACAAGCGCCGGGATTTTTGTTCTTCGATATCTGCTTCCTGCGCGATCCCTTCGACCGCATCCGCTCGATTTACGATTATTTTCGCGGCAAGCCGGCCGAAGACGATCCGATCCGTCTGCTGGCGCGGCACAATTCGCTGCGCGATTTCGTGCGCCGCCTGATCGAGCAGATGCCGTGGACCGTGAACGACGTGCAGGTGAATCTTCTGGCCAGCGGCCTGGTGAACGACACGCCGCGCGGCGCCGAAGATCTGGAGCGCGCTACGCGGCGGATGCTCGAAACGTCGTTTCTGGGGGTGGTTGATTGTTTTGACGAGAGCTTAGTCGCGGGCGAGTATGCGATGCGGACGATCTTTCCGGCGCTCGACTGCGCGCAGGAGCGCGTGAACGATTCCGCGCGGCCCGGCAGCACGTTGGAGGACCGGCTGGAGCGCTTTCGAGTCGATTGCGGCGAGGACGTTTTTTCGGAATTATCGCGCCTGAATGAGATGGACGTCGAGCTTCTGCGCCGCGCGCGCGCCGAAATTCGCCGCCGTTTTGAAGCGACGCCCGGCGCCGGCGAGCGCCGGCGCGAGATCCGCGAACGAACGCCTGGCGTGAAGCCGCGCGCGGCGCGGGCGTCGCAGAAAATCTCCACATCCGCGCCCGGAACTTTGACGCGATGGACGCGCGGGCTGCGATTTCTCGCCGATTTTACCGTGTCGCGCGCGGTGCGCCGCTGTTTCGATGCCAGTTTTTACGGCGGTTCGCTGTGGGATTTCGTCACGCGCGGCGCATTTGAAGGACGCAATCCGCATCCGCTGTTCGATACGAATTTTTATTTGAGCCAGTGCGCGGAACGGCCACCGGAAAATGCGCTGTCGCATTATTTGAAGCACGGCGGGCGTCCTCACCCGCTGTTCGATCCGGAATATTACACGCGCCGTTATCCCGACGTCGCCGGAGCGCGGATCCATCCGTTCGAGCATTACCTGCTGCACGGCTCGGCGGAAGGCCGCCGGCCGAACGCGTGGTTCGATCCGGAATTTTACCTGGCCGCATGCCCGGAGGCGCGAAAGGAAAAATTTCCGCTGGCGCATTTTGCCGAACACGCGGCGGCCAATCCGCATCCCCTGTTCGATTGCGAATCGTACCGGCGCGTGCATCCGGAAATCGCGGCGAATCCACTGGCGGATTTTCTCGCGCGGCGGGAGAATCCCCCGGATTTATCGGGCGTTCGCGTGGTCCGCCTGGAGTTCGATGAAATCGAGCTGCCGGTGTCGCTGCCCTCGTCCGAGCCGCGCGCGGCTTCCGGCGCCATGGTCTGGCTCGATGAATGCGGCCGCAAGAAGTTTTCCGGCCCCGCGCATCTGGCGCGATTTTTGGAGTGCGTCCGCTACGATCAGCTCGCGGCGCAACTCCTGAAAAACCCCGCCAAGGATCATTAGCAGGGGTGCTCAAAAAGGGGGAAGCAGCCTTTTAATACGCCAAATCAGGGGTTTCGCTGCATCTCGACTCGGTGTTTTTGCTTAGGCCGATTTCGAGGGACCTCTGTTATCGTTGACTCGTGGAGCTTGCACGAGTTTCCAATCAACACGGCGGAACAGCGGGCACAATGCGCGGGTTCAACCTGTTCGGCGTGCCGGTGCGGCTGCATTTCACGTTCCTGCTGCTGGTGGTGTTCCTGGTGGTCACCGACCTCGGCAGCGGCCAGGCGGTCAGCAGCTACGCGCTATTCCTGGTGGGCCTGTTCGCCAGCGTGCTGCTGCACGAAACCGGACACGCGACCGTCGCCAATTGGTTCGGCGTCCGCACCACGGAAATTGTGATGTTCCCCATCGGCGGACTTTCGCGCATGGAGCGCATGCTGCGGCCGAAAGAAGAGCTGTGCATCGCCGCGGCCGGTCCGCTGGTGAACGTGCTGCTCTCGGCGGGAATTTTCGCTTACATGTATCACGAACGAATCGCCGTGCCGATTACCGCCAGCGATCTGCTGAAGCCCACCGACGCGAACGTGCTCGCGCGGCTGGCTTATGGAAACCTGCTGCTGGCGGGATTCAATCTGCTGCCCGCGTTTCCCATGGACGGCGGCCGGCTGTTGCGCGCGCTGTTGAGCCTGATTCGCCCCGAGGATCAGGCCACGCGAACCGCGGCCTGGATGGGCCGCATGCTGGCCATCAGCATGGGACTTTACGGACTGCTCGCGGGCCAGTTCATGCTGGTGTTTTTCGCGTTTTTCATCTATCTGGGCGCGGCGCAGGAAAGCGCTGCGGCGATGGGCCGGACGCTCTCGAACGGCATCCCGGTGCGCGCCGCGATGATGACCGAATTTCACACGCTCGACCACGGCAACACCATTCGCGACGCCGCCAATCTTCTGCTGGCGACTTCACAGCAGGATTTCCCGGTGCTGCATGGCGATCAGGTGGTCGGTTTGCTGGGCCGCAATCTGCTGCTGAAATCGTTGGCCGCCGAAGGTCCGGATGCATATGTCGCGGGGGTGATGGATCGCGAATTCGTGTCGCTCGAACCCTCCGACGATCTGGCGCAGGTGCTGCCGGTGATGGCTCGCGCCGGCCGCTGCGCGCTGGTGATGGATCAGACCAAACTGCTCGGCCTGCTGACCACGGATAACCTCTCCGAATTTCTGCTGTTGCGGCGATTCGGCATGGAGCCGGTGGTTTAAGGCGCAAAGACCCTGTCGCACACGGACCGGTACCCCCGACTCCGACGCCGCCGTCCACGAGGCGCGCCCGTAGGCCCCCTATCGGGAGCTCGGAAACTCACGGGCTTTTCTACGGGATCACCAGCAAAAGAGCAATATTTTCAATAAAATCGCGGAGCGCCGCCGAGAGTCTTTATTTTTGTCAAGCATTAAGCTATAATGTGTGTGTCGGTGTATAAACGGAACGGTTTAACACGCCGCGCACCGACCCCGCCGGAAACGGCCCTCACCCAAGTGTGGGGATAATCAAGAGGCCCGGTTACGAACGAAAACGGCTCCCGTGAAAAGGAGCCGTTTTCATTTTGAGGCATTGTAGAGCACGACCGCAAAGCCAATCGACTTCGGGTGTTTTCTGGGGCGGTTGCCACGGTACGCGGCATCGCGGGGATAAGCGCTCTGAACAAATAAATTCAGTGTCCCGTTTATTGAAGACTTCGACGCTTTAAAATACACTTCGTAGTCAACGTTGTTGCCTTGGTCGTCGACTACGTGAAGGGTGAAAAAATTGTCTCGATCCGCTTCAAAACACTTCGCGCCCATCAGGTTTTTGACGATCGCCGGGAGTTGAAGCGATAAGTTATACCGGCGGAAATCGAACACGCGGGTTTCTCGATCGTCGCCGTACTCCAGTGCGGGATCAATCGTTTCACCCGCCCCGCTCCGCGTGAAGCAATGCAGTGAATATAAAATATTCACGCGATACCCGCGCGGCGGAAGAAGCCCCTTCGCCGGCTGAAAATAAAAATGCACTGACGGGTGCAAATGGCTTAAGTCGTAGGTCTGCCCATTATGGATGAAGGGTTTCCACTGCACGGATTTGTTTAGGATAGTGGATTCCCCAATGCGGTATGACGCCTCCAATAGTTCACGCACGTTGCAAGTGCGGCCCGCTGCCACGGCGGCCAGTGGCGGCGTGCAGGCGCAGCGCCTTGTGAACACGGCCCCGGCTATACCGCCAGAGCTACAGCATCTGGAGCCGCGGCAGGATCACCTTGGAAGGCTTAGAGCATTGGCTTAATCTGTGATCAATTACGATCGCCGCTATACAATGGCTTCATGCTGAAACTCCCGCTGCTCTTGCTGTTTTCCGTCGCGGCCTTAGCGCAGAATCCGCTCGACGGACTCAGCGCGGCGGAATATCAGCAGGTCAAGACGATTCTGAACTCGGCCGGAAAATTGACCGCGGCCACGCGATTCAACACCGTCTCTTTAGAGGAGCCGGCCAAAACCTTCGTGCGCGCATGGAAGCCGGGCGAACCGTTTCCGCGCCGCGCGCTTGCCGTCGTCACCGAGCATGGAAAAAGCTACGAAGCGCTGGTTGATCTGAACGGCTCGAAACTCGTTTCCTTCAAGCCGATCACCGGCGAACCGCAGATTCTGCTCGAAGAAATTATCGGCGCCACCGATATCGCGCTCTCCGATCCGCGCATGATCGCCGGTCTGGCCAAACGCGGACTCAAACCGGACCAGGTTTTCTGCCAGCCGCTGACCGCCGGAAATTTCGGCACGCCGCAGGAATCGGGCAAACGCCTGATGAAGGTTCCCTGCAATCTGAAGCCTTCGGGATCGAATTATTTCTCGCAGCCCATTGAAGGACTGTTCGCGACGATTGACCTCAAATCGAAAAAAGTAATCGCGGTCACTGACACCGGCGTGGTCCCGGTTCCGTCGTCCGATTGGGGATACACGGCCAAAGAAGTCGCCGGCTACACTTCGCCGCGCGTCGCGATGAAACCGCCGGCGACCGTCACGCAAACCGGATCGGGAAACGTGACCATCGACGGCAGCCGCGTTCAGTGGGACATCTGGCGATTCCATCTGCGCGTGGATAAGCGTCCGGGCGTGGTGTTGTCATTGGTTGATGTGCGCGACGGCTCACGCTGGCGATCGGTCGCCTATCAAATGAATCTCTCCGAAGTTTTCGTTCCCTATCAGGACCCCGATAAAGGCTGGTATTTCCGCACTTATATGGACAGCGGCGAGTACGGCTTCGGAAATTTTTTAAGCCCGCTCAAAAAAGGCGTCGATTGCCCGGCCTACGCGGCCTATCTGCCGATGACGCTCTCCGATGATCGCGGCGATCCGCTGGCGATCCCCGATTCGGTCTGCGTTTTCGAGCGCAGCATCGGCGATCCGGCGTGGCGGCATTTCGAAATTTTCGCGCAGTCGCCCGATAAGATGGTTCCGGCCGAAGGACGCCCGGCGAGCGAACTGGTGGTGCGCTCGGCTTCCGAAGTCGGCAATTACGATTATTTGATCGATTACGTTTTCGAGCAGGACGGAACCATTCGCGTGGCCGTCGGCGCGACCGGAATTGACGCGGTAAAAGGCGTCGCGTCCAAATCGATGAAGGATATGAGCGCCGCCGACGACACGCGTCACGGCACGCTGATCGCGCCGAACGTCGTCGCGCCTTTTCACAGCCATTTTTTCAATTTCCGGCTGGATCTGGATATCGACGGCGCCGAGAACAATTTTCTGCGTGAACGTTTGACGCCGCGGCGTGACCCCAACGCGCCGCGCAAATCGTACTGGTCGCTGGTGGACGAAAAGCCCGCCACCGAAATGGCCGCGCGCACGAAAATCAATCCGGCCACGCCGGCGCTTCTGGGGTTCGTCAATCCGAATGTGGATAGCGCGCTCGATCATCATCCCGGATACATGCTGGACGCTTCCGGCAGCTACGCCAATTCCCTGCTCTCGCCCGACGATCCGCCGTTCCGGCGCAACGCCTACGTCGCCTATCAGCTGTGGGTGACGCCCTACGATCCGAAGGAGCGCTACGCCGGCGGACGCTACGCGATGATGAGCGACGGCAGCGACACGCTGGCCGCCTGGGCCGGGCGCGACCGGCCGATCGGCAATCGCGATATCGTGGCCTGGTTCACCATGGGCTTTCATCACATCCCGCGCATGGAGGATTGGCCGGTGATGCCCACGCACTGGTCCAGTTTTTCGCTGATGCCGATGAATTTCTTCGCCACCAATCCCGCCCTGACGGTTGCCGGACATTGATGTTTAATGGGATCTTCGACCTGCGCGCGCTTCCCGAAGATTTTTACGACGATCCGTTTCCCTATTACCGCGCCTTACGCGAATCGGACCCGGTTTATCGCCTACCCGGCGGCGCGTATTTTCTGACGCGCTACGCCGATCTGGTCGAAATCTATCGCGACACGAAAACCTTCAGCTCCGATAAGAAAATCGAATTTCATCCCAAATTCGGCGATTCTCCGCTGTATGAGCACCACACCACCAGTCTGGTCTTCAACGATCCTCCGCTGCACACCAAGGTCCGGCGACTGCTGGTGGGCGCGCTCTCGCTCAAAGCGGTCGCGGCGATGGAGCCGGCCATCGTCGCGCTGGTCGGCCGGCTGCTCGACCGCATCGAAGAAGCCGGCCGCGCCGATTTGATCGCCGATTTCGCCGCGGCGATTCCGGTGGAAGTGATCGGCAATCTGCTCGATATCCCGCACGAGGATCGAGGCCCGTTGCGGCCCTGGTCTCTGGCGATTCTGAGCGCGCTCGAACCGAATCCTTCACCCGAAATTCTGCGCGCGGGAAATCAGGCTGTGACCGAATTTCTCGATTATCTGCGCACGCTGGTAGCCGGGCGCACGCGGCGTCCCGGCGATCCCGAAAAAGACGTCTTAACCCGCCTGATTCAAGGCGAATCGAATGAGCGGCTGAGCGAAAAAGAATTGCTGCACAACTGCATTTTCATCCTGAACGCCGGTCATGAAACCACCACCAACCTGATCGGCAACGGGTTGCAATTATTGCTCGAATGGCCGGAGGAACATGCCCGGCTGCGCGCCCATCCGGAGCTGATCACGGCGGCAATCGATGAATTTTTGCGAATGGAAAGCTCCAATCAGCTGGGCAATCGCGTGATGACGCGCGCGGGTGTAGTCGGCGGCGTGGAACTTGGCCCGGGCACGCAGCTTACGTTATGCATCGGCGCGGCCAATCGCGATCCGGAGCAGTTTCCCGATCCGGACCGGCTCAACGTCGCGCGCTCGCCGAACCGGCACCTGGCGTTCGCCTCGGGTCCACATCAATGCGCCGGGATGCACGTGGCGCGACTGGAGGCTCGCATCGCGATTTCAAGATTCTTAGAGAGATTCAAAAGCTACGCGCCCGCCGGCGCAGCGGTACGTTCGCGGCGCGCGCGTTTTCGCGGATTTACATCGCTGCCGGTCGAAATAACTCGCGATTAGGGCCCGCCTGGCCGGCTTGACAAGAGGCGGGCGGCGCGCCCGCCGCAGGCCGGGGGCCTGCCCCACCAAGATCGCTGATTTCCAGGACAGGAGACTGGCAGGGTGCTGAAAAAAGGGACACAGCAGCCTGTCCCACAAACCCGAATCACTCGGCCAGCAGCACGATTTCGACGCGCCGGTTGCTGGCGCGGCCGTCCCCGGTTTCATTCGACGCGCGCGGGCGATTGCTTCCGTCGCTCGATAGCGAAAGCCGCGATTCGGGAATCGCGTAGCGGCCGGTCAGCAATTCGAGCAGACGCAGACCGCGCGCGGCCGAAAGTTCCCAATTATTCGCGAAACGCCGATTGTGAATCGGCCGCGAATCGGCGTGCCCGATCAGGCTGACGCGGTTCGGCACGCGGCGAATCACCTCGGCAATCTGATCCACCACCGGCAGCGCGCTCGCGCTCACGCGATCGTCGCCGGAGGCGAACAGGATTTGCTGCGGCAAACTGATCACCAGGCCGCGCGGCTCTATTTTCGCGTCAATGCCGTGTTGCCGAAGCGATTTCTGCTCTTCCGTAAGCGGCGATGGCGCGGGTTTTGGCGCGGCCTCTGTTGATTGAGGAGCCGCGGCTTTCGGATGCGCCGGCAATCGCGCCGCCACGGCGATAAAAAAAATCAGCAGAATGGTCAGCACGTCCATGTAGCTGATCATCCACCGGTCGGATTTGCCATCCCCGCGGCGGATCAGGCCTGGCGCAGGTGACTGTCGAGGCGCTCGCGCACGAGCGACGGATGCACTCGATCGTACAGGCACAAAATTCCCTCCGTGATCAGCTCATGTTGTTCGAAGTTCTCCGCCGTGCGCGCGCGGATGCGAAAGGCCAGCGGCAACAGCACCAGGTTGGCCAGCCCCAGCCCGTAAATCGTCGAGACGAACGCTGTGCCGATTCCCGCCGCAACCGACGAAAGATCCGAAAACTGGCGCAAAACATCGATCAGCCCGACCACCGTGCCGAGTACGCCAATGGTCGGCGCGAATCCGCCGGCCACCTCCAGCACGCGCGCGTCATTTTCGCCCTGCCGCTCGCCGAGACGCATCTTGCTGTTCAGCGCGTCTTCGAGATCGGCGCGCTGCTGAACATCGATCGCCAGCGCCAGCGATTCTTTCAGAAACGGATCGCGCACGCCTTCGATCATGGTCTCAACCGCCAGCAGACCGTTCGCGCGAGCGTGCTTGACGAACGTCATAATTTCCTCAGCCAGCGCGGCATAGTCGATTTCGGGCGTGGAAAAAAGGCCAATCGCTTTGTTCATCGCCTGAATCAGCGCGGTGCGGGGCGTGGTGATGAACATCGCGCCGAGCGTTCCGCCAAAAACGATCAGCGCGCCGGTCGGCTGGAAAAAATAGGTCATGCGAACCCCGGTCGCGGCAATGCCGGCGAGCAGGGCTGCCGCCGCAATGGCGATTCCGGCGAACATCGACAGGTCGAGACGCCGGCGTCTGGCCGGTTCGCTCGGCAAATCCTTGATAACGGCTGCGGTGGTGGACACGAGCAACTCCGCGGGAAAGATTGGCACGTCATTCGCCATATCTAAGCGTAAGAAAACACGTGGTTGTGATCCGTGCGCGTTCCGTAACGGGAACCATCTTGAATCCGTCTGTTTTATAAATGACACGGCGCGAAATGATCATGGCCAGTCTTGCTCTGCCCTTGCTGGGTTCCGATTCGGGCGAGTTCTGGAACCAGAGAAAACCCGGCGAATGGACCAAGGACGAGCGCGGCCAGCTGCTGGCCGATTCCCCCTGGGCGCGAAAACCGGCGTTGAAGTTCAATGGCGGCCCGGGTCCGCTGGGAGGGCCTTACGGCGCATGGGCCGCGCAGAGCGGCGGATGGGTTTCCGGCAACGGCGGAATCGCTCCCACCAAGAGTCCGGGAACGTTCGGGGCGGTGGTGCGCTGGGAATCCGCGCTGCCGGTTCGCGAGGCGGAAGCCGCTGGAAAGAAATTGCAGGACGATTTCGCCGGATTTTACGTGGTGAGCATCACCGGCGACGTGCCGATGATCGTTCGCGGCGCCGATGAGACTGATGACGAATACCAGTCGCGCCTGGAAAATTTAAAGGAGTACACGCGTCTCGAAAAAAGAGGCGGGCCGATTTATCTGCAAAAAATCGAGCCACAGCCGGGAAAAGGAATGGCGGCCGGCACGCGTTTCTATTTCGATCGCGACCAGGACATTGCGCTTCACGATGGCTCGGTGACGTTCGTCACCAGGCTCGGCCCGCTTGACTTGAAGTGCAAGTTCCCGCTGAAGGACATGGTTTATCAAGGCAAGCTGGAGCTCTAGCGCGGTCCACGTCAAAATATGGCACGGCACGTGCATCTTCCAACGTGTGATCCCCCTTGAAATTGAGAAAATCCGGGAATTGGTCCGCTCGCCCGGACCGTGTGTGACGATTTTTCTGCCCGCCTATCACCCCGGTGAGCAGACTCTGCACTCGACCGCCAGACTGCTGCGCAATCTGGTTCAGGATGCGGCGCACCAGCTTGAAACGTCGCACCTGGCAAGACGCGATGCCGATGCTCTGCTGCAACCGTTGCGCGCCATGGCGGACGATCCTCGAACCGATGAGGGCTGTCATTGGCCGCGCGCGTTGCTGCGCTCGCCCACCGTTCTGGAGACCATTTTCCTGCGCCAGCCGGCCGTCGCCAAATCGCTCACAGGCGAGCGATTTGACATCCTTCCCCTGCTCGGCGAGCTGAATCTTCCGAAGGAATTTTACCTTTTGAAGATTTCGCGCAAGCACGCTGCGCTTTTTCGCGCACAATTCTCGCTCGAAGCATTGCCGCTTCCCGCGAACCTGCCCGACAACGCGGACGATTTTCTGAATATCCAGAAGCCTGATCACGATCGCGAGAACCGCTCGTCCTCCGGTCCAGGGGCGAACCGGCGCATTCGTTTCGGCAGCGGAGAGGAACGGGAAACTGAGCCCGATTACGTCGCTTATTACCGCGCGCTCGATGGCGCGATGCACGAATCGGCTCGGAAAGCGCCGATCATTCTTAGCGGAGTCGATGAAGAGATTGCGCTTTTTCGCGACGTGAGTTCGGAGGCAAATCTGCTGGTTGGCGCAATGGGCGACGGCGAACCTGGCCAGGAAACGATGGAGCGAGGTTACGCCCTTTTGCGCGCCGCGGCGCTCGAGCGGGTGGCGAAATCGCTCAACGAGGCGAAGGAACGTTCCGCGCCGTCGCGTTTCACCGTGAATCCGGAAATCATTGCGGACGCGGCGGCGGAGGGTCGCGTGGCGCGCCTGTTTGTGCGATCCGGCGTCGCGGACCATGCGCTGAACATCGCCGCGGTGGAAACGATTCGCCACGGCGGTGAAGCGTTTATGGCGCCGGCGGAAAAAATGGAATCATCGATGGCCGCCGTGCTGCGGTATTGAAATCCCGTAGCGTAGGTTACCTGCCGGCGATTTTCTGGTTCGCCAGCGCCGCCAGCTTTTCGCAACACGCGCTCATCTGAATGCGGATATCGCGCAGCGTGGAACCGTAGAACTGGAGCCGCGGCGGCTGCCGGTGATCGGGACAGCGCAGCTCGCGCAGCTTTTCGCGCGTCCGAACCTTGAATTCGTCGACGAACGGGTCGGGCCGCACCACAAAATCATTTTAACATGTATTTGTTTTTTTGCGGCGTGTCATAATTTTTGGGTGGCCGGCGATCTTTCGATACCCCATTCCATTTACGACTATCTTTGCCGGCATTCCCTGCGCGAGCCGCCGATTCTAGCCCGCCTGCGCGAGGAAACCGCGGCGCATCCGCGGGCCACAATGCAAATCCCGCCGGAGCACGGCCAGTTTATGGCGCTGATCCTCGAATTGATGGGCGCGCGGCGCACGCTTGAAGTCGGCGTGTTCACCGGGTACAGCTCGCTGGCCGCCGCGCTGGCCCTCGGACCGGATGGGCGAATTGTCGCTTGCGATATCAGCGAAGAATACACTTCGGTCGCGCGGCGCTACTGGAAAGAAGCGGGTGTCGATTCGCGGATCGATCTGCGGCTGGGCCCGGCGCTCGATACGCTGCGCCGGATGATCGAGCGCGGCGAGAACAATTTCGACTTCGCCTTCATCGACGCCGACAAAACCAATTACGCGAATTATTACGAATGCGCGCTCCAGCTGCTGCGTCCCGGCGGGCTCATCATGGTCGATAACGTGTTGTGGTCCGGCCGCGTCGCCGATCCGGCGGAAAACGATGCCGACACCGTGGCGCTGCGTCGCTTCAACGAAAAGCTGCACGGCGATTCGCGCATCGATCTGAGCATGATCCCGCTGGGCGACGGCGTCACGCTGGCGCGAAAGCGGTAACCCGCCCTTACAGGTGCTGTGGGGCAGCCGAGGGCCTGCCCCACTTCGAGCCTGCGAGCCGAAAACCTGGACACCGATAGCGAATCGAATTGGGGCGAAATTCGTTTGGCGGGGCCTGGCGCGCTCGTGGACCATTTTGCCGATCCGAACACGTAAGAAATTAATGGCCGCGGCTTTGGCGAAAAACGCGCTTGAAATCCGCTAAGATCAATTGGTCGCCAAATGGATTTCGTCGATCAACTGAAATCTTCCATCGACATCGTCAAGGTGATTGGCGAATACGTGCGCCTCAAGCGCAGCGGCACCGGCGGGCGCTACGTCGGCCTGTGCCCTTTTCATCAGGAAAAAACGCCGTCGTTTTCGGTCAATCAGACCCGCCAGTTTTTTAAATGCTTCGGCTGCGGCAAAGGCGGCGACGCCTTGAATTTCGTGATGGAAATCGACGGTCTGACGTTTCCCGAGGCGTTGAAGCTGCTGGCCGATCGCAACGGCATCGCCATGCCGAAGCGCAGCGAATTTTCCGACGCCGAATCGAAGCTGCGCGCGGCGCTGCACGAAATTCACGTGATCGCCGGAAGTCTTTATCAAGCGAACCTGCGCGGCCCGCACGGCGCCGACGCGCGAGCTTATCTGGTCCGCCGCGGCGTCAGCCAGGAGATGGTCGACACCTTCGCGCTCGGTTTCGCGGAGCCGGGCGGGCAATCGTTGGTCCGGCGTCTGGCGCAGGAGAAATTCGCACCGGCCGAAATCGAAGCGAGCGGCCTGGTGCGCCGGCGCGAGGACGGCTCCGGCTCCTACGATTTTTTTCGCGGCCGTCTCATGTTTCCCATCCACGACGAATCGGGCAAAATAATTGCGTTCGGCGGACGCGCCATGCGCGACGAGGATCAGCCCAAGTATCTCAATTCCGCGGAAACGCCGATCTACCGGAAATCGTCGGTGTTATATAACGTGCATCGCGCGCGTAACGATATGCGCCGCAACAATCGCGCGATCCTGGTCGAAGGGTACATGGACGTCATTGGCGTGTACGCGGCGGGAATTAAAGAAGTGGTGGCGCCGTGCGGCACAGCCTTCACCAACGCGCAGGTTCGCGTCCTTCATCGCCACGCCGATACCGTGATCATGAATTTCGATCCCGACCCCGCCGGCGCGAAAGCCACCGAGGATCGTGCCCGGCTGCTGCTCGACGAGGGCCTGCATGTACGGGTGATGGAACTGGACGGCGGCCTCGATCCGGACGAATACATCAAGGAAAACGGCGCGGAAGCGTACCAGAAAAAGCTCGATCAGGCGAGCGGATATTTTCACTGGCTGGCCGACCGGGCGCGCGCCCGCTTCGATATGCGCTCCGGCGAAGGCCGCGTGGACGCGTTCAAATTTCTGCTGCCGACGGTGAACAAAATTTCCGATAAACTGGAGCGCGCGGCCATCGCAGGGGACCTGGCTAGCTACCTGCGGGTCAATGCCGACAGCGTTCGAGAAAGCTTCGCGAGGGCCGATCCGGGCGCTCGACTCCCCGCCCTGGCGAGGCGCGGGTCAGAGCCCGGAGGGGCCGAGCTCGCGGCTGTGCGAAGACTGGTCTCAACCGATCCGGAGCGACCGCTGTCCCGGATACCCGACTCACCAGTGGCGCCAATTGAGCGCGCTCTGCTTCGGGCCATGTTGGTGTCCGAGGCGGTTTGCGCCGAGCTCCTGCCACGGCTCTCACCGTCCGACACCGACGCTTTCACGACGCGGGAGATCTTCGAGGCGTTGCGCCACGTGGAAAATCACAGCCTTTCGGCGCTCGAGGGCCGCCTGAGCGCGCCGGCGCGCGATCTATTGCACGCCCTGCTCTCTGCCGATGAGAAAATTGAAGAGGCAGCGGCGCTCGAGCTGGCGAAAGCCTGCTTGCGGCGGCTGGAGACGGATCAGAGGAAACGGCGCGTCGCCGAACTGCGCGCGCAAGTCAAGGAAGCCGAGCGCGACGGCAGGGTAGACGAGGCGCTGGCTATTATCGCAGAATTGGAGCGAATTCGGAAGAACAGCAACGGAGCCGGCGAACCGTAACCGCGTGGCCGGTGTTGTACACTTAAACGTAATTGGACCGGTGGCGCTTCTTGATGGGGATTCGGAGGCCGCTATTGGAGTCACAGGTAGCGATTCCTGGGGTATTGTGGCGATTGACGACAAATTTGGCCGGCTGAAACAATTGATGGACACCGGAAAAGAGAAGGGCTACGTCCTTTACGACGAAGTGAACGACCTTCTGACGGAGGAGTTTCCCGGCGGCCGCGAGCTGGACGATCTGCTGACGGAGCTGGACAGCGCCGGCGTCGAAATTCTCGAAGAACCCAAGCTCGAATTCGACAAAAAGATCGAAGAAGGCGAAGAATTCGCCGATCTCGAGCTGGCCCAGGATTTCAGCGATAAAACCAACGATCCGGTGCGCATGTACCTGCGCGAGATGGGCACCGTTCCGCTGCTGACGCGGGAGGGCGAAATCGAGCTGGCCAAGCGCATCGAACGGGGCCAGACCGCGGTGCGCAAGGCGTTGTCGCGCTCGCCGCTGGTGATCCGCGAAATTCTGGCGCTTTCCGAGGCGCTGGCGCGCGACCCGGCCGCGGTGCGCGACATTCTGGTGATGCCGGACCTGGTGGTCACCGACGAAAACGTGATCGAGCAGGTGAATGAGCTGGTCGCCACCATCGCCGAAATCGAAAAACACTACAAAAAGGCGCAGCAATTCCGCCAGAAACTGCAAGCCATTTCGCGCGGGATGAAACCCAAGATGCACCGCAGCGTGCGCTGGAGCCTGGCGCGCACCATGGTGAATATCTCGCGGTTGATTCGCGCGATTCATTTCAGCTCGCTGACACGCCGTTCGCTCGCCGGCAGTCTGCGCCGCGCCGTCGAGGATCTCAAGCCGATCGAGCGCGAAATCGCGCGCATTCAGCGTAAGCTCGAAACGCCGGGCAACGGCGTGCACGGCGGCGCCAGCGCGATGCGCAAGGAAATGCGCCAGCAGAGTCAGCGCATCACCCAGCTCGAAGAAGAGTCCGGCGCCAGCGCGACCGAACTGCGGCGCACGCTGCAAATCGTCGAGCGCGGCGAATTTGAGGCCGAGGTCGCCAAAAAACAGCTCATTGAAGCGAACCTCCGGCTGGTGGTTTCGATCGCCAAGCGTTACACCAATCGCGGCCTGCAATTCCTGGATCTGATTCAGGAAGGCAACATCGGATTGATGAAAGCCGTGGACAAATTCGATTACCAGCGCGGGTACAAATTTTCGACCTACGCCACCTGGTGGGTGCGCCAGGCGATCACCCGCGCCATTGCCGATCAGGCGCGGACCATTCGCATTCCGGTGCACATGATCGAGACCATCAATAAGCTGGTCCGTATGCAGCGCCAGTTGCAGCAGGACCTGGGCCGCGAGCCAACCACCGAGGAATTGGCCACCAAAATGGAGCTGCCGGTGGGCAAGGTGCGCAAAGTTCTGCGCATCGCGCAGGAGCCCATCTCGCTCGAAACGCCGGTGGGCGAGGAAGAAGAATCGCATCTGGGCGATTTCATCATCGATCGCCGCGTGGTCTCGCCATCGGAAGCGGTGATCAATTTGAATCTGCGGGAGCAGACCGCGGAAGTTTTAAAAACGCTCAGCCCGCGCGAGGAAAAGATCATCAAGATGCGCTTCGGTTTGCAAGACGGCAGCGAGCACACGCTTGAAGAAGTGGGCCAGCATTTCGCGGTGACGCGCGAGCGCATCCGCCAGATCGAAGCCAAGGCATTGCGCAAACTGCGTCATCCCAGCCGCAGCCATCGCCTGCGCGCGTTCCTCGATACCACGCTGCACGAGTAACGCCACGACATGGCGGGTCGGGCAGGGCTTCCAGCACGCCTGGCCGGCTGTAAGAAGAGGCGGGCGGCGCGCCCGCCGCAGGCCGGGGGCCTGCCCCACAGTCTAATCTAAAAGGCTGCTGAAAAAGGGGGACAGACTACTCTGTCCCCGCCTGTAAGCTATTTACACCGCGTGCGACCATGGCCGTGGACAGAGCGGTCTGTCCCCTTTTTCAGCACACCCTGTTAGAAGTCTACGGAAATGCTGAAAATAGCCTACTCCGGATAATATCCGTTGCGCGCGCGAACCTTGAGGCTTTTGCCGCCGCTGACCACCACTTCAATCGGCTGGTATGCGCGGCTTTCCACCGGCTCCGGGCGAAACGCGAAGAAATAGGTGTGCATCAGCTCCGCGGAGATTTTTTCGAACACGCCGCGAATTTCGGTCGGCGTGCGGATGGCGTAAGAGACTCCGCCGGTGGCGCGGGAAACCTCGGCGAGCTGCTTCAAATACTCCGGATTGGTCAGCGCCGCGCCTTCCGCAATGGTGTAAACGGGAACGCCGGCCGCTTTGGCGTGTTGGATGGCGGTTGCGGCGGTCAGGGTGCTCGCGTTGTCGTCGCCGTCGGTGAACACGACGATCACCTTTTTCCCGGTGCGCGCCGATAAATCGAGATTCACGCGCGCCAGCGCATCGTAGAGCGCCGTCTCGCCGATCGGCCGCGTCGCCAGAACCGCGCGCCCGGCCGCGTCCTTGTCGGCGGAAAACGGCAACAGCTGGTGGACTTTTTCGTCGAATCCGTACACCGCAATCTGATCCGACGCGCGCAATTCGCCGATCAGCTTCAGCGCCGCGGCCTTCAACGCCGGCAGCGCCGCGTACATACTTCCGGTGGTATCGAGCAGCAGCGCCAGCGAAAGCTGGGCGGAGCGCGATTCGAAGCCGACCAGCGGCCGCGGTCGCCCATTTTCCAGCACCGAAAATTGCGCGGGCGTCACATTGTCGACGTAATGGCCGCGCGAATCGGTGACGGTCGCGTAAACTTCGACTAAACGCCCTTCGGCGCGAAAATCCGCGGTCACGTTTTCCTCGCCGTCGCTGGTCTGTGCGGCGGCGATCTTCGCGGGTGAGGAAAGCTCCGGGAGCGGCGCCAGCGCCATCCGCCGCGCGACTTCATCGATTTTCGCGAAGGTGCCCGTCAGATACGCGCCTTGCGCGGAGCGGACCAGCTTCGCTGTTGGAAACAGCTCATCGGTGACGAAGCGGTGTTTCGCAACCAGCCCCGGATCTTCATTCACCAGCAGCGCTTCGTCCGAAAGCGCCGCGGCGTAGACGGTCGCACGAAGCGAATCCGCGCTTTGCTGCAATTGGAGTACGCGATCGAACTTCGCCCGCTGCTCCGCGCGCAATCGCAGCGCCTCCACGCCGCCGATTTCGCGAAAAATCGCGTCTGCTCTCGCCTTATGATCCGGCCCGAGAAGCGATTGGCAGGCCGCGCGAAAGATCCGAGCGCTTTTCGCGGCGTCGATGGAGCCGGCCTTTTGCGCCCGCGCCGTCAATTCCATCAGCGAATCCCATTCGCCGAGCACCGCGTTCTGCCGCCCGGCGGGAAACGCAGCGGCTGCCTGCGTGAACGATTCGAGCGCGCGAAATTCCCCGGCGCCCAATCCCGGCATCTCTTCGAAATAGGGAACCAGCGCGCGCCATTGTGAAAAATGACCGGCCAGCAGCCGCGCCGACGCTTCATCGAGCGTCGCGCCGCGGCGCTGTTCGATTCCCGCCACCGGGACCAGCGCGGAAAGCGCGGGAATTTTCAATAAAACATCTTCATCCGATCCTGTTTCACTGGTCCAGGCGCGGCGTCCGCCCGGAAATCGTACATTGCCGGATGAATCAAGCGGCAGGCGGCGCAGCAACTCGCCGCGCCAGCGTTCGCGGTCGAGCGCCAGGCTCCAGCGCGGCTCGCCCGAATCGCGGTACCAGTCGTAGAATCTTTGCGCGCGCTCCGGCGTTGCCGTAAAAAATTTCTGATGCGCGGCGTCCGATTGTTCGAGCACCGTCAGAAAGGCGGCGAGCGATCCCGCATCGCGATCGAGCAGCGCGTGAAAAAACCCCGCTGCCGAATGCGGGCTGGCGCCCGCGATTTTTTTCCAGGCCTCTTCATTGCCCGGCACGACGGCGCCGTCCTGCGACAACGCGAAGGCCTCGGGATCGCGCGCCAGGACGTCGGCGTACTGCTCCACCAGAGATTGCAACCCCACGCTTGAAACCACCGCCGCCGCGGTGTCGGCGCCCATCGATCCCAACCCCGCGTAAACTTTGGCCAGCCGCAAATCGCGCACGAACGCTTCCGCGATGCCGCCGCGATAGGAGGGCAAAGCTTTCACCAGGCGCGCCCAGGCATCGCCGCCGATCAGCCGCGCGTTTTCCGAGGGCACCGCAAATTCGAAACTGCGCCCCGCTTCGAGCGCACGCTGCATGGCGATTTCATCGATCCCCAGCGCCGCGGGAATGCTCTGCCGAAAGCCGTCGGCGGGCTGATCGCCGGGTTCCACTTCCTTCGCCTCGAGTTTCCAGCCGAGCAGATACAGGATTCGCGCCGCCGCCGCGCGCTGCGCTTCACCTTGCAGCGCGACCGTGACCGTCGTCTGATCGTCGCGATGCTCGCCCGCGCGGCCCAATTCCGCGACGCTTTCGATGTATTCGAGCAGACGGTCCTGATAATGCGGGACGCCGCGGGCTAAGCCCGGCGAATTTTCGCGCACCAGCGCGCGGCAAAAGCCGGTGAAAAAATTCTGATACGAAAGATCGCCGCTGGCGCCGGCGATCGCCGCCAGCGCTTTGATCCCGCCGGGAACCCAAGCCTCACCCGATGGCGCAAGCTGCAACACGGCCGCCACGTGTTCCATCGCTTTGGCGATTTCGCCCGGCGGCGCGGCATCGCTCGCGTGTTCGATGCGCGAACGCACCTCGGCCGCGTCGAACGCCTTCGGTTCCAGCGCCAGGTAGCGGCGCATGTGCTCGCGCGCGGCGTCGGTTTGGCGCCGCGCTTCGAGGATCATGCCCAGAATGTATTCGGCGCGCGGAAAATCGTGCCTGCGATCCAGGCGGATGGCGTCTTCGATGCTGGCCTGCGCGCCCTCCGCGTCCTGAAGCTGGAATCGCGCGATCGCCTGATCGATATCCGCCTCCGGATAGCGATGCCGCGAGTCGAGCTGAACCAGCGTATCCGCGGCCTGCCGCGCGCCGGCCCAATCCTGCGCTTCGATATCGAAACGCGCCAGCAGCAAATACGCCAGTTCCAGCTTCGGATTCAATTCGACGGCGCGCTGCTCGGCCTGGCGCGCGCCATCGAGCTGGTGCTCATTTTTTAGCACCGCTCCCAGCGCGTACCATCCCTGCGCGAATTTCGGCGCGGCCAGAACGGCGGCGCGCAGCTCGCGTTCGGCCTCCGTCCAGCGATTCGCGTCGGCCGCTTTTCCCGCTTTCAGCCACTGATTCACCGCGCGCGCCGGAACGCGCGAGTTGTTGAACACGTCCACCGTCGGATTGGTGCTGCGCTTGATCAGCGTGATCGGCGGCAGATTGGGATCCTGGAACGCTTTCCAGTCGGAAAAGTCAATGGTGGTCGACTGGTAACCCTTCAACGCCGCGCGCAGCACGCAGGAGCGGTTGAAGGAAACCAGCTCGACGTCTTCCACGATGATGTGGAAAGTGAATTCGCCTTTCGCGTTGGTCGAGGCCACCGGAATCGAGCCGATATGATCGGTACACAATTTTTCGATGGTGACCAGGCGTCCCGGCGCGGAGCCGTCATCGGTGACGACTCGCCCGTGCAGGAACACGTCGGCCGCCTGCAACGGAAGACATGCGATGAGGGCAGCGATCGCGGCGCGATAACGCACCTTGTTATCTTACTAACGCGCAGGTGGAGCGCCTGCAATCATCGATTCCAGGGATGCGTGTGCGGACCTTCGTCGCGATCTTCGACGCGATCGTATAAATGTTCGTCGGAGGTGGTGCCGAGCGATAAATTATACAGGCTGGTCAAGCCCAGTCCTTCGCGCAGGTCTTCGTCGAAATCATGCAACTGGTGCAGATGCGAGGCGAGCGCGGGAATTTCCCGGCCCGACGGCGTGCGCAGAAACATCTGATAGCCGCGGCTGACCAGCAGCGCGATCTCCTGGCCCACGAGGACACCCGCTTTGCCGACCTTCACCGCGCCGTTGCCGGCGTCCTCGACGATGGCGCCGCATCCCTCGCGCGTCACCAGCGCCCGCGCCGAATTTTCGCGCTTGGTTTCGAATTTCAACTCTTTCAGATTCGCGAGGCGGTCGTCGAAGGTCGGCGTGTGCGGCGTGGTCCGGCGGAAGAACATGACACCTCATTATAATTCGATCAATGGCATTCATTCTCGCTTTGGATGAGGGAACCACCAGCGCGCGCGCCGCGCTTTACGACGAAGCCGGCTGCCGCGTGGCCATGGAAGCGGTTCCCATCGAGTGTTTTTATCCGCAGCCGGGATGGGTGGAACAGGACGCCGGGGCGATCTGGGAGGCGCAGCTTGAAGCGGTCCGCCGCACGCTGGCCGCGGCCAAGCGGAAGGCCTCCGAAATCGCCGCGATCGGCATTACCAACCAGCGCGAAACCACCATTGTCTGGGATAAAAATACCGGACGTCCGGTCGCGCCCGCGATCGTGTGGCAATGCCGCCGCACCGCGGCTTATTGCGACGCCCTGCAGGACCGCGAGTTGATCCAAAGCAAAACCGGCCTGGTGATCGACGCCTATTTTTCGGCCAGCAAGATTCGCTGGCTGATCGATTACGCCGCGGTGCATCCGCGCGACCTGTTGTTCGGCAACGTCGATACCTGGCTGATCTGGAAATTGACCAACGGCGCGGTCCACTCGACCGATCCGACCAACGCCTCGCGCACCATGCTGATGAATCTCCAATCGGGCGAATGGGATGACGATCTGCTGAGTATTTTCGGGCTGCCGCGGGAGATGATGCCGCGGATCGTCCCGTCGTCGGGGGTTTGCGGGACGGCCGCGGCGGAACATGTTGGCGCGGAAATCCCCATCGCCGGAATGGCCGGCGATCAGCAGGCGGCGCTGTTCGGGCAGGCTTGTTTTTCCGCCGGATTATCGAAAAACACGTATGGCACCGGATGTTTCGCGCTGATGCACGCGGGCAGCCGCGTGCCGGTTTCCCGGCACAAACTGCTGGCCACGCGGGCGGCATCGCCCGATGGCAGCGCGCAGTACGCCGTCGAAGGCAGCGTGTTCATCGCCGGCGCGGCGGTCCAGTGGCTGCGCGATAAATTGCAGATCATTTCGACCGCGGCGGAAACCGAGGCGCTGGCCTCCTCGGTTCCCGACACCGGCGGAGCTTACGTCGTTCCCGCGTTCGTCGGATTGGGAGCGCCGCACTGGGATTCTGCGGCGCGCGGAATTTTGACCGGCATCACCGCGGCCACCGATCGCGCTCGTCTGGTTCGCGCAACGCTCGAAAGCATCGCCTATCAGACGCGCGACCTGGTGGACGCCATGCAAGCCGACGCCGGTCAACCGATCAAAGAACTGCGCGTCGACGGCGGGGCGACCGCGAATAATTTTCTGATGCAGTTTCAAGCCGATATTTTGGGATGCCGAATCGTCCGGCCGGCCGATATCGAAACCACCGCGCTCGGCGCGGCGTACCTGGCGGGATTGGCCACGGGATATTTCAAAAGTCTCGAGGATTTATCCCGTTTCTGGCGAGTGGAGCGTGTCTTTGAACCGCAAATGTCCGTGGATCGCCGCGAGGAATTGCTCGCCGGATGGAAACGCGCGGTCGCGCAGTGCCGGCTCAATTAGGGCTTTGTGGCGCGCTGGGCTCAAACACTCTATCGAATCTGAAGAGTGAGTTCGATTCGCGTGCCGCTGGGATCCGCAACTCTGCCGGAAGAAGAATCGCGCGAAAGCGAAACCCCGCCTGTTGACGTATCCGCCGCGGCGCTGAACACGATGGTCGCTTCCATCGCGCCGGCGGGAATTGTTTCCTGGCGCGTCGATCCGGCCATCACGTGAACCGCGGCGACGGTATCGCCCGAGGGCGAAAAACGCAGCGAAACGAACCCGGCGGAAAGAAATCGCAGATCCAGCGTCTGATCGTGAAGCTGATAGTTAAAAACCAGTCCGGGAACCGCTGGCGCGAGCATTGGCGCCGCGAGTGATCGCATCGGCGCGGCGGGAACGGCCTGCGCGCCCGGCAGGAATCCAGCCGCCGGTGTCACAGGCGCCGTGCTTTCCTTTTTTTCGATCTGCTCTTGCGCGACCACTGGCGGCGCTCGCTTGGCCGACGACTTCTTGTGGACGCGCGGCGCGGCTTTCGGCGCAGGCGCGGGAGTGGCGGCAGCCGGTGGTGAAACGAGCACAGGCGATGGCTCCGAAATTCTGGCGACCGCCACGGGCGCAGGGGTGGGCGTCCGCGTGACGGTCCAGGTGACCGCCGCAACGATCGCAAGCGCAGCCCCAGCCAGCGACCAGATTACCGGCCGCTTCCACCACGCGATCCCCGGCTTCCCTGCCCCCAGCGCCGCCAGCAACCGCTCCTTCGCGCCCGGTTGATCGAGCAATTCCTTGAGCGCCTGCTCCCGAGCCAGCTCATCGAACAGATCCTGATCTTCGAGCGCGCCCTCGAACAGACGCCGCCGCTCGGTTTCGCTCAGCGAGCCGGTCGCGTAGCCACCGATCAGTTTGCGCGTGTCGTCGTCCATGTTTCGCCGTTCATTTGCCATCCGGGTCGATCATTTCCAAAATCCGTTTGCGGCAGCGCAGATCCCAGGTGTACAACGTGTTCAGTGCGACGTTTAGCCGTTTGTGAATTTCCGGAAACGTGTATCCTTCGAGCTTCAACCGGAAAATCTGGCGGCAGCGCTCGCCGAGCGCCGCCAGTGCCGCTTCCAGCCGCGCCAGCCGCTCCCGCCGCGCGGCCTGTTCGAACGGATCGGCGTCTGACGCCGCGAGCGGCAGGTCGTCGACCGAAACCTGCTTGTTTTCGCCGCGCCGCGCGATTTTCCGGTGCGCCGCCATCATTTTGAAACGGGCGATTTGGAGCGAAAGCGGCAGCAGATCCTCCACCCGCTCCAGCGCGGCGTAGCGTTCCTCGATCACCACCAGAACCTCCTGCGCCAGGTCTTCGGCCGCATCCCTCGATAATTTGCATGCCGCGAAGCGAAAAATCCTTTCCCGCAGCCGCTCGAGTATCTGGTCCCGTGGCACTTTTCTTCTCCATTATCAAGTTTTTTGTGATGCGGGTCTTGCTTCCAGGCTCGGCCGCTTGCCACAATAAGGCCGATGCAAGTTCGCGTGCTTGCTTTTGTGCTCGCCGGGGGCAAGGGAACCCGGCTGTTTCCGCTGACCAAGGAACGGGCTAAACCCGCGGTGCCGTTCGGCGGCCGCTACCGGATCATCGATTTCGTGCTCAGCAACCTGATCAACTCCGGCATTTATTCGACCTATGTGCTGATCCAGTTCAAGAGCCAGAGCCTGCTTCAGCATCTGCGCGATGGCTGGGAAGTGAGCAGCCTGCTGAAGCAGCACTTCATTATTCCCGTGCCGGCGCAGATGCGCTCGCCCGGCGAGGATTGGTATCGCGGCACCGCCGACGCGATCTACCAGAACATCAATTTGATTGAGCAGGCCGACCCGCATTTCGTCGTGATTTTCGGCGCGGACCACGTTTATCGCATGAATATTCGCGAGATGCTCGAATATCACATGCACAAACGCGCCCAGGCGACCATCGCGGCGATCCCGGTGGAGCGCGAATACGCGGCCGAATTCGGGGTGCTCGAAACCGCGCCGGACGCGAGCGTGCTTGCGTTTCATGAAAAGCGCGCCGACGCGCCGTCGATTCCCGGCAATCCGGAAAAAGTTTTCGCGTCGATGGGCAATTATGTTTTTTCGACCAATCTGCTGCTGCGGGAGCTATACGCGGACGCGCTGGACGAATCGAGCTCGCACGATTTCGGCCGCGACATTCTGCCGTCGCTGGTGGGCCGCACGGAAATGTTCGCCTATGATTTTCAGACCAACCGCATCCCCGGCGATCCGCTGACCCAGGAGCCCTACTGGCGCGACGTGGGCACCATTGACGCCTATTTCGAGGCCAACATGGATCTGCGCTCGGTGACGCCGGCGCTGAATTTGTACAATCGCCAGTGGCCGCTGCGCACGGCGGGATATTCCGACGCGCCGGCGAAATTCATTTTCGACGAACAGGGCCGCCGCGGCACGGCGATCGATTCGATTGTTTCCGGCAGCACGATTTTATCGGGCGGTTTGGTGCGCAACTCGGTGCTGGGCCGCGGCGTGCGGGTGCATTCAGGCGCGCTGGTGGAGGATTCGATTTTGTTTGACAACGTCGAC
>DATJNW010000164.1:0-49984 GCA_035507655.1 Bryobacteraceae bacterium | reverse complement strand
AAGGAACGCGGTCCCACGTTTGAAGTCTCGACCCCCAACGGCGTCGAGGAGATGGACATCAATCTCAAAGAGATGCTGCCGGGATTGTTCGGCGGGCGCACGCGCAAGCGCAAGATGCGCGTCGGCGAGGCGATGGATTATCTGGTGCAGGAAGAAGAGCAGAAGCTGGTCGATATGGACCAGGTGACGCGCATCGCCATCGAGCGCGTGGAGCGCAGCGGCATTGTTTTTTTGGACGAAGTGGACAAGATCGCGGGACGGGAAGCGGGCCATGGTCCGGACGTGAGCCGGGAAGGCGTGCAGCGCGATATTCTGCCGATTGTCGAAGGCACCAGCGTCAACACGCGCTACGGATTCGTGCGCACGGATCATATTCTGTTCATCGCCGCGGGCGCGTTTCATGTGTCGAAGCCGAGCGATCTGATTCCGGAATTGCAGGGCCGTTTTCCTATTCGCGTCGAGCTGAAATCGCTGAATGAGCAGGACTTCATTCGCATTTTGAAGGAGCCGAAAAACGCGCTGATCAAGCAGTATCAGGCGCTGCTCGATACCGAAGGAATCAAGCTGACGTTCACCGACGACGCCATTGAAGAAATTTCCGCGTTCGCGGCGCGGGTGAATGAATCGACCGAAAATATCGGCGCGCGCCGGCTGCACACGATTTTAGAAAAACTTCTCGAAGACGTTTCCTTCGACGGTCCGGATCTGAAAAAGAAAATCGTAAAGGTGGACGCGGCGTACGTGCGCAAGCAGCTCGCCGAGATCGTCAAGGACCAGGATCTGAGCCGGTACATTCTGTGAGGCTTCCGAGTGGCGTAAGCCGGCAGGCTTGCGCAGTGGATGGCGCGCGATCGGGCCGCGAAAAGCACAAGCCTGGCGGCTTAGGCCACCTGCTGATCGCGACGCTGCTTCTCGCCGGGTGCGGCTACATCGGACCTCCGCAGGCGCCGTCGCTGGCGATTCCAGAAAGCGTCACGGATCTGACCGCCGCCGAACGCGGCGACGCGATTCTTGCCCAGTTCACCATTCCGGCGATGACTACGCAGGGCCTGCCGCTCAACCGCATTCGCGCCGTGGATCTGCGCGTGGGCGTTACGCCGAATCCGTGGAATGCAGGCGCGTGGGCCGCCGCGGCCAAACCTTTCGCGGTGGCCGCGTCCGGGCCTGGTCCGCTCCAAAAGGAAATCCAGATCGAAAGCGATTGGATCGGCAAAGAGGTGACCATCGCGGTGCGCGCCACCGGGCCGAAAGGAAAAACCTCGGACTGGTCGAATCTGCGCCAGCTCACCATTGCGCCGCCGCTCGCCACGCCGGCCGATTTTAAAGCCGTAAACGCGCCGCTCGGGGTGCAGTTATCCTGGCGCGCGTCGGCTCCGCACTATCACGTTTTCCGCGCGGCCGCCGATGCCGAACCCGATCTGCTCACCGACACCGATCAGACGCAATGGCTCGATTCGCCGGTCGAATACGGGACGCCGTACCGGTATTACGTTCAGGGCTACAGCGGCGAATTGCAGCAAAGCAACGTCGCCGGACCCGAGAAGATCACGCCGGAAGATATTTTCGCGCCGTCGGTTCCGGCCGGGCTGACCGCCGAGCAGGGCACCAACGCGATCGAGCTTTCCTGGGAGCGCAACACCGAGCCGAGATTTCAGGGCTATAACGTTTTTCGTTCCGTGAATGGCGGACCGTTTCAAAAAGTCGCTTCGCTGATCGCCGCGCCGACCTACAGCGACCGCGACGTGCAGGCCGGCAAAAAATATCGCTACGAAGTTTCGGCCGTGGCGACCAACGGACGGGAAAGCGCCCGCTCCGCGCCATTTGAAATTACCGCACAATAACGTTGATGGAGCACGCTCAGCGCCGGTGGAACAGCATTGCGGCCGCGCTGGCGTTATTCGCGATCAATTTTTATATCACCTGGCGCCTGTTTCGCATCGAGTACCTGGACGAGATGTGGTCGATCGAAGGTGTTTATATCGGCCTCGCGCGCTACATCCGCGAGCATTTTTTCCATCTGAACTGGTTCCCGCTGTGGTACGGCGGCATTCCCTATCAATACACTTATCCGCCGCTGTTGCATTTCCTGGTGGCCGGCGTCGCCGCGGCGGTGCACATCTCGAATGCGCGCGCCTATCACATCGTCGTCGCGACGTTCTATTGCCTGGGGCCGGTGGCGCTGTTCTGGACCGCGCGACGGTTCGGCGCCGGCCTCCACGCGGCCTTTCTTGCCGGACTTTTTTATTCGGTCATTTCGCCGTCGTGCTTCCTGGTGCGGGAACTCCGGCTGAGCTCTTACGGATGGCTGGGACCGCGAAGGCTCATCGGCCTGGTGCAATCCGGCGACGGACCGCACGTCGTCTCGCTGGTCTGGTTGACGCTGGCGATCGGAATGTTGCACCTCGCGATAAAGAATCGCCGTCCGGTTTATTCCGTCCTGGCCGCGCTTGCGCTGGACGCAGTGGTGCTCACCAACTGGCTGGGAGCTTTCGCGCTGGGCGTGGCGGTCGCGTGTTATTTGCTCTGCGGATTTTCGGGGCGATGGCGCGTCGCGGCCATCGGCGCCCTCGCGTATGCCATCGCGATGCCGTGGATCACGCCCGCGACCGTCCACGCTATCGAGGTCAACGCGCCGACGCTGGTGGGCTTCAAAGCCGGACCGGCGCAGGTGCTGGCGATCGCGGCGCTGGCGGCAGCGTCGCTCGCCTGCGCATGGGCCATGATGCGGCTGCGCCTGGCGCCGCAAATCCGGTTTGCGTCGCTGTTTCTGTTGGCGATCGCCGCCTTGGTGCTGATGCATTACTGGCTGAAAATCGATCTGCTGCCGCAATCCGGCCGCTACGAAATCGAGATGAATCTGGCGGTGTTTTTGGCCGCCGCCTTTCTTCTCGACCGGATGCGGAATCACCCGCGGCGAACCGCGGCCGTTTGCCTGGCGGTGCTGGTCTGCCTGCCGATCGCGTACCGGCGGCAGCGCATCGCGCGCGGGCTCGAAAAGCCGCTGGACGTCCACACCACGGCCGAGTACGAAGTTTCGCGCTGGCTCGGCCAAAACATGCCGGGCGCGCGCGTGTTCGCGCCGGGGTCGATCGCTTTCTGGATGACCGCGTTCAGCGACACCGCGCAATTGAAAGGCGGATTCGATAACGGTATCCGCAACGGGGTGTTGTGGGGCGTGAATTTTCAGATCCAGGCGGGAGCCAGCACCGCGGTCACGCTCGGCTGGCTCAAGGCGTTCGGGTGCGACGCGATTGTCGGGGACGATCCAGCCAGCCGCGAATTCTTTCATGATTATCGATACCCGGAAAAGCTGCACGCGCTGCGCGAGTTGTGGCGCGACGGTCCGGAAGTGATTTACGAAGTGCCGCGCGGCAGCCGCTCGCTGGCCCATGTGCTGCTCCCGGCCGATCTGCCGGCGGCGCCGGTGCAATACGATGCGCCGCCGTCCGGCGCTTATCTCGCCGCGCTTGATGATCCGGCGATGCCGCCCGCGAAATTCGAGTGGCGCGGAACCAGCGCCGCGACGATCGCCGCCGATCTTCGTCCGCAACAGATTCTCTCGGTGCAGATCGCCTGGGACGAAGGCTGGCACGCCCGCGTGAACGGCCAGCCGCGGCCGATCCATGGCGATAAACTCGGCCAAATCGTGGTCGAGCCGCGGTGCAATGGAAACTGCACGGTCGATCTTGCCTATGACGGTGGAACGCAAATGCGTGTGGCGCGGATCGTTTCCGCCGTGGCGCTGCTCGGTTGCCTTTTCTGGATGTTCGCCTCGCGCTGGCCACACCGGTCGGCCCACGCCACACGATAAATCCATAAAACCAGAGAACTTTTTCGCGCCTTTCGCCGTCTAAGGCGGCATGGCTTTCTTCGAAGATGTCCGTTTCGGCCTTCGCGCGATGGCCAAAAATCCCGGATTCACGGCGACGGCGGTGATTGCGCTGGCGCTCGGCATCGGCGCCAATGCGACCGTTTTCGGCATCGCCGACGGCGTGCTGCTCAAAGGCATGCCGTTTGTGGGCGATCGAATCATGTTTCTTTCAAGCCGCAACGTCAGCCGCGGCCAACAGCGCATGGGCGTTTCCTGGCCCGATTTTCGCGACTGGTATGGTCAGGTGAAAACCATGGACTCGCTGAGTATTTTCCAGTTCAATATCGATAACATCAGCGACAAATCCGGCCTGCCGACGCGCTACAACGTCGGGGTGATGAGCGCCAATTCTTTTTCCACCATCGGCCAAAAGCCGATTATAGGCCGCGATTTTCTGGCGGAAGACGAAAAAGCCGGCGCGACTCCGGTGGCGATTTTAGGTTACGGCGTCTGGGAAAATCGCTACGGCAAGGATCCGAACGTCCTCGGAAAATCGATCCGCATCAATGACGTGCCCACCACGGTGATCGGGGTCATGCAAAACGGATTGCGTTTTCCCTACGACGCCGATATGTGGATCGCTCTGCGGCCCGACGACAATTTCGAGAAACGCCAGAATCGTTTTTACGGGGCGATCGGCCGCCTGGCGCCGGGCGCGTCCGAGAAATCGGCCACTGCGGAGATGAACGCGATCGCCCACAATCTTCAGTCTGCCTATCCCGCTGCCGATGAGGGCGTCGAGACGGTGGTCCATACCGAAATGGAAGACATGAACGGACCGCAACTGTTCATTCTGATTGCCGCGCTGATGGGCGCCGTCGGTTTCGTCCTGCTGATCGCCTGCGCCAATGTCGCCAATCTTCTTTTGGCGCGCGCGGTCGAGCGGGCGCGGGAAATTTCGATTCGCATCGCGCTCGGCGCGGGGCGATGGCGCATCATCCGCCAGCTTCTGGTCGAAAGCGTGATGCTGTCGCTGCTGGGCGGCGTTTTCGGATGGCTCATTTCCATTTGGGGATTGAAAGCCTTCGACGCCGCGGTGCGCGATCGCGTTCCGGTGTGGATGACCTTTTCGATCGACTGGCGCGGCTTCGTATTTCTCGGTGCGATCTCGCTCGCCACCGGGCTGCTCTTCGGCCTCGCGCCCGCGCTGCGTCTTTCGCGGCTCGACGTAAACACTTCTTTAAAAGAGCAAAGCCGCGGATCGAGCACCGGCACGCGCGGACGTTATCTTTCGGGCATCCTGGTAATCGCCGAAATGGCGCTGGCCGTGGTTCTGCTTTCCGGCGCGGGGTTGATGATCCGCAGCTTCGTGAACATGTACAACATGAATACCGGCGTGAATCCCAAGAACGTTCTGGTGATGCGATTATTCCTGCCGGAAGCGCGCTACCCCAAGGATGCCGATCAGATCGCTTTTCACGACCGCTTGCAGGAACGCCTGGATGCGCTGCCCGGCGTCGCGGTTTCCTCCATCGCCGTCACCATGCCGACCGGTGGCGCGATGAACGTTCCCTACGAACTCGAAGGCGCGCCGCCGGTGGATGAGAATCGCCGCCCGACCATCGGAGAACTGGTGATCAGTCCCGATTATTTTCGCGCGATGGACGTCCAAATCCAGCGAGGCCGTGCCTTCAACAATGCCGACGGCGTCGCCGGCGTGCCGGTGGCGATCGTCAACCAACGCTTCGCCGAAAAATTCTGGCCCGGCCAGGACGCGATCGGCAAACGCCTGCGCACCTTCGATCAGGACAAGCCGGGAGCGTGGCTGACCGTGGTCGGCGTGGTGCCCGATATTCTGCAAAATCTTCCCAACCAGAACGCCACGCGGGAGCTGACGGCGCTGATTTACATTCCCTATCGCCAGAAGCCGATGCGCGACATGTCGATCATGGCGCGGACGACGGTGCCGCCGGATAGCTTGGGCACGGCGTTTCGTCAGGCCGTCGCCGCGCTTGATGAAGACATGGTGCTGTACAATTTGCGGTCGCTTGAAGAGCGCCTGGATTTGAACAACTGGCCGCAGAAAGTGTTCGGCAGCCTGTTCGCGATTTTCGCGCTGATCGCGCTGCTGCTCGCCTCCGTTGGATTGTACGCGGTGATCGCGCATTCGGTGAACCAGCGGACGCAGGAGATCGGGTTGCGGATGGCGCTGGGGGCGACCGGCCCGGTGATCCTGCAACTGATTTTCGTGCAGGGAATGCGGCAGCTTCTGATCGGATTGAGCATCGGATTAGTCGCGTCGATCGGGGTGACGCGCGTGCTGGGTTTCTTGCTGGTGGATGTATCGCCGCACGATCCGCTGACGCTGGCGATAGTGACCCTGGTGCTGAGCGCGGCGGCGTTTCTGGGCTGTCTGATTCCGGCGCGGCGCGCGATGGCCGTCGATCCGGTGATAGCGCTGCGGCATGAATAATGAAAGCAGAGTTATGCGCCGGCGTCTCGCCGGGATATTGCTATTGGTTGCGACTTGCGCGGCTCAGTCTCGCAACGGCGCTGCCTCATACCGGCGGCTGGAACCAGACTCATTCCCAGATCTTCCGCCATCGATCGTTTCGGTCCTTCGCGTCCGGGGCTGTCTGGTCCCGCAGCCGCTGGCCAACGGATCTCCGCGCAACGTGATTCGCGGGGAATTTTTCGAAAAAGGCCACGACGCCTGGGCGGTGTTGTGCAGCGTTCATGGGTTCAGCTCGATACTCGTATTCCGGAATGCTACGGAGCAGAATCCCGCTGAACTGGCGAGACGGTCGGAGCAACTTTACCGTCAGCGCACGTGGGACGGACGCGCTTTCTATGCGCGGCAGATCGATCCCGTCGATCGAAAGTCCATCATGGATCGCTATCGCGGCCTCGGTGGCCCGAAGCCCCCGCCGATCGACCATCAGGGCATCAACGACGCGATGCTCGAGAAAGCCTCGGAGGTGTATTACTGGTATCGAGGCCAATGGCGAAAGCTGACAGGCGACGATTGAACGTCCTCACCGTCGGCCATTCGACTCATCCCATCGACGAATTCATCGCCATTCTGCAAGCGCACGGCGTCGAGCAGATTGCGGACGTTCGCACCATCCCCAAATCGCGGCACAATCCGCAGTTCACTCGCGACGCCCTGGCGAAGTCGCTGCCCACGCACGGCATCGCTTACGCGCACCTGCCCGGTCTCGGCGGTTTGCGCCATCCGCGCAAGGATTCGATCAATCTCGGCTGGAAAAACGCGTCTTTTCGGGGGTACGCCGATTACATGCAGACGGCCGAGTTCGAGGAAAATCTGCGCAAGCTGATCGAACTGGCCGCGGCACGCCGCACCGCGATAATGTGCGCCGAAGCGGTGCCGTGGCGCTGCCATCGTTCGCTGCTCGGCGATGCATTGACGGCGCGTGGCATCGAGGTGGAAGACATTCTCAGCGTGCACAGCCGCAAACCGCACCACTACACGCCATTTGCGAAAATCGACGGAGAAAAAGTCACCTATCCCGGGCTCCCGAATTTGTCTGAAGATTGATTTTGGACAAACGGGAGCGGCGAACGCTGGGGCATTCCACAGCTTTTCACGCGATTGTGAGAGAATCGGACGCACGAGGTGACCGATTATGTGCCAGCGTCTTTCGCGGCGGAATTTTTTTGAACGCGTGATTTTCGGCTCGATGGCCGGAGCTTCCATTCTCGATCTGGCTTCGCGCCGCGCGGCGTGGGCGCAGGCGATGTCGCCCGGCGCGCCCATCGATCTGTTCGAAATTCAGAACGTCGCCGACGGAGTATTTTTCGCCTTCGCGCGCCCGCAAGCCGTGACCAACTGCAACGCCGCGATCTTCGTCAATTCCGCGGACGTTCTGGTGGTCGATGCGCACTCGAAACCCTCGGCCGCGGCGGCGCTGATCGCGCAGATCAAGGCGCAGGTCACCACCAAACCGGTGCGTTATCTGGTCGACACGCATTTTCATTGGGACCACTCGCAGGGCAACGCCGGATACCAGCGCGCCTTCGGCAAGGAATTGAAAATCATTTCGAGCGACACCACCAAGAAACTGGAGGCCGAATTCACCGCGGCGCGATTGCGCGAATCGCTCGATCCGCACGGGCATCCGTTCCCCAGCCAGCCGCATATTCCGGCGCTGCTCGATGCGGCGCGCCAGCAGTTAGGCGCGGCCGCCACGCCCGAAGAAAAAGCGCGCCTGCAAGATCGCATCCGCCAGCTCGAATCGTTTGAGCGCGAGATGAAAAATTTCGTTCCCGTGCTGCCGACGGTCACCTTCAGCAAAGCGTATGTGATCAAGGACAAGGCGCACGAGCTCCACGTCGAATTTCACGGCCGCGCGCATACCGCCGGTGACGTGATCGTCTACTGCCCGCAGAAACGCGTAGTGGCGACCGGCGACATGATCCTCGGAACATTGCCGTTTCTCGCCGACGGCTATCCCAAGGAATGGCCGAAAACGATCGATTCTGTGGCGAAGCTGGAACTCGATTTCGTCGCCGGCGGCCATGGCGGAGTGCAGCACGGCAAACAGCACATGACCGGCCAGCGCAATTACATCGAAGAGCTGGCGATGCGGGTCGACGCGGGCAAAAAAGCCGGCCAATCGCTCGGCGAGATTCAGCGAAGCATGCCGATCGCGTCGATCAAGTCGCTTCAGGATGGTTACGGAGCGTCCGTGCTGGCGCACGATCCGGCCGCGGCGCAGAACGCCGTGAACACGAATATCGAGCACGTGTTCAACCGATTATCGGTTGTTTAAGCCATTTTCCCATTCAGTAACGCCAGCCTGACGGCTTACGCCACTTCAGGCCCTGCTTCTCCCACTTAATCAGGATCGGTGTCGCAGCCGTTCGATCTGCCGCCGATCGCGCTTTGACGGACGTCCTTCGCGCGAATCCTCCAGGCGCGGCATGTTGCGGCGCTGCTCGGCCAGTTTGCGGCGCTGTTCGCGGCTCTCTTCCGTTTCCCGATACAGCGCCTGCGCCACCGGCGCGGGACCGCGAACCTCGCTCAGGCCGAGCACTTCGATCTCGAAAACTCCGCTGTCGTTCTTGACGCGCACCAAATCGCCGATCCGGATCTCCCGCGCCGGTTTCGACGGCTGGCCATTCGCATCGACGCGGCCGAGATCACAGGCCCGGGCCGCCAGCGAGCGCGTTTTGAAAAATCGCGCGGCCCACAACCATTTATCGATGCGCAAACGCTCCATCACTTCACGGTATCAACCCCTTGGCAGTGCCTGAAATCTGCGTTGATTCGGGATGCGTCCCCCGCCGTGACTGGGTACTACAGCCCCGCCAGTTATGGCGGGGGCTCTCCGTGCTTCAGGATCAACGCACACCAACCCCCTTGACCGATCGCCCGCTCGGGACCATACTCTATAGGGAGTCTTTTGCATGAGGACCGGGGCTGCTCTCTCCTGTTTTTTGCCGCTGCTGGCGGTGACGTTTCCCGCCGCTGCGCAATCCGTGATCTCCACGCATTCCGGGGTGGTTTATTATTTCGACGGGTCGGTCACGCTAGCTGACCGGCCGCTCCAGCAGCACCTTGGAACGTTTCCGACCATCGGGGCCGGCGTCGAACTGCGCACCGCCAAGGGCCGCGCCGAAGTGTTGCTCACGCCCGGGGTTTTTCTGCGCGTCGGCGAGAACAGCTCGATTCGCATGCTCGGGAATAGTCTCGCGAACACGCGGGTCGAATTGCTGGCCGGCTCGGCCATCCTCGATTCGGGCCAGCCGGCGGCGGGCACCTCGGTCACGTTAACTTTTCGGGACTGGCAGATTCACTCGGCCGAAGCGGGGTCCTATCGCGTCGATTCCGATCCGCCGAAGCTGTGGGTTTTGAAAGGCAATGCCGACGTAACCACGGCCGGGGGCCAGCCGGTGAAAGTCGACGAAGGCATGGATTTGCCCTTTGCCAAGGTGCTGGTGCCGGATCAGACGGAGTCCGCGCCGAACGACGCGCTGAGCGCATGGGATCAGGGACGCAGCGATTCCATCGTGGCGGACAACGCCATCACGCAGCAGATCGACGCCGACCCGGCCACGCAATCGGCCGATGTGGACGGTTTCAGCTACTTCCCGATGCTCGGCGTTCCGGCGGTGGGGCTCTATTCGAGTCCCTACCCGTCGGTGATTCCGGCGCAGCCCGGTTTTTATTCGATGTATTTGCCCGGCTACACTTATCAGCCGCTGTTACTCGGTCTGATGGGCCGCGGCCTGCTGACCAGTTATCCGATCATGCCGCTGCGCTTGGGCACCACCATCGGGATCGGGCACATCGGCGGGATCGGCGGCATTGGCCATCCGGGCGGCCTCGGCGGAGGAATTGGAAACGCCTCGCGTCCGATCATGCCGCGTTCCGTGATGCCCATGCGGCCGATGGTGCGTCCCATGGCGCGTCCGATGATCCGGCGGTAGCGCTAGCCCGCCAGTTCCTGAGCCACCTGCCGAGCGAGTTCGACCGGACTTTGGGCGCCGGTCAGCAGATCGCGAAATTTTTCATCCATCAGCTTGCGGGCGAGTTGCGCGAACAGCTTCATGGGAAAATTCTGGCCGGTCGATTCGCGCACCGCGAACAGAACCACTACGCCCACCGGCCGGTGATCGAGCGATCCCCATTCGATCGGCTGGCGCAGCCGGACCATCGCGATTCCGTTGGCCAGCACCGCCTTCGATTTGCAATGCGGGATCGCGAATCCGTGGCCGACGCCGGTGGGATAGACGCTCTCGCGCGCCCACAAGGCTTCTTCGAGCGCGCCGCGGTCGTCGGTATAGCCGGCGGCGTACAGGGCATTCACCAGTTCGCTGATCACTTCTTCTTTTCCGCGGCTTTCCGAATCGAGCTGGATCAGCGCGGAATCGAGCAGCGGTTTTTCGCTGCCGCCGAAACCGGCATCGTCGAGCAGCCGCTCCACTTCCTCCGTGGTTCCGCAGCGCACCGCGTGATCGAGCAAAGTGCGGCAACGCTCCGCCGACAGATTCGCGATCCGTTTTTTAAACCCGGCGATTTCATTCACCGGAACGCTGATCTCATCCAGTCCGAGACCGGCGAGCAGCGGCAGATTGCGCGGATCTCCGGCCATCTCGCCGCACATTCCGACCCATCTTCCGCGTGCCCGTAAACCGGCCGCGATTTGCTCGAGTAGCGCCAGAAACCCCGGGCTGCGCACCTGCGCCAGCCGCGCCAGATCGGAATTTTCGCGATCCACGGCAAAGAAATATTGACACAGATCGTTGGTGCCGATGCTGAAAAAATCCAGCTCGGCCGCCAGGTGCGGCAGCAGAAACGCCGTCGAGGGAACTTCGATCATCGCGCCCACGCGGATGGCTTCGTCGAACCGAACCGACTGCGCGCGCAGTTCCTGCTTGGCGCCGCCCACCTGTTCACGGAACCAGCGCGCTTCTTCGACCAGCGAAATCATCGGCGCCATCAGCCACACCGGGCCGTCCGCCGAGGCGCGTAGCGCGGCGCGCAACTGCGCCATCATCAGATCGCGGTAACCGGCATAAAGACGAATGCCGCGCCGTCCCAGGAACGGATTTTTTTCGGGCGGCAGCGGAACGTACGGCAGCGGCTTATCGGCGCCGGCGTCGAGCGTGCGCAGGATCACCGGTTTCCCCGCGGCTTCGCGCACCGCGCGCGAATAGATGGCGTACTGCTCCTCTTCCGAGGGCGGCTGGCGGCGATCGAGAAACAGAAATTCGGTGCGCAACAAGCCGATTCCGTCGGCGCCGTTGCGAAACGCGGGCGCCAGCTCATCGGGATGCAGAATATTGGCGCCCACCGCGATGGATCGGCCGTCGGCCGTTGCCGCAGGCGCGGCGGCGATGCGAGCCAGATCGGTGTCCCGGCGGCGATTCGCCGCGTCTTCGAGCTGATAGAAACGCCGCACCGCGGGCGTCGCCGGCGAAACCACGATTCCCCGCGTGCCATCAACCACGGCCTCCTCGCAGGGCTGTAATACGCCGCGCGCGCCGGCGATTCCGACCACTACGGGAACGGCAAAGGATCGCGCCAGAATCACCGCATGCGAAGTCGCGCCGGCGGTTTCGAGCACGATTCCTTTCAGATGCTCGCGCCGGAGGCCCAACAACTGCTGCGGCGCCAGCGTTTGCGCCACCAGGATGGTGGCTTCTCGCAGCTCCGCGTGCGGCACGCCCATCTGCGCGCCGTACATTTCGCGCAGCAGCTCGCCGCAGAGCTCCTGAACGTCGGCGGCGCGGTCGCGAATCGCCGCGCTTCCCGCTTGCGCCAGCAGAGCGGTGAAGTGCCGGGCTGCTTCCGTCACCGCGCGGCCGGCGGCGTCCCCCGCAGCGATCCGCCGGTCGATTTCCGCGTGCATCGCGGCGTCATCGATCATCGCCAGATGCGCTTCGAGAATGGACCCTTCGACGCCGGCCGGGTGACGTATCAACATATCCTGAATCCGGCGGCGCAAGCCGGCGAAACCGTCTTCGACCAGCGCTTTTTCGGCCACCACGCCGCCCGCGGGTGCGGATGCGAAATCCGGAAACTCGCCCGGTCCGGCGAGAATCGCGACTTTGCCGACGCCGACGCCCTTGCTCGCGGCCACGCCTGCGAAACAGTTCGCTCCACTCGAAACCAGAACCCGCGGCAACTTTCGCTCGCCCGGCGGCGCGGCTTCGGTCAGGGGACCGTCGCAGGCGGCCAGGTCCTGATCAATGAATCGGCGCAGCTCGGCGCCGGCCGGTTCCTGATCGGGACCGTCGATGGTAACCGAGTAGCGGTCGCCCGGCCGCACATCGGCGGCGACCGTCGCCAGAACGCTCTTGAGGTCCGCGCCCGCGCCGGTGCGGAGATTGGTCAGCCGCACGGCCGAGGCGAACCGGTTGGCGATTTCCGATAAATGACTCGCCGGACGGACATGCAGACCATTGGCCAGCGAACACTCAAAGGCAAATTCCAGCGATTCGGGCACGTCGCTAGACCTGAGCTTTCTGAATGACGCCCTTGGGGTCCTTGATGGCGTCCTGCACCGGCACGCGAATCACTTTGATGCGGGTGAAGCGTTCGCTTTTTTCCACTTCGATATCCGCCGCGAGAATGGCCGCCTGGGCCTGGCGAATATCGTTCTCCGACAATTCATTTTCGACGCCCATGGCGCCCTGCGTTTCCACTTTGATCTGATGGCCCAGCGCCTTCGCGGTTTTTTCCAGTTGTTCCGCCGCCATGTACGTGTGGGCGATTCCGGTGGCGCACGCGGTGACCGCGACGATTCTCATACCGCCTCCTCGACTGCCGTTTGCCTGGATTGAGAGAGAATTCTCAGGATACTAATACTGATACTGGTGACCATGGTTCCGGCAAAAATCGCGACGATGTAAGCCGCGCGATGATCCACCACGGGGAGCACCACCGGACCGCCGTGCGGCGCATGATCGCCCACGCCGCCGAGCATCGCCATGGTCGACGCCACCATCGATCCGGCCATCAGGCACGGGATCACGCGCACCGGATCGGCCACGGCGAACGGAATCGCGCCTTCCGTGATGCCCATCAGCCCCATGGTCAGCGCGGCCATCCCGGCATCCTGCTCTTCTTTGGTCCACAGATGCTTGCGCAGCAGCGTCGCCAGTCCCATGCCCAGCGGAGGCGTGCAGATGGCGGCGGCGCAGGCGCCCATGACGTGATAATTTCCATTCTGAATCATCGCCGCGCCGAAAAAGAACGCGGTCTTATTCACCGGACCGCCCATGTCGAACGCAATCATCGCGCCCAGGCACATCCCCAGAACCACGCTGCTGCCGGTGCTCATCGCCTGGAGCATCGAATTGGCCCAGACCATCAAATGCGCGATGGGCACGCCGAGCACTTCGAGCAGCAGCAAACCAATGGCGAGCGAAGAAAGAATCGGAATGAACAGGATCGGCATCACCGGACGCAGCGCCTTGGGCACCGGCAAATGTTTTAACGCATTGACCACGTAACCCGCCAGCAATCCCGCGAACAGCGCGCCGAGAAACCCCGCCTTGACCGTTCCCGAAAGATATCCGCCGATAAAACCCGCGGCGAGTCCCGGTTTGCCGGCGATGGAATAAGCGATATATCCGCCCAGCACCGGCAGCATCAGATCAAACGCGGCGGAGCCGATTTGGTTGACAACTTTGAGCAGCGGCGCGTGCGAAAAATCCGGCCCCGCGGCCGTCATCGGCGCGAAGGCGATGGAAAAAGCGATGAGAATCCCGCCGCAGGCGATCAGAGGAATGACAAAGGAGACGCCCGTCAACAGGTGCTGCCGCAATCCTTGAAGCAATTTGGGCATCACAACTCGCAGGATACAGTATCCGGCACCGGGATTGATTTTCGACCGGTAGACATGGAACATTAGTTGGAACGGTGTGACATTTCCCCGTATGAAACGGCGCAGCCGCGAGCTCACCGACCCGAAATCGATCATCGCCGGCGAACTCGATTCGTTCCTGCGCGCCACGCGCGTGCGCCGCGTCTACGTCGCCGACGTCAGCGCTCCGCCGCCGGCCATGGCTTACGTCACGCATTTCCCGCGGCTGTCCATCACGCTCGAAGGAAATCACACCATGGAGCTGGCGCAGAACGGCCCGATCCTTAAGGTTTCGGCGGGGCGCGGGCAGGCGGTGCTGGTTCCCGGAAACGCCTGGAACCGGCCGGACTGGTCCCAGCCGGTGAAAGTTTTGACCTTTCTGTTCGGGGCCCGGCAGATCGGCATCAGCCTGGTTCGCAAGAGCCCGGCGCAGACGTGGCCGGACGCGGTGAAGATCAGCATCCGCGGGCTGCGCGACGGCGTCACGCAGAATCTTTTGACCGCTTTGCTCCAGGTCGCCGCGGAAAAGCAGAAGGGACCGCTAGCTCGTCTGCTGGTGGAATCGTTATCGCACGCGTGCCTGGCGACGCTCACCTCGAGCAATGCGCCGCGGCAGCGCAAGGCGACGCGCACCTTCGAATTACTGTGCCTTTACATTCACGAAAATTTTCAATTACCGCTGACCCGCCAATCGGTGGCGGCGCGCTATTCGCTTTCCCCAAGCCACGTCTCGCGTCTGTTCCGCACCGAGGGATTGATGCAGTTCAACGATTATCTGAACCTGGTGCGGGTGAACCGGGCGAAGTTCATTCTGCGCAACTACACGATGAGCCTCAAGGAAGTAGCGGCGAGCTGCGGCTATAGCGATGCCGCCTATTTCTGCCGGGTGTTCAAGCGGATCAGCAAAATGACCCCGACCGAATACCGCAATCAGCGGACCACTCCGCCGCCGGCTTTGGTCGCCGCCGCTTCCGGTTCCTGATCCGGCGCGCTTTCGGAACGCAATCGAAAAAATGGCACACTTTTACAACAAATGCCCCATCTCTACTGTTCGAAAATGCGTGCCTTTGGCAAATACTAGGACACAGCGCGCGACCAAGGGTTGAGGGTAATCGCGCGGGTCTTGATGCCTCAAGGAAACCGTGTCGTTCTACAGATCGCATCATGTTCCAGGCCAGCGCCGGAATCCATAACTGCTTCCCGGCGAGAATTTCTCCTTATTGAACCGTATTTTCGGGAATTTCGCTCCCATTCAAGTCCAAAGAAAGGTTGCCTATGTTTCCATGCTGCAAACCGCGACTGCTCGCGCTGCTGGCCGGCCTGCTATTGATCGCCGCGGCGTCCGCGCAAACCGATACGGGTTCGATCAGCGGCTACGTAAGAGATCCGTCCGGAGCCGTGATCCCCAAAGCCAATATCACGCTGACCAATGAAGGAACCTCGGAAGCTCACAAGCTGACCAGCAATGAGGCTGGCTACTACACCGTTTCCAGCCTGCCCCCGGGCCTGTACACGCTCAGCGTGGAGGCGAACGGGTTCCGGCGCTTCGAGAGCACGCACAACCGGCTGGCTTCGAACACCGCTCTGGCGCTCGACGCCAATATGGTGGTCGGCACCACCGCCGAAACGGTAGAAGTAAGCGCTACGGCGCAAGTGCTGCAAACGGAATCCTCGGCGGTGCAGAGCGAAGTCGGCGGCAACACCGTCAACATGCAGGAATTGAACGGGCGCAATCCTCTGTATATCGCGCAGCTTCTGCCCGGCATGCGCAGCGGTTCGACCATGGGCGACTTCAACTTCGCGGTGGGCGGCGGCGTTCCGTTTAACGTGAACGGCACCCGCACCCAGGATACGCTGGTCACCTTCGACGGCGCGCCGGCCGTGCGGACGCGCGCCAACGGCGCAATCATCGGCGTCGCCAACGTCGACGCCATAGATGAAATCCAGGTGCTGACGGCCGATTATGCTCCGGAATACGGCCGCGCGGCCGGCGGGCAGATCCGCATGATCAGCAAGAGCGGCACACGCGATTTCCACGGCAGCCTGTACGAGTACCTGCGCAATTCGGCGATGAACGCCAATACCTGGTCGCGCAATTTGAGCACGCTGACCAACGTCGCCGCGCCATTCCGCTACAACAACTTCGGCGGGACCGTCGGCGGCCCGGTTTGGGTTCCCGGCATGAGCGAAAAATTCCGCGAGAAATTGTTCTTCTTCGTCGCCGAGGACGAGATTCGGTACCGCTATGAAGACAGCACCCAGGAAGGGGTGCCGACCGCGCTGATGCGGAGCGGCAATTTCAGCGACCTGTTATCAAGCAATCCGTGGTACAAGGCCGGAACCATCATCTATCAGCCATCCACCTGCCCCGTGGCGGGAGGTTCGGGATGCCTGCCTTATGCGGGCAACATTATTCCGGCCTCGCAGTTGAGCCACAATGGCATCGCCATCATCGACGCCTACCCCGCCGCGACTCCAGGATTCCTGAACGGCACGTCGAACTTCATCGCCGAAGCCGAGCACCCCATCAATCAGCGCAAGCAAACGCTGAATTTCGACATCCTGGTGAACGATAAGAACAAAATTACCGCGCGCAGCGAAGACGCCTCGTATTTCGAATACCAGCCATTCGATCAGGGCTCGGGTTTGACCGGAAAATATTTCCGGCGCCCCAATCAGACCAACGCCGTGGGCCTCACTTCGACGATCAGCCCGACGCTGGTGAACGAGGCGCGCCTGACGCTCAGCATCGACGACGTTTATATCCCGGTGAATACGGCGCTCGCGGGCTTTAATCGCCAGGATTTTGGAATCGATTTTCCCTATCTTTTGCCCAACGGCAAGGATATTCCCAATAAAATTCCCACGGTCAACGTCCCGAATTTCTACGGATTAGCCGGTGGCCCGTACCCGTCGCATTCTTCCGGAACCATCTGGACCGGATCGGACACGCTCACCAAAGTTTGGGGCAATCACACCTTGAAGTTCGGCTATTCGTTTGAGTATTCGGGCGAAAACGACGGCGACCAGATCAACGTGGACACGGTTCCCGGTGGCGCCAGCAATCAGAACGGGACTTTCACTCTTACCGACGGGCGCACCGGCCTGGGTGCGACTTCGGGGGTCGGCATGGCGAACCTGGCCTTGGGACTCGCCGACAGCTACACCGAAATCGGACCGCGCGCGCTGACCATCTGGCGCTCGCTGGTGAACGAAGCCTTCGCTCAGGATTCCTGGCAGCTGACGCCAAAATTTCACGTCGAATACGGCGTCCGCTGGACCAACATAGGCGGTTATTATCCCGAATGGGGCAACGCCGATTATTTTGACGGCGCGGTCTACAATGCGGCGCAGGCGGTGAAGCTCAATTCGGCCGGCAACGTGATCCTGGGCACCGGCAATCCGTATGACGGCGTGGTGATTCCGGGCATCAGCGCATTTCCGTCATCGTCCGGCGGACGCATCGCCGCCGCGACGCAGCCGGTCTGCGACAACAGTCCGTGCAGCGGCCTGTTCGACCCCACCCTGCCCAAGGGTTATGTTCACACCACCAACACCTGGCAGCCGCGATTGGGCATCGCCTATGAGCTCAATCATTCCACGGTGATTCGCGCCGGCGCGGGCAGCTTCACCACGCGCATGGGTCTGCTCGATAATATTTTCCCGGGCGGCAACGCGCCTTTCCAGCCGGTGGTGACCGTAACCAACGTTTCGGTGGATAATCCCGGCGCGGCCCTGACTAGCGGCACGGCCGCGCCGCTGACCATCACCACGCTGAATCCGAACCTGAAACCGCCCATCGCCTGGAACTGGAATGTCACGGTGCAGCATCAGATGTTTCTTCACACCGTGCTGACGGTCGGTTACGTCGCGCACCGCGGTCTCGACGCCTGGCAGGTCTACGACATTAATCAGCCGACCGCGGGAGCATTGGTCAGCCATCCGGGAACCAACGTCAACCTGCTGCGTCCATACCAGGGTTTCTCCTCGATTCAGGAGGAGGAAAGCGTCGTCAATTCCACGTACAACTCCCTTCAGGTGATGTGGGAGCGGCGTTTCACCAGCGGCTCCAGCTTCAGCGTCTCCTATACGCTTTCAAAAAGCAGCGACAACGGCTCCAATTACCGCGACATCGTGCCGGACACCTACAACACCAGCAATCTCTGGGGGCCCTCCGAATACGACGAGCGCCACCTGGTGCTGATCAATTACATCTATGCGATTCCGTTCCTGAAGAGTCAGCAGGGCGCCATGGGCAAAGCGCTGGGCGGATGGTCGATCGCGGGCACGGCGCAGTTCCAGACCGGAACACCCTGCGGCCTGGGAGCCAACAACGACTACGCGGGCGTCGGCGAGGACGGCAGCTTCGGCTGCGGCAGTGAAGGCCAGTTCTTTGTGTTGAACGGGCCGGTCACCATCAACACCGGCGCGTTTGCCGGTCCGGTGACCAATTCGAGCTCGCCCAAGTATTTCTCGGTGAACGCGACCGCGCCCGCCTCGGGCACCTTTAACCTGGCTCCGGGCGTCCGCGATTCGGTGTACGGGCCGGGTTTTCAGGATTGGAACCTGTCGCTGTTTAAAACTTTCCCGGTGAACGAAAGGTTGGGCTTCCAGTTCCGCGCCGAAGCTTACGATTTCGTCAATCACCCCAACTTGAACGCGCCGAACTTCACCGCCACTTCGGGCCAGTTCGGAATGATCACCGGGAAGAGCAACCTGCAGCGCACGTTGCAGCTATCTCTGCGATTCTATTTCTAGGAGATTTTTTTGGGGGCTGGCGCCGATGGCCGGCCCTCCGGTTTGGACCGTTCTCTGCGGTCGCGGCTCATTTGCACCGGGCCGTGACCCTAGCAGGGTGCTGAAAAAGGGGACAGACGACTCTGTCCCCGCCTGTAAGTTATTCATGCCGCGTGCGACCATGGCCGTGGACAGAGCGGTCTGTCCCCTTTTTCAGCACCCTGCTAGGGAGCGGTTCAACTTTCGGGAGGTTGTAAAAGGGAGAATTCTTATGGCACTTAAGCATTGGCTGCCGTTGGCGATCCTCGCGTTCGTTCCGGTCGCGATGGCGCAGACCGTGGAAACGCCGGATATCACCAGGGACCCGACTCTGTTCGTGGTCCCCTACGCCCATCTGGACACGCAATGGCGCTGGAATTTCCCGCAAACCATCAGCGAATTTCTGCTCAAAACCATGCGCGTGAATTTCGAGCTGATCGATAAATATCCGCATTACGTTTTCAACTGGACCGGCGCCAACCGTTATCGCCTGATGAAGGAATATTACCCGGCCGATTACGCGCGCATGAAGCAATACATCGCTGCCGGCCGCTGGTATCCGGCCGGTTCTTCCGTCGAAGAGGGCGACGTCAACCTGCCCAACGCCGAATCGATTTTCCGCCAGATTCTTTACGGCAACGCGTATTTCCGCCGCGAATTCGGCAAAGCCAGCGCCGAATATATGCTGCCGGATTGCTTCGGATTTCCCGCTTCCCTGCCGTCGATCCTCGCGGCTGCGGGCATCAAGGGATTTTCCACTCAAAAACTAAATTCCAACTGGCAGCCCGCGCCGCAAGTCGGCGGACCGGATTCGCCGGAGGATACGCCGGAAGGCATTCCCTTCAACGTGGGCCGCTGGGAGGGTCCGGATGGATCGACCATCGTCGCCGCGCTGAATCCGGGCAGCTACAGCGCCGGCGTTCGCACCGATCTGACCCTTTCGCCTCCGCCTCCGCCGGTCGAAACGCCGGGCCGCGGCGGACGCGGTGCGCGGCCGGAAGAAGACTGGGTGAAGCGCATCGCGCTCGATGGCCGCGTGAGCGGCGTTTTCGCCGATTATCACTACATCGGAACCGGCGATACCGGCGGCGCGGTGAATGAGGATTCGGTGAAGCTGCTCGAAGCCATGACTCTCGAAACCGAGCATGCCACGGGATCGGAGCTGCACATTATTCCTTCCACCGCGGACCAGATGTTTCTGGCCATCAACGATCGCATGAAATCGCACCTGCCCGAATACAAGGGCGATCTGGAACTGATCAATCACTCCGCCGGCTCGCTCACTTCGGAGGCGTATCACAAGCGCTGGAATCGCCGCAATGAAGTGCTCGCGGACATGGCGGAAAAAGCGTCGGTCGCGGCCGCGTGGATGGGCGCGCTGCCCTATCCGAAGCAACGGCTGAATAACGCCTGGATGCTGGTGCTCGGCGGACAGTTTCACGACACGGGCGCGGGCACGGCGACGCCGCAGGCCTATGAATTCGCGCAGAACGACGACGTGATCGCCATGAATCAGTTCGCCGGCGTGATCACCAGCGCCACGCGAGCCATCGCCGCGCAGTTGAATACCGGAGGTTCGGGCGTGCCGCTGGTGGTTTACAACTCGCTGAACACGCCGCGCCAGGATGTGGTCGAAGCCGCGGTCGATTTCCCTGGGGGAATGCCCAAGGCGGTTCGGGTGACCGGTCCGGATGGACGCCCGGTGCCGGCACAGCTGGAAAACGGCGAGGTCGTGTTCGTCGCGCGGGTTCCCTCGGTCGGTTATGCGGTTTATTTCGCCGAACCAGCCAACGCCGCGTCCAGTTCCGAATTAAAGGTCACCGAAAATTCGCTCGAAAACGCGCGTTACCGCGTCAAGCTCGATGAAAACGGCGACGTTTCGAGCATCTTCGACAAACGCGTGAACAAGGAACTGCTCGCCGCGCCGATGCGCCTGGCGATTTCCACCGATGCGCCGCACCAGTGGCCGGCCTGGAACATGGATTTCGATCAGGAACAGGCCGCCCCGCGAGCTTACGTCGGCGGCGCGGCGAAAGTGCGGATCGCCGAAAACGGTCCGGCGCGCGTGGCGCTCGAAGTGAGCCGCGAAACCGAAGGCTCGAAATTCGTTGAGACGGTTTCTCTGGCCGCGGGTGAAGCCGGCGATCACGTCGAATTTCATGAGGCGATTGACTGGCGCACGCTTTCCGGCAATCTGAAAGCGGTGTTCCCGCTGACGGCCACCAATCGCATGGCGACCTATAACTGGGACGTCGGCACCATCGAGCGGCCCACCGCATACGACCGCCAGTTTGAAGTTGCTTCGCACCAGTGGGTCGATCTGACCGATGAGAGCGGCGCTTATGGCGCGACCATTCTCACCGGCGAAAAGAACGGCTCCGACAAGCGCGACGATCATACCATTCGCCTGACGCTGATCCGCACGCCGGGCGCGCGCGAAGACGAGCCCGCCGGACCGCGCGGGCGCTCCTACACCGATCAGTTCAACCAGGATTGGGGCCATCACGAAATTACCTTCGGCCTCGCCGGCCACACCGGCGACTGGCGCGCCGCGCGAACCGATTGGGAGGGTTACCGCCTCAATGCGCCTTTGGCGGTTTTTGAAACTGCGCGGCACGCCGGAACGCTCGGCCGCAGCTTCTCGCTGGTGACCGTCAGTAATCCGGCGATTCGCATGCTCGCGCTGAAGCAATCCGAATCGGGCGATGAAGTGATCGTCCGCCTGGTCGAAACGCACGGCGCGCCCGCGCCCAACGTACGGGTCAAATTCGCCGGACCGGTCAGCGAGGCGCGCGAGGTGAATGCGCAGGAGCAGCCGCTCGGAGCGGCAAAGGTCAGTGATGGCGCGCTGGAAGCTTCGTTCACCGCCTATCAGCCGCGAACGTTCGCGCTGCGTTTGGACGCCCCGCGGGCGCGGGCCACTTCCGGAGGATCAGGCGCGATCCGTTCGCAAGCCGTCGATCTGCGTTACGATCGCGCCGTTTCGAGCAATGACGATACCAGGACCGTCGGCGGATTCGACGCCAATGGCGATGCGATCCCGGCCGAGATGCTGCCCGACGGGATCGATTTTCATGGCGTGAAATTTCATCTGGCGCCGTCGGGAACCGGCAAGCTCGACGCCATGACGGCGCACGGCCAGGTGCTCGCGCTGCCGTCCGGGTTCCGTCAAGTCTATGTGCTCGCCGCTTCGGACGATGGCGATCAGAACGCCACGTTTCGCGTCGGCAGCAAGCCCGTGCAGTTCGATATTGAAAATTGGACCGGATTTGTCGGCCAATGGGACACCCGATTGTGGAAGGCTCCGCCGCAGATGGTCCCGGGCCGCGGCGGACGGGAGATGAAGGTGCGGACGGATTGGGCGGTCTCCGCCAATCACGCTACCTGGACCGCCGGGCAGGATTCGCCGAGCTGGTCGCCGCGCTATCCCGAGGATTACCTCGGGCTGAAACCGGGATTCATCAAACCGGCGGAACTGGCCTGGTACGCGTCGCATCACCACACCGCGGATGGCTTGAATCAGCCGTATGAGTACAGTTATCTGTTCGCCTATTCCGCCGATCTGCCGGCCGGCGCGACTTCACTGACGCTGCCGGACAACGGCAAGATTCGCATTCTTGCCGTCAGCGTGGCCGCGACCGGCCCTGCGTTGAAACCGGTCGCGCCGCTGTACGATTCTCTGGAACCGCGTCCGTAACGAGCGGCCGCGGACGTTTCGCGTTATCAGAGACCGAGGATCCATTTTCAGGCGCATCGAAGGCGCTACCTGATTCAACCCCACATTCGCGCCGGGATAAACCAGCATGCCTTCGCCCGGATAATTATTGGAGCTGAACGCGCTCTCTCCAATACAACAGGCCGGTTAATCCCAGGCTTTGGCTGACAAAATCGGCGAAAAAAAGTGCGTTGTAACTAAAAAAAGGCCACGCCGGAATTCAATCCGGCGTGGCCCGTAGGATCAAGCTATGGGTGTTGCAACAGAGCGAGGATCTGCTGAGGATTGGAGTTGGCTTGCGCCAGCGCCGCGATGCCGGCCTGCAGCTGAATCTGCTGCTGCGTCAGATTGGCCGACGCCGACGCCATGTCGACGTCCATGATGCCGGATTCAGCGGCTTCCGTGTTGGTCAACTGCGAGTTGGCCAGGTTGCTCGCGTAGTTCATCAGGTTTTCACCACGGCCCACGGCGGCCTGCGCGTTGCCGAGGATCTCCACCGAGTTGGCCAGCTGGTTCACCGCCGCCGTCGCCGTGCTGACGTTGCTGATGTTGGCCGTCGCGCCCGTGCCGTTCGCCGCCGAGCTCCGCACCGGGCCGCCGTTGGCGCCGGTGACGCCGTCGGACAAGCCGTAATCGGTGCCGCCCACGCTGGCCTGAGTTGCGCCCAGGCTGACCGTGAACGGGGCGCCGGCGCTCATGAACTGGATGCCTTGTTGGCCGTCGACATCGCCCGACGTGCCGGTCATCTTGAACGCGGCGATCTGGCCGAGAGTCGAATCGTTGTCGGACTGGATCGCGTTGTTGATGGTCTGCAGCGCCTGGTCGAGATTGCCCGCGTTGCCGCTGTTCAGCGTGACGTTGAGCGAATGGTCATTGCCGCTCGTGTCCACCGAGGAAAGCGTAACGGTTTGCGATACGTTCGGATTGGTGATGCCGGTGAACAGATACGGATCGCTGTCGGTCGCGTTTACGCTGGTCTGCGCGCCGGTGGAAGCGACGGTGTCGTTGGCCACGGTGCTCTGCGCCACCGCGTTGGTGGTGGAAGAAACGCCCGCCGTGCCGAAGCCGAACGCGTCGTTGGCGCCGTTGAAATTCACGCGGAAATTATCGCCCTGAGTCGAGGTGATCTCGATCGACCCGCCGTTATCCTCGGCTTCGAGACCCGCTGCCGCCGTCGCCGCGTTGCCCTGGAAGGCTGCGTTGAGATTGGCGATGGCCGTGGTCTCGTCGCCCGCCGCGGTGTAGCCGCCGACGACCGCGCCCAGATCGATGGTCGGGCCGCCGTTCAGCGAAACCTGCACGTCCTGCGTGGATCCCTGCGCGGCCGCGACGTTGGCAAACGCCTCACCCGCCGTGACCGAGGTGTAATCGAACGTTCCCGCCGTCCCGGCGTTGGCCGTGCTCGACGCGAAGCTGCCGAAGCCGAGCGCGTTCGCGGTGTCGCCCGCGGTCTGCACCTGGAAGGTCTGTCCGGGCTGTCCGCCGACGAACTGAATCGTGCCGCCGTCGTTGACCGCGGTGATGCCGGTGGCCGCAACCGTCGTATTGGCCGCGATCGCCGCGTTGATTTTGGCAACCATGGTGACGGCTGTGTCGGCGGTGCCGATGTTGACGCTCAGGTCATTGGCGTCGCCGCCGTTCAATCCCGCGCCGGTGATGCGGATCTGCACGCCGGTTTCGGCCGCCGCGGGAGCCGTGAAGGCGCCGGCTGCCGTCGCGGTCACTGCCGCGGACGTGCCCTGCGCGGTCGCCGCGTCGGAGAAGTTGCCGAGGAAGGCGTTGGCCATCTGGTCGCCGCCCTGGACGCTGAATGCGGTGTTGGCGGAGCTGAAGGCCAACTGCGTCTGCCCGGCCGGATTGGTGGTTGTCGCCGCGGTGATGTTGGCGTTCTGGAACGCCGTCGCCTGCTGCGTTCCGCCGTTGCCCGCCGCCTGGATGGCGCTGTTGATCGCGGTCACCAGCGTGTCGGCGTTGGTAACGCCGTTCAGGTTCACCGATAATGCCACGGCGTCGTTGCCGGAAGTGTTGGAGAAACCGGGGCCGTAGACGTAGAAGGTCGCCGTGTTGTTGCTGATCGACTGCTGGTTGCTCGCATTGCCCAGAATGTTCTGCACGCTGTCCACGCTGCCGTCGCCGATGTCGGTGCTGGTGTTGCCGGACGCCTGCACGCCTTCGAGGCCCAGGCTTTTCGCGTCCACGGTGGCATCGCTCAGGTTCACGTTCACCGTGCCGTTCTCGGTCGCGCTGATGCCGTTGGACGATTCGCCGCCGCCCACGAACACGCCCAGGTTGCTGGCCAGATTCCCGCCCTGGTTCAGGCCGATGGCCTGCGCCTGGCGGTTGACTTCCTGAATCACGCTCTGAAATTCATCGTTCAACACGCTGCGGTCGCCGGTAAAAGAGCCGGAAGCCGACTCGGTGGCCAGCGTGCGCGCGCGATCGAGAAGCTGGGAAATGTTGCTTAAGCCGCCGTCGGCAATCTGCAATTCGCTGTTGGCGTTGCTGGCGTTCTGAACGCCTTGTGTCAGCACGGCGTCATTCGACACGTCGCCGTTGGCCACCGCCAGGCCCGCCGCGTCTACGCCGGAATTGACGATCCGCAGGCCGCTGGTGACTTGCTGAGTAGTGAGGTCTAGCGAATTCTCTGTTTGCAGCAGGTAATTCTGCGCTTGCAGGGAAACCACATTGGTGACAGTTGAAAGCATGGAATCTTCTCTCCTTGAATGTTGTCCCCGGGAATCCTTTCCCGGAGTATTGTTCATGAACCTTATCGGAGAGGCGCGGCGAGTCTTGAAAAAAGGTTAAATGCCGCTCAAAATCAGTACTGGATCGAACGTCGATAGCAAGCCCCGCCTGGGAAGGCCGGGTTCGAGATTACGTGTTTCCTAAGCAAGTCCTCAAACTTTGCGGAACCCGCCCAGCAGCCGCTCGATTCCCTCCGCGCTCAGAGGACCGGCCGCCAACCGGTTCTGTTCGCCGGTCAGATGAATCTCCTTGCGCAGCACCGTGACCTGTTTCGGCGCGCGAATTCCGAGCTTCACCTGGGAGTGCGTGCATTCCAGAATTTCGATCTCGATGCCGTCCCCGATCAGCACCGCTTCTCCCGCCCGGCGTCGGATTACGAGCATGCCGGCTCCTGACCCACCGAATGCCGGTGCGAGTAGCGCTTATCCATGCGCACCGCCTGCACCGCGCGCCGCGATTGCGGATCGATCACCACCGGAGCCAGTAAATTCGCCGTCAACGGACCCTCCGGAGCCGCGGTAAGAATCGCCAGGCACACGACGTTTTCAAGCCGATCCGAACCGAGCAGACGCGCATCTTCCGGCGTCATCGCCAGCTCATATTGCGGATCGATCGCGCTGATGGGAACCGCGGGAAAACAAAGCTCCGGCGAATCGAGGCTTTCGAGGAACAGAATCGGCGCGACGCTCGGGCGTTCGATCAAGACGAATTTCCGCTGTGCTTCGAATCCCGGCAGACCGGCGGGAAATTCGATGACCGCCGCGGGATCGTACTCGAGCGGCCCAAATTGCCGCGTAAGAATCTCCGCCATCGCGGCGTTAGATGCACGCCGAATGCCAGTTGTGGCGCACGCACTCGTGCGTGCCGTGTCGAGACTCGTCTCGACACCTGCCACAAAAAATCGATCTACATTAAGTTATGGGCGCTCTGCTCCAAGACCTTCGCTACGCGGCCCGGACGCTGCTCCGCGCCCCCGGATTCGCCTTCATCGCCATTGCCACGCTGGCCCTCGGAATCGGAGCCAACACCGCGATTTTCAGTCTGGTCGATACCGTCCTGCTGAAGCCGCTGCCCTACCGCCAGCCGTCCCGCCTGATCGTCGCCTGGGATACTTATCTTCCGCAGGACAAATTTCTCCCGATGTTTCCCAAAATGGGAGTTTCCCCTCCCGAGTTGGAACTGTGGCGCGCCCAAAAAGATATTTTCAAAGAGACGGCGTGGTATCGCTACGTCCCTTACGAACTCGACCTGACCGCGCCTGATGCCGCGGCGCTCAGCATCCGCGCTGGCTTTTTTTCGACCAATTTTCTCCGCGTGATCGGCGTCGCCCCCGCGCTCGGCCGGGCTTTCGCCGATCATGAATCGCCCAACGCGGTTCTGTTAAGCGACCATCTCTGGCGCACGCGCTTCGCCGCCGATTCGAATATCGTGGGCAAAACCATTCGCTTGAACGACGACGGCTATTCCGTAATTGGCGTGCTGCCGCGTGATTTCAAATTTCCCGATTGGGCCGACCTGTGGCTCCCGCCCGGTCCGTTGAATGGCGATGAACTCACCAATCCCGTGCGCCACGCCGCCGGATTCATCGGACGCCTGAATGCCGGCGTAACCGCGCAGCAAGCGGAGGCGCGATTGACCGCGCTCTCGTCGCGGCTGGCGGCGGAAAATCCGAAAACCAGCACCGGCTGGGGCATGCGCGTCTCGAGCCTTCAGGACGACCTCACCGCGAACCTTCGTCCCGCGCTATTGATGCTATTCTGCGCCGTCGCGCTGGTGCTGCTGATCGCGTGCGGCAATGTGGCCAATCTTCTGCTGGCGCGCGCCAGCGGACGATCGCGCGAAATCGCCGTCCGCAGCGCCCTCGGAGCAGGAACCGGACGCATCGCGCGTCAGTTGCTGACCGAAAGCGTGCTGCTCGCAATGCTCGGCGGCGCAGCCGGATTAGCGCTCGGCGAGCTTGGATTGAAATTGCTTTCACCCCTCGCAACGCCCCTCGATTTCGGCGTGCTGATTTTCCTGCTGGCGATCTCGCTCGCCACCGGCGTCATTTTCGGCGCGGCGCCCATCGTTCAAGCCGTCCGCAGCGACACCAACGCGATCATCAAGTCCGGCTCCGTCGCCGGCGGCGGCGCCAACGGCATGCGATCCGCGCTGGTCGTCGCCGAATTTGCGCTGGCGATGATTCTTTTGGCTGGCGCCGGGATTCTGGTAAAAAGCTTCGTGCGCCTGATGCACGTCGACCCCGGATTCAATCCACGCGGCCTGCTGACCATGCGCCTGGCGTTTCCCAAATCGCGCAACCCCGGCGTTCTGTTTCGCCGCCTCGAGGAGCGGGTGAAACAAATTCCCGGCGTCGACCAATTCGCGTCCACCAACGCCTTGCCGCTCAACCCCAACCACGGCAACGCCGGCCGCTTCAACGTGCCGGGCAGTCCGCTGATCAATCCCGATTCGCTTCCCGCCGCGCAGTTGCGCTCGGTCAGTCCCGATTATTTCGCGGCCATGCGCATCGCACTTCGTTCCGGCCGGCTTTTCGATCAGCGCGACCTGAATCAGCCCGTCGTGATCATCAATGAAAGCATGGCCCGGCAATTCTGGCCAGGAAAAAATCCGGTCGGCGAAAAATTCATCACCGGACCATGGGGCCCGAACCCCACCTGGTCGACCGTCATCGGCGTGGTCGCCGACGTAAAACAATTCGGCCTCGATTCCGAACCGAGCCTGGACGAATATTTCCCCGCGCTTTATCCCGCGACCATCATTATTCACACCGCGGGCGATCCCGCATCGCTTGCCGCGCCGGTTCGCGCCGCGATTCAAGCGGTCGATCCGGAGATTCCGGTTTCGGAAATTCGCACCATGGATCAGGTGGTCGCCGAATCGGCCGAAGCGCGCCGCTGGACCATGGCGCTGCTGGCATCGTTTGCCGCGCTGGCGCTGGCCTTGGCGCTGGTGGGAATTTACGGAGTGATGTCGTGGTCGGTAGCGCAGCGGACCAAAGAGATCGGTATTCGCGTGGCGCTGGGTGCATCCTCGCGCGAAGTCATCGGCGAAATTCTGGCGTCAGGAATAAAGTTGAGTGTGCTGGGAATCGCCATCGGCTCGATCTGCGCGCTAGCGATCAGCCGCCTGCTCGCCGGATTCGTCTTTGACGTGAGCCCCTTCGATCCCTTAATCTACGCCGCCGTCGCGTCGCTCATGTTCGTAGTCGCTCTCGCGGCCTGTTATCTCCCCGCGCGCCGCGCCAGCCGCGTAGATCCGCTGATCGCGCTGCGTTGGGAGTAAATCTTCATTTGTCGGCGGCCTTCGGGCGGTCCAATATAAATCGGTCGCGTGGCCCCTCCCCTTCGTAGAAGGCGAGCCGCCCGGGTACGCAAGAGATCACGGTACCCATTCCATTTCCGATCGTCGCCTTCAGCGCTTCGAGGAGGTCCATCCGGCTCGCGTCGAATCGGCGATCTTCCGAGACGACGTAGCATTCGCGCAGCGCTCCCCGCTTTGAGAGAGCCTCATACACGGCCTGTGGGTCGCCGTCGACGCGATGTATGAATCGCGAATCCCAATCGTCAAAGTGCGCCAGGCTTTGCCGAAGTTTGTCTCTTCCCTTTGCGGTCCCGATCAGCGCCCGATAACGGTCCCATTTACGAGCAACGACGAAAGCGGCGAATAGGCTCTCTTCGATTTGCAGTTCCACTTGCTGATTATTTCATCCCCAACTGATCGAACAAAAACGAAAACACATCCGCATCCTGCGCCACCCGTTCATTCAGCGCCGTCCCGAACCCATGCCCCGAGGTCGAGCTGGTCCGCAAAAATACCGGACGATTCGAATGCGTCGCCGCCTGCAATCGCGCCGTCATCTTGCGCGAATTCATCGGATCCACCCGGCCGTCGTTGGCGCCGGTTAAAAACAGCACCGCCGGATAGTCCGCACCATCTTTCACGTGCTGGTAAGGCGAATACGCGTACAGCGCCTGAAACTGATCGCGCTCCTTCACCGTTCCGTACTCGGTCACGTTGAAAACTCCGTTCGGATACGATTCCAGCCGCAGCATGTCGTAAATCCCGACATGGCTCACCACCGCGCGAAACAGATCCGGCCGCTCGGTCAGCGCCGCGCCCATCAGCAAACCGCCATTGCTGCCGCCTTCGATCGCCAGTTTTTCCGGGCTGGTATATTTCATCTTGATCAGCGTCTCCGCGCAGGCGATAAAATCGTCGAACACGTTTTGTTTTTTGGTCAGCATGCCGGCTTCGTGCCACGCTTCGCCGAATTCGCCGCCGCCGCGCAGATTGGCGATCACCCACACCCCGCCATGATCCAGCCACAATCTCCGGCGCACCGAAAAATCCGGCGATAAACTGATGTCGAACCCTCCATAACCGGTCAGCAGCGTCGGATTCGAGCCATCCAGCCTGGTCCCGCGCTGCCGCAAAATATTCATGGGAACGTGCGTGCCGTCTTTTGAGATTGCAAACGACCGGATCACCTCCACATCGCCGAACGAGGCCGGCGCCATCTCCGCCAGCGCCGTTTTTTTCACGCTTCCGTTCGCCGGGTCGTAGCGATACCACGCCGATGGCTCGGTATAGCTCTCGTTTTCAAACAGCAGCGCGCCGCCCACTTCAACCATTCCGCCCACCGAGGAGTCCGGCGGAATATCGATGCTGCGCTCCGGTTTTTCGCCGCTCTTGTCCAGCAGTTTCGACGGCCCGCCGGCCATGTAGCTCACATACAAATGACCGTTCACGGGCAAAAATCCATCGATCGAGCTTCGCCCCGGCGTCACCGCCGTCCTCACGTTTTGAAGCGAATGGTTCGGCCCCGGAACCTGCAAAACTTTGCCCATCGGCGCGTCTTTGTGCGACAGCAGGTACACCGAATCATCGGGACCGAACGCCGCCTCCGAAATCTGGTCCGAAAGCCGCGTGAGCTGATGCCAGCGTCCATCCGGATTGCGCAAATAGTGCAGATATTGGCCGCCGTCGCCGTCCGCCACCCGCGCCATTACGAACTTCCCGTCATCGGAAGTTTCCAGCTGCACCTCGGCGATGCGCGGGAATTCTTTGCCCAGCGCATACTGATCGTCGGAAGCCGGCGTACCCAGGCGATGAAAATAAATCTGCTGATAAAAATTCAGATCCGCTTCGGCGCGCTCGCCCTTGTGCGGATAGCGCGTGTACCAGAACCCGCTCGAATCCGCGTTCCAGGCCACGCTTCCGCCCGCCGTCGCAAAATTCACCCGCGGAACCTCGTCGCCGAGCTTTTTCCCCGTGGCCGCCTCGAACACCGAAACCGATCCGTCTTCGCTGCCGTTTTTCGAAAGCGAAACCGCGGCCAGTTTTCCGTCGAGCGACGGCACATAAAAATCGATCGACGTCGCGCCCGCCGGGTCGATCGCGTTCGGATCGCAAACCGCCTGCGCCGATCCGGGATCCGGGCCATCCGGGCCCGAAGTGAGCCTCACCAGGAACGGCTGCAACTTCGGCGGTTGCCGCTCGATCGCAAACAAAACGCCGCCGCGAACCTGCAAATCGGAAAATCGCACCGATTGCGTTTTGTACAGTTCGTTCAGGCGGTCGATGATCGCCGCGCGCATCGGCAGAGCGTCCAGATAGGCGCGGGTGCGCGCGTTCTGCTGCTCGCTCCACTCGTGCACCTGGGGATCGGAGGCCGCCTCCAGCCAGCGATAATCGTCGGTCACTTTGACGCCTTGATAATCGTCGGTCACCGGTTTTTTAGGGGTCTCGGGAACGGGCGGCAGCTCCTGGGCGGCGCAGAACATAGTTAACGTAAAGAAAAATATACAGGATTTCATCACGATCCTTTCTTTAGCCTACTACTGGTCTTACGGCAAAGTTCTACAGCAAATCGCCCGAACCGACGATGGAATAACCGTGAATGAGAAACGAGGCGAGCCGCGATTTGCGCTGACGTCGCCGATCCGGGTGATTGTTCCCGGCGACGGCGGACACACCATCGACTCTACGTTAATCGATATCTCCGGCACCGGAATGCGATTTCTTGCTTCCGAATCGATGGAAGCCGAAAAGGTAGTCGCGATTGAAGTCGACAGCCGTCTGATCCTGGCGGAAGTGCGTTACTGCCAGCCGCGCAGCGGGCGGTTCGTGGTGGGCGCGCGCCGCCTGCATGAAATCGCCAAGGACGCGCAGCTCGCCGACGCGCCGGCCGTCGTTTCGGAAATGCTTGGACACCTGCGCCGCCATCTCGCCGCCGGCAACGTCGGCGATTCGCAGAGTATGGCCGTAGAGGCGCTCGAACAAATCGTAGAGCGGCGAGAACATCCCAAAGCGGTTCCATCGCCCGATCCGGAGCCGCAGCCCCAGCCTGAGTTACTTCATCAACAAGACGCCGCGCCGCCGCAGCCCGAACTGGCGTCGCCAGAACCCGAGCCGCTTCATCAAGCACACGCCGAGCCGGAACCCCAGCCCGTAGCGCCGCCGCAGCCTGAACTGGCGTCGTCTCCAGAACCCGAGCCGCTTCATCAAGAATACTCCGAGCCGGAACCCCAGCCCGTCGCGCAGGTTGAACTGGCGTCGCCCGAACCCGAGCTGCTTCATCAGGAAGATACCGCGCCGGAGCCCGTAGCGCCGCCGCAGCTTGAACTAGCGTCGCCAGAACCCGAGCTACTTCATCAAGTACACGCTCAGCCGGAACCCGTCGCGCCGCCGCAGCCTGAACTGGCGTCGCCCGGATCCGAGCCGCTTCATCAAGTACACGCCGAGCCGGAACCCCAGCCCGTCGCGCAGCTTGAACTGGCGTCGCCGGAACCCGAGCCGCTTCATCAAGCACACGCCGAGCCGGAGCCCCAGCCCGTCGCGCAGCTTGAACTAGCGTCGCCGGAACCCGAGCCGCTTCATCAAGTACACGCCGAGCCGGAACCCCAGCCCGTCGCGCAGCCGCAGCTTGAACTAGCGTCACCAGACCCCGAACTGCTTCATCAAGCACACGCCGAGCCGGAACCCCAGCCCGTCGCGCCCCCACAACTTGAACTGGTCCACGCGCAGCCCGAGCCAAAGCCAGCCTCCGAATGTGCCTCCGCACCCGTCCCCGAAGCGCCGCTGGAACCAATCGCGCACCTCGTCGTGCCGCCGCAGCCTGTGGATCCTCTGGAGGCCGCCCGCCGCGCCCTGAGCAAGGATTCTGAAAGCGTCCATCACGAAGCAGGAGTCGCCACCGGCAGCTCCAGAAACGCTCGCTACACCCTGGCCCTGGCCGCCAGCCTGATTCTCGCTTTGGTGTCGGGCTACTTCCTGTATCAAGGCGAGACTGCCGCGAAACAGGCCGCGCCGGCGTCACTGCCCATGCCGGTCACCGCCGCTCCGCCTAAAGTGGAGCTTCACCACGCTCAGGTGCGCGTGCGGAAACCAACCTGGCTGTCGCTGGCCGTTGACGGAGCCGATCCGTCCCAGTCGGTGTTTCAGGCCAATGATATACGTGCGTTCGATTTTTCAAAGGGCGCCACGCTCCGCGTCGGCGACGGCGCTGCCGTGGAAGTTCTCATTGACGGCAATCCCGCGGGACCCATCGAGCCGGGTCCCCAAATCGTTCACATCAACCCGCGGGGTGTGGAACTGGTGAAGTAATCAGGCCGCTTTGCCGTCCTGCGGCTGCGGCTGCTTACCGCTTTCCGGATGCGGCTTCGGGTGCGCCGGCGCCGGTTCGTTGGCGCATCTCAGACAGATGGGAACGCCACTGTCATATAACTCCGTCTCGGCTTGACAGCGAAAGCATTTTGCCATGTCGCGTCCTTCCCAAATGGGTCCTCAAGGACTCCGGCACACTTCTGTAGCCCCGATAATACCCCTTCGATCACTTGATTTCAATGAAAATCGGAAGAATTTCCTGACCGGAAACGGTTGCCGCGAACCATCGCGCGGAATCCACGTATGATCTAAGCATGCGCTCCCTTGCCGTGCACCAACCGCTGCTGCTGGTCGCCTGTTGCGCCCTCGCCGGGTGCGGCGTGAACGTGATCACCGGTCCGGCCAAGCATGAAACCCGCGTGGTCGAATTGAATCCGCCCGGAGCGGATAAATCGGAAATGGCCCGCATCGACATCAGAATGGCGGCCGGCGAACTGGAATTAACCGGCGGCGCACCGGAACTGGTGGACTGCGACTTCACCTACAACGTGCCCTCCTGGAAGCCGATGCTGATCGATGACTCCACCGGCGTGCGCCGCGAAATTCGCATCGAACAGCCCGGCAACGTGCGCGGCGGGTCCAATACCATTTACAAATGGAACCTGAGCGTGAACAATGACATCCCTCTAGACGTAGTCGCGCACCTGGGAGCCGGAACCGCGCGCGTGACGCTCGGGACGGTCAACCTGCGCAGCCTGGATATCGAAATGGGCGCCGGCGAACTGCACCTGGATCTGACCGGTACGCCGCGGCGCGACTACAACGTCAATCTGGAAGGCGGCGTCGGCCAGGCCACCGTGCTGCTGCCCGCCTCAGCCGGGATTATCGCCAATGCCGAGGGCGGAATAGGCAGCATTTCCGTCAAAGGTCTCGAACAGCGCGACGGAAGTTGGATCAATCCGGTGCACCAGCACGCCCCGGCGACCATTCGCCTGAAAGTCGAGGGCGGCGTCGGCCAGATCAACATCGTGGCGCAATGAGCCGAATAGCGGTACGCTGGGATGTTGTGTAATGCCGGTTTCCGACGCCATCCAGATTTCGACGCCCAGTTGTGAAAAAGGCATCGGCGCGATTATCCGCCGTGCCGATTCTACCGAACTGATTCACGGCGTGCATGTACTTCCGTTTGACGTCTGGCCCGATGATCGCGGATATTTTCTGGAAGTCATCCGGATGGGCCAGGGGCTGGCCGCGGAGTTCCCCCCCGAAACGACGCAGGTTTCCGCCGCGCTCAGCTATCCGGGAACCATCAAGGCATTTCATTTTCACCGGCATCAAACGGATTTATGGGTTCCGTCCGCCGGCATGTTTCAGGTGGCTCTGGTGGATTTGCGCCCCGGCTCGGACACCTTCGGGCAAAAGAATACGCTTTATTTGGGCACGCTGCGGCCGTGGCAGATCCTGATTCCGCCGGGTGTGGGCCATGGATATAAAGTCATCGGCGAGCTTCCGGGAATGCTGGTCTATGTGACCAACCGGCTCTACAATCCGCGCGACGAAGGCCGCATTCCTTATAACGACCCCGCCGTTCACTACGATTGGGAATTGCAGCATAAATGAAATTTCTGGTGACCGGCGGCGCGGGTTTTATCGGCAGCGCCTTCATCCGTCTGCTTCTTTCCGGCGATTCTCCCAAACCCTCGGTTCTGAATCTCGACAAGCTCACCTACGCCGGCAACCTGGAAAATCTGTCGGCCGTAGCCGGGGACCCCTGCTATCAGTTCGTGCACGGCGATATCTGCGACGCGCCGCTGGTCCATGCGCTGGTCGAAGACACGCGGCCCGACGTGATCGTGAATTTTGCCGCCGAATCGCACGTCGACCGCAGCATCCTGTCGCCCGCGCCGGTCTTTCAAACCAATCTGCGCGGCACCTTCACCCTGCTGGAGGCCGCTCGCGCCCACAAGACGCCGCGTTTCCTGCACGTCTCTACCGACGAAGTCTACGGCAGCATCGATCCGCCCTACGAAGCCAACGAAGATTTTCCGCTGCGCCCGTCGAGCCCTTATTCGGCTTCAAAAGCCGGCTCCGATCTGCTGGCGCTGTCTTATTTCGTTACCTACGGCCTGCCGGTCATCGTCACCCGCGCTTCCAACAATTACGGCCCCTATCAATTTCCCGAAAAACTGATCCCCCTGATGATCTCCAATGCCATCGAATCCAAGGCGCTGCCGATTTACGGCGACGGCATGCAGATTCGCGACTGGCTGTACGTCGACGATCATTGCCGCGCCATCCTGGCGGCGATCGAGCGCGGCCGCGACGGCGAAATTTACAACATCGGCGGCAATCGCGCGCTGCCGAACATCGAGGTGGTCCGCCGTCTGCTCGAAGCCGTCGGCCGGCCGGAATCGCTGATGGAGACGGTGATCGACCGCCCCGGCCACGATCGCCGCTACGCCCTGTCGAGCGCCAAGGTGATGCGCGAAACCCGCTGGCGCCCCCAGGTCACTTTCGAAGAAGGTCTGCGCCGGACCATCGAATGGTATCGCTCCAACCCCAATTGGATCGCGCACGTCAAGTCCGGCGAATATCAGAGTTATTACGAACGCAACTACGGTAACCGCGCAGTCTCAGGCGGGTAGCGTCCCGTTTTCCATCACATACCGTTTCGCCGCCCACCTCCCGCCATGCACGTCCCACTAACATTCAGTCGAGAGATGGTTGGCGCCCTCATCGGCCTCCAGCCCACCGAGCCGCGGGAAGTACTCGAGTCCCTCCTGTAGCAACGTAATGCCGTGCTAGCGACGGCGACGATGGGCGCAAGTCGGCCAATGCGTCAATGCCGATCCCCCCGATGGGGGAAAACGTCGGACGCCTTACTGCTTGAGCGATATCGAGTAGCGACCCGGGTCGAGAAAGTTTAGCGGGGTGCTGAAGAAGGGGACAGACTGCTCTGTCCCCGCCTGTAAGTTATTCATGCCGCGTGCGACCACGGCCGTGGACAGAGCGGTCTGTCCCCTTTTTCAGCACCCTGTTAGAGAGAGGAATTCTAAAAAAGAGGACAGAATCCTCAAATTGCGCGCAGACACTCTTCGATGCTGTCCGCGGCGAAATCCGCCTGTTCCCTGGTGATCACCAGCGGCGGACTCAGCCGGATGGAATTAGGACCCGCGCCCAGCACCAGCACGCCGCGCTCGAAGCACAGGTTCGCCAGCCGGTCGCGCAGCTCCGGCGCGCGTTCTTTCGTCTCCTGGTCGCGCACCAGTTCGATGCCGATCATCAAACCGAGCCCGCGCACATCGCCGACCATGCGGAACCGCTGCGGCAGATCGCGCAGCCGGTCGAGCAGATGAGCGCCCACCCGCGCGGCGTTTTCAACCAGCTCCGTTTCGAGCAGTTCGATGGTCGCCAGCGCGGCCGCGTTCGCCACCGGATTGCCTCCGAACGTCGAAGCGTGCGCGCCGGGCGGCCAGTTCATCACCTCCGCGCGAGCGATGGTCGCGCCCAGCGGCAATCCGCTGGCGATCCCTTTGGCCAGCGCGATCACGTCCGGAACGAGCCCGAAATGCTCGGAAGCGAACATCTTGCCGGTCCGGCCCATCCCGCTCTGGACCTCGTCGGCGACGATCAAAATGCCGTGTTTATCCGCGATCCGCCGCAGTTCGTCGAAAAACCTCGCCGGCGGAACAATGTAACCGCCTTCGCCCTGCACCGGCTCGACAAAAATCGCCGCCGTGTCTTCCGGCGGAAGCTTATGCCGGAAAAGCTGATCCTCAATGACGGTGGCGCACTCGACCGCGCAGGAATCCGGAGTCTTGCCGTAGGCGCAGCGGTAGCAGTTGGCGTAAGGGACGTGATGCACGCCCTGCATCACCGGGAAAAACCCGTTCTGCTGAATGCTTTTGCTCGCCGTCAATCCCAGCGATCCCATAGTGCGTCCATGAAAAGATCCATAAAACGCGATAAACTGCCCGCGCCCGGTGTGGTAACGCGTCATTTTGATCGCGGCCTCGATCGCCTCGGTGCCGGAATTGCCGAAATAAACCCGCTTAGGAGCGTCTCCTGGCGCAAGCGCCGCGAGTTTTTCCGCCAGATCCACCATGTTCCGGTAGTAAAAATCGGTTCCCGACATGTGGATCAGCCGTTCGGCCTGTTCCCGGATCGCGGCGACAACCTTGGGATGCGAATGACCCGTCGCGACCACGGCGATTCCCGCCGTACAATCTAAAAACCGATTGCCATCAACGTCTTCCACCATCGCGCCCTGGCCGCGCTCGACCACCAGCGGGTAGCAGCGCGTATAAGAAGGCGAGAGAACGGCGCTGTCGCGTTCGATGATCGCGCTGGCTTTCGGACCAGGTAAGCTGGTGGCAATATGGGGAAAATCTAAACGGACGGACTCCAGGATGCTCATGCTTTTCTCTCCTGTATTTGTGAGACGAAGAGTTTCGCGACCGGCCGATCAGACGATCTTAGTCGGACCCGAACAGCGACGGCCGGGCGGCCGATGGAAGGAAGCAGCCGCAGAGCACCTTCATGCCTTAAGTTTATCATGGATTTACATAAATTGAAACGGGTTCGGAGATTACCGCATCCTATGGTTAGTTGATGTTGGAGCACTCATATTAATAGACAGTTTTGCACTCATTGTGCTAGGCTGGAGTTGAACAGGGGTCGTTATGGATTTTAATCGGTTTACGGAAAAGCTTCAGGAAGGTCTCCGCTCCGCCCAGTCCTTGGCCGGACGCTACGGTCAGCAGCAGCTCGACGTTGAGCATCTCCTGCTCGCATTGCTTGAGCAGGAAGGCGGACTGGCCCAGTCGATTCTTATAAAATCCGGCTTGAACCTGGAGACGGTTCACCGGCTTCTGGTTCTCGAGCTGGAAAAACTCCCGCGAGTTTCCGGTCCGGCGCCCGGCGTCGATCAGGTTTACATCACGCAGCGTCTGCAAAAACTGTTGACGCGCTCCGAGGATGAAGCCAAGCGGCTCAAAGACCAGTACGTCTCGGTGGAGCATGTTCTGCTTGCCGCAACGGACGAGAAAATCTTCAAGGATCTCGGCCTGACGCGCGAACGGCTGATGCGCACGCTTCAGGAAGTTCGCGGATCGCAGCGCGTGACGTCGCCCAATCCGGAGGAGACTTATGAGGCGCTCGAAAAATACGGCCGCGATCTGACCAAGCTGGCCGAAGCCGGCAAACTCGATCCGGTGATCGGGCGCGACGAAGAAATTCGCCGCGTGATCCAGGTGTTGTCGCGGCGGACCAAAAATAACCCGGTGCTGATCGGCGAGCCGGGCGTCGGCAAAACCGCCATCGTCGAAGGATTGGCGCAGCGAATCGTCCGCGGCGACGTTCCGGAGGGATTGAAGAATAAACGAGTGGTCGCGCTCGATATGGGCGCGCTGATCGCCGGGGCGAAATTCCGCGGCGAGTTCGAGGAACGGCTGAAAGCTGTCTTGAAAGAAGTGCAATCGGCCGAGGGACAGATTGTTTTGTTCATCGATGAATTGCACACGGTGGTCGGGGCAGGGAAAGCCGAAGGCGCGATGGACGCGGGCAATCTGCTCAAACCAGCCCTGGCGCGCGGCGAGCTGCATTGCATCGGCGCGACGACGCTCGACGAATATCGCAAAAATATCGAAAAAGACGCGGCGCTCGAACGGCGATTCCAGACCGTTTTAGTCGATCAGCCGTCGGTGGAAGATACTATTTCGATTCTCCGCGGCCTGCGCGAGCGCTATGAGATTCATCACGGCGTGCGCATCAAGGATTCCGCGCTGGTGGCCGCGGCGGTTCTGAGCCAGCGCTACATTTCCGATCGATTCCTGCCGGATAAGGCGATCGACCTGGTCGACGAGTCGGCGGCCAAGCTGCGCACCGAGATCGATTCGATGCCGGCGGAGCTCGACGAAATTCTGCGCCGCCAGATGCAGCTTGAAATCGAACGCGAAGCGCTGAAAAAAGAAACCGACAACGCCTCGCGCGAACGCCTCAGAAAAATCGAAAAGGAACTGGCGGAATTGAAAACCGAATCGGCCGCGTTGCAGGCGCAATGGAAAGCCGACCAGGAAACGCTGCGCAAACAGCGCGAAATTCGCCAGCAGATCGAGCAGGTGAAAGTCGAAATCGAGCAGGCCGAGCGGGCCTACGATCTGAACAAAGCGGCCGAGTTGAAATACGGCAAGCTGACCGGGCTCGAAAAACAGCTCGAAACGCAGAAACGCGAGACCACGCTGCTCAAAGAAGAAGTGGACGAAGAGGACATCGCGCAGGTGGTCAGCCGCTGGACCGGCATCCCGGTGAGCAAGCTGATGGAAGGCGAGGTGCAAAAACTGATGCACCTGCCCGAGGAGCTGCACCAGCGCGTGGTCGGTCAAGACGAAGCGGTCAATGCCGTCGCCGACGCGGTGATTCGCGCGCGCGGCGGATTGAAGGATCCCAAGCGGCCCATCGGCAGCTTTATTTTCCTGGGTCCGACGGGCGTGGGGAAAACCGAGTTGGCGCGGGCGCTCGCCGAATATCTGTTCGACGACGAACACGCCATGATCCGCATCGACATGTCGGAATATCAGGAACGGCACACCGTTTCGAGACTGGTCGGCGCGCCGCCGGGATACGTGGGATACGAAGAAGGCGGCCAGTTGACCGAAGCGGTCCGGCGGCGGCCCTATTCGGTGGTGCTGCTCGATGAGATCGAGAAGGCGCACCAGGACGTGTTTCATGTGCTGCTGCAACTGCTCGACGACGGCCGCTTAACCGACGGCCAGGGACGCACGGTGGATTTTAAGAACACCATCGTGATCATGACCTCCAATGCCCAGCGCGAGGATCTGCCGCGCGTGTTCCGGCCCGAATTTTTGAACCGCGTGGACGAGATTATCGTGTTCCACCGGCTGACCGAAGAACAGTTGAAGCAGATCGTCGAGATCCAGCTTCAGACGCTGCGGGCGCGGTTGAAAGACCGGCGCATCGATCTGGAGTTGTCCGACGCGGCGCGCGAGCACCTGGTGCGGGTCGGCTATGACCCGGCGTTCGGCGCACGGCCATTGAAGCGCGCGATTCAGAAAGAAATTGAAACGCCGATGGCGCGCATGCTGGTCGCCGGCGAGGTGCGCGACGGCCAGAAAGTGCATGTGACGGAGCACAATCACGAGCTCTCTTTCGAGGTCGAGTCGATTGTGCGTGCGGAAGCATCTTAGTAAAGAGAGGAGCTGCCAGCGATCTGACAGCGAAGAAAAAAAATGCCAGAACAAGAAACTCAAATCAGCGCGCTACCGCTGCTGCCGTTGAAAAACTCCGTGTTGTTTCCGGGGCTGCTGATGCCGCTTTCGGTGGGCCGGCCAGCCTCGCTGGCCGCGGTCGAGCAGGCGCTGGCGACGGAAGAAAAAGAGATCGTCGTGGTGGCCCAGCGCGATTCCGACGTCGATACGCCGGGCCCGGCCGATCTGTACACCATCGGCACGCGCGCCGCGATCCGTAAATTCGGACGCGCCAAAGGCCAGATCGAGATCCTGGTCTACGGCGAGGAACGGGTGGTCATCGTTAAGACCGAAGAGAACGGAAAGCTGATCGCGCGCGTGCGCTCGCTGCCGATGCCGGACGATTCCAGCCGCGAAACGGAAGCGCTGACGCTTTCGATCATCGAAATGGGCACCAAGTTCGTGGGACTGGTGCAGGCGCCCAATCAATCGCCGCAGGAGCTGGCGCGGATGTTCACGGCGCAGGCCGATCCGCTGCAACTGGCTTATATGCTGGCTTCGCTGATGAATCTGGAAACGTCGCGCGAGCAGGCGCTGCTCGAAGCGCCGACGCGCCTGGAAGCGCTGCGCATGATCCACGGCTGGCTGTCGCATGAAGTGGAAGTGCTGGAGCTGCGCAATAAAATCGCCGAAGAAGCGCGGGGCGAAATGTCGCGGGAGCAGCGCGAATACATTCTGCGCCAGCAGAAACGCGCGATCGAGCAGGAGCTTGGCGAGAAAAATCCCGATCAGGGCGAAGTGGAGGAGCTGAAGGACAAGCTGGCCAAGGCGGATCTGCCCGAAGACGTCCGCAAGGAAGCCGAGCGCGAATTGGCGCGCCTGGAAAAAATGCCGTCCATGCAGCCGGAGCACAACGTGATCCGCACCTGGCTCGATTACGTGATCGAGCTGCCCTGGAAGAAGCGCAGCGACGATAATCTGGACATCGCGCGGGCGCGGCAGGTGCTCGACGAGGATCACTTCGACATTCAAAAAGTGAAGGAGCGGATTCTCGAACAACTGGCTGTGCTGAAGCTCAATCCGGAGGCGAAAGCTCCGATCCTGTGCTTCGTCGGCGCGCCCGGCGTGGGCAAAACTTCGCTCGGGCAATCGATCGCGCGGGCGCTGAACCGCAAATTCGAGCGCATGAGCCTCGGCGGGCTGCACGATGAAGCGGAACTGCGCGGTCACCGGAGGACATATATAGGCGCCCTTCCGGGTCGCCTCATCCAGGCGATGCGGCGCGCGGGCGCGAATAACCCGGTGCTGATGCTTGACGAGGTCGACAAGCTGGGACGCGATTTCCGCGGCGATCCGGCGTCGGCGCTGCTTGAAGTGCTCGATCCGGAGCAGAATAAAGAGTTCCGCGATAATTATCTGGACCTGCCGTTCGATTTGTCGAAGGTGCTGTTCATCACCACGGCGAATACGCTGGATACCATTCCCGCGCCGCTGCTCGATCGTATGGAGATTCTGCGGCTGTCGGGATACAGCGAGGAAGAAAAAATCCAGATCGCGCGGCGCTATCTGCTGCCGCGGCAGCTTACCCAGGCGGGCATCAAACCCGAACAGTTCGAGCTGACCGACGAAGCGCTCCGAAAAATCATCGCCAGCTACACCCGTGAAGCCGGGGTGCGGCGCCTGGAGCAAACCATCGGCCGCGTGGTGCGGCGAACCGCGCTGAAATTCGTGGAGGGCGGGGACAGCGCTCATGTGACGGTGACGCCCAACGACGTGGTCGAAATTCTCGGACCCGAGCCGGTTCTGCCGGAGCAGGCCCGCAAGGATCTGCCTCCAGGCGTGGCGACGGGACTCGCGTGGACCGAAACCGGCGGCGACGTGCTGTACATCGAAGCCACGCTGCTGCCCAACGGCAAGGAGTTGACCATCACCGGCCAGCTCGGCGACGTGATGCAGGAATCGGCCAAGACCGCGCGCAGTTACGTGTGGTCGCATGCGGTGCAGCTGGGCATCGATCCGACCCGGTTCCTGAATACCGGTCTGCACATTCACGTTCCGGCGGGCGCGATTCCGAAGGATGGTCCGTCGGCGGGCGTGACGATGACGACGGCGCTTGCTTCGATTTACTCGGGGGTCGCGGCGCGCAGCGATACGGCGATGACCGGCGAAGTCACGCTGACCGGTCTGGTTCTGCCGATCGGCGGCGTGAAAGAAAAAGTGCTGGCGGCGCGGCGCGCGGGATTGAAGCGAGTGATCCTGCCGCGCGGCAATCAGAAAGACCTGCGCGATCTTCCCGACGAGGTCCGTAAGGAAATGCAATTCGTCTTCGCGGATCGCGTCGAAGACGTGCTGCTGGAGATGCTGCCCGGCCTGATCGTTCTGCCGGCCAAGGCAGCATAAAGCCTTCCGAAGCGTTGCCCCCGCCATGACTGGCCAAGCCGTAATTTCGTCGCTACAGCCCCGCCAGTTATGGCGGGGGTCTGTTTTTTCACGCCGCTAAGTCATTCCTTTTGTAACGCGTCGCAGCCCATTCCTTTTTCCATAGAGAAATCCCGAAGATTTCCCGTCTTTTGAAGGCGATGGAAGCGAACGATTGTCATTGACAGTCGAGTTCAAATCTGATACAGATTTATGAACCGGGTTTTTCTTCGGAATATCAGACGGGAAAGGAACACTTCAAATGAGAAGGCTGTACGTTCTGATCGCACTCGCGGTGTGGTCCTCGCTCGGGCTTTTCGCTCAGTCGACTTCACTGACGGGGACGGTCAGCGATCCTTCGGGCGCAGTCATTCCTGGCGCCAGCATCACCATTCAAAATCTTGCCACCGGCGCGACACGCGAGATCACCGCCGACGCGCGCGGCGCCTATACCATTCAGCAGATCGTACCCGGAACGTACAAACTTACAGCGAAAGCTGCCGGCTTCGCCGATGTGGTCATCGAACACATCGAGCTCCTGGTGAACCAGCCGTCCACCGTGCCGATCACTTTTGAGAAACTGGGAACCACCACCACCTCGGTTCAAGTGGAAGCCGCCGCTGCGCAGGTGAACACCACCGACGCGTCGCTCGGCAACGCCATCAACAACAACGCGATTATCGAGATGCCGATGTACGGGCGCAACGTCGCCGGCTTGCTGGCGTTTCAGCCCGGCGTCACCAGCTTCGGATCGTTCGGTGCGGCCGCGGGCCAGCCCGGGTCGGAGGATTATCGCAGCGGCGCGGTGGATGGCGGCAAATCGGACCAGGGAAACATTACGCTCGATGGCGCGGACGTCAACGACCAGAACGGGCGCACCGCGTTCACCAGCGTTCTGCGCGTGACGCTCGATTCGGTGGAGGAATTTCGCACCACCACGACGCTGGAGGACGCGACGTCCGGCCGCGGGTCGGGCGCCGACGTCATGCTGGTGACGAAGTCCGGCACGAATGATTTTCACGGATCGCTGTACGAATACCGCCGCGGCACGGAGACGGCCTCGAACACCTTCTTCAATAATCAAGCCGGGTTGAAAATCCCGGCGCTGCTGGTGAACGTGTTCGGCGGATCGGCCGGCGGCACCATCAAGAAGAACAAGGTTTTCTATTTCATCAACTACGAAGGCCGCCGCGACGCCAGCGCCAACACCGCTAACCGCACGGTCCCGACGGCGACGCTGCGCCAGGGCATCGTGCAATATCTCAACAGCAGCGGCCAGACGCTTCAGTACACGCCCACGCAGATCCAGGCGCTCGATCCCGCGGGAATCGGCGTGAGCACAGCCGGGCTGGCGCAGATGGCCAAATATCCGCTGCCGAATAACAACACCATCGGCGACGGCTTGAACACCGCGGGCTACACCTTCAGCGCGCCTGGCTACAACGTTCAGAACACTTACATCTCCCGGTTCGATTATCATCCGGACAACGCGGGCAAACACGCGCTGTTCATTCGCGGCCAGCTTCAGAATGACTGGGCCGACAATAACTCGACCAACGTCCCGCAGTTCCCCGGATTGCCTCCGAATTCGGTCAGCCTGGCGAACAGCAAAGGCCTGGCGGCCGGATGGACGTACGTGATTTCGCCGGACTTGGTCAGTACGCTCAATTACGGCTACACGCGCGCCGGCACTCAGACGACTGGCGTTCTCACCAGTCCTTACGAATGGTTCCGTGGTCTCGACACTCCCTATGGGACCAGCACCGGACTGACGCACATCATTCCGGTTCATACCTTTAGAGAAGACATGAGCTGGAACCACGGCTCGCACAACTTCCGTTTCGGCGGATTGGCGCTGCTGGTTTCGAACAGCTCGGTCAGCTTCAGCAACTCCTATAGCGACGCCAGCTCGAATCCGTCGTGGCTGGTGGGTTCGGGCCAGAGTCTGGAACCGCCGGGGACTTCCAGCGGATTTGCGCAGGACGCGGAATACGCGATGGCCGACGTGCTCGGGCTGGAAACGCAGGGCGTGGCGAAATACAACTATAAGGTCGATGGAACGCTGCTCAATCCGGGGTTGCCGGTGACGCGCGATTTCATAAATCACGAAGGTGATTTGTATTTCCAGGACACCTGGAAAGCCACGCGCAATTTTACGGTAACGGCGGGGATGCGCTTTTCGCTCCAGCCCCCGGTGTATGAAGCGAATGGACAGCAGGCTTCCACCAATATTCCTCTGGCAGCGTGGCTCGGTGCGCGCGCGAATTTTGCCGATCTCGGATTGAGCCAGCAGAACGCAGGCCTGGTTGACTTCATTCCCGCCGCGGACGGCGCGCCGATGTATCCGTTCCACAAAAACTGGGAGCCGCGCCTCGGCTTGGCGTACTCACCGAGCGGCGACAGCGGCATCTCGAAATTCCTGTTCGGCGGACCCGGGAAAACCTCGATTCGCGCCGGCGCCGGCATGTATTACGATACCGTCGGCCAGCCGCTGGCGCAGGCGTTTGCCGCCACTACCCCGGGCCTTTCACAGAGCTTTGAAAATCCGGCAAACACGACTACTGTTGCCGCGGCGCCTCGATTCACCACCTTCTACGCCGTGCCAAGCGCCGTGGTGCCGCCACCGGGACCCGGCGGACTGCCGCTCATCTACCCCTATCAGACGGGCGCTTCCGGATCGTTCGCCATCACCAACAGCATCGATCAACAGCTGGCCGCGCCGTACACCATCAATCTCGATTTCAGCATCGGCCGTGACGTTGGACACGGATTCTTCATTCAGGGATCCTATGTCGGACGGCTGGCGCGCCATTCGCTAATCAATCGCGATCTCGCGGAGCCGACCGATATGGTCGATCCAGCTTCGGGCCAGACGTATTTCCAAGCCATGACGGAGTTGATGAAGGAGACCGACATCCAGGGCTTAAAACCGGCCCAGATCCAGCCCATTCCGTTCTTCGAGCACATGTGGCCGGGCGCGGCGGGCAACGGGATGACGGCGACCCAGGTGTGGGCCAACGATTTTATCAACAACAGCAACGCCGGCGATGCCACCAATACTCTGAACAACGCCGACAACGCCGCCAATTGCAGCACCAGCGGCAGCAGTTTCAACTCGAAGGGCGTCGAAACTACGATGTCCTGCGGAAAATACGGCCCGTGGATGCTGTTCAATCCGCAATTCTCGGCGCTCTCCGCATTCAGCTCCATCGGCCTCGGCGACTATCACGCCATGCAGTGGACCGTGCGCAAGACCTACAGCTACGGTTTGCAGTTCGACGTGAATTATGCCTGGTCCAAATCGATCGACCTCGGTTCGACCGGCGAAGCGGGGACCTGCGCCGGCGGCACCTGCAATCCGGCGACCAGCGCGGCGTTCAGCGGCTTCGTCCAGAGCACCTGGAATCCGAGCCAGATGCGCGCTGTTTCTAACTATGACACCACGCAGCAGGTGAACGCCTATGGCGTTTATGAGCTGCCCTTCGGCCGCGGCCGGCACTTCGGCAACAACATGAACAAAATCGCTGACGCGATCGTGGGCGGCTGGCAGATCAGCGCGAACTACCGCCAGACCTCGGGGTTGCCCTTCAGTGCGACTAACGGCTCGCGCTGGCCGACCGACTGGGAAGTCGGCGCCAACGCCACCCCGTCGGTTACGGTTCCGATCTCGGAGACGCAGAACGCGATTTCCGCCAGCGGCATCGACAAGGGGGGCGGTCCCAACGTGTTTACGAATCCGGCGCAGATCATTGTTTCGCCCGCCGGCTCGGCGCGCGGCGTCTACGGCGACTTCGTCGAAACGTTCGCCGGCCAGTCCGGCTTGCGCGATAATTATCGCGGCAACGGATTGTTCAACATCGACACCGGTCTGTACAAGGTCTTCACCATGCCGTACAGCGAGCATCACAAGCTCCAGATCCGCTGGGAAACCTACAACTTGACCAACGCCGTGATCTTCGATCCGGCCAGCGCCAGCGTGAACGACTTCTCGTCGTCCACCTTCGGCAGAATTTCCAGCCTGCTGACCGCTCCGCGGCAGATGCAGTTCGCCGGACGCTATACCTGGTAATTTGTGGGGCAGGCTTGCCGCCGGCTGCAAGCCTGCCCCACACGGAACCGCGACCGCAGGGAACTGGATTCGTCAGCGCAGCGCTTCAAGCAAACGCGCGCGATCGCCCGCCGATAGCCCGCTATTTTTCCGAATATCCTCGCGCCGCGCGAGCTTTCTTCGATACCGCGCGAAATATTCCGCGATATCGCCGCCGTACTGGAAACTGTACATAATGTCCGCGAAATCGCGCGTGTGCGCCAGTCCCAGCGCGTGCCCCGATTCGTGAAGACAGGTCAAATAAACGATGGTATCGCGCAGCAGCGGATCGTTCGAGCCGCTATCGACAATCCGCACATTCACCTGCGCGCCGGGTTTGCCGTTTACTTCGATCGGCACCGTTTCGCCGTATAAACCTTCTTCCGGCATCGCCCAGACGATGCGCAGCCGCGCATGATCGCGATCGGCGGCGACGAAATGAATGCGTCCATTCGAGGCATTCTGCCACGCTTCGAGCGCCCATCGTCCGAGTTCGACGTCGCCCGCGACGCAGCCGGTTTCTTTATGCGTGCAGGGTTCGACCCAATAGGACAAGTCGGCAGCGTGAAGCGCCAGGGCGAAGCTAACGCTTAGAAGAAATTTTTTCGTCACCAATTTTTTCAGCAACCAGCGCCTGCACCATGGCCTCAAGCTGCGCCACGCGATTCGACAATTCGCTAATCGCCTGACCCTCCGGATCGGGCAAATCGCCGTGCTCCAGCGGCTCCATCACCGTGTCTTCTTCGCCGACCACGCGTCCCGGCACGCCCACCACCGTCGAGTGATCCGGCACCGAATGCACCACCACCGATCCGGCGCCCACCTTCACGTAATCGCCGATGCGAATATTGCCGAGAATTTTCGCGCCCGTGCCGATCACCACACCGTTGCCGATGGTCGGATGACGTTTGCCGGTATCCTTGCCCGTGCCGCCGAGCGTCACGCCCTGGTACATCAGAACATCGTCGCCGATCTCCGACGTTTCGCCGATCACCACGCCCATTCCGTGATCGATGAAAAATCGCCGCCCGATGGTCGCGCCGGGATGAATTTCGATGCCGGTGAGCGCGCGCGAAAATTGCGAAAGCACGCGCGCCAGCGTGAACCAGTCCGATTTATACAGCCGGTGCGCGGCGCGATGCAGCAGCACCGCGTGAAAACCGGGATAGCAGAGAACGATTTCGAGAACGCTGCGCGCGGCCGGATCGCGGCGGAAAACGGTTTCAATCTGCTCGCGGATCGCGCCCATCCAGTACGTATTATCGCGCGTATATTATCCTGATGTAGTGCGAAACATTGTCATTCCGCTGCTGGTGGCTCTGGCGGCGTGCTCCTCCCCCGATAGCAACGCGGCCAAGAAGACCGGTCCGCCGGAACCTCCTGGCGCCGCGACCCCGGTCGGCAAAAATCCGCTGACGAAATATCTGGAAGTCGTCGGATTCCGGCTGGCGGAAGAGAAACCCGGCACCTTGAAAGTGACCTTCGGCGTGGTCAACCATTCCGACGCCGACATGGGCGACCTGGTGCTGAAAATCCGCCTGACCACCACCGCGGCCAAACCCGACGATCCGCCCATCACCGAGTTTGACGCGAAAGTCCCCAATCTCGGCCCGCAGGAAATGAAGGACGTCACCGCCAGCGCGTCCACCAAGCTGCGTATCTACGAGCTGCCCGACTGGCAATTCCTGCGCGCGACCTTCGAGATCGTTTCCCCCCCACCCGAACAATGACCGAACGACTCTATTACAACGACTGTTATCTGCGCGAATTTGCCGCGCGCGTGGTCGATCGCGCCGAAGACGGCCGCCGCGTGTATCTCGATCGCACCGCGTTCTATCCCACCTCCGGCGGCCAGCCCTTCGATCTCGGCACGCTCGGCGGAATCGCGGTGCGTGAAGTGGTCGATGAAGAAGATCGCATCGCGCATGTTCTCGACGCGCCGCTCGCTGAAACGGAGATACAGGCGCGCGTCGACTGGCCGCGCCGCTGGGATCACATGCAGCAGCACACCGGCCAGCATCTGCTCTCGGCCGTGCTGGTGGAGCTGTACGACGTCACTACCGTCAGTTTTCACCTGGGCGCCCTCACTTCGAGCATCGATGTGGAAGCGCCGTCGCTCTCTTTAAAGCAACTGGAGCGCGTCGAAGAGCGCTGCGCCGAAATCGTGTGGGAGGCGCGGCCGGTGTCGATCAGCTACGAGGATTCCTCGGCCGATTTGGGATTGCGCAAAGCGTCGGCGCGAAGCGGCACGCTGCGCATCGTTTCGATCGATTCGCTGGACCGCAGCGCGTGCGGCGGAACGCATGTCCGCTCCACCGCCGAGATCGGTCCGATTCTTTTGCGCAAGCTCGAAAGAATTCGCGGCAACACGCGCATCGAATTCGTCTGCGGGCTGCGCGCCGTCCAGCAGGCGCGCCAGGATTTCCGGACGCTTTCTGAAATCAGCCGCATCGTTTCGGTGCCGTTCGAGGAAACTCCGGCGCTGGTGCAGGCGCAGGTGGATAAAGCCAAGGCGCTCGAAAAGAATCTGGCGCGAATGGCCGCGGAGCTGGCCCAGCGCGAGGGCAGGGAATTGTACGCCGCGACCGCGCCTGACCCATCCGGATTACGCCGCGTGACGCAGCGCGGCCCCATCGATGAAGCGATGCGCGCGCGGGCGCAGGCATTCACCGCCGGGTCGAAAGCGGTGTTCCTGGCGGTCAGCGAAAATCCCCCGTCCGTGCTGCTGGCCGCCTCGGCCGATTCGGGCGTACCCGCGGGCGAGCGCGTGAAAGCGGCAGTCACAGCGGCCGGCGGACGCGGCGGCGGCAATCCCTCCATCGCGCAGGGAAGCGTACCGGCGGAAAAACTCGAATCCACCGTTCAATCGCTCGGCGCGTAAGCGAGAGCATGATGTGGGGCAGGCTCTCAGCTCGCGCCCGCGAAGCGCTGGGTGGAACCGCCGATTGCCGGTAGTGCCTGAAATTCGCGTTGATTCGAGATGCACCCCCGCCATGACTGGCGGGGCTATAACGGATTTTACTGCTCCGCCAGTCATGGCGGGGGCTCTCCAGGCTTCAGGTTCAACGCAGATTTCAGGCACCACCGTTCAATCGCTCGGCGAGTAAGCGAGAGAGCATGATGTGGGGCAGGCTCTCAGCTCGCGCCGCGAAGCGCTGGGTGGAACCGCCGATTGCCGGTAGTGCCTGAAATTCGCGTTGATTCGAGATGCGCCCCCGCCATGACTGGCGGGGCTATAACGGATTTTACTGCTCCGCCAGTCATGGCGGGGGCTCTCCAGGC
>DATJNW010000163.1:0-33906 GCA_035507655.1 Bryobacteraceae bacterium | reverse complement strand
CAGATCCTTGACGAACCGGCCATCCTTGTCCCGGACCGCCACCAGCAGGTTCACTACATTCACATCTGCCGAGAAGGTCGAATCCTGCGCGTGCGCCGCCACAGCAATAGCCAGCAGAGCGATTAGACGCATTGCGGTATCTATCGTACGTCATCGTGCTGCTCGTTAGTTGCCATTATCGTCTATCGCTTCGATAACGATGGCAAAGTTCCGGAAGAAGAAATCTCCCAGAACGCTTCCAGCCAGGATCAGCATAGGCGACTTTACGTCAGCGTGGGCCGTTCCAACACCAACTGTCCTATTGCCCATGGCGAAAATCATCATCTCTTTTTAGGACGGGATTTCGCGACAAGATCGCGAGCGACGCCATCGCTGCGACCACCGCTATTTGGCCAATATTTTGAGACCGACTTTCGAGATACCGCGGGCCTTGATTTCAGGGCCTTACACCAGCGTCTCGAAACTTACCCCCTGCGAGACAATTTCGACACTCGCCCTTTACGCTGCCTGGCTGCAGCCCGTCGCGGGTTGTGATACTTTGTCGCATATATGCGACCACGGAAACTACTGGGCGGGGTGGCGGCCGTCGCAGTCCTCACGCTCGGGCAACTGCAACAGACCCCGAAACCAGCGTTCGATGTGGTCTCAATCAAACCAAACGTCTCTACCGGAGACCTCGTTATGCTGGGCGGGCCCGAACTGGGTCACGGTCGCTTCCTCGCGCGCAATGTAACCTTCCGAGATCTCGTGCAATTCGCGTACAACGTCCAGGATTTTTTGATTTCCGGCGGGCCAGGTTGGATCAAGTCTGACCGTTTCGATATTGAGGCGAAGGCGCACGGTCCCCTCACGGTCGAGCAGGGAAGAGTATTGGTGAGGGCGATGCTTGAAGACCGGTTCCAGTCGAAAGTAAGCCGCGAAAACGCGAACAAGCGTGTCTATGTGCTGGTGGTCGGCAAGGGGGGAGCGAAACTGAATCTCTCCGCCGACCAGACGCCGCCGGTGTTGGGGCCTCCTGCTGAGGGTGCCCCACGCCGAGACGGGCTGCCTCGTGGCGCGGTCAGAATTGGGCCGGGGCAGTTTCACTCGTTCGCGAGACCGATCGGCGCGCTGACTCAGGTGCTTGCGGGACAGTTGGAGCGTCCAGTTCTCGATCGTACCAATTTGACGGGGCTTTACGACATCGATCTCAAATGGACGCCGGACCAGATTCCGTCCAACCTGCCAGCGGAGGCGCGGCCGGATCCGAGGGGCCCGTCGTTGTTTACCGCGCTCGGGGAACAGTTGGGGCTGAAATTGGAGTCGACCATCGGGCCTGTTGAGGTGATCGTGATTGAAAAGGTCGAGAAGCCAACGGCGAACTGATCGCTTGAAATGGGGATACGAGGTTCCAGCCGCAAATTTTCCTTAGAGCCCTGAAGACTGATTATCGTTTCACGTTCGCGCGAAGCGGGGGCATGCCGCGCGGCTGCTCAAGAACCACCTTAACGTCCGCAGAGGGATCCGCGGCTTCAAACTCAATTACGTATTCGTCGCGAAGTTCAGTAAAGTCCGTGATCGGGCGGCGTAACCCATTCTCCACAATCCCGAAGTTTGTTCGGCCAACGCCGGTTACAGCGCGGCCCAGTGGGTCCGTAACGGTCACGTGCACCAGCCGCTTCGTCGGAGCCTGAGCCAAAACCACCAACGAGAAGACGACGAATATCAGCGGACACAGGCGCCATGTTCGGAGCGTGTTGTTCATGACGCTCATTGTGTCAAGAAACATCGCTCGAAACAAGGCGTCGAGCCGTCCCGAAAATGACCCCTTTTGAGACGTCATTTTATGGTGGAGGCCCGCGCGTGCTGCCCTGTGCTGCCCTGCGGCTTGTAAGTCTATGAAAACATGGTAGCGCTAACGGGAATCGAATCCGATCCGCGGCAGTCTGCTGCCCTGGTGCTGCCCTGCCGGCGCGGCAAACATAGGCGCTGCCTTCCTCGGCCATCAGCGGAATCGGGACCTTTACGCTTATTCGCCGTTTCAAAGGTCGAAGGTCAGTTGTGGCCTCCGTCCCTATGCGGCGGGTTCACACGGATAATGGCCATCATGCCCCCATCCTCGTGCCCGAGGATGTGACAGTGATACACAAAATCGCCGGTCAGCGGCCCGCGAAAATCCATACGCACCTTGACGCTCGGATACGGTCCCGTCCCGGACCAGTAGGGTACCTGGATCGTGTCGAGATATTGTCCGCTGTTCACCGGAACGCCGTTCTGTTCCAGAACCAGAAAATGAAGCTGGTGAATGTGAAACTCGTGGTTCTCCATCGAGCGATTTTTGATGGTCCAGTCTTCGACAGAGCCTTGCGTGGTGACGATGGCCGGCGGAGTGTCCGGGCTGAAGAGCGTGGGAGTCTGGCCGTCGACGGTGATGTAGAAGTTCGTCGGACTGTTTGGGTTCGTAGGATTCGACAGAACCTCGGAGAAGTACAGCTTGCGGTATGCGGTCGGCCTTTCGCGGTTCAGGCCTTCGAAGCGCTCCTTGGGCGGCGGCCCGGACACATAGGGAACGAGCGGTGGCTCGGGCGCGTTGTCATTCGCCTGGATGCTCGCGATCGGGCGCATCGGATCATTGTCTCCGTCCGGACCGGTATCCACATTCAGCGTCATGAGCTTGGCATTCTGAACGTCGGAAGATGGACCAGTCACGATGAACTCGGCCCGCGCGGCCGGCGCCAGCAGAATGTCGGTTTCCGTAAAACCATTGCCCCGCGACGTGCCGTCCTGAGAGCCGGTCGGCACGCCGTCGAGAGCCACGACCTCCAGAGGCTGCACCGTCCCATCATATTGTAGTTGCAAGTCGATGATCGTATCCGCTGAGGCGTTCAGGACACGCCAGAGCTGTCTTGCCTCAGGCTTCATCTGGATCACAGCCGGAGTGAACGCCGGGTAGGGAACAGGAGTGTAATTCAGCGAGATATCCCAGGACGGGATGCTTCCGCCCGGCGTCGGGTTGCCGGGCACGAGATTGTCGCGGATAATCAGAAGTTGTTGCGGCAGACCGGCGACCATCGGGTTTACGTTTTGAATCCCTTCGATGATCAGGGCTCCGGAAGCGCCGCCCTGGACGGCCGGCTCGGAGATACCGTGAACATGCGGATGATACCAATAAAGACCGGGAGGCTCGTCCGATGGGAACTGCACATCATATTGGAAGGTCTGTCCGGAGTTGATCAGGGTGCGGATCACCTCGTCCTGATGACAGGTGGGAGGAGTGTTGGTACCGTGATAATGGATGTTGACTGATGCGGCGGTCATGGTCATCGCGCCGCACGCGCTCGATGGGCTTCCGGAGATCGTCATCCCAGGCATTGCGGCCATTGTGGCGGAGGATGATCCTGTTGGCGCGGGGACATCGTTGGTCAGTTTGATGCGGAGCCGGTCGCCGGGATGGATATGGAGCGTCGGAGATTGAGCCCCATCGCTGTTTACGAAGCAATACAGCGTGTTGCCGTACTGATCGGTTGTGGTTTGGTAGGTGAAGGAGACATCGATAACTCCATTTTCACTAAAAAGGTCTTCAGGAGCCGTAATCACGCTGCCCACGGGGAAGCGTGGACAGCGCGTCGAGCTCTGAGCAAAACCACACATCTGTACAATGGCCAGCGCAACGGCGGCCGAAGCGAATCTCGCCCCACAGGGTAAAGCTCTTCCGAGTCTCATGACGTTTGTAAATGGTCCTTTCCTAAAAGATGAATTTCGCGCTCACCTGAGCCAGGCGCGGGGCAGCCGCGCTGATGACCTGGCCGAACGTCGTGCTGCTGATGTTGCCGTCCACGGCTTGCGGTCCGAAAAATTGAGCGTGATTGAAAATATTGAACCCTTCTACCCGGAATTGCAGCGACTTCGATTCCGTCAGGCGCAGAGTCTTCATGAGCGCGATATCGAAGTTCGCCATTCCAGGGCCGAAGAAATAGCGGCGTGAAGCGTTGCCCGGCGTGCCGAGGGCGTTCTCGCTGAACAGCGAGGCATTGAAATACGCTTGGCCATTCCGGGGGTTATGATTCAGATCGAGAGAACCAGGCGCGACATCCGGCTCGTCAACGCCGTAATTATTGACCCCGTTTGGTTCCGCGCCCAGGAGAGAGTTGTCGCCGTAATTAATGAGCGTTACCGGGAAACCGGCGCTGAAGCGCGTGATTCCGGAGACTTCCCATCCTCCTGTTGCACGGTTTGCCGCGCGGAAGATCCGCGCAAATGGCAGTTGATAGCTGTAGCTGACGACGAAGTTCTGCGGGATATCGAAAGCGGACAATGCCCGGCTGAGAGAGGGATTGAGCGGGTTGACCTCTTCGCCGAGATTGGAAGATTGATCGATGGATTTGCTGTAGGTGTAGGCGGCCAGCAATTGCAGGGGTCCGCTGGTGTGCCGCAAAGTCACCTGCAGCGAGTTGTAATTGGAATTGCCGATAGTGGTTTCCAGGGTGTCGCTTCCGAAGTTCGGCCCCAGTGGTCCCCGCGTGCCGTCGATCGTTTGACCCGACGCGGTGACAAAGACGTTGCTTTCGTTGAAGGGGCCACAGGGCGTCTGGCCGCGCGCCAGGTTGGCCGGATTGCTGAGATACAGACAGAGCGTGGGATTCGCCGGATTCGCTTCCTCCAGCACCAGCAGGTGATGCGACTGGCTGCCCACATAGCTGACGTCGAGCACCGTATTGTTTCCGAAGCCGCGCTCGATGGAAAGCATGTACTGTTCGGTGTACGGAGTCTTGTTGCTGGTCACATAATTCGGTATCCCGCTGACCGGTTCAAACTGCGACCAGTCGATCGTGGAGTCCGGATGGTTTGTCGATGTGTTCAACGGCGCGAGCTGAACCGGGAAATATTGGCCCTGATTCTGACCGTTGGCCGCCGTAACGAACGGCGTGCTGAACAGCGGCGGAGCGGGGCTGGTATATGTGGTCCCGTACGGCGCATTGGCGCTGCTGACTCCGATCGTGAGCGCCTCGATGGCGCTGTAGAACGTACCGTAGCTGGCCCGGATGCTGGTTTTACCGGGGCCGCCGAAGATCTTTCCAAGCAGCGTGGTTTTGTCGGCGTCGGGAGAGTAGGCCAGACCGATGCGCGGAGTGAAATCCTTGTTTCCCGGAGGGCCAATGGTAGGCGAAACACCCGGGTCGCCCGGAAACAGGATTCCCGCGGGCGCGGTGGGGAAAACGACGGACTGCTCGCCGGGTGCGAACGTGGCCAGCTGATTGTATTTTTCAGACCAGGGCTCGATGCGATCCCAGCGCAATCCGTAATTCAAAGTGAGGTTCTTGTGGAGGCGCCAACTGTCCTGCGCGAAAAGGCCGACATACTTGTTGCGATCATAAAAACTCTGAAGCTGGCTTTGGTTGTACTGCGTCGGAAGCCCAAGCAGGAAATCCGCGAAGTCGACACCGGTCTCGCTTCCGTAGAACTGGAAGTTACCGTTCAACTGGGCGATCGGATTGACATTGACCTGATCGTAATGGATTTCGCCGCCCGCGACGATGGTGTGAGTCCCGAGGACTTTGGAAAAATTATCGCGCCATTGAAAGGTGTTGTTGACCTGCTTCAGCTCGTTCGTATTGGTTCCGATGGAGAGGTTATTGAAATCGATGTTTTCCACTCCTTCGGTCTTCGGCGACAACGGCACGATGCCCGGCGTGTTCGCGCCGACCTCGAATCCTTGCGATGCGAGGCTTACGCCGACGCCGCCCACCGGCTGGCCGAGATCGGTGGCGTCGCGCATAAAGCTGAAATGAAATTCATTGACCGCGGTGGGGCTGAGGGTCTTGGTGTCACCCAGCGAAAGCAGTTGTGCGCGGCCGGAATTCAGGGCATTGAAGCCGGGAACATTCGCGCCGCCTTGCGCAACCGGGTACGGAGTGTTCTGCGACCACCCGTCCATAAAATAATAGGCGGACATCAGCCCCAAACGGGTATTCGCATCCAGACGGTACGCTCCCCTGCCATCGTTTAAGGTCTGGTTATAGGCCGAGGTCGAAAACGTGCCGTTGGCATTATTGGGAATTGGAATGTATTGCAATAGATTCGCGGCCGGAGCCGACCATGCGCTCCGCGGAATCGTCGCGTTCGGAAGAACGCACTGCGCCGGACTGGTGCAGCCCGCGACGTAATACGGCTCGCCCGCGGTCACGCCGTAGCCGAGCTTCTGGGTCAGAAGCTGCGCGACATTCGGACCGCTGACGGTCCCGGTGAGAGAACTCGCCACATCGCTGAGATCGCCGCCGCGATCTTGAACGGAAGGAACCGGGATCTGGCCCGTGTCAATGCCCTGAATCAAACGAGTACCCTGATAATCCGCGAAGAAGAAGACCTTGTTCTTCCGGATCGGCCCGCCGATAGTGGCTCCGAACTGGTTCTGGTCGAACTCTCCGCGCGTGGGCGAGAAAAAGTTGCGCGCATCCAGATCCGTGTTGCGCAGGAATTCGAAAAGATCGCCGTGAAACTCATTGGTGCCGGATTTGGTGACGACGCTGATCTGGCCGCCGCTGAACTCGCCATATTCCGCATCGAAACTGCTCGTCAGAATCCGAAATTCGGCGATCGAATCCAGGTTGGGAACGATGGCCGCGCCCATGTTGACATCTTCTTCAACGTCGCTTCCGTTCAGGACAAAGCTGTTGGCGAATTCACGCTGCCCGTTGATGGAGATGGTGCCCGGATTTAAGGCGCCGGAAGGAGAAAGCGCGGTCGCGCCCACGTCCTGAACCGTGTCGGAGGTGATCGTCGTGATCGGCGCCACTCCAGACTGAAGCGACAGCAGGTCAGTGTAACTGCGGCCATTGAGCGGCACCGCCGTCATCTGTTGGCCGGTGATCACCTGGCCCACCTGTGTATCGGCGGTTTCGACGTGCGCGGCCGACTCGGATACGGTGATCGCCTCGGTCTTTTGTCCGATAACGAGAGACGCGTCCACCACAACTTTGCTATTGACGTCGATCACCACGCCGGTGCGCCGGAGCGGCTTGAATCCGGCTGCGTCCACCTCGACGTCGTAGCGTCCGACGGGCAGGCTCTGGAATGAATAGAATCCGCGGCCATCGGTCGTGATGGTCTGCTTCACCTCCGTCGAGGTTTCCGTAGCCGTGACTTTGGCGCCCGGGACCGCTCTTCCGCTAGGATCGGTCACGCTTCCGAGCAGGTTTCCTCCGTCGCTGGCCCGCACAGTGGCGCTCAGCAGAACAAGTAGCGCAGCGGCCAGAAATCGACGCGTCTCTTTCCTGATTTCGATTTTCGGTACAGCCTTGATGATCATCCTCACGGTGTTCTCCTTACGGCTCGACACACGCCGAGTCCGGTGATGGAAATGAATGCAGCCCTGGAACTGGTGCCTCGGGCAGTTCCGCTGGAAAAATGCAGCTTGCCGGGGCTGACGGCCTTATAATGAGGAGGATCGCCAGCCTATATGGTTGTCGAATCGCGGGTCTCCACGGTGCTTCGCCAAAAGGTAACCGTGGAGACTTCCTAATTTCAATCGATTAGCGTACTTCAGTTTCGGCGTCTGGCGGCCGTTCTTGCGCGGCCCAGGCGCCACAGGTCCCTCCCACATCGAGTCGGCTTACCCCGATTTTGAATCCGGTTAGCTTTGATATTTCGGCGTTCGAGACACTCAAACCGAGAGCTCGAAAACTCCTCGATCCGCCGACAGCGGAAGCAGGCCAAATGGATGTGCTCCCGCCTCGATTTGACCTTGTAGTAGTGCCTTTCGCTTCGTCGGCGAATGAGATCCAACTCATCCACCAGGCGGAATTTCTTGAGCAATTCTATGGTGCGGCAAACCGTGGCGCGATCAATGCCTAGCTCACGCTCGCGCGCGCGGTTGACCAATGCGACGGCGTCGCGATGCTCGTCGGCTTCCTGAATGACTTCAACCGGCGCTCGGCGCTGGGCCGTCGCCCGAACGCGTTTTGAGGCGAGTTCATCCAGCAGGGCGTGGCGTCCGAGCGAAGCGCAGTTCATAGTGCCGGATTTTTTGCGACCGTCTCGCAAGTCAATTGGAATCTAAATGGCCGGCTGCCGCAATGGTTACTTGCGACCGGCTTGCAACAGGGCGCAGAATTGATCGGCTGGTACAAGGTCTCTTTGGCCATGTTACGGAACCAAACCCACGATGTCAACAAAAATCAGCAAATCAGTTGCAACTACGTGAAAGCGAGGATCGAGGCAGAAATGTTGAATGGGTGGGGCCCCGGGGTTTCTCGCTACCGCGCGGCGATATCAAGAGCGGGCAAATCGCCCGAGATAAAAGGCACACCCAGATAGGCGGCCACCGGCGGCGCAATCCTGCGCATATCGGTCTCGCCCTCTAGAACTCCAATTCCGCCGGATTTCAAGGCCCCAGATCAAGAAGGAAGCCAGCATTTCAGGATCGGTCGGCGCATAGCTATGCGTGCCACCCGGTTTGATCTTGTGCACCAGCGACCATCCAAACGCCGGCGCGCAGCCTAAATCCCGGCTTCATGTCCACTGCAAACTCGGCGTTGGCCGCGCCTCAGAGGCCTGCAACTTCCGCCTGGTCCAGAACCGTTTGCCGGATCGCCCGCGAGGTTTTGCAGCAGTCTCGCGACTGCGGTTTTTGGAGTAATCACACCTCCGGTTTGGATGACGCAATCGAAGCGCGATTATGCCTTAGGAGGATCGGGTTAATTGGCGGGTGAGAACGCTTTTTTAAAAGGATACAAAATGGTGGTGGCGCTTTTGCTCGGCCGCCGTCAAGCGTGGCCCTCAGTGAGAGTTTCGATTACGGAAAGAACCCCTAAAAGAAGCAGAGCGCTGACGCCGGCGTAGCGAATCATTTTCGGCGGCACGTGTTCCTGGATCCATCCTCGCACGCCAGCGCCGATCGACGCGGCTAGAATTCCTTTGGTCACCATCGCGCTGACCGCGCCAAGCCACACCATGAGCGGCACCTGATATTTCGCCGACATCGCCGCCGCGGTGATTTGCCCGACGTCGCCCCATTCGGAAAAGAAAATCGCAGCGAAAGAAACCATCGCGGCTTTCGGGGCCGAGACTTCTTTTTTCGTCGACCGGCGCTCGTCCTTGCGCCAGACGGCGATGGCGACGCCGACAAAACTCGCCGCAGTCAAGCAGGCGACAAATATCGGCGGCAATTTCGAGATTGCTTCCCCTACCGCAACTGCAACCGCCATTTTCAGCATGAATGCGGCGGCCATTCCGAACATGATGGGGACGGTCTTGTAACGCGCAGCGAGAACTCCGGTCGTGTAAAGCAGTTTGTCGCCAACAATCTCAGCGACGAAAACGGCGCCGTAAGTTGCAAAGAAAATCTCAGGAAGCATTTCCCGATATTAACGCCCCTTGCGGGTGGTGCATTCTTGCTACGACTACTGGTAGTAGCGGGTTGGACATTGTATGTTGGGGCTTCCGTTTTTGACCCCGATGCGCGCAATCCTTTTCTGCATCCTTTCCACGGCGGCGGCCCAGAGCTTCGATCCGGCCGCGCTGAATCAGCTCGAATGGCGCAGTCTCGGGCCGGGCTCGATGGGCGGGCGCATTTCCGCCGTCGAAGGCGTGCCGGGAAACCCGCGGATTCTCGATGCGGCCACCGGCGGCTTATTCAAGACCGTGAACGGCGGCACGACGTGGAAAGCGATATTTGAACGGCCGGAAACGATTTCGATCGGAGATATCGCCATTGATCCAAACAATCCGGATCGCGTATGGGTCGGCACCGGCGAGGCGAATCTGCGCAACAGCGTGTCCTTCGGATCGGGAATGTATTACTCAGGCGACGGCGGAAAAACCTGGGAGCGTCGCGGCCTTGAGCAGACCATGACCATCTCGCGCATTGCGCTCGATCCGCGCGATACGAGCCGCGTGTTGGTCGCCGCTGTCGGTCATCCCTTCGGTCCGAATCCCGATCGCGGCGTTTTCCTCTCGACGGACGCAGGGAAAGCTTGGCAGAAGGTGCTTTACATCGACGATCGGCATGGCGCGTCCGATCTGGAGGTCGATCCCTCGAACCCCAACACGATTTTCGCCGGCATGTGGAAATTCGATCGCAAGCCCTGGCGCTACGACAGCGGCAGCGCGCAAGGAGGCTTGTTCAAATCGACCGACGGTGGCAAGGCCTGGCGTAGGACCACCCGCGGATTGCCCACGTTAATGGGACGAATCGGCGTGAAGGTTGCTCCCGGCAATCCCCGAATCGTGTATGTTATCACGGAATCGAAAGACGGATCGCTGTTTCGATCTGAAGATGGCGGCGAAAGCTTCGAAGTTGTTTCGAGAGACCACTCGCTAGTCGCGCGCGGATATTATTACTGTGACCTGCACGTCGATCCTAAGAATGAGAATCGCGTCTACGTGCTCGAAAACGCGATCCAGGTCTCAGACGACGGCGGAAAAACCTTCCGGCGCATCGGCGGATCAGTGCATGGTGATATCCAGGCCTTGTGGATCGATCCGCGGGACCCCGGACGCATGTGGCAGGGCTCCGACGGCGGTCTGGCATTTTCCTGGGATGCCGGCGAGACCTGGGAACATATCGCCTCGATTTCACTGGGCCAGTTTTATCACGTGTACGCCGATGGCCGGCAGCCGTTTTACAACGTTTCCGGTGGCACCCAGGACAACGGCACTTGGATCGGACCGTCGCGCACGCGCGAGCCGTCGGGAATTCACAATGATGATTGGCGGATGGTGAGCCCGATTGTTGGCTTCAACGTTTTGAGCGATGCCGAGGATCCTGACGTTTTACTGACGCAGACGCCGGGCGGAACTTTGCTGCGTACCGACCTGAAGACGCGCGATCAACAAGACGTCGGCCCGCAGGTGCGAAATTATGGCGGAACGACCGCACAAGAGATGAAGTACCGCTTCGCCTGGGATGCTCCGTTGGTCCGCTCCCCGTTCGGCAAGCATACGTTTTATTACGGGCAGCAACGTAGTTTTTCAGTCGAGCGATCTTGGCCAAAACTGGGAACCGATCAGCGAGGACCTGACCAACCCAACGCTGATCGCGCCAAAATGCAGCCGTCGGGAGGGCCGATCTTCATCGACAACAGTTCGTCGGAGACCTATGGCGCGATCACCGGAATTTCCGAATCGCCAGCCAGGCACGGAGTCATCTGGGCCGGCACCGACGACGGCAACGTGCAGGTGACCTTCAACGGCGGCGGCCAATGGACGAACGTCGCTGCGAATATTGCCGGCGTCCCGCCCGGATCTCCGGTGTCTTCGATCGAAACGTCGCGCCGCAGCGCGAGCACGGCGTACGTCGCGTTAGACCGGCATATGTTCGACGACATGCGCCCCTATCTGTTCAAGACCACCGATGGAGGCACGATATGGCACCGGGTCGATCACGGAATTCCTGGCAACGCTTTCATCTGGGTGATTCGTGAAGATCCCCGGAACGCCGACGTTTTATACGCGGGAACGGAACTAGGATTGTTCGCTTCCTGGGACGCCGGCGCAACTTGGTGGCCCTTCGGATTGAAAAATCTTCCGAACGTCGCCGTCCGCGATATTTTCATTCAACCCGAACAGAATGACATCCTGCTGGCGACGCACGGGCGAGGTTTGTGGGTACTGGACGACGCAACTCCGGTTCAGCAGTTGGCTGCCGCTGTGAATCGCCCGGCCTTCTTGTTTCCGATCCGGCCCGCGTTGCGCTACACGGCACGTGCCACGAGGTCCGGCGGCGGCGACAGCGAATTTGTCGCTCCGAACCCTCCTTATGGGGCGATTCTGAACTACTATCTTCGCGAGCCGGTCGATGAGGTGCGCTTCGAAGTATTCGACGCAAACCACAACGCAATTCGAGAAATCGGCGGATCGCGAATCGCGCGTGGCGCCGGCGTCCACCGGGCCAGTTGGGATTTGCGCGCGGAAGCCCCGCGTGGGAGCGGCCGGGGACGCGGCGGCGCGCGCGGTCCGCAGGTTTTGCCAGGAATTTATACCGTTCAAATGACAGTCGGCACCACCGTCGAAGTCCAGTCGCTAGAGGTTCGCGTCGATCCGGAATTGAAAGTCAGCGCCAGCGATTTAAGGGCGCAATGGGACGCGCTTCAACGCCTGACTAGATTGATACAAGGAACGGCGGAAATGTTGCGGGAAGCGGACGCTCATCCCGACTTGCCGCAATGGCGCGCGTTTCGGGATAAACTGGCGCGTCCACGAGGCCAGTCGAATTCGGAAACCGGGCCGCGGCTTTCCGAGCAGTTGCAGTCACTTTATAACCTGATCGACGGACCCAATGATGCGCCTACGCGCGCTATGGCGGATCTCCTTGCGCAAATCGAAGAAGAATACGACGGCGATCAAAAACTCCGACAAACGCTTCCGCGCTGAGGCCAGGTCACGCGCGCTGACCTCCTAGTCTCGATGCGGCAGGCGCGAGTGCTTGCGCCACTGTGTTCGAGTTTTCCTTGGAACGCTCCGCTAGAATCGCAGGCGCAGCATCACCCAGGCTCGTCGCGGCGCACCTGGCGCGAAGAAAGTTGAACTTTGTACCGGGTAATCGCCCGCGAACGGTCCCGAGGTGTAAGCCGCAAAGGGGCGGGAAACTACGGTGCCTTCTGCATTCAATCCCGCATTCGCGAGCTGGCCGGCTGTGTAGTAATGCTTGTCGAAGAGGTTGTCGATCTGAACCGCCAATTGCAGATGCCGGGTCAGATCGTAATGCGCCAGGAAGTTGGTGACGGCGTAACCAGGGGAAACGCCCGGGCCGACATAGTAGACCCCATCTGGAACATAGGCGTTGTTTTCATTGCCGCGAACGTACGAACTTGACACCACCACTTCGCTCAAGTCGAACGCCAGTTTTTTGGTCGCCTGGTAATCCGCGTACGCCTTGCCCGTTTGCTTCGGAATCAGTGGAATTCGATTGCCCGGGTGGACATAGATGCTTCCGTCGAGGCCCGGATAACCGGACAATGCGCTATCGCTCGTATTGTTCGCCGAACCATCGAGCACGGCGTCGCTCTGATACGTCGCGCTCAGAAACGTGTAATCGAGCCCCCAGGCGACGTGACCGATGCGGCCGCTGAGATCCGCGTCGACCCCTTCACGAAGTGTCCTGGCGAAATTCTGGAAATAACCGGTCCCGAGTTCGACCGAGGAAACAAAAAGAATATCGTTGTGATTTTCGGCGTGAAATGCGCCCACATTCCAGCTCAGATTATGCAACAGAGGAACCTCCGGCTTCCCGCGCAGACCGACTTCCCACGTGTTGGTGATCACTTGTTGCAGCGGTGGATCACTCGATAGCGCATTCGGCAGACTGCACGGGTTCGCCGGATCGGCGCAGCCGAGTTCGATGGACGTCGGCGCGCGGCTGCCCTGCGAGAATCTGCCATAGGCGTTCACGGTCGGCAGAAAACTCCAGGTGATCCCGATCGAGGGGTTGAAGCGCTGGTACAGGTAATCCCCGGTCAGCGATCCCGGCCCCGCGACCGGATTCAGCCGGTCGTAGTTGTTGATCGTATCGCGATTGTAGCGGCCGGAAACCGTTACGTTCACCTTGTGGGGAAGCGTCAGCGTATCGGCAAAATAAAGGCTCCAGTTCGGCGTCAGCCCATGCAAATCCACCGCGGAATCTATGGGATTGTTGGTCGATCCGTCCTGCCACGCCGGAACATTGGTGATGGTGTAGTTTGGATTCAAATACCCGTACGCTGTGTTCTGCGTATAGGCCAGGCTGCCGCGATCGAGCAAAGCTCCCGCGGCGAGCTGGTTGTGCCCCATCTTGGGCGACGTCACCCAAACGAGTTGGCCGGAGAAGCCGTAATCGTTCTCGACTTCTTTCGAGTAAATGGTCACCGCGTCACATCGTTCGTCGGGATCGTTCTGTTCGAGTGCGTTGGCGATGCAGCGCCACTTGGGAAACGGTGTGTTCGTCGCCGTCGCGCCGGTAGTCGGGAAACCGGTGTAGCCAGCCGCGGTGAGTACGGCCTGTTCCGACGCGTTCGGCTCATAGATGTTGTTCCCGAGCACGTCGGTGTTGAAATTGGGATTGATCGTTTCAGTCCGGATGTTGCGGAACCACGCGTTGCCGGCGAAGGTCAATGAGCTCGAGAAGGTGTGGCGAGCAATGAAATTGAACAAAGGAGCACGGTCTGCCGTCTGGTCCGGGATGGTGTAAACGCTCGCCCAATTTTGCTCAAGCAAGCGATAATCCTGCAATCCGTTTCCAACGAGCGTGTTGTAGGCGTAGGTGCCGGTGAAGGCCAGTTCGGTCGTATCCGTGCGCCAGCCGAACCGTCCGAATCCCTGCCGCACGTCCGACGGCGAATCGATGCGCCAGCCCGACTCGTGAAAACCGTTTCCCGACAGGAACCAGTTGAAGCCTTTCGCTTTGCCGCCGCCCCAGGTCGCTTCGACGGCCTTGCGCCCGCTGCTGCCGTAAGTGGCCGTTCCCTCAAACCCGGGATGGCTGACGCCGTCTTTCGTCTGCACCGTGACGGCGCCGCCCAGGGTATTCAACCCGAACAACGGATCCGAACCGGGCACCAGCGCCATTTCGGAAATCGCGTTTTGTGGAATCAAGTCCCAGCTCACCACGTCGCCGAAGGGCTGGTTCTGCCGCACGCCATCCACGTAGACGGAGATGCCCTCGGGCGTTCCCAGCAGCGGAGACGCCGTGTAGCCGCGAAAATTCACATCTGGCTGGAAGGGATTTCCCTGCATTTCATTGAGGTATACGCTATTCAAACGGCGATTCATAAAATCCGCCATCTCGAGCGCTCCACTGCTTAAGATGTCCGCGGCAGTCGCCGTCTGAACCGCCCCTGGGATCTGGTCAAGCGTCAGATCCGTTCCCGCCAAGGGCGTCTCAGAGACTACGTTCACTCGCGTGGCGGCAGCTTCTACGCTCATCGTGACGGTGCGAGAGACCGTTGCCGCCGATTCCACGTCAACGAGGACGGACTGCGCGGCAAACCCCGGCTTCGAGATTTCGACGCGATAGCGACCAAAAGGAAGCCTCGTCACATCAGCCATACCCCGAGAATCGGTCTCAAAACTGCGCGAGAGCCCCATAGGCACGCTCTCCAGCTTTCCGGAAGCGACCATTGCTGCGCCAGAGGAGTCCAGCACCTGAAGGTGGATTTGGCCCTGCGAATTTTGGCCCCATAGCACGGAAGCAAGCAGAAGGGCGCTCAGCGTCTTCAAATTGTGCATATAGTTATATGCCCGATCCGGCCTTGTTGTTCAGGCTTTTTTTCCAGCCGGTCACTTCACACCTTAGAGAGCTTCAAAATGGTTCGCCCACCCGTCGAAAGCATGGAAGCCCAAAAAATGTGTGAACAAAACGCGGACTTTCGGAACTTGAATGTAGAGATATGCGCGATCCGGCGATCGTAACGGTTCAGGGTGCGCCTGAGCCGATGGAGGGTGACGTTTATGTTTTCAGATGAGTCCCATCTATCGGATCAGGAGCTGCTGATGGCGTCCGACGGCGAATTGCCCAATGATCGCGCAGCGCGGGTCGGCCAACATCTCCAGCGCTGCTGGTCGTGCCGGTCGCGCAAGCAGGAAATCGAAGGCGCCGTCGCTGATTTTGTGCGTTTCTATCACGATGGTCTGGGCCTGCATCTGCCGCCGGCCGCCGGCCCTCGCGCCCTGCTTAGGGCACAACTTGCCGCGCTCGGTTCTGTCCACGCTCCATGGTGGACGCGATGGCTTCAATTTTTCGCGAGAAGGCCCGTCGCGATTGGAACACTCTGCGCGATGTTTTTAATAACCGGCATGGCGTACGTCGTTTCGAGAGTGGAGTCCCTCTCCGTTAGCCGGACTGTTCCGCTTTCCCTCCCCGAACCGCGCCTGACACCAGGCGCCATTGTGATTTTAAGTCGCGAAGAGTTGTGCGCGTCGAACCTCCCGAAAGACCGGTCTGTACCTGCATCGGTCCGAAACGCGGTCTTTGCGGAATACGGGATTCCCGGGACGGACCCCAAAGCTTATGCACTCGACTATTTGATCAGTCCGGCGCTTGGTGGCTCTGACGACATCCGCAATCTTTGGCCGCAGTTCTATTCCGCGGCTCGCGTGAAGGATGCCTTGGAAGACAGGCTCCATGAATTAGTCTGCGCTGGAAAACTGGACTTGCCTGGAGCGCAGCGCGCTATCGCCAGCAACTGGATTGTGGCTTACATGACCTATTTTCAAACGGACCGCCCACTTGAACAGGAACGCTGAGCCAGATTGATGCTGTTTTATCCGAGTGAACGCTGCTTTTCATGAAACACAGTGACTTCAGCGCTTTTTTTCGGAGTCCAACCCCCGAATCGGCGGCAATTCTGAGATCGCGTATCGATAACCGCAGGGACACACGATTTAGGTCACGACCATTGGCGATCGCCGCCATATCGTGTTTGGTCTTGGGTGGTCTTCTCCGGCTTGCATTTCACACTTAAGCAGCGTCGCGACGGAAACGAGGCTGCTACGGCTCTAGCCGTCTTTTCGGCGCACGAAGATTTGACCGAACAACAGATGTCGAGCGAGGCAGAGGCGGAGGTCCGGCTTTTTCGAGCCAACCGGCCGCACAGCGTTTCTGAGGAATGCGTTAAAGAATCCGCGGCAAATGAGAGGACGTGAGCAAAGCCTGTCCGTGGCGCTGAGCCAAGTTCGAAGCTCGGAGGCGAAGGCAGTCTTCCAGAGTTCCATTCTGCCGGTTCTGGAAAACGCGAGCGATCCGAAGGTCACCGAGGAATGTTTGTCGCTGATGAAGCGCTGGACGATCACCGGCGGAATGAGCCCCGCGGCGCGCGACGATCTCGCATCGCGTCTGGTCACTACAATGACTCAGACAGGAAACGTCGATCCTGCCGGCGCGCTCGCCCCAGGTTTGGCGATGGTGGCACCACGCCTCGGTTCTGCCGAGGCAAACGAACTTGCTTCGGTGACCTCGTAGCCAGCGTCGCGCGCGGCGCGAAACCGGCGCTTACGGCGAAAGAGATCGATCATTCAAGCGTCACGTTACGCACATCCGAGCGCCGGCAGCGGCGGCGCGGAACCCGCCGCGGACGAGCTGCAACGGCCTGGCGGGAGGCCGGATATCGTCTGTGATATTCTGTCAAATAGGTCTAATCGATGGAGGGAATCGCGATGAGGAACAGCTTTGTGGGTCTCCTAATGGCGTTGGTTTGCCTGCCCATTCTGGCTGCGCTTAAAGTCGCCGACAAAGCGCCGGATTTTTCAGCTCGTGCGTCGTTAGCGGGAAAAGAATTTAATTTCTCGCTGCAGAAGGCCTTGAAAAAAGGCCCGGTGGTCGTCTATTTTTATCCTTCGGCGTTTACCAGGGGCTGCGATCTGGAAGCACACACATTTGCCCAGGAGAAAGACAAATTTGACGCCGCCGGCGCGACCATTATCGGCGTCTCGGCCGACAGCATCAGCCGGCTCAACGCGTTTTCGGCGGACCCGGATTATTGCGCAGGAAAATTCCCAGTGGCCTCTGATTCCGATGGCAAGATTGCGGAATCCTACAACCTGAAGTCGACCGCTGTAAGGGCTGGCGCGAAGGATGTGCGGGGCGTGGAGATCGATCACAACTTTATCGAACGGGTGACCTTCGTGATCGGGAAGGACCACAAGATTGTCGCCACGTTTTCCTCAGCCGAAGATAAACTTTCGCCCGATCAGCACGTTCACAAGGCTCTGGAAATCGTGCAGAAGCTCGGCTCCAAGTAGCCGCGCGCAGGGTGAGATTTCGCGATGAGAGCGCCGGATACTCCCGCGTCCACTGCGTCGCCGTCCTTCTGATCCGTTTTCAAGGGCGCCTTGTAAAAAAATCGCTCCTGCGAAGTCGCCTCGAGTGGCAACGAACCTTCCGTTCGTTTTCGATAAGGAGATAACAGTTCACGTTCAATCGTGACGGATCGCAGCCGATGATTCGACGGTTTGTCGCCTGCCGAGCCGGAAGCTGGCGAGCCGAAAACGCCACGCTGCTTAGCGTCCTCAAGGAGTCGGATCAGTGGCCCGCACTTCGAACAGAGTCAAGCAATCGCGCGGCGCGGACAAGAAACGTATGGCCTGGATCAACCAGCAGCATGAAAATAGAGATCGTTTCTAAAATACGATCTTAACCGCGATCTGCACCAGACGCGGGGCCGCACTGCTGACCACGCCGCCGAACGTCGTCGCGCTGATGTTGCCGTTCACCGAATTGGGGCCGTAAAATTGGGCGTGATTGAACAGATTAAATGCCTCCACTCGGAACTGAACAGATTTTGACTCGGCGATCCGAAGATTCTTTTGCAACGCCAGATCATAGTTCTCGATTCCCGGCCCGGAGAATAATCTGCGTCCGCTGTTCCCCACCGAACCGAGTGGTGGAAGGCTAAAAAGAGCGGTATTGAAATACGGCTTCCCGTTTCGCGGGTTGGGGTTCAACTCGAGCGGCCCGGGCGCACGCTCAAGCTGGTCCACCGCCAGATTGTTGATACCATTGCCCTGCGTCCCCAAGAGCGACGTGTCTTCGTAGTTGTAGAAGGTCACCGGAAACCCGGTGCTGTAGCGGTTGATCCCGGAAACCGACCAGCCCTCTGTCCAGCGGACACGATGAAACAGATGTTCGATCGGCAACCGGTAGGTGTAGCTCGCCACAAAATCTTGCCGCATGTCAAAGGAGGAAAGTCCGCGCGTGAGGTTTGGATTGAAAGGGTCCACCTGATCGCCGAGGTTTGACGCCTGATCGATGGATTTCCCGTAGGTATAGCTGACAAAGGCTTCGAGACGCGCGCGCGTATGGTGCAGGCTGGCTTCGAGCGCATTGTAATTCGAGTTGCCGATGGTCGTCTGATAGCTGACGCTGCCGAAGGCCGGCCCCAGTGGGCCGCGCGTTCCGTTGATCCCCTGGCCGGAAGCGGTGGTGTACACACTACTCTCGGCGAATGGACCACAGGTGGCCGAGCCGGGTGCGACCTCATTCGGCTGGCTCAGGCTCAAGCATAGCGCGGGATTGCCTGGATTGGCGGCTTCGAGCACGAGCAGGTGGTGCGACTGGTTGCCGACATAACTGATGCTTGCCAGAGTATTCTGTCCGATCTTTCGTTCAAGCGACAGCACGTAGGACTCGGTATAGGGAATCGTATTAGTCGGTTTATAACCGGGGATCGCGCTGATCGGCTCGAATTGTGTGAAGTTTTCGTTTGGGTCCGGATTGCGGCTCGACACGTTCAGCGGCGCCAGTTGCGCCGGAAACCGCTGACCCTCGACATTGCCGCTGGCGGCGTCGATAAAGGGCGTCGCAAACAAAGGCGGAGCGGGACTGGTATAGGTGAATCCGTACGGAGCATTATCGCTGATGAGTCCCATGGTCTCGCCCGGAATGGAGGAATAAAAAAATCCATATCCGGCACGGATGCTGGTGCTTCCTGGAGATCCTAGAATTTTGCCGGCGAGCGATTCCGCGCGCACTTTGGGCGAGTACGCGAGGCCGATGCGTGGCGCAAAGTCGAGGTTCCCGGCGGGCGCGAGCGTGCGGGAAATTCCCGGGTCGCCCGGATAGACGATGCCGGTCGGTGCGTTGGGGAACACGATCGATTGCTCGCCCGGCACGAAGGTGATGTTGTTGTTGTATTTTTCATACCAGGGCTCGTTGCGGTCCCAGCGCAGGCCGTAATTCAGCGTGAGATTGCCGGTCAGGCGCCAACTGTCCTGCGCAAAAAAACCGGCGTATTTATTGCGTCCGTAGAACGGTCGCAGGTCGTTTTGCGTGTACTGGCTGGCGATACCCAGCAGAAAATCCGCGAAGTCGAGGCCGGTTTCGCTTCCGTAAAAATTGAAACTGCCGTTCAAATCCGCGTAGGGATAGGTGTTGATCTGGTCGTAGTCGAACTGAGCCCCGGCCGTCATGGTATGGGTTCCAAGCGCCTTTGAATAGTTATCGCCAGTTTCAAAGCCGTTATTGATTTGATAGAAGCGATCAGGATCGGAACCGATAGTGAAGTTGTTAAAAAACACGTTCTCGACCCCCTGATTTTGCGGCGCCAGCGGGACGATACCTAACGTTCCCGCTCCGGTGACGAATCCCTGCGAGGCGAGCGTGACGCCAAGGCCGCCGAGCGGCTTTCCGAGATCATTGGCGTCACGCGTGTAGCTCAAGTGAAATTCGTTGACGGTGCTCGCGCCGAACGTCTTGGTGACTCCCAAGACCGATAGCTGCGCGCGGCCGGTATTCAGGGCGTTGAAGCCAGGGACACTGGCGCCTCCCTGTGCCGTCGGGTAGGGATCGTTCTGGCTGTAACTGTCGAGGGAGTAATAGCCGAAGATCGTCCCCCAGCGCGTGTTGGCGTCGAGACGCTCGCCGATCTTGTCGTCGTGAAGGATTTCGTTGTAAGCCGAGGTCGAGAAAACGTTCCCGGGAAGATTCGGCTGAGGAATGTACTTCAGCAGACTCATCGCCGGAGCGAACCAGGCGCGTTGTGGAATCACGGCGTTAGGAAAAACACAATCGATCGTAGAGGTGCAGTTCGGAGAATAGTAAGGCTCCCCGGTCGTGACGCCGTAGTTGAGTTTTTGCGAGAGCAGATTTGCCCAGTAGGGTCCGCTGACCGTGCCGGTGAGCAAACTCGCCTGATCGGCGAGGTCGCCGGTCCGGTCCTGCAACGAGGGTACGGGGATCACTCCTGTGTCCGTCCCTTGAATCTGCCGCGTGCCCTGGTAATCGGAGAAGAAAAAGATCCTGTTCGGCACGACGGGGCCGCCAAACGTCGTGCCGTATTGGTTCTGGATAAAGGTTCCGCGGGCGGGCGAAAAGAAATTGCGCGAGTCGAGATCGGTGTTGCGCAGAAATTCGAACACGTCCCCGTGAAATTGATTAGTGCCGGATTTGGTGATCACGTTGATCAGGCCGCCGCTGTACTTCCCGTACTCCGCGTCGAAATTCGTGGACAAGATGCGGAACTCGGCGATCGCGTCGAGGTTGGGAACGATCGCCGCGGCCATGCTCCCGGATTCTTCCGCATCGGCTCCGTTTACGGTAAATCCGTTCGCGGATTCGCGCTGTCCATTGATGGAAAGCGCGCCAGGGTTCAAATCGCCCGAGGGCGAGAATACGCTTTGCCCGAGGCCTTGAACGGTGAGGGAGGTGATCGTCGTCACCGGGACGACGCCGGGTTGAAGAGCCAGCAGATCGGTATAGCTGCGCCCGTTCAGCGGCATGGCCGCGAGGCCGCTCGCTTTTATGACGTCGCCCAACTGAGTGCTTGCGGTCTCCACCTGGACCACCGGTTCGTTTACCGTGATCGCGTCGGATCGCTGGCCCACGGCAAGCACGACATCGACCAACACCGCGGAGTTTACGTCGAGCGTGATGTTGGCGCGCCGGTAACGCCGAAAACCCGTCGCGGCGATATCGACGTCGTAAAGGCCGACGGGCAACGTGGGAAACGAATAAGCGCCACTGGAGTTGGTGACGAGCACCTGCCGAACGCCGGTTTGGGTATTGGTTGCGGTTACGACCGCTTGCGGAATCACAGCACCAGTCGCGTCCTTGACGGTTCCCGATATGCTCCCTCCAGCGGGGGCAGCCTCAAGATCGAACGGAAGCCCGCCGATGATGAATGCGCACAGCACTACACGGGGCGATGGACGGAACTTGAACATCCCCGACGCTACTGGGCGGCGTCGCGGCGCTGGTTCTGCAACGCCCGGCGATACAAGTAGGCCGTTCGCTGGCGATCCAGTTCGGCGGCGCGTAATTCCGCGAAGCGGTCCGACGTGAGAGCGCCCATGAAGTTCACCAGGTCTTCCACCTCACTTTCGGTAAGCCCCAGCGGCTTCATCTGGGCGTCAAGAAACGGATTTGCCTCGCCTCCTTTGTTGAAGAATTCGACGACGTCCCACAAAGTCTCCAGGCTTCCGTCGTGCATGTAAGGCGCGGTGAGAAGCACGTCCCGCAGAAACGGCGTCTTAAACGCACCGATGTCTTCTCTTTTCTTGGTAACCAGAAAACGGCCCAGTTCGGTGTAATCCGTTGCTAGCGCCAACTGGTCTATCTCGGCCTTGTTGCCCGTCGCTGCCTTCTCCGCGGCGCTCTTCGCAAGCTGATTGAAGTCCAGTCCGCGGGGGGCGACTCCAATGTTGTGGAACCGGTTGTCGCCAAATAGCGGGAGCGCCGGATCGTAGGAATGGCAGCTTGAGCAGTGGGCCTTGCCCGTGAACAGCGCCCACCCCCGCCGCTGCGAGTCGTTCAAAGCTTTCTGGTCGCCGCGCAGAAAACGGTCGAAAGGAGCTTCCGTCGAAAGCCGGGTGCGCTCGAAAGCTGCGAGTGCCTTGCCCATGTCTTCCCAGTTCACGGGGTGGCCGAATACCCGCTGGAATGCCTCGACGAATTTGGGAATCACGGCCAGCTTCGCTACCGCGTCTTGGGGGTCCTTCTGGCCCATTTCGATGGGATTCAGAATCGGCAGCGTGGCCTGTTCTTCGAGAGTCGCGGCCCGCCCGTCCCAGAACAGCGACTTGTAAAACATGGCATTCAGGATGGACGGAGCATTGCGTTTGCCGATTTGATCGCCGACGCCACGCCCGGTTTCCGTATGGGTCGTGAAGCCGTTACGCGGCGAGTGGCAAGTATTGCAGGCCACCGAGTTGTCGGCCGAGAGGCGTTTCTCGTCGAAGATCATGTCGCCCAGCTTCACCTTGGCGTCCGTGATCGGATTATCCGCCGGAGTGAACGATCGAATCACGTCTGCCGAAAATAACGGGACCGGCGGCGCGGTTGGCTGCGCTTGTAGGGAAGCCCCGGCTGCCAGGAACATTATCAAACGGGCCCCGGAACGGTTCATTTTGCCTCCATGATCGCCATCGGCATCATATCAAAGAACGATTGTCGTAACGAATCATTCATTTGCCTCCGGGCTTGAGAGCGGTCTTAAATAGGTTGATGGTGTCTGCCCGCCGGAGCCGGTCTCTTTTTCTGGTTTTCATCTTCGTTTCCGATTTGCTGGGCCCGGCGTTGTTGAAGGGTCAGGTCGACCGCAGCGCGATTACGGGAACGGTAACCGACCAACAAGGAAATCGCGTTCCGCAATGCAGCATCCGCGCCACCAACAGCGCGACCGGCTTCGAACGCGAAACCGTGACCACTTTGCAAGGCACCTATGAGCTGTCCGGTCTCCCGTCCGGGATTTACTCGGTTCGATTCTTTAAGACTGGTTTTTCGCCGAGGGTCCTGCGGGAAGTCGAACAGGTGGTGGGCCAAACGCGAACGCTCGACGCGCGCCTCGGCCTGGAGGAAGCGAGAGAGCAAACCACGGTGATCGAGCCTCTGGTGCAGCTCGATCAAGTCGATGCGGCCGTCGGCGCCGCGATCGAACTGGCGCAGATCGACGATCTGCCGATCAACGGCCGCAACTGGGCCACGCTGACTTCGCTGGCGCCGGGGGCGATCGACAATGGAGCCGGCGATCAGCGGACCATTCGCTTCGCCGGCCACGGTTTGGACGACAACAATCTCACGCTCGACGGCATCGACGCCACGGCAGTTTACAACCAGGAACAGCGCGAGTACATGCGCCTGAACATTCCTCTCGATTCGATCGAGGAATTTCAAGTTCAGTCGCAAAACTTCGGAGCCGATACACAAAACGGAACAGCGGGCGGTCAGGTATCCGTCGTCTCGCCCTCCGGCACGAATGATTTTCACGGGCAGTTCTTCGAATTTTTCCGCAACAATGCCCTCGACGCCCGCTCGCCTTTCGACGGCGCGTCTCCCGATCCGTTTTTACTGAATCAATTCGGCGCCGGGCTCGGCGGACCGATCGTCCATAACAAGACGTTTTTCCACGTCAATTACGAGGGCCTGCGCCAGCGCCTGGACGGGACGCAGATCGGTCTGGTTCCGAGCCCATCGTTTGCTGCGCAAGCCGCAGCCGCTTCGCCGGCGTTGCTTCCGATCTTGCAGGCCTTTCCGGCGGGTACCTCTCCGACCTCGAATCCGAGCGCCTGGCAATACGATGCGCCGGGCCGTCAGACCGACAACGAAGACTCCGGTATGGTGCGCCTCGATTATTATTTCGACAGCCGCACGACGGCATTTGTTCGTTTCAACGCGGACGAAGCGGTGGAATCGATTCCCACCGGCCAACTCACCGCGCAGACCCTGTACGATACCAAGTTTAACAATGGAGTCATCGCCTTGTCGCATGTCTTCACGCCGACGCTGATTAATGAAGCGAAGTTCGGCGTGAATCAGACTATCTACCACACCGCGAACGTCTCGCCGGTTCCCTTCGGCGTCGCCGTGTCCGGCTTCAGCTCGCTGACCGGCGCTTCCACCACCGACTATCCTTCGAAGACCTTCGATCTGATCGACGATGCGTCCTGGGCGAAGGGCAAGCACGTGGTGAAATGGGGATTCGAGACACGATGGATTCTGATGAACCAGGGAACTTCGCAGAGCGGTACGTTGACCTACACCTCGACGGCGGCGTTTCTCGACAACGCCATGGGCTCGGCTTCCTACACCGCGATTCTGCCGCTGGTGCGACAGCGTAAGACACAGTATTTCGGCTACGTCCAGGACGAATGGAAGATGATGCCCACGCTGACGGTTACGGCCGGCGTCCGCTATAACTTTTTCAATGCGCTGCACGCCATCGGCGACGATGATGTTCCGTTCGATTTCGCCACCTGCGGCGGGTATTGCCCCCGCACCGATTCCTTCTTTCATCCGCGCTACAACGATTTCGATCCGCGGCTGGGCATCGCCTGGTCGCGCGGCGATACGGTTCTCCGCGCAGGCGCCGGAATTTATCACACCGACGGCCAGGAAGACGATCAAAATCTTCCGATCTCTAATACCGTCGACCGCTACTCCTTTAGCGATACCACGTTTCCGAATCTCGCCTATCCTTTGACGCCTTTTCTGGACTACGCGGAGGCCGGGGGACTCGGTGTGGTCTCGCCGCGCGATCTCGATCGGAACCGCAAGGACGATTATGTTGCTGCCTGGACCGCATCGGTCCAGCGGAAGCTACCCTTCTCTATTCTCGGCACGGCAAGTTATCTCGGAAACAAGGGAACCGATGTCCTGACCACCACCTATGTCAACCTGATCAATCCGGCGACCGGCGTCGCGCCCTATTCGGCCTTCGGTCCGGTGTCCTGGCGCGGCGACGTGGGTAACAGCACGTTTCACGCGCTGCAGTTGAACGCGCGGCGCGCTTTGCACAAGGGATTGCTGCTTTCGGCGAATTACATGTGGTCTCACTCGATTAATGACGGAAGCATTGGGGGCGGCGAATCCGACACCCCGCAGGATTCCTTCTGCCGATCCTGCGACAAGGCGAGCAGCGATGACGACGTCCGCCAGCTTTTCAATCTTGCCCTGGTCTATCAGCTTCCCTTCCGGCCTCGGAATCGGTACCTGGGCGGCTGGGCGCTCAGCGCTATCGGCACCGCGCAGACCGGGCTTCCGGTGAACATCACCGTCGATCGATCGAATGGCTCGGTGCCGGGCGATTACGCGATCAGCGGGGAGGAGCGGCCGGATTATGTCGCCGGCGTCCCGCTCACGCCGCCGGGCGGATCTACCCCTTCCGAGTGGATCAATCCGGCTGCCTTCTCAGTCCCCGCCGCGGGCGCGTTCGGGAACCTCGGACGCAACGCCTTTCGCGCGCCGCGCATCTCCGCGCTGGACCTCGCGCTGGCGAAGGATTTGTTCCTCGGCGAACGGGTAAAAGTCCGCTTCCGCGCCGACGCGTTCAACATTTTTAACCACGCGCAATACGGCGCGCCGAACGCGGACATCTCGCAGACCACGTTCGGCGAAATTACGACCACGATCAGTAACTACGCGACCGGCCGCGGCACGCCTCGAGAGTTCCAACTGTCCGCGAAGCTTTGGTTCTAGTCTGACCCGACTCTGATGACCGATGGCCTCAACGCTCACTGGCATGAATCCGAACGTGAGCACGACGATAATGCCGCATAACCCGGAACGTCAATTCACGGGTTAACGCCAGTCGTCAATCACGTACGCGTCAGTTCTGTTGAAACCGTCCTTATGTGGACGTTGCATCGCCACACCGTTCATGGCCACGCGATACCCGTGGGACTGCATCCGCTTATAGGCCGGCCGGCGCGCTAGGTTCACGCCGGCTTCAATTGCAGCACTTCGCGAAAGAGCAAATACGTCGCAAGCATTTAGCAGCGCATCGAATCGTTCAGCGGCATCCTTTCCGCCACGCACTGCTCCAAATTTGATATAGCACGTCTTTGTTCCACCCTCCGAGCCGGCGCCGTTTAGGCAAATCGCAAAACCATCCAGAGTTCGGCGCGTCTGGATAAGAACGACGTCTCCGGCGTGCTGCTTGAGAACTGCTTCGATCTCGCCGCTGAGGTCCAGGCCGTTATCGATCCGGCCGGTGAGTGTCCGGCACGCCTTTATGGCCTCTGCACGCTGCGTTCGGCTCATTGCGGATACCAACGTTAGTTTGCCCCCAACCTCGTTCACTGCCCTAGCCGCTGGGGCGAAAGTCATGATCGCGGTCAGATAACGCGGCCAGTATCCGAACTTCTGGTACAACCCCACATGTTTAGCACTCTGCGGGAAGGTGAACAGGCCCGAATGGCGGACGCCCCATCGATCGAAAATCACTATCGTGGCCTTGAGCAGCAGTTGCGCAACGCCGCGGTTCCAATATTCCGGAAGGACTGTCAGCGGACCGAAGAATCCGAAAGATCCCCATCGGGTGGCGACGTTCGAGCCGATCAGACGATCGCCCTCCCGCGCGGCAATTACTTTAACGTGCGATGAGTGCCAGCGGGGCGTCATAAAATCGCGGTCGCCCATAAACTCCAGCGGATTCGGCATCCCCAAGAATGTCCCAAACGCCAACCGGACGATGCGCCCCGCCTCCTCCAGTTCGCTCTCCCCCAGTGCTCCAACTCGAATGGACTGATTCGATGCCATGTTTCCCTTTTGCCGGGCAAATATGCGCCCTTGGATTTAGCTTGATATTAACCACCGCCGAAGGAAATGTCCAGATCGCTACGATAATGCCCAACAACAGGGAGCTAAAGGATACACAATGAATGATTTAACTGTGGTGGAAACACCCGCGAATTGGGACCGATTGAAGGCGATGGTGCTCGATTCCGTCTCCTCGCCGATTACGCGCCGCGTTTACAATATGGCGCTTGAAGAATTTCTGGCCTGGTTCCGGCAGGCGCCGCGGCCGGGCTTCACCAAGGCCACCGTGAGCGCGTGGCGGGCACCCAATTCGGACTCCGCACCCAAGCGCCGTAGTTGCGCCGACTGGTGGACTCCAATCCAGATCGCATCGTCAAAAGGTCCGCGATCGTAATCTTTTTCTTCCGGGCGTCCGCGACGGCACTCAACAGATCCGGAAAGTACTGTCCGATGGGCGCGTCCACACCGGGGAGGAGTTTGCGATCGATGGCGATTCCCACCAGCGCGGAGATCACGCTCTTTGATACCGACTTGACGTCAGCGAAGGACCTCGCGTGGGTGGAGCGGAAGTAATGTTCAAGGATCAACTCGCCGTGCCAGCTCACCAACAGACTGCGCATCCGTGGAAGGCTTCCTGCGGCTTGGACCGCGGCTTTGAGGTTAACGTTAGGTGAAGCGGCGGGCGCGGCTGCGAGCATCGGCCCAGCAACCGCGGGTAGCCACATCAGCGCCAGGCCGCCGAATGTTTTTCGAGAATGGCACTGCATCGTCGCCGATATTATAATCGAGGCCTTGCAGCGGATTGAAATTTGCGTTTCGCCTTTGAAAGCGGCCCACGTTACCGCGCATTGTCGGTAGCCAGATGCAACAAGTGCCGATCAGGTAAGTTGATTCGACGCTCCCATCCGGCTGGATTTCGCGAACTTTGCGAGACGCATGTACGCACTTATGGCGAGTCCGCCGAGGACGATCGCCTGGACAACGTGAATCCAGAACCACTGATCCGCGCCGCTGTCCCAAACCAGAACTCGCCGCCGATCCTCCGGCCAGATAAAGCCGAAAAAAGTCAGCAGCCCCAGGGTGTGAACGATGAGACCTGGAACAATCGACCTGGTGAGATTCGCCGATGTTCCGAGCATCGTATCTACCAGAAAGTAGAAGAGCACGATCGGCCACACGAATCCTTGCGTCAGACTGTGCGCCGGCGCGATCAAAAGAGCCTGGATAAATATCGCCACCGGAGCCCTGAAGCGCGTTTCCAGAGCGACCTGGAAGTAGCCACGGAACCCAGCTTCCTCGGCAACTGAGGAAACCAGGGATGCCATGGCGACGATTGAAACCACGGTGATGACCGGATACTTGGAGAACTCTGGAACGGCATTGCCGGGAATCCTAACCGTGCGGAACATGACGATCCACAACCCAGCCAAGGACGCGATCGAAAGAGTGCCTGCCAAGATCGCCCACGTGAATGATCGTGCCGATACACGGGTGGCCCGAAGGTATCGGCGGCGCGCCTCCCTGGTGCTCGCGGGCCAACACTTGCCTCCCAAGTACGACCACATCGACCATAAAACGGCGGCCATTGCGGCTGCGGCCCATGGAATCGCGGGAGTGGTTCGGAGATTCGCAACCAGGAGTGCGGTCCAAATTCCTCCGGTCAGAACCGTAAGGAGAAAGGCGAGAACACCAGTCCACACGGAATTTCGAACCCAACTTGAGATTTTATGCATCCCGTTGCAAGTATAGTCGCCGACCAGTCTAATTGCCTCGTCATTGACACTCCCGAGATACGGTGACCGGACCGTTGTGTGGTGTTATCGGAAGGTGTTTCATGCAGAGGGCGATACGAGTTGAAGGCCGGGAAGACAAGCGAGGATACGATCAAGGTTCAGTTGATCGCGTCGAGTCACTGACGGAACTTCGCACGAGCGGCCGCTCGATCAGATAGCCGCTGACCGAATCGCGGGTGACTTTCGTGATTCTCAGCTCATGGCGCGTGCCTTCCGGACCGCCATAAAATACCAGGGGATCTCCCGGCGAGCGGTGGCGCAGCCATATGGTTCGCCGGTCCGGCATCAGCCACATCCAGCCGTACACGGACTGGCCGGCGGCGTCGGCTTCATCGATTCCGATGGAAATCCCCGGCGCCAGTTGCCGGCTGTGATGGAGGGGCACGGTGAAAGTCGATTTGCCGCGCTCCGGCTGGTCCGCCGCGCGCGCTGCGGGTGCCGGAGGTTTATCCTCGGACCGATTGTCCGCGATCTGCGCGGCCGAATTTTGTTGCGGACTGCGCGACACTTGCCGGGCCTTTACAATGAAACGATCCGGCGCCGAGCCGATGTAATTGAAGGGATAACAGGTCACAAGCGTAAGCTCCGGGTGGGAGCCGGCTTTCAAGACACTCACCTCGCTTGGCGCGACGATTTGCGTGGATTCCACCTGATAGTTATAGGTGGCGTCGAGCATCTCAAATCGAATCATGTCGCCATCCTGAATACCCCGTAGGCCACGAAACAGGGTGTCGCGATGACCGGCGATGCCGACATTTCCGCCTTGTCCGGGAAGCGCAGTTCCGGGAATGTGGCCCACAGCAATGCCCAGCGTGTCCTGTCCTGAGCCTTCGCGGACAATGGTGCTCAAACGCAGCCGCTCAATCGTGAGGCGGCCGACGATTTCTTTATTAGGAACGAAGGGACGCGCATCCGGAGATTTCTTGACGCCAGCCAATTCATCCGGGCTTTCCGAAATGAGGAAGCGGCACCAGTCCTCGACTTGTTGAACGACCTGGTTCGCTTTCCCGGAGAGACACGTCCCGACGGTTGCGGTCTCATGCCGAAGCTCGCTTTCAAATATCCAGTTGTCCCAAGCCTGGGAGGCGATCGGCAGCGCGTTGGACCACAGCCACAGTCCGACGCCGGCAATTCCGGCGAGGAGCAGCAAGCGCTCAAACCAGCGGCGCACGAATCCGCGATTACGTTTGTGCTTCTTCATAACGGTAGCTTTCGCGAGTTCGAACCGTCAGGTGCCCGCGGCCGGGAGCGGAAACCGAGACGCGGACGTGACGCAGCGCGTTTTTGCCATTGGCTTCTTCGGGCCGATAGCCCACGGTGTATCGGGCGCGGATATCTTTCGCGATGCGGCGGCACACGGGCGTCATCTCCTGGGGCGAGTCCGGGAAGAAGGCCTGACCGCCGGAAATCCTTACGAGCTTCTTGAGCAGCGCAGGATCGCGGTCGGGATCTTCGGCATCGTACAAGCCCACGGTGTAAATGGTGGCGAGACTTTTCTCGACCATCGCGAGCGTTTCGGCGCGCGAATGCTCGCTCGCGTTGTCGCCGCCATCGCTGATCAGAACCAGTGTTTTCCTGCTGCGGTGCCCCAGTTCCAAACGTTCGAGGCCGGTCACGATTGCGTCGTTGAGCGCGGTCTTGCCCATCGGCGTGCCGCGGACGAGCGCCTTTTTCAATTCCTTTATGTCGTCGGAGAAAAGCGTTTTGGGAGGCAGCCCGAAAGTGACGCTGTCGTTGAAATGCACGATGAAAACCTCATCGTGCGGGTTGCTTTCGGCGATCAGGAGTTCGGCCGCGCTCAGGACCTGGGAGCGTTTGGGCGTCATGCTTCCGCTGTCATCCACCAAGATTCCCACGGTGACGGGCAGATCCTCATGATCGAATACGGTTATGGTTTGCGGCCGTCCGTCCTCGAAAACGCGGAAGGAATCTTTCGACAGGCCGGACACGGGATTTCCGCGGGCGTCGGTGACGCTGACATCCAGCAGGACCAGGCGAACGTCGCTGCGGATGGTGTAGTCCTGAGCAGAGGCGCCACGTAGAAAAAACGAACCGGCGCACGCCGCAAGCAGATTTCGGATGGCGGAGCGCCGGTTCATAAGCGTCCTTTCTTTGTGGAGTTTATGCAGTCTTGGTAGCCTTCAACACGGTAAACAGGCCCAGGCAGACCAAGCCCGCAAGTCCAAACATGGGATATGGCGTCGCGGTCTTCGGCAGCTCTGCAGCAGGCGGAGGCGGCGGAGCCTGAGGTTCGGCCTGCGGCTGAGGTTCGGGCGCGGGCGGCGGTTGCGCGGCCTCGGGCTGCGGTGCAGGAGCGGGCTCGGGAGCGGTTTCCGTTATCGGAGGAGCCGGCTCGGGCGCCCGGGCGGGAACTGCTTCAGGAGGAGGCGCCGGAGCCAGCGGGGGCGGAGCTGGCGCCGCGTAGGCGATCTGCCTCAGGGTCTTGGGGTACGCGAACTCCTGGCCGTAGTTGTCGCCGGGATAGAACCAAGCCCGCAGGGCTCTCACCGATCCCGGCGGCGTTTCCCAAAATGCGAAGCGCGAGTCGCCCGTCGGCTGTAGCCGATAATTCGGGATCGCGATAACGGTGTTGATTACGTGCCTCTCATCAGCGGTGAAAATCTGCACGATGTTGCGATCGGAAGACGAGTCCACAAGCTTGAGCACATAGGTTCCAGGCTCAAGATAGGTTTCGCGAACTTGTATCGGTTGATCAAACCGGACGATGGTTTTTTTGTTCCACTCGTCTGCCCGAGCGTGGATGGAAGCCATGCCGAGTCCCAAGGCAAGACCGCACAGAGTGACTGCCTTCAGGCCGGATCTGGCATTGAACTTTGAGTTCATTGTCTTTACTCCTTTGCGCTCCTTTTACGTGCCGCCAATTAAAAAGCGGCCGAAATAATACGTTCGGAGGAGATGCATCTCAGGTACCGCGTGACGTTTTGATCCAGTTCTCAATGACTTGAAGTCGCCGCAGTGCTGATTCCCGGTATTTTTTGCAAAGACCGCCGGGAGGGTGACTTGTCGATTTTTCAGGGAAAATTAATATGAAACTCTTGCGCTCGGCCGCATAGCACGCGGTTGAGCGTCGCCCCCTTGTGAGCGACGTCAAACAAGGTTCCCTCGACGGAACCCTAGCCCGGCAACGTGTTGTGGAACATTGTCGCCAGCTACAGTGAGGAAGAAACGCGGCTCCCTTCCACAAATCGCGATGTTCGAGCGTCGTCCCCGATGTCGGACATTATCGGGAGCCGCGCCTTAAGGTTTAACGCCGGCGCCACGCGGGTCCACGATAGCTTCTGCGAATCACCAGGAAATAAAACGTCCCCAGCACACCGATTGTCGCCAGCATCGTCCATCCCGCGAGCTGATTGGGCGGCAGCATCAATACCACAACGATAAACGCCGAATATCCCACTGCGATCCCGTTCAATAGAGATCCAAACCGGCCCAACGACCATTCGGAGAACTTCGGCCAATCCGATCCCGCCAAACGATCCCGCAGTCCCAACGCGATCGGAATCGCGTATGCCGAGTACAACGCCACCGTGCTCAAAGATGTCACTACCGGCACAGCCGCTGTCCACAGCATCGCGGCGAGAGAGGCGGCGACAATCGTCCAGATCGCGGGTCCGGGGGTTCCATGGCGCTTGCTGACTCGCCTCAGCGCCTCGGCCGCCAGCGTTCCGTGATCGCGGGCTAGCGAGAAAAGCGCCCGCGACGCCGACGTGATGCAAGACAAACCGCAAAACCACATCGCCATCGACGCGAGCGCGGCCATCATGTTCCCGAACCTTGGTCCCAGGGAAAGCTGTAAAATTGCGATCGCCGCCGGCGTTTCGCTTCCCGAGGAGTCCTGGCGATGCAGAATAGCTTGGTGATCGTGAATCGCCAACGTCAGCGCCAGGATCAGCAGGTATCCCGTAACACCCGCCACAGCGACGGACAAGACAATTCCCCACGGTGCGCGAACCCGCGGATTCAGCGTCTCTTCGGCCATGTGCGCCGACGCATCGAAACCGGTGAACGTCCACTGCGCCTGTAAGAGTCCGAGCACGAACGCCCACCAATAGGGCACATGATTCATGCCCGTGAATCCCTCGCGCAAGTACGAGACCGGCTGGAGCGGAGCCATCCAATAAACCGCGGCAACGATCGCCATCACGCCGAGGATGTGAACGGAAACGCTCAGATCGTTAAGAATGGCCACCAACCGGATGCCGAAATGATTCAGGACTCCCTGGTTCGCCAGAATGAACGCGAACATCAGAAAAAGATGCGGGCGCGTCGCGGAAATGCCGAGAAACGGCAAAACGAATTGCGCGCAACTGTAGTCGATGCCGGACTGCGCCGCCACCAGGCCAATAATATTCAGCATCGCAACGCCCCATCCGATCGCCGGACCACCCAGGTCGGCGGCCCAGTGGTACATCGCCCCCGAGGTCGGATACGCGGAACATAGTTCCGCCATGCTTGCCGCAATCACCAACGTGAATACCGTCGCAAGGGGCCAGCCCAGGCTCATCTCGAGTGGCCCGCCCATTTCGAACCCATATCCGAACAAGGTGACGGCCCCGGTGAGCACCGAGATGATCGAAAAGGAAATGGCGAAGTTCGAAAACCCTCCCATGTTGCGGAAGAGTTCCTGGATATAGCCGAATCGATCGAGGCCGGTATCTCCTACCGGAGAATGGGGAGCAGCGCCGGCAAGAAAATTGTGGTCGCGGGCTGCTCTCCTCAGCACGGGACGCATGAAGGGGCAGTATATGCCGTTTTTGACAGATGTGGTGAGCAGGCGAAATGGTAGCGTCCAAAAGAGGTTTCTGCCTGTTGTCTCCTCTTATCACCAGTTTACGTTTCAAGCTGAATCGACGCGAACATCACCCGGGTGAGGTGTGCACACAGATCACCATTCTTTGCGGTTCGAGATTGAGGGATTCGTGAAGAACGTTCCGCACGAAAACGAGGAGCGGCAAAGAATCAGCGCTGGGACAGAATTGTTAGTGAGACTCGGGAGCCGGCGCCGATTTCCGGTCATGCTGTCCCCACCGAATGGCCGCTAGCGCGTCATCTGCTCAATCTCGTGGATGATCGCGGCCAGCGCTTTCCTCACCTCGCCCGGCGACGTGGCATCGAACACTCGCGGCTGCAAAGAATTTAATGCCTGCGCGAGTTGATCACCCATCACCTGCGCCG
>DATJNW010000162.1:0-32311 GCA_035507655.1 Bryobacteraceae bacterium | reverse complement strand
AAATTATGATCTCGCGGCGATTATGCGGCTTCCGGCGCGTCTAGGCGCCGGGGGGGACATTTTGTACATGAAATGATTCATGCGGCGATAGCGCCTGCGGCGTTCTTAAAAGGAAGAGAACGTCGGCCCAGGGAGAGGGAAACGAAAGAGCGCCCCGTCGCACCTAGCCAATGGGGACGAGCCGATGACAGAAAGCGCTGCCGAACGTGGGGCCAATACTATTCCTGAACAGTTTGACCGCTTGATGGACGAGCTATTTCGAAAGGATCTGCGGCGCACGCATTTTTGTCCGTGGGAGATCGAAATCTTAGTAGACATCGCGTCTAGCCGGGTCCGCATGGCAGTGCTGCGTGAATACCGGATCGCGGTGCAGTTCCAACTCAGAAACGGAGCGTCCGTCCCGATGAAACTCTCGGACTATTTGAAACTACGGGAGCGACAAAACAAGCGGTCCGGCGGCAGGACCTGAAGTATCCGGCCTCCGGGTATTCCCTGGGGTGATTGGAAAAAGCAGATCGGCTCGACTTTTTCCGCACTGAATGCCCGCCCCTTCATCGGACACGCCATTCAGCACTGTTTAATCCAATAAGGCCGGTGATATAATGGCTCCGTTTCAGTTGTCGGACGGTCAAACCTCTCCGTACCACGTAGTTCCATAAGGACGCGCCTGGATGAAAAATACCAAGATGACCCGGCGCCGCGCGCTCGCCGGAGTCGGATCGCTCGCCGCCACCGCTTCCTTGACCCGCGCGGATGAACCGAAGCTCATCGGTGAACCGCCCGGCCGCATCGCGCCGCGCACGGAGTTGGTCAACGTTCTCGAATTCGGCGGCGTCGCCCAAAGAATGCTCTCGCCGCTCGCGTTCGCCCGGATTTCCGGCAGTGACCGCTCCTATTTCGACCGCATCACCCTCCGCCCGCGGATGTGCGTGCCGACCACCCATCTCGATATGACGGTGGACATGCTCGGCATGAAACTGTTCACGCCGATCATCGTCGGGCCGATCTCTAAAATGCAGCAGTATCACGCCGAGGGCGAAGTCGCGATGGCGCAAGGCGCCGCCGCGGCGAAAACCGCGATGATCGTGAGCAGCGAATCGAGCCTGCCGCTCGACAAAATCGCCGCCGAAGCAAAAGCGGGTCTGTGGTATCAAATTTTTCCGGAAGGCGACGCGGGCGCCGTGCGCACGCAAATCCAGCAGGCGGTTTCGGCCGGATGCAAAGCCGTAATGCTGACGGTCGGCGCGTTTTATCGCGATCGCGAAGGGCCGCCGGATCCGGCCAGGCTCGCCGCCGCGCCGCTGGTGGACTGGCGCGTGGTCGATCAGCTTCGCCACGGTTTGACCGTGCCGTTTTTGATCAAAGGAATCATGAATCCGGCGGAAGCCGACGCGGCAGCCAGGCACGGCATTCAGGGAATCGTCGTTTCCGACTACGGCGGCTTGCTGACGCGCGGCCTGGCGCCGCCGATGGAGACGCTGCCCGCGGTGGTCGACGCCGTAAACGGGCGGATTCCCGTGCTGGTCGATGGAAATTTCCGGCGCGGCTCCGATATTTTCAAGGCGCTGGCGTTCGGCGCGAAAGCGGTATTGCTGGGCAGGCCGCCGGTGTGGGGTCTGGCCGCGTATGGAGCGCCGGGCGTGCAGTCCGTTTTAGAAATGTTGCAAACGGACCTGGGCCGCGATCTGGCGATGTGCGGAAAAATTAATCCGGCGGCGATCGACCGCACCGCCGTGAAGGTGCATCAGGTATGAACAGAGCCGATTTGACCACTCGAAGGCGGCTACTGGGCGGTTTGGCGATGGCGGCGGGCGCGCCGCTCGTCCCGGCGCAGGAAGACCCGTTCCGCGATCATAGCCGCGTCCCCGGAATGGACGAGTTGGTCACGACGCTCGATTTTGAAGGGGCGTTCCACGCCAAAGTGCCGCGCGAAGTTTACGACTATACCATGTACGGCGAGGGCAGCGAGTTTACGCTGCGCCGTAATCGCGACGCGTTTAGCTGGGTCGAGCTGGTCCCGAACGGCCTCGTCGATGTGAGCGCGGTGAAGACGGAGACGGAAGTGGCCGGAACCAGGATGGCGTTTCCGATCATGCTCTCGCCGACTTCAGGCCATGGGTCGCTGTACAAAGAGGGCGAGATTGGGACGCATCAGGGCGCCAACGGTGCGTCGGCCACCCCGTACATTGTCAGCAACGGGTCGAGTTTTCCCTTCGATAAAGTGGCCGCCGCGGCGCCCAGCCCGGTGTGGTTCCAGCTTTATCCGCAACAGAGCGTGGACGACTCCCGGGACACGCTGGAGCGCGTGCAGGCCGCCGGCGCGAAAGCGGTCGCGGTCACCCTTGATCAACAGGCGAGTTATTATGAGCGCCCGCAGCATGACCTGCATCTGGGCGCGCCGGCGAGGGCGCGGGCGCTGGCGGCGCGCAATCGCTCGACCAATCCGTATCGCGTTCCCGATCGGCGAATCTGGTATTCATGGAAGTACATCGACGACATCCGGCCCTTCATCAAGGTTCCGATGTTTGCCAAAGGAATTTTGACTGCGGAAGATGCCCGGCTGTGCATCGAGCACGGGTTCGATGGCGTTTATGTTTCCAATCATGGCGGGCGTTCGCTCGATTATGACCCGTCGACGCTCGAAGTGCTGGCGGAGATTGTCGACGCAGTGGGTGGGAAGATTCCGGTGATTTTCGACAGCGGCGTTCGCTATGGAGCGGATGTTTTAAAGGCCCTGGCGCTGGGCGCGAAGGCCGTTTGCGTGGGGCGCGTGGCGCGCTGGGGGCTGGGAGCCTTCGGGCCGGAAGGCGTGACGCGCGTGATCGAAATTCTGCAAGGCGAACTGGTGATGGCGATGGCGCAGACCGGCCGTCCGACCCTCGCTTCAATCGACCGCAGCCTGGTGCGGACGCGGTTCCTTTAATTAGCACACGCATGGCTCCTGGGATCGAGGCTCCGCATCACGGCTTCACCGGACGGAGCTTGACGACTCGCTTGGTTCGTGTTTCGGCCACGTAAATCGAGCCATCGCGGCCTACCGCGATATCGTGAACGGCGTTGAACACCGGATCGCCGGGTTTGCCGAAGCCGATGGATGTGACAATATTCCAGTCGCGGTCGAGCTTCAGGATGCCGGTGTGCTGGTGATCGTAGTCGGCGCGGCGAATGCCGACGTAAAGATAACCATCGGAATCGGCGTCCACGCAAAAGACGCGCCCGGTCGTTTGAGCGTCCTTAGCCCCAGTCCATTGCCGCTTAAATTTGCCAACCCGGTCGAACAGCTGAAGGCGGGAGTTCTCGCGGTCGGCGACGAGAACGTCGGTGCTGCCCGGTACGAGCACGAGTCCGTGCGGATTACGGAACTCGCCCTCGCCCGATCCCTTTTTGCCCCACTCCAGCAACCATTTTCCATTACGGTCGAAGAGCGCGACGCGACTGTTCACATATCCGTCCGAGACATAGAAACTTCCGTCCGGACGGATGGCGATGTCGGTGGGTTCATTGAAGTGCGTCGCGTCCCATCCTCCGGCACGCGGTTCGCCGAGCGCGAAGATGAGCTTGCCATCGTGCGTGAACTTGAACACCTGCTGCAAGGAGACGTCGGTCAGGAAAACGTTGTTCTGCCGGTCGATGCTGATGCCGTGCGGCACCAGAAACATGTTCGCGCCCCATGAAGAAATGAGCTTGCCGCTATTGGCGTCGATCTCGAGCACCGTCGGCTCGGTGAGCTTCGTTGCCGCCTTGAGGTCGAACCCTCGGCCGGGTCTATGGAAAATAAAGACGTGGCCATTCACGTCGACGGCAACCCCGGCGGTTTCGCCAAGCTGAACGCCCGGGGGAAGGCTCGGCCAATCCTTTACCTCTTTGTATCGCGTAACCGTCGCCGCCGCGGCAAAATCCTGGTCAGCGCCCGCGAGCAAGGCCGCGATCAGCATAAACCTCGCCAGGATGGAAACAACGCGCGATATCCCAGTCATGCTGACCCCCCGGGAAGTTTAGCAGGGTGCGGAGCAGCCACGTCGAGATGTTTTACACGTCCACCAGAGGAAGCTTACCGGTGCTGTCGCCGAAGTGCTCCGCGGGCACGCCAAACTTGAGCATCAGGGTGAGCGAAAGATTCGCCAGCGGGGTGCCCTTCGGATAGCGGAGGTGACGATTGCCTTCGATCTGCTGGTCCCGTCCGGCGACGATCACCACCGGGACGTTGTAGTTGTTATGCGTATTGCCGTCGCTCATGCCGGCGCCGTACAGAACCACGGAATGATCGAGCAAGGTTCCGTCGCCGTCTTGAATCGATTGCAGCTTGCGGATGAAATAGGCGAGCGTGTCGACGTGATAGACGTTGATCTTGGCATACATCGCCAGTTTCTCCGGATTGTTGGCGTGATGCGATACGGCGTGATGCGCCTCCGGAACGCCGATTTCGTTGTAGGCCCGGACGATGTTCTCGCGCGCCATCAGAAAGGAAGTCACCCGCGTGATGTCGGCCTGAAACGCCAGCGCCTGCAAATCGAACATCAGTTCGGCGTGTTCCCGGAAGGTCGCCGGTTCGCCGATGGGCCGCCCGGGGATCACCACCTGGCGATTGGAGGATTCGGTCTTGGCGATGCGCTGCTCCACCTCGCGCACGGAGTCGAAATATTCGCCGAGCTTGGCGCGGTCGGTGCCGCCCAGCTCCTTTCGCAGGCTGGCGATCTGTTCGGTTACGCCGTCGAGAATGCTGCGGTCTTCCTCGCTTCGCTCACGGCGCTCCTGCGGCGTATTGCCGCTGCCGAACATGCGCTCGAACACGAAGCGAGGATTGGTCTCCGCCGGAAGCGGCATGGTCGGCGTCTTCCAGGACATCGAGTTCAGGTAAGCGCATGCATATCCGTGGTCGCACGCGCCGACGACGTCCACGCGATCCACCGCCACTTCGAGCGAGGGAAGCTTGGAATCCTGGCCGATGCGCTGCGCGATAATCTGATCCATGGTGGTGCCCGCGCGCACATCGGCGCCCTCGGTCTGCTTGGGATGAACCGAACTCATGAACGCCGGCGCGGCGCGCGGATGCTGTCCGCCGGAATCGCCCTCATCCGTCGCCGGGAAATTGTCGAGCCCGCTCAGCACCAGCGTGTGGGCGCGAAGCGGCTCCAGCGGTTTCAGAGTGGGGGAAAAAGTGAATCCCGTTCCTTCCGAGGGCGGAGTCCACTGCGGAACGTTCACGCCGTTGCCGATATAAACGGCGGTGAACCGCGGAACGGAGGCCGTGCGCGCGGACAGCGCGGGCGCCATCGCATCGAGGAACGGCAGCGCCACCGCCGCGCCCATTCCGCGCAGCACCGTTCGCCGCGCCAATGCTTTCTTTCGGATCACCATTCGATCACCTCCTCGATTCAGTTCAAGTCTTTCTGCGCCATTCTCATTTGAAACGGCACGCTGCGCACGATCCCTTCAATCAGGGCGTCGAAACGATAGTCGTCCGCTCCCGCTTCCCGCTTGATCTGGCGCACGGCCGGCGCATCGCTCGCCTCGAGCCCTCGCCCCAGCGCGTAGGTCAGCAGCTTCTCGGTCACCGTCGTATAAAATTGGTCAGAGTGCTGCAGCAGCACCTGGCGAAGCTCCGCCGGGCCGTTGAAGGTGGTGCCGTCGGGAAGCTTCGCGGCCGCATCCACCGGAGCGCCGGATGAATAGGTGCTCCGCCACTCGCCGATGGCATCGAAATTTTCGAGCGCAAATCCCAGTTGATCCATCTGCGCGTGACAACCCGCGCAGACGGGATTGGCGCGGTGCCGGGCCATCTGTTCGCGCATCGGAAGCACCTTTTTTGGATCCTTTTCTTCGGGGAGATCGGGAACGTTGGAGGGCGGCGGCGGTGGGGGCGCGCCGAAAATGTTTTCGAGAATCCACTTCCCGCGAAGCACCGGCGAGGTTCGGTTGGGCCGCGACGTATCCGTCAGAATGGAGCCTTGGCCCAGCAGCCCACGCCGCACGCTGCCGGCCGGTAGCGAAACGCGCCGGAAGCGTTCTCCATAAACGCCCGGAATTCCGTAGTGCCTGGCCAGGCGCTCATTGAGAAACGTATAATCCGCATCGAGCAGATCGAGCACGCTGCGGTTGTCGCGAATGATGCTCGCAAAGAACAGCTCCGTCTCACGCTCCATCGCCAGCCGAAGATTATCGTCGAAGTGAAACAGCAATTCCGGACTGGGGTGAAATTCGGCTACGTTGCGAATGTGCAGCCACTGACCCGCGAAATTCTGGACCAGCGCGTCCGCTTTCGGATCGGCCAGCATGCGTTTCACCTGCTGATCGAGCGCAGCCGGATCATGAAGCTGATTCTTCGCCGCGACCCGCAGCAGCTCGTCGTCGGGAATACTGCTCCACAAAAAGAACGACAGACGCGAAGCCAGTTCGAGATCGCTGATGCGGTACGGGGTATTCGCCGGGATCGACTCGGGCTGGCCCTCGAAGCGAAACAGAAAATACGGGCTCACCAATATGCCGCGAACGGCCATGGCGATACCCGATTCGAATCCGCCCCTCTCGCTGCCTTCCTTATATAAATTCAGCGGAACCCTGAGATCTTCCGCGGTCACCGGCCGCCGATAGGCGCGGCGCGCGAAAGTCGCGATAATTTTTTCGGCGCAGGGCGCTTCTTCCGCCGCGGTTGCAGGGTGGCAAATTAAGAGCCGGCGGCGGCTCGGCGTATTCGGCCCGGGGCCGGTTCCCGAAGCGGGCACCGCTATGGTGACGCTCTGAATCTCCGGCGGACCGGCGCTGCGGTACGGCTCCCGGCGCAGATAAGGATCGAAGAGGTCCTCCACAAACGCCTGCGTTTTGGAGACGAAATACGCCTCCACCAGATGTTCGCCAGCCGTGCCCGGAACCTTGAAGTGAAGCGCCTCCAGCACCTTTTTGTCGCGCAGGTCTTTCGGAATTTTCATGAACTCCGGCCCGCCCACCGTCGTGGTAAAGACGCGGTCCTTGTCCAGGCTCACGTCCAGTTCAAACGGCTCCTCGGTGATTCCCGAAATATCGCCCTGCACCCCGATCTGACGCAGCCGGATCTGAAACTCGTATTGGCCCTGGTCGGGAAAATAGTAGCGAAACGCCGCGCCGCCGCGGGAACCCCACGGCAGATCGTCGCTGAACCGGCGCGACGCGTCGCGATCGGTGGGCACGAGAACGGTATCGGGCGGCGGAGCGCTGGGGATGCGGCTCAGCGCCATTTCGCTGATCTTCGCCGCGGCGTCGAGATATCGCTCGGTCAGCGCGGCCGACGAGATCAACGCATCGGCGTTGTCATCGAACCCGTAACCGGCATTGTCCGCGGGCAGAAGAGACGCGGCGTCGATGTCGAGCGCCAGTAAATCGCGAATCGCATTCTGATATTCGGCGCGGTTGAGACGATGCAGCGTGGGACGGCCCGGATTGGGATGTTCGGCAGCCGCGCGATCGAGCTGGTCCTCCAGCCACGAAGCCGTGCCGGCGGCCAGCGTCTTGCCGGGCCGCGGCATTCCCGCCGGGGGCATGGCGCCGGTGCGAAGCTTGCGCACCACTTTTTCCCAAACTTCGGCATGATCGCCGACCTTCGCCAGATCCAGCGTGTCCAGCATGAGACCGGCGGTCTTGAGCCGCTGGTTGTGGCACACCACGCAATATTGATCGAGAACCGCGCGCGGGTTCGTTTGCGCGTCACCGGCGAGCGCGGCCACACCCGCAACCACCAGCGTCAATGTGAGGCGGAGTGCGCTCATTTTGTTTTCGCGTCCGGAATCGCGGCCACGCACTTGCCGGGGCATTGCCGCTCCGGTGCGCCGAGCTTACGAAGCAGCGCCGCTGTCTGCGGCTGCTCGGCAAACGAGTCCCCGTATTCCACGCCCTCGGCAATGATCAACGGCGTGCGCCCGTCTTTGGCCACCACATCGAGCTTGGCGCCTTTATCATATAAATACTGCACCACGCTGTTGGCGCCGCGATAGGCCGCGGCATGCATCGCGGTTTCGCCGACATCGTTCGCGGCGTTCACGTCGGCGTGCTCTTCCTCCACCAGGAACTTGACCACGTCCAGCACCTGGGCTTCGGTCGCGCGGTCCTGATTGGACGCCCAGGCGATCCCAGCGGCGGCCATCAGCGGCGTAATGTTATCGATGGTGTTGATCTTCGGATCGGCGCCGTGGGCGAGAAGCAGGCGCATCACATCGAGGTCCGCGGCTTTGGCCGCCAGCAGAAACGCCGTCGCGCCCTGAAGCGGCCGGCGGTATCTCGCGCCGGGCCAGCGGGGCTCCTCCATAGAATTGCGGCCGTTCACATCGGCGCCATGCGCGAGCAGCGATTTGATCACCCGCAGGCGGTCGATTTGCACGTCGATGACATCATCGCTGGTGAACCAGTTCGCCACCGAGACGGCCGCCTGGAGCGGTCTTCCCCATTCATTGTCCGGCGCGACGCGCTCGGAATCGCGTTTGCTGTAACCGAGACGGCGGTACTTAAGAGGAATGGCCGTCGCGCGCGTACCTTGCACGGTGATCTGCGTCACGCCGCCTTCGGCGTTCGGGTTGGCGCCTTTAGCCAGCAGAAAATCGACCAGATCGGCGTGACCATTGATGACCGCGCAAAGCAACGGTGTCGCGCCGTCGGGCCGGGCTTCGTTCACGCCGGCTCCGCCTTCAAGCAGCGCCTTCACCGTATCGAGATCGCCGTGCCGCGCGGCGAACAGAAGAGCGGTCGCGCCGCTGTGCGAACGCGCATGAACATCGGCGCCGTGGTCGAGCAGCGCGCGCACCACGGCCGCCTGTCCCGCGTCGGCTGCCCACATGAGCGCGGTCTGGCCGTTCCAGTCTTCGTGCGAATTGACTTTGGCATCTCCGCTTAACAGCGCATTCACTGCGTCGACGCGGTTGGTGCGTGAAGCGAACATCAGCGGTGTTTCATCGCCGCGAACCGCGCCATTCGGATCGGCGCCCGCCTTCAACAATTGCCGGATGATGGTGGCGTTGCCGTTCTTGGAAGCAAGCACCAGCGGCGTGACGCCATAATGGTTCCGCGCGTCCACATGCGCTCCGGCGGCGATCAGCAGCGCGCTGCTTTCCGCGTCGTCCTGGTACACCGCCCAATGGAGCGCGGTCGCGCCGTCGCCCTGCGCCGCGTTCACATCCGCGTGTCGCTCGAGCAGCAATCGCACCGCCGGTTTGTCGCCCTGTTCCATCGCATCCGCGAGCGGCGACGCTTTGTGCGCATCAATAGGAACCGCGGCGTTGGCGATGGAAATGATCGCCGCAAGGAATATCCCACGGGATTTGCCCATGGACTTCGCTCTCCGTTCTCGCCCCCAAACGAGTATACATTGAGCAGCCTGCGGCCAGCAAGCGCCGGAGCTGCGCGGCAGCATGGAGAGCCCCCGCGTTACAGCCCCGCCAGTAATGGCGGGGGTTTCAACACAGATTCCACGCACTACCGAGCGCTAGCCGTGAGATAGTGATCGAGGGAGGTTCGCCAGGAAATGAAGTGGGCATTGCTGCTGTGCTGCGGAATGGCCTGGGGACAGACGTGCGATCTTCAGGGCTATAAACCGATCGACGGATTGAAAGCGGAAAATCGCGGCGGCGCGCTGGAGGTGACCTGGCGCGGCGAGCGCGCGGCGGAACTGCGCGCCTCCTTTGCGATTCGCGACGGCCGGCCCATGGTCGCCAGTCTGGAGGTGCGCAAGAACGGGCGCTGGCTTTCGCTCGCCAGTTCTCTCGAACCGGAATTTCACGTCACCAGCGGCAAGCGCCGCATGTCGATGGCGCAGGCCGCGCAGTTCAAACTGCTGCACATCGAAGTCACGCCGGAGCTGTACGACCGCGAAAAATGGTACACCTTCTGGGATGCGCCGCTGGTGGTGCCCGGCGTGCCGGGCAAAGGAGATTCCTATCCGCTGCCGCGCGATCCGAGCGAGGTGAAGCGCGCCTCGGCGACGTTTCATTCGACCGGCTGCCGCGCGGCCAGCGACGGTGCGCGGCTGACCGTCGCCTTCGACGGTCTCGACATGGGAATTTTCTCCGGCGGCCTCGAATACACCGTTTACCGCGGCTCGAATCTGCTGCGCGAAGAGGCCGTCGCCAAAACCGATCAGCCGGGCGTCGCCTACATTTACCAGGCGGGCTTGAAGGATTTCGATATCGCCACGCATCCGGCGATCAGCTGGCGCGACACCGCGCGGGCGTGGCAGAAATACGAGTTCGGCGGCGCCGTCAACCGCGAACCGATGAATCTTCGCGCGCGCAATCGCCTGGCCATCGTCCATTCACAGAACGGATCGGTGGCCGTGTTTCCGCCGCCGCACAAATTTTTCTTCGCGCGTGAAGATGAGGTGAATCTAGGCTACGTTTACTATCGCAAGGACAGCGACACCGCATTCGCGGCCGGCGCCATGATGCCGGAGCGCGGCGAGGGCTACCATCCCTGGGGCGTCACCGACGCCGAATGGAAGCGCCGCAGCGCCACTTCCGAAGGCCATTGGGACAATTACGCGCTCTATAACGCTCCCGCCGGAACCATGCAGCACATGGCGGTGTATTTTTACCTGAGCCCGGAAGACGATCGCGCGACGCAACAATCCGTGCTGGCCTACACGCACGACGATACCTTCAAGCCGCTTCCTGGTTATAAGGTGATGGCCAGCCATTTCCATCTCGACTTCAACGAGGTGCTGCGCGATCGTAAGACGCTCGACTATCGCCCGCCGTGGGTCGACGTGTTCGCGGCGCTGGGGATCAACATTGTCAATCTCGCCGATTTTCACGACGATTCCGATCCCTCCGATCCGGGCCCCAAGCGGTTTATGGAGCAGAAGGTTTATTTTGACGGCTGCGCGCGCATCTCCGATCGCAATCTGCTGTTCATTCCCGGCGAGGAGCCGAACGTTTTCCTGGGCGGCCACTGGTGGCTGATGACGCCGCGTCCGGTTTATTATTCGCACGCGCATCCGCGGCCGGAAAATCAGACGTTCATCGAAAACGATCCGGCGTACGGCCAGGTTTATCACCTCGGTTCGGCTGCCGACGTGATGAGTCTGGTGAATCGCGAGAACGCGGTCCTTTATCAGACCCATCCGCGCACCAAGAATTCCGCCGGTTATCCCGATGCGGTGCGCAACCAGGATTATTTTTTGACCGATCGCAATATCGGCGCGTCGTGGGAATCGCTGCCCGTCGATCTTTCCGAAAAACGCCTGTGCGAGACGCGTTGTTTCGGCGTGATGGACGATTCAAGCAACTGGGCGCCGAAACCGAAGTACATGCTGGCCGAGGGCGACACCTATTCGAAATGGCCGGATGACGAGACATATCCGCTGCTTTCGGTAAATTATGTGAAGCTCGATCGCGTGCCGCTGTTTAAAGATGGCTGGCAGCCGGTGGTGGACGCGCTGCGCTCGGGGAATTTTTACGGGACCACCGGCGAAGTGCTGTTCCATGACTACGGCGTTTCGGGCAGCGGCGCGCAGAGCGTCTACACCGCGGAGGTCGAGTGGACCTTTCCGATGGAATTTGTCGAGCTGGTGTGGAGCGATGGGCACAAGGTCGACCGCAAGGTGATTCCGGCGACGGAGCTCGCGCCGTTCGGCACGCATGAATTCAAGATTCCGTTCGATGCGACGGGCAAGAAATGGGTGCGCTTTGCGGCGTGGGATTCGGCGGGAGACGGCGCGTACACGCAGCCGGTGGCGCTGAATTCGCGATGACTCGCTCGCGCCGGCCGGCGCTGGTTTGGTGCGGGCTGGCAGGTTCGCTTCGAGCATCTCGCCACCGATCGGCGCTATGGGCGATCAAAAAGCGGCATTTTTTCCCAACCCCTCTGCCTTCAATTTGTTGCGACTTTGAAGGGCAAAAATCGAGGGGCCTAAAAAACTTTTTTGATACCTCGGGTAGGGGGACTTTGAAAACGCGTCTACGCGCGCGCTAGGCCCCGCCAAACGAATTTCCTAAGGAACACTTTCGGGCAGGGTCCGAAATCTGCGCATATTTCGGACTCTACCCGCTTTCGCAGCCCCCCGGCGCACCTGAATCCATTGATATATAATTGTTGGGCCGCGTGTCTCACCGAAGCGGAACGGAACACCAGCGGCCGTTCAAAAGGAGATGCGATGAAGCGGGCAGAGCGCCACGTTCGCGGGCCGGTGGTGTTGGCCGCCGCAAGTCCGGCGGAATACCCGTTCGGCGATGTTCGAACCACGCGGAAGACGTACTGCCAGTCAAATCTTTATCTAGCGATGCTTCAGGCTTTCGGCAGCGGCGTCGCGCACGGAGTCCTGGTATGAATCCCAATCGAAGAACCTTTCTGATGCTGGCCGGCGCTGCCGCCGCTTCCCGTTTAGCGCCAGGCCAATACGTGCTTCCGCCGCAGGCGCCGCCCAAGGAGACTTTTCCTCCGACGCCGGCGCAGGCGGCCGAGATCAATCGCAAGCTCGCCTCGCTCGATTCCGCGCTGAAGGCGCTGAAGGCCAACAACACCAGCGACGATTTGCTGGTTGATGTCGAGATCTTTCATAAAGCGGGCTCCTGGATCGGACGCTTCGGCGAGTATTACGGCAAGGATGTGATCTCCCAGATCAACGCGCTGCTCGACCTGGGCCTGGAGCGCGCCTCCGATCTCGAATCCGGCAGAACGCCGTGGAAGACCCAGACCGGGCCGGTGATTCGCGCCTATCGCTCGCGCATCGACGACAGCGTTCAGCCTTACCTCGCCTATGTTCCCGAATCGTATCGCGCCGGCCAGCCGATGCGGCTGGACGTGATGCTGCACGGAACCAATCGCGGCATGGTGGAAGTGCAGTTCCTGTCGCACCGGCAGATTGTCGCGGGAAGCGTGCCTAATCCGCCAGCCGATTTTTTGCAGATTGAAGTGCTCGGCCGCACCAACAACGCCTATCGCTGGGCCGGTGAGACCGATGTGTTCGAAGCGGTCACGGCCACGCAGAAGCACTATTCGGTCGACGAAAATCGCATCATTCTGCGCGGATTTTCGATGGGCGGGTCGGGCACCTGGCACCTTGGTTTGCAGCATCCCGATCATTGGGCCGCGATCGAGCCCGGCGCCGGGTTCAACGACACGCAGCATTATGGCAAGATGCCGTACCTGCCCCCGTATCAACTGAAGACGCTGCACATATACGATTCCAAGGATTACGCGCTCAACGCGTTTCAGCTTCCGACGGCGGCTTACACCGGCGAAATCGACGCGCAGCTTCCGAATCTGAAAAATGTGCGCGACGAGCTGGCCAAGTCCGATATTCATTTCCACCAGGAAGGCTTGAACTGGTTCACCGGCGATCTTCCGATGATCATGCTGGTCGGCCCCAATACACCGCATCGCTGGGAGCCGCACAGCCGGGCGCGCGCCAACCAGTTTATCGACGCGGCGGCGAAGAAAGGCCGCACGGATCCCGACCATATTCGCTTTGTCACCTACACGACGCGCTTTAATCGCTGCTTCTGGGTGACGGTCGAGGGGCTCGACCAGCATTACCAACGCGCTGAAGTGGACGCCACGCGATCGACCAGCGACGCCGCCATGCAGCTTCGCACCACCAACGTCAGCGCGCTGACGCTGAAGACTCCGGGGATCCAGAAGGTCGAGATCGACGGCCACAACATCGTCGCGTCCGGCGCAGAGCTGAAGCTGGTGAAGCGGGCGGGCGCCTGGGCCGAAGGCGAGCCCGGCGGACTGCGCAAGCGCCACGGATTGCAGGGGCCGATCGACGATGCGTTCTACGCGTCGTTCCTGTGCGTGCGCGCGACCGGGCAGAGCAGCAACGATATGCCCGCGCGTTACGCGCAGGAGACGCTCACCAATTTCCAGAACGATTTCGCGAAATTTTTCCGCGGTGACGTCCGGATCAAGGACGATGACGACGTGACGGCGGAGGACCTGTCGCAACATCACCTGATCCTGTTCGGCGATCCGGAAAGCAATTCGGTGCTGAAGCGCGTCCTGGCGCAGCTGCCGATCCGCTGGGATGCGCGGCAGATTGTAGTCGAGGGCCATGGCTACAGCGCTGAAAATCACACGATCGCGATGATCCATCCGAATCCGCTGGCGCTGGCGAAATACGTGGTGCTGAACAGCGGGCATTCCTTCCATCACAATGAAATGGCTGCGACCAACGCCAGCTTGTTTCCGCGCTTCGGCGATTACGCGGTGCTGTCCCTTCGCCAGCCGGTGAATGAGCCGGTGGAAAGCGAAGTCATCACCGCGGGCTATTTCGACGAAGAGTGGAAGCTTCCGGCGAGAGCTTGAGCCATTAATCCGCCGCAGGCGCGCCCCGCACAGACTTAAATAAGCTGAATTAATAAATCAGGAACGCAGATACGCTAGTTGTTGTACCGCTCGAGGCCCTTCGCTTTCCAGATCGCGTTCGATTCCGGACGCAGCAGGAACTTCAAAAACGCCTGCGCATCCGGTTTGTGCAGGGAGCGCGCCGAGACCGCGCCCGACATATCGATCCACGCGCCCAACTCGCGCGGCAGCGGCCCGACCAGCGAAATTTCCGGATGCGGATAGATCTCGCAAATCGCCTGAATCGCCATATCGCCTTCGCCGCGCGCCAGCGCCTGGCCGCCTTCGCCATGCGTGCTCACCTGGCTGTTCACGTCCGCAAATTCCGGGCGCTTGATCACTTTATCTTCGATCACCTTGGCCACCATGCTGCCGCCCGCCGGGTTCGAACGCATCACCAGTTTGGCGCCGCGCAGCACCGCCGCGAGTTTCTCCACCGTCGAAATATCCGGATGCGGCGCGCCCGCGCGAACCGCCAGCCCCATCTCCGAGCGCCCCAGCGGCGTAAACGTCCCGGGCACGATTCCGCGGTCGAGCGACAGCGTGCTCATCATTTCCAGCGGCAGGAAAATCACATCCGCCGGCGGATCCGCGGTGCGCGCAGCCTTATCGATGCGGCCCATGCCGACCGAGGTCACCACGACTTTCCTGCCGGTTTTTTTCGTGTACTCCGCGGCCAGATCGAGCAGCCCGGCGTTGTACACCACGCCCGGCGCCATCACGCGAATGTTGGCGGCGGCATATTGGGCTTTCGCGTCCGCGCTTTGCGGCTGCTGGGCGGCAAGCATCGCGGGGAGCATTAGCGCTAACGTGGCGGCGGAGGCATGAAAACGGGACATGAGGGTTCCCTTCGTTGTTCTAAAGCCGAATTTCGCAGTCCTTATTAAATCACGATTTCCGTGCGGGGGATATAATTCTCGAAGAGATGGTTGAGGTTCTTTCCATGCGAAAAATCGTTTCCACGCTCGCCCTGTTTGCTGCCGCCGCGACGGCCCAGCCGCCCGCCGCCGTCGTATCGCCCGAGGTCCACGCGGACCGCACGGTGACTTTCCGTTTAGAGGCCCCGCGGGTTTCCTCGGCCGCCGTCACCGGCGAGTTCACCGCGAAGCCGGTCGAGATGCACCAAGCCGGCAACGGTTTGTGGGAAGCAACCGTCGGACCGCTCGCGCCGGAGATTTATAATTACAACTTCGTCATCGACGGCATGAAGACCATCGACGTCAGCAACGCGCGCGTCAAAACCGGTTCGACGCCGAGCACGATTCAAAGCATCCTGATTGTCCCCGGCGACCAACCGGCGTTTTACGACCCGCGCAGCGTGCCGCACGGCACGGTGGAGGAGCGCTGGTATCCCTCGAAATCGCTCGACTCGCTGCGCCGCGTGCTGATTTATCTGCCGCCGGGCTACCAGGCGAGCTCGCGGCGTTATCCGGTGCTCTATCTGCTGCACGGCGCCAACGCCGATGAGAACGCCTGGACGCATCTGGGCCGCGCCAATGTGATTCTCGACAATATGCTTGCGGATGGCTCGATCAAGCCATTTCTGGTGGTGATGCCGTTCGGCTACGCGCACGAACCGCAGCCGGGCCGGCGTACGGCGGGAAACAACACCGCCGATTTCGGTCGCGACCTGCTCGAGGACCTGATCCCATTTGTCGAATCGAATTACCGCGCCGGCCGCGACCGCGAGCATCGCGCCATCGCCGGATTATCGATGGGCGGCGGCGAGTCGCTGACCATCGGCCTCTCGCATCTCGACCGCTTCAGCTACGTGATCGGCATGAGCGCCGCCGTTCGCGGACCGGATTTCGCCAAGACTTTTTCGAGCCTGATCGCGGACCCGAACGCCAGCAATCGCCAGTTGAAACTTCTCTGGACCGGCTGCGGAACCGAAGACAGTTTATTCGCGCCGAACCGGGCGTTTTCAGAATTTCTGACCAGGAACGGCATCGAGCATAAATTTTTTGAGAGCAGCGGCGCGCACACCTGGATGGTGTGGCGGCGTTACCTGCATGAGGTCGCGCCGATGCTGTTCGCCGAAAAAAGCTCGGCTTCGAGCGACCACGCGCGCTGACCTGTTCGTGCGTTCCCTAGCAGGGTGCTGAAAAAGGGGACAGACCGCTCTGTCCACGGCCATGGTCGCACGCGGCATGAATAACTTACAGGCGGGGACAGAGTAGTCTGTCCCATTTTTCAGCACCCTGCTAGCGAGCTTGCCGCGAATCATGCGCCGCTGGCGTGAAAATGCGGTGGACTACCCGGCAATTCGAGCGAGCTTCCGCAGCGATATGAATTTGGAACGCTCCGGTACCGACTTCGGTAATCCACTGATTTTTCGGGCAAGCGCCTGACAGGATTCCGCAAAGGAACTCTCCGGTGAAGCGAGGCGCGATTCCAGCATCCCCTTCTGAAGATTCGCATAGTCGTTGGGGAGCACGCCAAAGACGGGCCGCTCCAGTTCGTTTTCCAGGTCTCGCGCCGCCGCGGCCTCGTGTTCCCAACGATTAATCAATACGTGAATCCGCTCGCTTGGAATATCGCAGGATTCGAGTTCGTTGGCGCGAAACTGGGCCATCTTCAAGGAGGGAATCTCGGGTGTGCACACGATAAAAATCTTACGCGCGGAACGGACCACTTCCGCCGTGGCTTCATTCACGATTTCGGGCAAATCGATGAGCACGTAATCGTACTGCTTTTGAATGTGACACAAAAGCTGGTAATAATCCGCCCACGACGGGACTCTGCGCCGGTGCATCGGATTTGCGGCCAGCAGGTGGAAACCGGAAATCCGAACGATGTGCTGGTGCCACTCCAGACTGGTCCAGGCATTTCCCAGGCTCAGAGCGTCGTCGAGCCCCAGACGGTTCTCAAGGCCGAGCATGATCGAATACACCCCGGAACGGCGGTCGCTCTCGATCAGCAGCACGTTCATGGGCGCGGTCCGGGCCAACGCCGCGGCGGTGTGGACAGCGGTCGTCGAGCATCCTCCGCCGGCCTTGGCCGGCAGGAACGCGATAATGTTCGGGTTGGTGATGGGTCGCTCTTTGTGGAGCGCCTCATAGACAACGGTCTCCAGTTCCGCGGGAGAGAACGGTTCCCGCAACAGGTACCTGATGCCGGATTCCTTCAAAACCAGCGCTTCCATCCGCTCCCATTTGGGCCGGAAGCCCACAATAATCCCATTAAAATCTTGAACTTTGAGCCTGTCGGCCAGCGGTGCAACGGAATCCCAATCGCTGACATCGAGCAATACGAAATCAGGACCTTGCGTCTGAAGCGCTCGAATCGTCGCCGGAATTTTACCAGTTGTAGGCGAGCCTCTGAAAACGACGCCGAGCAGGCCGGTTTCAGCGGCCACATACTCGATGGCGTCGGCGGCCGACGAATTGTCCGTCAGCAGGGCCATAGTCAACATGGCCGATTTCTGCGTGTCGCCGGTAACGACTTCAACGTCCACCTTATCAACATCGGACAAAGCTCTTTCGATCTTTATAGATATCAGCGGGCTGGCGGATCCGCTGGCATCCCCCTCAGCCACTGATGCAGCGCGAAAAGGACGAGAAAAACGAAGGGCAGCGCGAGATATCCTGCGTAACTTACAATTTTTGGCGGCTCGCCCAATATGGCGATTTGTCCCGGCACGATGATTGGCTTCCTGGAGGCGGCCGCATGGAGAAGAACTGCATAGCGCCAGTTTCCCGGTTCATCGAACGGAACAGAGACCGCGTAGAGCAGTTTATTTTGTGCGCGGTCGTGCGTGGCGGGAACGCGGACGGGGATGCCATTTCTGGTGATTTCGATCTGCACGCCGGCGTCAAGGACCGGCTCCTGCGTTTCGCCGTTCTGCACCAGAATGCTCAGGTCGGCCATCCCTACGCGAGGCGGCGCCGGCGCTGCGAAAACGGTGATGACATAGGGCGGCGCTGGCTGATGCAGAATCATCATGCCTCCATCGGCGAACAGCCGCGCGGAAGCGGCGAGGAACAGAAACAGGGCGCGGCGCATCACATCACCATCCCGCGCATCTGCATCGGTTGGAACAAAATCCAGACCGCAGCCGCGTAGAAGGCAATCGCCAGAACGACCCAGGGGGTTACCAGGCGCAGCGCGCGGCCCGCTTCCGGAACCTGACGGCGCGCCGTGCGCCAGGCGGCGTAAAGGCTTAGAATCAGCCCGGAATCGAGAAGCAGGAGTTGCAGCGCGGGCCACCAACCGGGTAGATTGGCGGTCATTGCAGGTACAGACGAGCCGAGAATGCGATCGAGAACGGGCGCCAGAGAGCGCCAGCCGACGATCAAATGAAACGAAAAGTGTGCAACCCACAAGCTGAATCCAAGCGGGACCAGCGCGAAGGCGAAACTCCGGGTCATCCGTTTTCTTCGAGAACCTTCGACGCGGCCGAGCCAGGCTGAGGCGGCGCCGCAGATCCCCGCGAGCAGCATCGGCGCGAAGACGATTCCCGAGACGAACAGCATGGTGGTGACCGGCAGCATCGATTTCAAGCCAACAATAGCCGTGAGCGAATGCATCGATTGCATCACCGGATCGACCATCGCCGCCGCATTGATCAGCGCTCCAAAAACCAGCACCCAGGCCAGCGCCGCGGCGTCCGGACGCGAGGACAATCGGCCAATCCCAGAACTGCCGCGGTCCACGCCGCCGTTGCGGTAGAGCGCGGCTGCCGGCGGGTTTTTCATAATGCCGACATTATCGTGTGGGCAGGCGTGCACGCAGTCCAGGCAAAAGGTGCAATCGAAGTTGCCGGATTTGCGCGGCTGGAACAGATGCAGCTCGCAGCCATGCCCGGCGGCATTTCCGCGGATGCAATCGTGGGTGTCACACGACGCGCAGACGGCCGCTGATCGCACCTTGACCTCCAGCGGCGAAACCAGCGCGTTCAAAAAATGAAACTGGCCGATGGGGCAGACGTATTTGCAGAAGCTCGCGCCCCGAAACCAGCCATCGACAACCAAGGCGGTGACGAAATATCCCACCACGATCCACGCTGTCCACCACGGGCTGCTCCACAGGCTGAAAGCTTCGTAGGCCCAGAAGTACAGGACCAGTAATCCGGCGGCCAGCCATTTCGAGCGCAACATGCCGGGCCATCGCCTGCGTGCGGAGAACAAACGGCGGCCCAGATTGCGCGGCAGCATGAACGGACACGCCATACAAAACAGATTTCCCCCGGCGAGCAGCGCGATGACCGCGAAACCTCGCCAGTAAGTCCACGGCAGGACGCCGGCCAGATTCATCGGCGCGATCTGCGGCCCGAAAAAACCATCGATCACGACCGCCACAGCCAGCGCGAACAGGATGCATTGAATCGCCGGCCGGAAATAGCGCTGCCGCAGGATCGCCCCGATCACCGGCACGCGCAACAAATCCCAGCGTTGCCGCGCCGGCCGACGCGGCGCGGGCTGGATTCGCACCAGGCGCGGCTGGTGGCGCGGGCCGTTCAAGGCCTGCATCGCCAAGACAAACGCCGGGATGAGATAAGCGAGCGATCCGGGCACCCACATGATCGCCCCGGCGACGGTTTGATCGTCCAGCGCCGAAATTCCGCCAAGGCGCGGCGCCAGCGCATAGGTCCGGTAAACGACGTGCGTCGAAAAAACCAACCACGCGGAAAGAGCGGTGTTGACGATGTCGGCAAACACCAGGTAAGGGATCAGCATCCAGCGCGGCCACTGCGGCCGGCTGGGCCAAACCTGGATCACCGGCCACCAGAACAAAATTGCGGCGTAGAAAAAACAGGCGTGCTCCGCGCCGTGCCAGACGCTCGAGTTGAGCGCCAGTTCGTAGAAGCGCGGCATGTGCCAGAACACGATCGCGACGGTCATCGCCGGCCAGGTGAGGGCCGGATGCGTCAGCACACGCCCGATTCGCCGCAGCGCGCGCCAGCGCAGGAACGGGCCGAGACCATTCTTGAGCGTCGCCTGCGGCAAACCCCGCAACATGGGCAGGAGCGGCTGGCCCATCAGGATCAGCGGCGGCGCGATCAGGATCAGCAGCAGGTGCTGCGCCATATGCGCTTCCAGCAGAAAATTGCCGAACGCATCGAGTGGCGAAGCGAGCGCGATGAATAAGGCGCCCAAACCAGCCAGATACGCCGCCCTTCGTTCCGGCGTGAAGCGGTGCGGCGATTCGCGATGCAGCAGGCTCCATCCGCGCAGATACAACAGGGCGGCCAGCGCGAGCAGGCAAATCATTCCCGGCTCGATTCGCCAGGATGTAAGAATTGCCTCAGCCATCGTCTCAAAAAGCGGGCGGATCGCCCGCGGCTCACTCAGGTTTCCCGGGCGGATTCACGCCCGGCGCTTCGATTCCGGCGCGGACGGCCAGCGGCCAGTTCTGCCGGGTTTCGATGCTTTGCGCCCGCGCAATGACGAATCCGCCGGTCAATCCATAGGCCAGCTGCGAGGCCACAAACCAGCGCCAGTCGATGCGCGCGGCCAAAGCCGGATTCAGGAACCCCAGCGTCGACGCGATCAGGCCGGACCATAAAATCGGCGCGGAAACGCCGGCCCACCAGAACGCCTTGCGCGGGAACATCGGCAGCATGACTGCGTAGAGCACGCCGACCAGCAGCGATGCGAGTCCGTGGATGATGCTGCCCAGAATCAGGCCGAGCATGCTGAACTGGCGCAGCTGCTCGACGCTCGCCGCGGCCAGGCCGGGAACGGCGGCGGCCGCCAGCAGATTGATCGGATACCACACGCTGCCCTGCGAAACGACCCCGAAGAACATCGCCACGCCGGCCATGGCGATCCCGCCCACGATGGCGCCTTTCCAGGCCGCCGAGTATGGTTTAATTTGCGCCGGAATATGCACCCGGTGTCCTTCGCGCCCGGCGCGCACATATTCCACCGGGATGGGCGCGCGCGGCGTCGGCGAAATCGCGCCGGGCTCGACGGTGACGGACTCGTGATGCTCCACCGGAAGCACCTGGCGCCACCATCCCACCGCCGCCAGCAGCAGCAAAATCCCGCCGAAGATCGACACATAGAGGCTGCTGAGCAGTCCCGCAAAAATCAGCGCCACGCCCAGCGCGAAAACCAGCGGCCACGGCGTCGGCGCCGGCAATTCGATCGTTTCGGGCGATGCTCCCTGTTCCAGATCCATAAAAAATCTCAGCGTCCGATGATGTATACCACGGTGAAAACCACCACCCACACGGCATCGACAAAATGCCAGTACCAGCTCAACAGTTCGAAGCGGCGATGGTGCGGAAGAATCCGCGCTCCGCGCCATCCGAGCAGCCACACCAGCAACAGCAGCGTCAGGCCGATCACCACGTGACTGGCATGCAGCCCGACCAGGGAATAATAGGTGGTCCCGAAAACGTTGGTGGAGATGGTGAGGCCATCCACGTTGATCAGCTTGCGCCATTCGATTCCGGTCTGCCGCAGAAACTCGGCGCCGAGCAGAATGGTCACACCCAGCCAGATCTGGAATCGCCGGACCGCCTTGGCGCGCAGCGCGAGCACCGCCATTTCCACCGTGAAACTGCTCGACAACAGGCAGAGGGTCCCCCACACCGGAACCACCAGAACATCGGCCGGGTACGGTCCCGTTTCGCTCTTGCCGAGAAAGAAAAGGTACGCGGTGACGAAGATGCTGAACAGCGCGACCTCGGTCAACAGCAGACAGATCAGGCCTACCTTGCCGCGATCGAGGTTCTGCGCTTCATCATTCTTTATAGCGACGCTGGCTGCGGACACGAAGGCTCCTTAGAATTGCTCGTACTTCCAGTCGGGATCTTCGGGATGCTTCAGATCCCACAACGGCCGGCTGCTGCGCACTTCGGGCGGCTCGACGAAATTGTATTCGGGCGGCGGCGAGCTGGTGGCCCATTCGAGCGTCCACCCATCCCACGGATCGTTGCCCGCCTCTTTCCCCCGGATAAGCGAGTCGATCACATTCCACACGAAAATCGCGATCGCCACGGCCTGAATCACCACGCCCCAGGAAGAATAGTAGTTGAAACCTTCCCAGCCGCGGCCCGCCGGATAAGTGTAAATGCGGCGCGGCATGCCCAGCAGTCCCGCGAAGTGCAGCGGATCGAAGGTCACATGGAAGCCGATCACCAGCAGCCAGAAATGCCATTTCCCGAGCGTTTCACTCAACATTTTTCCGGTGGCTTTCGGGAACCAATAATAGATGGCGGCGAACAGCGTCATCAGCAGGCCGCCGATCAGGGTGTAATGAAAATGCGCCACGACGAAATAGGAATCGCCCAGCTGCCAGTCAAACGGCGCAACGCCGAGCATGATGCCGGTGAGCCCGGCGATCAGGAATTGAAACAGAAACGCGATGCAGAACAGCATCGGCGTCTGGAAACGGATTCGCCCGCCCCACATGGTCGCCAGCCAGTTGAAAATCTTGATGCCGGTGGGAACGCCCACCAGCATGGTGGCGACGGCGAAAAAGATATTCGCCTTCGACGGCAGCCCGACGGTGTACATATGATGGGCCCACACGCCCAGGCTGATCAGTCCGATGCACACGCTGGCGCCGATCATGGCGGCGCGGCCGAAAATCGGCTTGCGCGAAAAAACGGGAATAATTTCGGTGACGCAGGCGAAACCCGGGATCATCAAAATGTACACTTCCGGGTGTCCGAACAGCCAGAAAAAGTGCTGCCACAAAATCGCCGAGCCGGAAGCGGCCGTATCGAAGAAATGCGCGTTCAAAAACCGGTCGAGCAGCAGCATCACCTGCGCGGCGGTCAACGGCGGCAGCGCCACCAGGATCTGAAACGCCACCACGCAGTACATCCACACGAACAGCGGCATTCGCGCCAGCGTCATTCCCGCGGTGCGCAGGCACAGCGCCGTGGCCAGAATGTTGACCGCGGTGATGGTGCTGCCGGTGCTGCTCATGATGATGCTCAAAATCCAGAAATCGGTGCTGCTTCCCGGCGAAAACGCTTTTTCGGTGAGCGGCGCATAGGCGAACCAGCCGACATCGGGAGCGCTGCCCGTTCCCGCCGTTCCCGCCCAGGCCAGATAGCTGCTGTACAGTAAAATTCCGCCGAAAAGCGTCAGCCAGAAGCCCAGGGCATTGAGGCGCGGAAAGGCCATGTCGCGCGCGCCGATCATCAGCGGGATCAGATAATTCGCGAGTCCGGCGATGAACGGCATCCCCACGAAAAACACCATGGTGGTGCCGTGCATGGTGAACATCCGGTTGAAGGCCTGCGGCGACAGCACATCGTTGTTGGGATACATCAGCTGCGCGCGCATCACCGCGGCCTGCAATCCGGCGGCGACAAAAAACAGCAGCGCCACGATGATGTACATCAGGCCCAGCTGCTTGTGATCGACGGTCAGCACCCATTCATGAGCAAATCTCGCCCACGAATAAGCGCCCCGTCGCGTCTCGCCTTTATCCAGAGGATAGGGAATGGATGCCATTGCGATTCCTGATTAATGCAGCGTCGTCAGATACGCCACCACCTGATCCAGTTGCCCGGCGCTCAGCTTGATGGTGGGCATTTTGTTGCCGGGTTTCAGCTTCTGCGGATTCTCGATCCAATCCCGCAGCGTGGACGCGTTCAGCGGAGTTTCGGTGGCGGCGATCGTCTGCCGGCTCATCAGGTGGGTCAGATCCGGACCCATCTGGCCTCTCGCCCGCGTTCCGTTCACGGCGTGGCAGGCGATGCACGCCGACGCAAGAAACGCCTGCTGATTGTCCGCGGATTCCGGCGCCGCGGCCCGCGCCTGCTGCGCCGAGACCCATTTCCCGAAATCCTCCGGAGTTTCGACCACCACCCGCAATTCCATATTGGCGTGCTGGGTTCCGCAGTACTCCGAGCAATTGCCCAGAAAAACGCCCAATTCTTTGGGGTCGATCCACATATTATTGGTGCGATTCGGAATCACGTCCGTCTTTCCGGCGAGTTGCGGAACCCAGAATCCGTGGGCCACATCGGCCGATTTGAGGGTCAGATACGTCAGCTTCGGCTGCGCCATGGAGCTGAGCGGAACATGTAATTCATTGGCGGTCGAGAATTTCAGGTCGGTGTAGCGAAACTCCCACCACCACTGGTGCGCGATCACCGTGACGTTCACCGCGTCTTTGGGAATGTGGTGATCCTGCACGGCCGAAGTCACCCGCGCGGTGGCCATGGTTAAGGCGAAAACGATCAGAATCGGGATCACCGTCCAGGCGATCTCCACCTGGTTGCTGCCGTAGACCTGGGCCGGCTCACTGCGGCTGTCTCCTTCCCGATAGCCGAAACGGATCACCGCGTAAGCCAGCAGACTGGCGACAATTAGGAAAACCGCGGCACAAATCACCAGCGTTAATAACGAAACCTCGGAAACCAGCTCGGCCGGCGTCGCCAGCGGTTTGAAGATGTTGCCGACCGCGTGCATCGATTGAGCGCTGGCCAGCCCGGCGAACAAGACCAGGCAAACAAGCACTGTCCCCCGCGGAAAATGATCAATGAGTTTGCGATATCTTTTCGTGAAAGTGCCCACAATTTTTACGCTGATCGGTCCTTGCGTTATGCATGCCGAGTTCCACGCCGTCCTTTCCCCAACTCTGGCGACCCGCGTTGGTAAAAAGCTGCTCAAGCGAGTTTGAATGCTCAGGAAATGCGCCATCGAGTGCGTCTTATCGCGCAGCGACGTGAGCGATAAGACGCTAGAATCCGCGCGGGCAGTCGACGGAAATATTGAGCACGGTCTACTTTACTGTCTCTACTGTCCTGCGCGTCTCGTGGATCACGAGCTCCAGTTCCTGGTCCGTCGAATAAAAATGCGGCGCGACCCGGATTCCAGCGCCGGGGCGGTAATCGAGCAGAAAATCGCGGCGCAGCAGTTCCCTGGTTACATCGCGGCCGTTCGGAACATCGATGGTCACCGTGCCGCCGCGCTGCTCCGGATTTTTTGGGGAACGGACGCGGAAACCGGCTGCTTCAGCAAGCTCGATTAAGCGAGTTGTCTGCCGCATCGACTTCGCGCGGATGTTGTCAATGCCGGCTTCGTTGATGATTTCGTAGCCCGAACGCGCGGCGTACATCGCGGGGACGTTGGCGGTGCCATGCAGGAATCGTTCGATACCGTCCGAGTAATCGTGATGGGCCGCGAAAGAGAACGGCTCGCGATGCGCGGCCCAGCCGGTGAGGCGCGGCTTGAGCGACGGCCACAGATCGCGGCGCACATATAAATATCCAGCGCCGGGACCGCCGCACAGCCATTTCACCGATCCGCCGGTGGCGAAATCGACGTCCCATTCGCGCACATTCACGGGCACCGTTCCGGCGGATTGATAAATGTCGGCGATCACTTTTGCGCCAACCTGGTGCGCCCGCCGCGTGATGGCCGCGACATCCTGAATAAAAGAGCTGCGAAACAGAACGTGCGAGACGGAAACCAGCGCGGTTTCCCCGTCGATCGCGTCGAGCAGGCGTTCGAGCGGAATGGTGATCCCATCCTCGGAAGGAACGCGCACCAGGCGCGCGGGGAGCTGTTCGTATTGATAAAAATTCGAGGGGAAATTCATCTCCTCGCTGACGATCTTGTTGCGCTTGGCCGTCCAGTCGAAACAGGAGAGCACGATCGCCTGCGCAATGGAGACATTTTGCTGCATGACCACTTCGCCCGGTCCCGCGCCGATAATTTTTCCGATCAGGTCGCCGACGGTGACGGGCATGTCCCACCAGCCTTCTTCCCAGGCCCGGATGCCGCGCATGTCCCATTCGTCGGCGTACTGCTTCAGACGATCGCGGGTGCGGCGCGGCATGGCGCCCAGGGAGTGGCTGATCAAATAAACGGTGCGATCGAGGATGGGAAATTCGGCGCGCCAGCGGAGCAGCGGATCCATGAACGGTGTATAACACATGCGAACCTCACCGGGGCACAACTCCGTCGCGATGCAGGCCCAACTGAAGAATCGCGGGTGCGGCCTCGGCCTCAAACTGGAGCGGCCCCTCCGGCGATTTCGCCATGGCGCCGGTCCGCCATCTGGCCCAAGCCGCCGCAAGCGCCAGGAGCACCAGCATCGAAACCAGACCGGTGGTGTTCTCCAGAGCCCTCCGTTCGAGATCGGCGCCTTTCACCATCAAAACCATCACGCCCAGCAAGGTCAAAACGGCCATGTGCACATAGGACCGCCCCGGAAGATAGGAACAGGTGAACGGTAGCTTGCGGAAATTGCGCAGGCAAACCTCCGCCACGATCAACCCCAGAAGCCCGAGCACGGTCACGTGGCCCAGCGCCGGCCGCCATGGCCACAACCACAGGAACACGACGGCCGAAATCGCCCAAACCGGCGCGACCGCCAGCACCAGGAGCCCCCGGCGGCTGGCTTTCAGGCAATCGGAGGCGCCGGGAATCGGCATCACGCGGAAGATCCAGTTGGCCCTGAGATCCAGAGGCATCGAGAACACCACGCGAGTTCCGAGTACCGCCGCGCCCATCATGACGATGCTCGCGACCAGCATCGGCGCGTTTACCTGGCGCCACGGATTGAGGCCCGGGAACTGTTCCTGAATCTCGGGAGACCGGGCGAAGAAAATCGCGAGCCCGAACGCAAGTCCCAGATAAAACGACAGAATCATGCGATGCTGCCGGCTCCGCAGCAGCGTGCGCATGCTGAATTGCACAATCGCCGTAGGGAACGCCTTCCCGAATCGCGGCAGCCAGCGCAGGCCGCTGGGCGCGGGCAAAATGTCGGGCTGCTCGGCGATTTTGCGCAGCGTGCGGAAATAGCAGATCAGGTACGCGAGCGCCGCTCCGCATCCTGAGCAGCCCAAGCCGATCCACGCTCTGCGCGCCAGAACATCCAGCAGCGGAGGCATGGGTCCGTTCAATTGCTCGAAGAGTCCGAAGAACCAGTAGGAAGGCAGCCAGAATAGCAGTCGCTGATTTTCCGCGAGAGTTTCGAGCGACGTAAAACCCGGTTGCAGGAAGTACGCCGTCAACAGCAGGCAGAAGAAAGTCATCTGCAAGATGACCGAGCCGCGCAGGAACCACTGCCGCGGCAAAAGTTGACCCAGGCCTTGAACGGTCAGCACCAGACCGAGCATGAACACACCCGCCGCGAGCATCGAAAACCAATAGGCCGCGAAGGACCGCACCGTGTTCAGGGCGCCGCCCTTTTCGGAATCGATGGAATTCTTCAGCGAAATCGCCGGCTTCCCGGCCAATCGCTGGCGGATGTGCTCGCCCAGTTGCCCGGCAAAGCCGCCGCCACTCGTATTCATGAGTACAACGACGGCGGAATTGCCCTCTGGATCGAAGCTCGCGTAGCTGGTGTACCCGGCGGTGCCGCCGTTGTGCCAGTAATCGCTCGATTCGAACCGGTAATACCACGCGAGAGCGATGCGCGTGCCCGGAAAACCGTCCGCGTGAAGCTGCTGCGATTGGCGAAGCGCGCTCGCCAGCGCGGGCGCCTTCTGCGGGTGCAGTTGCGCTTGGAGATAGGTGAGCATATCGCCGGCGGTGGAGCGAATCGCGCCGGCTCCGGCCAGCGCCGCAAAATCCCACTCGCGAACGGGACGGTGCGAAGCGTTATACCCCTGAATGAACCGGCTTTGTTGCTCCGGAGAAAGGGTCACTACGGTATCGCTCATCCCGAGCGGACCGGTAACCTCCCGGGCCACCAGGTCGGGATAACTCCTTCCGGCGCGATTCGCCAAAGCCTGTCCCAGCAGCCCGAAACCCAGATTGCTGTAAAGGAAACCGGCGTTCGCCGGCCTCGCGACACCGCGCTTGGCGAGGTAATCGTAGAGATTCGCAGCGCGATAATCGACATATGGATTGGTCATGCTCGCGGGTTTGAAGTTGGCGGGCATTCGCGGCAAGCCCGAATGCTGCGTCGCCAGATCGAGCAGCGTGATCTCGGGACCGGCCGGCTGGGCGACCGTTCCCGGCGGAAGCAGTTGGCGCACCGGCTGGTCGAATCTCACCGCGCCCTGCTCGACCATCCGCGCCAGAATCAAACCGGTGAAAGTTTTGGTGATGGAGCCAATTTCGAAAATAGAATCCGGGGACGCAGCGCCATAGGCGAAGATCTTCCGGCTGCCGTGGACCAGGGCTCCGGCCGCGACGCCGGCGTGGGTTCCCGGAGCCAACGCGCCGTTGCCGGTCCGCGCCGGAATCAGGTCGCGGTCCAGTACGGATTGCAAATTGGCCGCGCTTACCGGCGGGAGCGCGGCATCGTAGGCCGGCGGCGCCGCGGCTGGCGCGGTAGCAAAAACAAACGGTCCGAATAGTCCCGGAAAAATATTCAACGCGACCACGGTCAGGCCCAGCGTCGTCGCCACCGCGGCCACTTTGGCGAAAAATATGGTGCGTCCGTGAACCGGCAAAGGCGACAGCACCAGCACATCGCGGCGGTCCGGAAACATCGATTCCCAGCTCAGCACCGAAAACAATCCGACCACCAGCATGGTCGTCGAAACCAGAAAATGCGCCTCCACCCAGGCGAACATCAACCCCATTTCGGGCGGAGCCGGAGCAGCCGCCAGGCCGATGGACGGCGCCAGGACCCATAAGCTGACCACCATCAGCAGCGCCGCCAACTGTCCCAACAGCTTGGTGATGTCGCCCTGCGGCGCCAATAATTCCAGGTCCACCATGCGAAACAAGAACTGGCGGTAAAGTGTGCGAAATTGCCGGTCATGTTCAGAACCCGCTCTCATCCCAGCACCACGTCGGCGATCTGGCGGGAAATTGCGGCGGTGTCCTGCTCGACGGCGAGCTGGGAAAAAATATCTTCCAGCGTCGACAAGGACATCAATTCGCGCAGGCGACCGATGGAATCGTCGGCGACGATTTTTCCGCGATGCAGAATCACCACGCGGGAACAGACGCGCTCCACGGTTTCCAGTTCATGGGAGCTGAACAGCACCGTTTTTCCCCGCGCGGCGAGCTCCTGAATCAGCCCGCGCATGATTAAGGACGACGCCACATCGAGTCCGGAAAATGGCTCGTCGAGCAGCAGCAGGTCGGGATTGTGCAGCAGCGCGGCCGACAGCAGGATTTTCTGGCGCATGCCTTTCGAATATGACGAGAGCGCCACGTGACGATCCGAATGCAGGAAGAAGAGACGCAGCAGCGCGTCGATTTTCGCGGCCGCGGATTTCGCGGGCAGATCGCGCAGCCCGGCCACCATGGTCAAATATTCCAGGCCGCTCAGGTGCGGATAAAGATGCGGCTCCTCCGGGACGTAGCCCAGGCGGCGCTTGTAGGCGAACAGGTCGCGCTCGATGGGCGCGCCGTCGAAGAGAATTTCCCCGGCGGTTCGTTCCAGCATACCGGTGATCATTTTGATGGTGGTCGATTTGCCGGAGCCGTTGGGACCGAGATAGCCGGTCACTTCACCCGCCCGCGCGGCGAAGCTGACCCGATCGACGGCGGCGATGCTTGAAAAATACTTGGAGACTTCGCGCAGCTCCAGCATAGGCTATGTAGAATACTACAATCAAAAGACCGGCTGCAAATCGGCTGGCTCGTGTTTCTGTGAAGTAACGTAAGCCGTCGGGCTTAACGTCACGGACTACCTGCAAACGGACCGGTTTCCGCGCTATGCTAATGTGTCGATGCACTCTGTTTTCCGAGTCCCCGTGGCCGCCGCGGCGCTGGCGGCCGTGACCCTGTGCGGGCAGGTTCCACCGAAAGAAGTTCGCGCCGAAGGGATCCCTCCGCGCGCGACGCCGGCCGATTATCAGGCGCACAAGCAGGTGGGCAACCTCACCATTGCGGCCGAATTCACCGGGCATTTCGTGACCACGCCGGACAAAACCCTGACCACCGAAGATTACGTGATCGTCGAGGTGGGCTTGTTCGGTCCGCCGGGAACGAAGCTGGATCTTTCGCCCGATCAATTCGCGCTGCGGATCAATCAGAAGAAGAATCCGACCCCCAGCCAGCCTTCGGTGATGGTCAATTCGAACCTGCGCGATCCGGACTGGACGCCCCCGGATCAGCAGGCCGGGAACAAGTCGAAAACGATGATCAACAGCGGCGGAGGCGGGAATCAGGACAACGGACCGCCTCCGCCGGTGCATATTCCGCTGGAATTACAGCGGGCCATGGCGGAGCGGGCCCTCAAAGCGTCGCTCGAAGAGGGCCAGCGCACGCTGCCGCAGGCGGGTTTGCTGTATTTCCGCTACGGCGGGAAGGCCAAAGGGATCCATACCATCGAGTTGATCTATAACGGTCCGGCGGGGAAGGCGACGCTGGAGTTGCAGCCGGTGGGGCAGTAATCGCGTCGCGCGCGGCTTAGTGAACGGTCACGGCCCAATCGGGTTTCCGGGCCGCACCGGCCGCGGAGCTTTGCTTTCTGGTTCGCTTTTCTTTGTACATCCGCCGGTCCGATTCGGCCAGCAGCTCTTCGGCGTCCTCGCCGTCGGAAGGGAAATGCGCCACCCCGATGCTCGCGGTGAGCGCGTTGCCGGCGAACATCTGCCGTCCGATTTCCTGCACCACTTCGCGGAATTGCGCGATTTTGGTGTGAATCTCCCCGGGGTCGATGTTGGGCAGAAGCACCACGAACTCGTCTCCGCCCATGCGCGCCACGTAATCATACTCGCGGCAGATGCTCTTTAACCCGGTGGCGACCGCGAGCAGAACCTTGTTGCCTTCCAGGTGCCCGAACCGGTCGTTCACCAGCTTGAACCCGTCCAGGTCGAACACCAGCACGGCCAGTGGCGTATGCCCGCGGCGGGCGCGCGCCAGCTCGGCGTCCAGTTGCAGGAACAGCGAGCGCGCGTTGGGCAGCGTGGTCATGTAATCGGTGGTCGCCGAGGATTCCGCCTGGCGGAAACGCAGCGCGTTTTCAATCGACATCCCGATTTTCGCGCTGATCGCCAGCAGAATCCGCAGATGATCTTTGGTGAAGGCGTCGCGCTCGGCATGATACAGCGACAACACGCCGAGCACGCCGTTCATTCCTTCCAGCGGCACGGCGACCGCGGCGCGCAGCGTGGAAAATTTCTGCGCGTCGTTCAGATATCCCGGCTCCACCGACGGATTGCCGTTCAGAATGGGCTTGTGATTCTCCGCCACCCAACCCGAAAGACCCTGGCCGACCGGAATCTCCAGCGCGGAAAACAGCCGGAAATCGTCGCCGCTGACATAATCCGGCTGAAGCACCTTGCCGCGCTTGATCCAGATGGCCAGCGAATGATGCGGGATGATTTTCCGCAGGCGCACGGCGAGCACGGAAAGCGTTTCGTCCAGGCTGAGTGAGTTGCCCAGGTCCTGCGAAATTTCAAACAGCGCCTGCACCTCCTGCCGCGCGGCGGCGATGGAGGTGAGAAAATCCATGGCCGGCGCTTTGCCGTGACCCTCCGGCGGCGCGGACGATTCGAATCCCGCGGCCGGCGCCTCGCCGCGATCGACCTTCAAATCCACCGACAGCTTGGCCTCGTCGCCGCTGGCCTCCTGCGCCTTCTTTTCGAGCTCTATGTAATGGCGCGCCAGCATTTCCACCACCGCCGGATCGAACGACTTGCCGCCCTCGGAATGCACGAACTTCATGGCTTCATCGAGCGGCAAAGCGCGCCGGTACTGGCGATCGCTGGCCAGCGCGTCCAGGCAATCGACCGCGGCGAGAATGCGCGCGCCCATGGGGATGTCCCCGCCGGCGAGCCCGTGCGGATAACCCGTGCCGTCCCATTTTTCGTGGTGCGCGCGCACGATGGGCACCACCGGATAGGGGAACTGCACCCGCTCCAGAATCTCCGCGCCCACGATGGGATGAATTTTCATCTTTTCGAACTCTTCCGGCGTGAGGCGGCCGGGCTTGGAGATGATGTGCTCGGGCACGGCCAGTTTGCCGATATCGTGCAGCAGGGCGGCGGCGCGCAAGGCTTCCAGTTCGTCGTGCGAGAGTTTCATTTCCTGGCCGATTTCGACGGCGTAGGTGCGGACGCGGCTGAGGTGCTCGTGGGTAGTGTGATCCTTGGCGTCGATGGCCAGGGCGAGGGCTTCGATGGTTCGCAAGTGCAGCGCGGCCATTTCTTCGACGTGCTGCTTTTCGTCCTCCAGGT
>DATJNW010000161.1:0-34065 GCA_035507655.1 Bryobacteraceae bacterium | reverse complement strand
GACTCGCGAGACTTGTGCCGTTCGCGGCCGATGACCCGGGGGCTTTAACGTCACCGTACGGTCAGCAACTTGTGGAAGCCCCGGCAGTCATGCCGGGGGTTGTTGACGTGTTCTCACGCAGCCTCGCGAGACTTGTGCCGTTCGCGGCCGATGACCCGGGGTTTTACGTCACCGCGTACGGTCAGCAACTTGTGGAAGCCCCGGGAGTCATGCCGGGGGTTGTCGACGTGTTCTCACGCAGACTCGCGAGACTTGTGCCGGCCGATGACCCGATCGCGTGTCCACAGCACTTACGCCCCATGGGTCTAATTCCCGCCGACCGCCGGCCGTGGAGGCAAGGTCGCCACCGACGACCAGAAATCGTAGGAAATCTTCATAAATGTGAAAAATTCGTCCAGGCTGCTGGGCTTGGTAATGTAGCAATTCGCGCCGAATTCGTACGCTTTCCGCACATCATCGCGGTTTTGCGATCCGGAAATGATGATCACCGGCACGGTCGCGCAGTGCGGATGGACACGGATCCTTCCGAGAAGATCCAGGCCGGACATCGGCGTCAGATTCAAATCCAGGAAGATCAAGTCGGGCGAAATCTGGCTGGACAGCTGATCGAGCGCCTGCTCGCTATCCTCGACCACGGTAACCGCTTCACTGAGGCCGGCGCGGCGCAGCCCTTCCACCATGAGATACGAATCGGCTGGATTGGATTCGACTAGCAGAAAATGAATGGGACGCGGCGAGGTGGACAAGGCGATACCTGGACAGGTGCAGAATAGCACGAAAACGCCGTTTCGATCCGATCGATCAACGAATTTTTTCGTCGCGTTCGACTTTGCCGTCGCGGATGTGAATCACGCGATGCGCGTGCATGGCGATATCGTGCTCGTGCGTCACCAGAACGATGGTGTTGCCCTGCTGATGGAGCCGGGCGAATAGCGCCATGATCTCATTTCCGGTGGCGGTGTCGAGCGCGCCCGTCGGTTCGTCGGCCAGCAGAATCGCCGGATCGTTCACCAGTGCCCGCGCGATGGCGACGCGCTGGCGCTGGCCGCCGGAAAGCTCGCTCGGCTTGTGCAGCATGCGCCCTTCAAGATCGACGGCGCGCAGCGCGTTCTTGGCGCGATTCTCGCGCTCATGACGGGGAATGCCGGCGTAGATCAGCGGCAGCTCCACATTGTGCAGCGCCGTCGCCCGCGCCAGCAGATTGAAGGTCTGGAAAACGAAGCCGATTTCCTTGTTGCGGATGCGCGCCAGCTCGTCGTCATCCATGTCGCTGACCAGGTTGCCGGCCAGATAATATTGGCCCGAGGTCGGCGAGTCCAGGCAGCCGATCAGGTTCATCAGCGTCGATTTTCCCGAGCCCGACGGCCCCATGATGGCGACGTATTCGCCTTTGCGGATCTCCATGTCGATGCCCGAAACGGCGTGGATTTGCTGATCGCCCATCACGTAGGTTTTGTACAGATCCCAGGTGCGGATGATGACGCCGTCGCGCTTCAACTGCTCGCCGCGTTCCACTTTGTCGAGTACTGCCGCCTGTGCCATGAGTTAGTTGGTTAAAACCACGGCCGGCGGACGATTGTCGATCTTGACGCGGGCCTCGTTGCGGATGGTGCGGATCACCTTATAACTTCCGATGATGATCGGCGTGTTTTCGTCGAGCCCGTTCAGCACTTCAATGTCGGTGGCCCCGGTAATCCCGGTGTCCACCTTGCGAAACTCGGCTTTGCCGTCCTTAATAATAAACACGCCCTGAATTTCTTCGTTCTCCTTGGCGCGCTGCGCCGGCGTTTCGGTGGAAGCCATCACGCCGTTGGCGGGTTGCGGCTCCAGGTCGGCCCGCTTGCGAATGGTCAGCGCCTGAATGGGGATCGATAAAACGTTCTTGCGCGTCGCGGTTACGATTTTCGCCGTGCAGGAAAGCCCCGGACGAATATCTTCGGGCGGCGAATCGAGCGCGATCACCACCTTGAAATCTTTCGCTTCCTGGCTGGACGTCGCGCTCTGCGAAGCGGCCAGGCCGGTGGAGCGCAGAATCGCCGTATTGCCGATGTCGGTGACTTTTCCGCTGAACGTTTTATTGGGCATCGCGTCGATGGAGATGTCGGCGTGCTGGCCCACCTGGACGTTGACGATATCGGTTTCATCCACCTTCACTTCGGCCGTGATCAGCGACATGTCGGCGATGGTCATGATGGTGGACGCGGCGGAATTCTGCACTCCCGGCACCACCGTCTCGCCGACGCGCACCGGCAGATCCGTCACCACGCCATCGAGCGGCGCCACGGCATCATATTTAGCGAGCACGTCTTCAATGCGCGCCAGCCCGGCCTGCGCCTGCGCCACGCGGCGCTGATAGGAAGCGAGCTGCGCGCCGCTTTCCTGGCGCTGAACTTTCATCTGCTCCAGCCGCGCTTCATTTTCCTGGACGCTCGCCGTGGCCGAGGCGTAATCGGCTTTTTTCTGATCGTAATCCTGCTTGGCGATCAGGTTGTACGAGTACATTTTTGCCGCATTGTCCATCAACATTTTGCTGCGAGCCTGCTCGGTTTTGAAACGGTCGAGCGTGGCCTGCTGGGTTTTAATGGTCTCGTCGGCGGCTCTTAAACCTTCTTCGGCCGCGGCCGAATCGGCCTGCGCGGAGGCGACGCTCGCTTTCTGCGCCAGCACGTCAGCGGCGGCCTGCACGTGTTCGATGCGCGCCACCACCTGGTTTTTGCGAACTTTATCGCCTTCCTTCACCAGAATTTCCACCAGCCGGCCCTGCGCGTTGGCGCCGATATTGATGTAATTGCGCGGCTTAATTTCGCCCGACGCGGTCACCAGGGCGGTCAGGTCGGCGCGTTGCACTAATCCGCTCTGCACCGTCACCAGATCGCGCTGGCTGTAACGAATGCCGCCGTAAATGCCTCCGGCGATGAGCAAAGGCACAAAAATAACAAGCGCAATCCACTTACGTTTCACGTGCGGAATGATCTCCGTGAGCTTAAGACGAAAACTTCAGGGACAAAGTTCCCTAACCGTTCTTTTTCATTGTACGACGGCGGCTTACGGCTCGCGTTTCAGCTCTTCAATCTGGACCAGTTCCCCGCGCGCCGGGGTGAGCAGCCGCGCGGGGAGTTTGGCGCCATAAACCAGCCGTTCGACCACCGGCATGGCGCGGCGGACCCATTTTCCGTGCAGCAGCAGACTTCCGGCCACCAGCAGCGGATGCGGAATCGCGGTGCAGCAGCGGGCGCACATGTCGATTTCGCCGGCCCGTCCGGAAGCGTGCAGCCGCCGCAGACGCTGCATTTCTTCGGAATTGAAAATTTCTTCGAGCGGGCTTTCCCGCAAATCGCCGGCCGGCGCACCGTCGAGATTGTAGCTCTGGCAGCAGGGAAACACGCGGCCGTCGTGTTTGACGTACATCGCGCCGCGCCATAAATAATGACACGGGCGAACTTCCGTGCGATGGCCTTCCGGCTGCACCAGATTGGTTTCGTCCTCCTTCACGCGAACCTGGTCGACGCCTTCGATGGCGCTCCAGAAGCGGCGAAATTCGCCCACTTCGTGAGCATTTCCCGGCAGGCGGACCATCTGCACCACGATCTGCATTTTCGCTTTGGCCTGATGCTTCATTTTCGCGAAGCGGACGAAATTATCGCGAACTTTTTCAAAGCGCGCGCCCTTGCGGTAATGCTCGAAGGTTTCTTTCGAAGCGCCGTCGAAGCTCAGGGTGATGTGCCGGAGCGGCGTCTCGAGCAATCGCGCCGCCGTTTCTTCGTCGAGCAAGGTGCCGTTGGTCGAAAGGAGGGTCGAAATTTTGTGGCGCTCGCAATATTCGATGCGATCGAAAATTTTGCGATCCATGAACGGCTCGCCCAGGCCGATCAGCATCATGTGCTCGCCGGTGTGCGCGGCGCCGGCGACCAGGCGCTCGAAAATGGCGTCGGTCATGTCCTCTTTGGGCTGCTTGTGCGTTTCGCGCGGGCACATGGGGCAATAGAGATTGCACTTGGCCGTGGTTTCGACGATATATTCCACCGGAAGCGCGGCGACACGCTCGCGGCGGCGCAGGTAGCTGTACAGCAGTTTGGCGCGATTCCAGAAGCGCACGAAAACTATCTTCGCATGTCGTTCCGGGGTTGGTGCGGGGAGTGGACAGGACACGGACGGCGTATGCTTCCACCGCTTGCGCTCACCAGTTCCGCGGCAACACCCACGCGGGACGGTGATAAATCACGCCCGGCCGGCCCTGCGCCAGCAGGAAGAAGCGCCCGGATTCGGCCGGGACGATCTGGCGCGCCTGAAATCGTGCCTGCGCGGAGTGCTGGAAGCGTGCGGGAAGAAAGAAGTCGCTATCCGGGTGGTCGCGGATCATCGCCACAACCGCCGGATCCGAATCGGCCAGGATGGCCGTGCCCACAGGTTCTATCGAGTCGAGACCCCACTCGCGCAAACGCGAACGGAAGACCGGGTTCCAGCGCGCGGGATCGGCGAACTGCTCGGGCGTAACGATGATCCCCAGCCAGGCATAATGCGGCGCTTCGCGTTCCGCCAGATGGCCGGGATCGACGAAGCAATAGCGCACTCGAGCGAGCGGCAGAGTGGCGGAATAGAAATCGTCGTCGGGATCGACCACGATCAGTTCATTGGCCCGGTTCCGGTCGGAGTACTCGCGCAGCGCCTCCGCCGAGGGTTGCTGCGCCGCGCCGAACGGCAAGCCCCAGGGGCGCGAGGGAAACGCGGCTCTTATTATAAAGATCCCGGCGAGCAGAACGATCACGGGTCCCGCGCGCCGCAACGGCATGAAGGACGCAGCCAGGACGCAGAGCGGGGCCACCAGGCACAGCAGGTACGGCAGATTGCGATAGCGAAAAGCAACCAGGGAACACGCGGCGACCGCGATCCAGGAAAGCAGGAGCAGCGCATCCGGCCTTCGTGCGCGCACCGCCGCTACGAACCCGGGAAGTGCGGCCACGGCCAGCACGCAGAGCACCGGATCGGTCAGCCACAGGCCGCGGGCATAAAAGTACACCGGGCCCGCGGCCGCGTGCTGCTCCGCCGGATGTACGCCGAAGCCGAGCAACTGCACCCGCACGTAATCCATCCAGAACCACTGCCGATGCACAGCAAGCTGGTAGACGTGCCAGGGTGCGGCGAGCACGACCATGGTGGCGACGGCCTGGGCGACGCGCGTCATGGAAGGCCGCAGTTCCGGAGACGAGAGCAGCCAGTACGGCCCCAGAGCCAACAGGGGCAGCAAGCCCGCCACGCTTTTGGCCATGACGCCCGCCGCCAGAGCCGCGCCAAACGCGATGGCCGCCGTTCCAGACCCCAGCCTCGGTTCGCGCTGAATGACCGCAAATGCCGTCGCGATCGCTGCCGCCGCCAGTATATCCGTGTAGCAAATACGCGACAGCACGTGCCACAGCGGATCGGAAACGAGCAACAGCACTGCAACCCATGCGGCGCCGGCCGATCGGGAGCGTTGCACCCACGCGAATAGAATGCACACGGCATACGCGGCTGCCACAAGAACCGGCAGGCGCAACGTCCACAGAGACACTCCGGCCACGCGCAGCGAGAGCCCGGCGAGCCAGTGAAGCAGCGGCGGCTTCACCAGGACATAACGGCCCAGGAACCGCGGAGTGAGCCACCCCCCCCCCCGGCGAACGTCAGAGCGGCGTTGGCATACAACGATTCGTCCTGCGCCCGGATGTGCCCCACCGGGTCGGTGTAGGCCGCGGCGATGCCGGTGCGGTCGATCGCGTAGCCGAGCAGCGCGGTCGCGAGCGCAAAGCAGGTCAGCGCGCGAACAGCGGGCGGCATCATGTGAGAACGTCCAATTGTAGCCAGGCGTGTCATTCTTGGTCAATGAACATCGCCATCACGGGAGCCAGCGGATTCCTGGGCCGCCACGTCGCCGAACGCTTACGCCAGCACAGCATTCGCGCGGTTTCGACCCGCACGGGCGTCAGTGCGCGCGATTTCGCAGGTTGCGATGCGGTGATTCACCTGGCCGGGGAACCGGTGGCGCAACGCTGGACTCCGCAGGTACGGGAACGCATCAGAACCAGCCGCGTCGACGGTACGCGTGCGGTGGTGGAGGCGATGCGCCGCGATCCGCCGAAAGTGCTGCTGAGCGCGTCGGCCATAGGGTATTACGGATCGCGCGGAGATGAGATTTTGAACGAATCGGCGAAGCCGGGCGACGATTTTCTGGCTCGAACGTGCCTCGCTTGGGAACGCGAGGCGTTCGCGGCGGAACAGTTCGGCGTGCGGGTGGCCGCGCTGCGAATTTCGCTGGCGCTCGGACGGGATGGCGGCGCGCTTCAGAAAATGCTGCTGCCGTTCCGGCTGGGCGCCGGCGGAAGGCTCGGCGCGGGAACGCAATGGATGTCCTGGATTCACGTCGACGATCTGGCGGAAATGTTCGCGTTCGCGCTCGAAAATGACGTGCGCGGCGTATGGAATGCCGCTTCGCCGAATCCGGTGACGAATGCCGGGTTCACGCGCGAATTGGGCGGTGCGCTGCATCGTCCCGCGATCCTTCCGGTGCCGGCGTTCGCCCTGAAGATCCTGTTCGGCGAGATGGCAGGCGTGATCCTGGGCAGCCAGCGCGCGGTCCCCGAGGCGGCGCTGCACGCGGGGTTCTCGTTTCGCTTCGCGGACCTGAGCGCAGCCCTCCGGGACCTGGTGGGCTTTAACAGGCAACCTTAGAAAACTCGTTTGGCGGGCCCAGGACGCGCGTAGACGCGTTTTCAAAATTTCGGTACCCAGGGTATGGGCAAGCGATTTTAAACGCGTCGATTTTGCCAATCCGAAGTCGCAAAAATTTGATTCCTCGAGGGTTGGCGAAAAAAAGAGGGTTGGCGAGAAAGAGGGTTGGCGAAAAAAAAATCGCTAACCATCCCGGCGCGCGGAAGAAGCCTGGTTGGGATCCCACAGAAGCTCCGGAACCCGCAGCACGAAATTCGCCCAGCGGCTCCAGACGAACAGCGCGTCGCTCAGGCGATTCAGATACTGGATCGCTTCGGACGGCACCGGCTCCTCACGCGACAGCGCGATGACCAGTCGTTCGGCGCGGCGGCATACGGTTCGCGCGATGTGCAATTCGGCGTTGAGACGCGATCCACCGGGCAGCACGAAGCTGCGCAGCGGCGGCAGGTCTTCATTCATCGCATCGATTTCGCGTTCGAGCTGCGCCACCTCGGCGGGAGTGATTCGCGCCTGCTTCGGATGAACATCTTCGGGCCTGGTCGCCAGAATCGAGCCGAGATTGAACAATTCATGCTGCACCCGCCGGATCATTCCGCTGAGCAGACCGATGCGCGCGTCCTGGCCGGCGTTTTCCTGGCAGCAGACGCCCGCTGCTCCGAGGAACGCATTCAACTCGTCCACGGTGCCGTAGCTTTCAATGCGCAGCGAATCCTTGGCGACGCGCTGGCCGCCGGCGAGACTGGTTTCTCCCGCGTCGCCGCGGCGGGTGTAAATCCGGTTCAGCGCCAGGCGCGGATCATCGAAGGTTTTTTCGCTCATGCGTCTTATCTTACGCCGGAGGTTCACTCGCAGCGCAGCGCGACCAATGGATCCACTTTCACCGCGCGCCGCGCCGGCAAGTAGCAGGCGAGCAGCGCCACCGCGGCCAACACCATCGCCACCGCGGCGAACGTCAGCGGATCGTGCGCGGTGACGCCGAACAGCTGGTTGGCCATCAGCCGGGTCAGCGCCAGCGCGGCGAACAGTCCCGCGGCGATGCCGGCCAGCGCCATTTTCGCGCCTTCGCCCAGCACCAGCCGCAGCACGTCGCGGCTTTGCGCGCCGAGCGCCATCCGCAGTCCGATCTCCTGCGTCCGCTGTCCGACCACGTAAGAAATCACGCCGTAAATCCCCACGCAGGCGAGAAGCAGCGCGAGCGCGGCGAACGCGCCCAAAAGAATCATCGACAATTTTCGCGGAGCGAGCGAAGCGGCGATCACGTCGTCCATGGTCTCGACCGCATAAATCAGCTCGCGCGGATCGAGCTCATGCACCGCGCCGCGCACCGGAGCCATGATCGCCGCCGGATCGCCTTCCGTGCGCAGCACCACCGCGACGGCACCCGCGGCCAGCGGCATGATTTTTTCCGGAAGCTGCATGAAGGGATAGAAAAACTGCGCTTCGATGGCCTGTTGCGCATCGCCGCCGGGTCCCCATTGATCGATGTGGCCGACCACCCCGACGATTTCGGCCGCTACATTGAACTGCATCAGGTGAACGTGCCGGCCGACGGGATTTTCGCCGGGAAAGTAGGTGCGCGCGAAAACGTCGTCGATATCGATGACGACCGGCGCGTTTTCGTTGTCCTGGTCCGTTATGAAGCGGCCCTGCCGGAGCGTAATGCCCATCGCTTCGCGGAAACCGCCTTCGGCCAGATAGTACATCGCCTGCGGCATTTCGTTATCGTTGGCCGGCTTGGGCCGTCCCTCGATCCAGAAGGGCAGAAACGAATCGTGAATCATGGGCCGCGATCCGAGCGTCACCGAAACCGCGCGCACCCCGGGAATGGATCGCATTTTATCGTCGAACCGGCGCAGACGCGCCCGTGTTTCGGCGGAAGTTGTCGCGGACGAAGACGGCATGGACAAACTGAAAGTGATGGCATGGCTGGGATTGTAGCCGGGATCGACGCGCCACAACGCGGCCAGGCTGCGCAGCATCAATCCCGCGCCGATCAGCAGCACCAGCGCCATGGCCACTTCGAGGACCACGAAAATTCGTTGCAGGCGATGGCGCGCTCCGCTCGAACCGCGGCCGCTTTCTTTGAGAATCTGCTGCACATTCACCTGTGAGCCGCGAACCGCCGGAGCCAGGCCGAAAAGAATCGCGGCCGCGGCGGTCAACGCCAGGCTAAAGAGCAGCACCCGTCCATCGAGGGAGATTTCTTCAGCGCGCGGCACCACGGCGGGCAAAGATCGGAGAACGGTTTGCGCGGCGGCGAACGCGAGCGCGATTCCCAGCGCGCCGCCCACCACCGCCAGCAGAACGCTTTCGGTGAGAAGCTGGCGAATGACGCGCATCCGTCCCGCGCCGAGCGCCGCGCGAACGGCAAACTCGCGCGAGCGCGCCGTCGATCGCGCCAGCAGAAGATTGGCGACGTTCGCGCACGCGATCAGCAGCAGGAATCCGACCGCAGCCAGCAACAGCAGCAACAACGGCCGCACGTTTCCGACGATGTCGTCTTTGAGCGAAACGACGCTGACGCCGGTGTCTTTATCGGCTACCGGAAATTCGATGGCGAGATTTCGCGCGACGCGATCCATGTCGGCTTGCGCCTGGCCGGCGGTGACGCCGGGCTTCAAGCGTCCGATGACGCGCGCGCTCACCGAAATGCGCCGGTCGCGAAAGGACGGGTCATTCCATTGGCCGATGGGCGTGTACACGTCGCGCTGCTGGCCGTAAAAGGAAAAGCTGGCCGGAATCACGCCGATGATGACGTACGAAGTGCCGTTCAGGCGCAGCGATTTTCCGATTACGTCCGCCGACGAGCCAAATTCGCGGCTCCAGTAGCCGCCGCCGAGAATCGCCACGGGCGCGGCGCCCAGCACATCATCTTCATGGCGGAACGTCCGGCCGGCGACGGGGTTCACGCCGAGCGTCGAAAAGAACTCGGCGGAGATCTGGTATCCGGCCAGACGCTCCGGCTCGCTGCGGCCGTCGACATTGTAATTCTGGCTGCGGTAAATCGCCAGCGAAGAAAACGTCTGCGTATCGCGCTGCCAGTCGAGAAAATTAAGGTAAACGGCGGGGCCGTGGTCCACTCCGGGCGTTTGCTGGTAGACCGCGGCGAGCTGGCTGGAGCCGGGATACGCGAGCGGGTTCAGCAGCACGCCGTTGACCACGGAAAAAAGCACGGTGTTGGCGCCGATCGCCAGCGCGACGGTGAGAACCGCGACCGCGGCGAATCCCGGCGACTTCAGCAGCATTCTGACGGCGTAGCGCAAATCCTGCGAGAGGATCCTCATAGATGCATTTTATATTTGATAGATGCATTTTACATTTGCCCCGGCGCCTGCGTCTGTCGGAAAGGCCCGCAAGCAAAACCCCGGCATAGCTTATTTGATTGTTAATCGATCGGCTCTTCCGCAAAAGTTGAAGAAAATCCGCACTCATCAAATGAGCATGATATGCTCAACATATGAGCAAGCGCCTGCAAGTTCTGTTACCGGACCAGGAGATGAAGGACATTCAGCGTCTCGCGCGGCGCGAGCGGATCACCGTGGGGGAGTGGGTCCGGCGGGTTCTGCGTGAAGCACGCGAGCAAAGGCCGTCGAACGATCCCGAAACGAAACTCAAGGCGATACGGCGTGGCGTCGAATTCTCCTTCCCGGCGGCGGACATTGAGCAGATGAACCAGGAGATCGAGCGGGGCTATCAAGCTTGATCTTTATCGATTCCAATATCCCGATGTACCTCATCGGTGCGCCCCACCCGCACAAGATCGAAGCGCAACTTCTCCTGGAACGCCTGATCGCGGCGGGACAACGTCTCGTAACCGACGCCGAAGTGCTTCAGGAGATCCTGCATCGGTATGCCGCCATAGGCCAACGGGAAGCCGTTGGGCCGGCATTCCAACTGCTTTTGGACGTTGTGGATGATGTCCTCGCGATAGAGAAGAATGATGTTTTGAGGGCCGGGGAGATTGTTCAGAATCGGGCTTTGCTGTCCGCTCGCGACAGCGTGCACATCGCGGTGATGGAGCGGCATGGGATCCGGTCGATTCTGAGCTTTGATGGGGACTTTGACCGCTGGCCTGGGCTGAAGAGGATTTGCAGAATCTGAGGATAGACTGTGCAGTTCACATAATTATGGAGCCAGGGAAAGACAACGACACCATCGTCGTATAGGCGCCTTGCCGCGCCAGATCCGGAGGCTGGCCATCACCAAACCGGCCAGGCTCTACGTCAGTGAGGCGCTTGTGGGTAGTGCCCGAAATCTGCGTTGAACCTGAAGCATGGAGAGCCCCCGCCATGACTGGCGGGGCTGTAGAACCCGTTGGCGGGGGCGCATCTCGAATCAACGCGGATTTCGGGCAGTCCCCGATCATGGGAAGATGTTGGCTGCGCTACAATAAAAAAGCGTAACTGCCCGCCGCAGGCGTCTGCCCACACGGGGCCAACCATGTTTGAGAATTTAAGCGACAAACTCCAGCGCGTCTTCAAAAATCTGCGCGGAGAAGGAAAACTTTCGGCCGAAAATATGGAGTCGGCGCTGCGCGAAATCCGCGTGGCGCTGCTCGAGGCCGACGTTCATTTCCGCGTCGCCAAACAGTTCATCGAAGCCGTCAAGGAAAAAGCGATGGGCGCGGAAGTGCTCACCGCGCTTTCGCCCGCGCAACAGGTGGTCAAAATCGTTCGCGACGAGATGGTCAAAATGCTCGGTCAGCATCAGGCCAAGCTGCGCACCGCGAACGAACCGCCGAGCGTCATGATGATCGTCGGGCTGCAAGGCTCCGGGAAAACCACTTCGACGGCGAAGCTGGCGCGATGGCTATCCAAAAACGGCCATTCGCCGATGATGGTTTCGGTGGACGTTTATCGTCCCGCGGCGCGGAAACAGTTGAGCGTGCTCGCGCGCGATCTGAAGCTGCCGGTTTATGACGGCACGCCGGAAGAAACGAAACCGGCCGAGCTGGCGCGATCGGCGCGGAAGGAAGCAACGCAGACCGGGCGCGATGTTCTGCTGGTCGATACCGCCGGCCGGCTGCACATCGATGACGAACTGATGACCGAGCTTTCCGAATTGAAGGAATTGCTCAATCCGACGGAAATTTTGTTCGTCGCCGACGCGATGACTGGTCAGGACGCGGTGAAATCGGCGGATGAATTTAACAAGCGGCTGGGCATCACCGGGACCATCCTCACGAAAATGGATGGCGACGCCCGCGGCGGCGCGGCGCTTTCCATTCGCGCGGTCACCGGCCAGCCGTTGAAATTTGTCGGCGTGGGCGAAAAACCGGATGCGCTGGAGCCGTTCCATCCCGATCGCGTGGCGCAGCGGATTTTGGGCATGGGGGACGTGCTCAGCCTGATCGAAAAGGTCGAAGAGACCATCGATCAGAAGCAGGCCGAGGAGATGCAGCGCAAGCTGCTCGACGACGATTTTACGCTGGGCGATTTTCGCGATCAGATCCGCCAGCTGCGCAAGCTGGGGCCGCTCGAATCGCTGCTGGGGATGATGCCGCAGATCGGGCCGATGAAGGATCTGAAGAACATGAAGGTCGATGAGAAGGAGATCACCCATCTGGTGGCCATCATCGACTCGATGACGCCCCGGGAACGCGCCAATCACATGATCATCAACGGCGCGCGGCGCCGGCGCATCGCCAAGGGGTCGGGAACCACCGTGCAGGAAGTGAATACGCTGCTGAAGCAGTATTCGCAGGCGCGGAAAATGATGAAGAGTTTTACGGGCGGCGGAGGTTTTCTCGGCAAGCGTCTGGGAAAATTGAAACTGCCCATGGGATTTGGGCCACAGCAATGACCCCCGGCATCACTGCCGGGGCTTTTTGGGATGGTCAAGCCCCGCCAGTCATGGCGGGGGTCGTGATGGAAAGAGGATCGAAAAGCATGTTGATGATTCGTTTGGCGCGGTTCGGCGCGAAAAAGAAGCCGGCTTACCGCGTGGTGGTGATCGAAAAGGAACGCGCGCGGGACAGCCGGTCGGTGGAAGTGGTCGGCACCTATAATCCGGTGGCCAAGCCGGCCGCCGTGAGTCTGAATCACGAGCGCATTGCCCACTGGATGAAGAATGGGGCCCGTCCATCGGAGACGGTCGCCCGTCTGCTGAAAACCAATCCGGCTCCCGCAGCTTGATCCTTTCCTGCTACAATCGTCGGCACAGGAGGGTGAAAACGGGTGAAAGATCTGGTGACGGAAATCGCCAAGGCGCTTGTGGATATTCCGGAAGAAGTGACGGTTCGCGAAGTGGAAGGCGAACAGGTCACAGTCCTCGAGCTGCGCGTCGCGCCGAGCGATTTAGGTAAAGTCATCGGCAAGCAGGGGCGGACGGCACGATCGATCCGCACGTTGCTGGGCGCGGCGGGGATGAAGCTGAACCGGCGGTTCACGCTGGAGATTCTGGAATAGACGGGAATTGGATTGCGGTCGGCCGGTTGATTCGGCCGCGTGGAAAGCGCGGCGAATTGATCGCGGAGATTTATAGCTCGCAAGCCGGGCGCGCGGAAAAGCTCGGGGAGGTGATGCTCGAACGGGACGGCCGGCGCGTGGCGGCGCGGGTCGAAAACGTGTGGCATCATGACGGCCGGCCGGTTCTGAAGTTTTCCGGAATCGATTCCATCGGCGACGCCGAACCATGGGCCGGCGCGGACGTGCTGGTCCCGGAGGCGGAGCGTGCCCAGCCGGGCGATGACGAATTTTCGCACGCGGACCTGATCGGCTGCCGCGTGGTGGCCGGCCAGGAAATAGGAATGGTCGCCGGCGTGGAAGATTACGGCGGCGCGCCGCTGTTGCGGGTGGAAAGAAGCGATGGCCGCGAGCTGTTGATTCCGTTCGCGCGTTCGATTTGCCGGGAAATCGACGTCGCGGCGAAGACGATTCGCGTGGAATTGCCCGAAGGCTTGCTGGATCTGTAGTGGGGCACAGCTCGCAGCCCGCGCGGCCGCCGCATAAAAACTGCCCGATTCGATTCGAAAATGAAGTTTCACATTCTGACCATCTTCCCCGATTTTTTCCGCGGGCCGTTCGAGCACGGCGTCGTCGCCCGGGCCCGCGAAGCGGGGCTGGTCGAAATTTGTATCCACGATCTGCGAAACTGGACTAGTGACCGTCATCGTACGGTCGATGACCGGCCCTTCGGCGGCGGGGAAGGAATGCTGCTGAAACCGGCGCCGATCTTTGAAGCCGTGGAATCGATCTGGCCGGCCCGTAATGCGCAACAGAAAGTGGTTCTGTTGTCGGCGCAGGGCCGCAAGTTCGAGCAGGCGCTGGCGCGCGAATTTTCCGGGCTCGACGGGCTGCTGCTGATCTGCGGCCGGTACGAGGGCGTGGATGAGCGCGTCGCCGAGCATCTGGCCGACCAGGAAATTTCGATCGGCGATTACGTGCTCAGCGGCGGTGAGCTGGCGGCGTGCGTGGTGGCGGATGCCGTGGCGCGGCTGCGTGAAGGTGTTTTGGGAAATGAGCGGTCGGCTGTGGCGGAATCGTTCGAAAACGGCCGCCTCGATTGTCCGCAGTGGACGCGGCCCGCTGATTTTCGCGGCTGGAAAGTGCCGGAGGTGCTCGTGAGTGGAAACCACGAGGAGATCCGGCGATGGAGGAACGAAGCGGCGCTCGAAAAGACGGCGCGGCTTCGGCCGGATCTGTTAGAAAGGGAACTGAAATGAACAACGCGGTACTGACCAAAGTCGTCGATAAAAATAAACGGGCGAACCACCCCGAGTTTCGCCCCGGCGACACCATTCGCGTGCACGTCAAGATTAAAGAAGGCGACAAGGAACGGCTGCAAGCCTTTGAAGGCACCGTCATCGCGCGCCACAACACCGGGATGGGAGAAACCATCACCGTCCGCAAGGTCAGCTTCGGCCAGGGCGTCGAGCGAATTTTCCCGGTGCAGGCTCCGGTGATCGATCACATCGACGTGGTCCGTACCGGCCGCGTACGCCGCGCCAAGCTTTACTATCTGCGCGGGTTGAAGGGCAAAGCCGCGCGCCTGCGCGAGCGCGAGTAGGTAGCCTATGGCTACTTTTGGTTGCCGCGAGGGACTGCGAAAGGTTGCCGGGCTACCCTTGCACGGTTCGATTGGGGAGGCTATGCCTCCCTTTGGTCGCCGCGACGAATTGCGAAAGGTTGCCGGGCTACCCTTGCACGGTTCGATTGTTGCAGCTTGGGAGGCTGTGCCTCCTTTTGGTCGCCGCGGCGAGTCTCGAAAAGCTGCCGGGCTACCCTTGTACGGTTCGATTGGCGCACTCGGGAAGGAATAGACGCGCCGAATGCCCACCAGCTACTACGAACGCGCCGCACGCAAATCGGGACACCGGGTGATCGCCGGACTCGACGAAGCCGGGCGCGGATCGCTGTTCGGACCCGTCTTTGCCGCGGCCGTCGTGCTCGATCCGGACCGTCCCATTCGCGGCCTCGACGACAGCAAGGCGCTCGAACCGGAGCGGCGCGAGGTGCTGGCCGGCCGAATCGAGGAGCGCGCGGTTGCCTGGGCCGTCGGCGCCGCCGATGCCTACGAAATCGACCGGATCAATATTTATCAGGCGTCGCTGCTGGCTATGCGGCGGGCGCTCGGCGCGCTTCAGGCGCAGTGCGATTATCTGCTGCTCGATGCCGTGAAGCTGGATGTGCCGGTGCCGCAAAAATCGCTGATTCATGGCGACGCGTTGTCGTTTTCGATCGCGGCCGCGTCGATTCTCGCGAAAGTTCATCGGGACCGTGCGCTGGCGGCGTGGGGCGGCGTCTTTCCCGAATACAATTTACAAAGCAATAAAGGATATTCGACGCCGGAGCATCTGGCCGCGCTCGACCGGATCGGCCCGACCAACCTTCATCGTTTCAGTTTTGAGCCGGTTCGCGCGGTCAGCCGGTATCCCGTCTGGACCGGCTATCCCGAGGCGCAACCCCCGCAACGTGAGCTGTTTGCATGTCCCTGAGTCCGCAGAACGTTCCCCCATTTTCGACCCCCGAAGCTACCCCCGCGGAGACGGTCCAGCCCACCCGCCGCTGGCAGCGCCGGCTGCTGGGCATTTGCTTCGCGGTTTTTGTCTTTGAAATCGGAATATTCTTAGTCGTATTCCCGTGGATGGATGACACTTGGGATTTGAACTATTTCAATTCCGTGATTCCGCTGCTGCAACGCATCTGGGATGACCCCTATTTTCGCGGCGCGTTGACCGGATTGGGGTTTGTGAATATCTATATCGCCTGCCAGGAAATCATTCGGGCTTTAAAACGAGCCTGAAACGCCGCGCCCGCCAGAGCAATCTTTTAATACAGTTCCATTCCGGAGCGAGGCTCCGCTCCCGGTGCAGGGTGTCGCCGGGAGCGGCGCAGTCGATTCCAGACGTTCTCCCTACAAGTCGCTCAGCGCATACACCAACGCGCCCTTGGCCGTGGCGTGCAGCGGATTCTGCGCCATCCGGATCTCGGAAATGGTGATGGGGAAATCCTGTTCCCACAGAATCTTTTCGAAGCGCTCGCGAAATCCCTGCGGCAAGGCCGTTCCCCCGCTCAGCACGATCGGCAGTGGACGGGTGAATTTCGGCAGATCGCGCGTCCGCGCAAAGGCGTCTTTCAAAGCCATCACCAGCGAGCGCAGCACATCATCGTAATACACGCCGATCACCTGATGGGCTTTATCGGAGAAGAATCCGTTGAAATGAAAAGAAGCTTCCTTGGTCAGACGGATGCGATTGGCCAGCTCACCGGTCATCGAAGCAGCGCTCGAATCGATAAAATCACCCGCTTTGGGCACGCTGAAGCTGACCACCGGCACGGAGAGATACGCCAGGCAAACATTGCACAACCCGCCGCCCAGACTGATTCCGATGCCAGTGTAATTGGAGCTTTCGAGCTCCGAATAAATTACCGCCAGCCCCTCGTTGATGCTGGCCGGCTGATAACCGATTTCGCCCAGGATCTGCCGGAGCGTGGCCTCATGATAGGTCAGGCTGTCCTGCGCGCCGAGCGGCGCCGCGGGAATCGTAAAACATAATTTCTGCCGCTCCTTGCTCGCCGGGCCGATCATCAACTTGATAATTTCGCGGATCATGCGCAATCCGTCCGGTTCCTTGGCGTCCAGCACGCCGCGCGACATGGGGCGGCGAATCTCCGCGTTCAAAATGCCCGCGAATTTTTCGCTCTCGTTGCCGTGCACGATCAATTCGCCGGCCAGCGTGGTGTGCGGAATTTTTTCACGCTCCAGCACCGCTTCGGTGATCTTCGAGTTGGGGATGGAAACGAAGGCGTTCAACTGCGATTCGAATTCGTAGTCGTCTTCGGGTTTTTGGGCCACGACGATACGGCTGGTGCCGACGTCCAATCCGATGGCGGGCGGATTCTTGAACATAAATCAATTTCCTCCTTCGTTCTCCCTTTCCTGGAGCTCTGCGGCGATGTCCTTAAAACGGTGCCGTAAAATAGCGCGATATTGCGCGACGGAAATCTGCTGGGCGGCGGCCTGTTTTTCCATTTGCTCGAGCGCCAGCGCCGCGCCGCTGAAATGCATCCCGACGGCGCGGTCATAAGCCTCGTCGGACTGGAAGCCGAAGGCGTAAATGCTGGCGAGCGGGATATCGTAATTGTCCGGCAGGCCCAATTTTGCAAACGGAAAATCGCCGGCCCAATCGGTGTGCACGCCAATGTGCATATTGCGCGGATTCACCGACACCTGCGCGTGCGTGACGCAATCCTCGGCCGCGATCCCGTAGCGCGAGCGCAGCGCCTCGGTCAGCACCTTGGCCGAATGAATCTGCGCCGGCGTCACGGCTTCGTCCTCACCCGTCTGCGCTTCAAACGCCACCCCCAAAAAGCTGTCGTTCAGGTTGACGTAAATTCCTTGCGAATCGGCCCATACCGAATTGCCGGCATGATTGGCCGCGTCCGATTCGCGCACCACGGCGAAAACGCGGCCGAAGCGGTCAATAACGTAATGATAGGCGCGTTCGCCGCGAACCACTTCGAGCAAATTGTGTCCGAGCTGTTTCAGCCGGCGGTTCTCATCTTCTTCAAATGGCTCGATCAGGCTTTCGGTGGTGTGGTAAACGATGCCGACCGGTGCATCGCCGAATTTAACCGGCTCCGCCGCCCCGGCCAGCGAATAAACGGAGAAACGCGCGCGCGGACGGTTGGAGGTGAGAAAGGTCAAGTCCACGCGCAATCCGTTGCTATAAACCTCGGTATTTTCAGTGTGGTCGACCAGCCAGACGCGCGGCACCGGCGCCTCGGAAGCGGGCGAACCCGTGGCGCGCGGCACCAACAGTTCGCGCTCACGCTGTAGGATTTCAGCCGAGCCTTTGGGCGATGGCCAGGGAATCAGCGCGGCCAGCAGCGGCAGCGAAACCGAGAAGTAGCGGAAAGCCGGGAACTTGCGCCGCTTTTTCGCCAAGGGACCAACCGGACGTCGCACCATTTCTCCGCGCAGATAGCGCAGCCGCTTCACCGGATCCGAAATCCGGACGGCGCGCGACTCGATGCGCGCAGCTTCGCTGAAATTTGGCAGATATGCCGCCAATCGACACCAGACCTCGTAGAATTTAGTGCGTTTCGTCAGGCAATCCTCTCGATCAGAAATGATCGGCGGGACCCGGGAAAAACCTTAGTCCTACCTGACCCGAAGGACCATAAAGACGGAAACCCTTTTGCGCATGGGCCGGTAAAAATGAGCACGGTGGTCACGCGTGCGCCGGCCGAGCGCTGGCGCCCGGCACGAGGATGGTAAATTCAGCGCCGCCTTCGGGCCGGTTTACGGCGCGAACGAAGCCGTCTTCCTGCCTGACGATGCTAGCCACAATGTGCAGTCCCAATCCTGAACCGCGGGTGGAAACATGCGGCTTGAAAATATCGGGAAGAATTTCCGGCGCGATTCCCGGACCATCGTCCACCACGGTAATTTCGATGTTGCCGCCGGAGCGCCGCGCGCGGAAGTGGATGGTGCCGCCGGCGTGCATGGCTCGCACTGCGTTCGAGAAAAGATTGATCAGCACCCGCTCCCACGCCCAGACGCGCCGCATCTCGAGGCCCGGTTCGACGTCGGAGGTGAAGAAAATCTTCGGACCGCGCCGGGAGATCAACGAATCTTCAACGAAGGCGACGGCGTTGGCCAGCACAGTTTCAAGCGGCGCCGAGCTTTGCTCGCTCGACTGAATGCTGGAAGTCAGATTTTTTCCCCGCTCCACGCTGCGCAGGATGGCGGCGGAAAGCGCCGACCAGCGCGGATCGGAAGAAAGCAGGTCCGCGGCCTCCACCAGCGTCTGGAAAACGTTGTTCAAATCGTGAACCAGACAGGGAAGCGTCAAATCCAGATGTTGGGGATCCTCCATGGCACCGTCACCGGGTGATCTGATGCAGTGTACTAAAAAATTCAGGAAAAGATACAGCGGCGGATTCCGAGCCTTGAATCAGGGACGGTCCATCGGCGGCCAAGGCGGCGATGGAAAACGCCATGGCGATGCGGTGATCGCCTTCCGAATCGATTTCCGCGGCGTGAAATTTTTGTTGGCCGGGAATTTCGAAACCGCCGGGCGTGGCTTCCATGCGCACGCCCATGCGCCGCAGATTTTTCTCGATGGTGGCGATGCGGTCCGTTTCTTTGACGCGCAGCTCGGCGGCATCGCGCACCACGAGGCCGTTTTCACTCACCGCGCCGAGCACCGCCAGGGCGGGGATCTCATCGATCAGCGCCGCGGTCGGCGCGCCTTCGATCACGCCGCCGGAGATTTTCGAGGCGCGCACGCGCAGATCGCCGATCAGCTCGCCGCCGGTCTGCTGCACGTCGATAATTTTGATCGACGCACCCATCGACACCAGAAAATCGAGCAGCGCCGACCGGGTCGGATTCAGGCCCACGCCGTGAATCAACAGATTCGCTTCAGGCAGCAGCAGCGCCGCGACCAGGAAAAACGCGGCGGAGCTGAGATCGCCGGGAACCACCAGCTCGCCTCCGGTGAGACGCGCGCCTTCCCGCAGCGTGATCACGCGGCGTTCGGTTTCGACATCCGCGCCGAATTCGCGCAGGGCAACTTCGGTATGATCGCGGGTGCGGACCGGCTCGCGGACGATGGTGTCGCCCTGGGCGAACAGGCCGGCCAGCAGCACGCAGCTTTTCACCTGAGCGCTGGCGACCGGCAACGTGTAATCGATTCCGTGCAGCCGCCGCCCGCGAATTTCGAGCGGGGGAAATTTTCCTTCGCGCGCCTCGATCGACGCGCCCATCTGCGCGAGCGGCGTCATGATGCGCTGCATCGGCCGCCGCGACAGCGATTCGTCGCCGCCGATGCGCGAGGGGAAGGGCTGCGCGGCCAAAATGCCGCTCAACATGCGTATCGTTGAGCCAGAATTTCCCGCGTCGAGCGGCGCGGCCGGTTCGCGCAAGGGGGTTCCTTCGATGATGATTTTCCCGTCCCGCCGCTCGATTTTCGCGCCGAGGGCGGCCATGCAGGCGAGTGTCGACTGGCAGTCGGCGCCGGTCGAATAATTGGTTAGCGTGGTGGTTCCATTCGCGATCCCGCCGAGCATGGCGTACCGATGTGAAATCGATTTATCGCCCGGAAGGGTGATCACCCCTTCGATGCCGCGCGCCGGAAAGATCTTTTCTGGCATGAAGTTCAAGTGTAAATCAGGGCGCGTGATTAAGTTTGGAGCAAAACGTGCTGGCTAATTGGTGCGATGCCTTTTTTATTTGCTCAAGGACTTGTGGCGGGTCAGCACCTGGAGCCGGAGATGCTCGGATTATACGTGCTGGGCGATTTGTCGGTGAACACGGCGCTGGCCGTTGAGGAGCACCTGGCCTGGTGCACGCGCTGCAACGATGAATTACCGAATGTCAAAGCGGTAATCGCCGCACTGCGGGCGTAACCGTGGCGTAAGCCGGCAGGCTTGCGTTGCCGTCGGCTCGAAGGCGAGCTGCCAGGCGCGCAAGCCTGGCGGCTTACGCCACCTTGCGGCGAAATGGCGCACGCAGTACGATAATACCGTGCGCCGCGCATCCGCGATCTCCGTGCTGGCCGCGATCTGCTTTTCGCTGATCGCTCCGCTGGCGCTGGCCGATACGGAATCGAATCTGCCGGCCTGCTGCCGGCGTAAGGGCGCGCATCATTGCGCCATGAGCGCGATGATGGCCGATGATAACGGCACGCCGGCAATGTGTGCCCGATGCCCGGCGTACCCCATCGCAACCGCCGCCCAGCCCGGCGGCACGGCCGCTCCGGCGGGAGTTTCCCAACTCGTTTTTGCCGAGCTGCTGAGTCATCCCGCGGTTTCCGGCCAGACCGAAGCGCGCGCGCGAATCTCCTTCAGCCGTTCCCGCCAAAAACGCGGACCTCCTGTTTCTCCCTTCGAAAACTGATCGCAGTTTTTTTTTGAAAGAGGGCGGGTTTCCGGCCTGCCGGATAGGGAGATTTTTATGCGAAAGATCGCACTGTTCCTTTGCGTGGCAGCTTTGTCTTCGATGGGCTTGCTGCACGCGACTATTTTCGGCAAAATCCAGGGCATTGTTCATGATCCGCAGCATCGGCCCGTCTCCAAGGCCTCGGTGAAACTGGACGCGCTCACTTCGGAATTTTCACAAACCACGCAAAGCAACGATGACGGCGAGTTCTCCTTCCCCACCGTCCCCGTCGGCGATTACAAAATCACGGTGACCGCGTCCGGCTTCGAGACCGAGCAGGAGAACGTCACCGTTTTATCCAACTCCGCGCCGATTCTGCACTTTCAACTGACCATCTCGAAGGTGAGCACCAGCGCCACGGTGACGGCTCAGCCCGAAACGGTCAATATGGAATCGGTGACGCCGACCACCCTGGTCGATCGCCAGGACATCGCCGACACGCCCGGCGCCGATCGCACCAACGGTCTCGAAATGATCACCGATTACGTCCCGGCGGCGTACGTCACACACGATATGCTGCACATGCGCGGCGGCCATCAGGTGGAATGGCTGATCGACGGCGTGACCATCCCCAACACCAATATCGCCACCAACCTGGGTCCGCAGATCGATCCCAAGGACATCGATTATCTGGAAGTGCAGCGCGGCAGCTACGACGCCCAATACGGCGACCGCACCTATGGCATCTTCAACATCGTGCCGCGCAGCGGTTTTGAGAGCGATAACCAAGCGGAAGTGGTCTTGTCGGCCGGAAACTGGTATCAGACCAACGACCAGTTGAATTTCGCCAGCCATACGCAGCGCTTCGCCTATTACGTCAGCCTGAACGGGAATCGCAGCGATTATGGTTTGCAGGCGCCCATCGGGCAGGTGGTTCACGACGCGGAAAACGGTTATGGAGGATTCGGCTCGCTGATTTTCAATGAGGGCCCGTCGAATCAATTCCGGCTGGTCGCTTCCCTGCGCCAGGATTATTATCAAATTCCGATCGACCCGGATCCGAATTCGTACACCAATTCGGTGTACCCCACCTACGGCTTGAGCGACAGCGAACGTGAGCCCGATGGCTACCTCGCGTTCTCCTGGATTCACACCTTCAACCCCAACGTGGTGATGACCGTTTCGCCGTTTTATCACTTCAACGAAGCCAGCTACAGCGCCTCGCCGAACGATGTTCCCGTCATCACCGACGTGAACCAGACCGCCAACTACGCCGGCGCGCAGGCCAGCGTGAACGCCACCGTCTGGAAAAACAATAGCGTTGAGGCGGGCGTGTACGGGTTCGGGCAGCACCAGAGCGAATTCTTCAACAATACTTTTACGGGCTGCGCGCCGGATTGCCCGAACTACGGGCCATCTTCGGACGCGGTGACCGGTGGGCTGATCGAAGAATATTTCAGCGACCGCTACCGACCGACGTCGTGGCTGACGCTGATCGCGGGCCTTCGCGAATCGCACTTCGATTCGGGGTCCTCGGTGATCGAGGACGCGACCTCGCCGCGGGTGGGCGTGGCGCTGCGAATTCCGAAAATCAACTGGGTTTTTGACGGATTCTACGGAGATTTTTATCAGCCGCCTCCGCTGCTCACCGCGACCGGGCCTTTGCTCGATTTAGCCACCAGCCAGACTCTGACGTTCGCTCCGCTGCATGGCGAGCGCGACCATGAATATCAATTCGGCGTCTCCATTCCCTTTCACGGCTGGGTGCTCGCGGAAGACACTTTTCAGACCAACGCCAGCAATTGGCTGGATCACAACAACATCGGCGAATCGAATATCTTCTGGCCCATCACCTGGAACCGGGCGTTAATTCAAGGTTGGGAAACCACGCTGCGCTCTCCGCGCGTGTGGAACCGCGCGCAGGTCCACCTGGCCTACTCGAATCAGATCGCACAGGCGGAAGGGCCCATCACTGGAGGCGTGGTCTGCCCGGTTCCGCCGACGGCGGCCTGCCCGGTGCTCGTCCCGGAGACCTTCGAGCCGGTGGATCACGATCAACGAAACACGCTGAACGTGGGCGCCAATTCGATGCTTCCCTGGAAGGTGCTGGCCGCGGCCAATGTGTATTACGGCTCGGGATTCACCAACGGCACGCCCGGCACGCCTCCCGAATATCCGGGCAACTATCTGCCGCCACACACCACCGTCGACATTTCGATCGGGAAAAGCTTCGGCGAGGCATATCGAATTTCACTGACGGCGCTGAACGTGGCCAACCGGCGGGTGCTGCTCGACAACAGCTTGACGTTTGGAGGCTTCCACTATAACGATCCGCGGCAGATTTACGTGGAATTCCGCTGGAGGTTTCATTACTGAGATTCCGAATGACGCCGTTTCCACTCGAAGAGCACCACTCCGGCCGCGACGCTGACGTTCAACGACGCGATTCCTCCCGCCATTGGAATCCGCACCAGAAAATCGCAGCGTTTGGAGACCTGCTCATGTAATCCGCGGCCTTCGCCTCCGAGCACGATCGCCGCCGGCTGGGTGTATTCGAGGCGGTCATATTGATCTTTTCCGCGCTCGTCCAGACCGTAAATCCAGTAGCCGCGCTTTTTCAAATCTTCGAGCGCGCGATTCACGTTGCCCACGCGGACCACTGGCAGGTACGCCAGCGCGCCGGAGGCGGCTTTGGCGACCACGTCGGTCAAGGGCGCGGCGCGGCGTTCGGGAATCACCACGGCCGCGGCGCCGGCCGCGTGCGCGGTGCGAATAATCGCGCCCAGATTGTGCGGATCTTCGACGCCATCGAGGACCACGTGCAATCCGCGGGATTGCATGGTGTCTTCGAGCGTCGCGTATTTTTCCACGGCGCCCAAGGCGACCACCCCCTGATGAGCGGCGCTGCCGGCGGCGCGATCCAGCGCCTCGCGCGGCTCGAATCGCACGGGAATGCCGCGCGCGCGGCACAGATCGATCAATTCCTGCAAGCGCGGTCCGCCGGCGCCTTTGACGATCAGCACGCGATCGAGCGCACGGCCGGCACGCAGCGCTTCCCGGACGGGATGGATTCCGGCGAGCGGAGACATTACTATGATAAGAGTACGTCATGAGCGCGCCTCGCAACGCGCCGGTTGAGCCGACGCACGAAATTCCGGATAAGCTTTATTTCCGCATCGGCGAAGTGGCGCGCCTGGCGGGCATCAAGCCTTACGTGCTGCGTTTCTGGGAGACGGAGTTTCCTTCGCTCGGTCCGCGCAAATCGGGGACCGGGCACCGCCTGTACCGTCGCAAGGACGTCGAGCTGGTGCTCGAAATCAAACGGCTGCTGTACGAGAAGCGATTCACCATCGAAGGCGCGCGCAAGACGCTGGAGTCGCGCGGCAAGCCTGAACCGCGCGCTTCCAAACCGGCCAAGGCGCGCGCGGGGCAAACGCCGCTGTTCGATGATTCCGCGTCGGTGCTCGAGGTGGTGCGCAAGGAGTTGGAGTCGCTGGCGGAGATGTTGAAGTAACGTAGGCCGTCGGGCTGGCGCCGCGGACGTGCGTCGATCAAGCCGCGAACAACGCAAGCCTGGCGGCTTACGCCACTCTAGCGCAACTGGTTGACCACTTCGGTTGCTTTGGCGAGCAGAAAACCGGTCTCATTGCCGTTGCCCAGAAAAATCACGCCGCGCTCCCGCCAGAATTTCGCGAGCGACAGCGTCCGCGTCTGCGTTCCCGGCGCGACGCCGTGCGCCAGGCAGCTGTCGCGAATTTTTTCCATCGCTTCCACCATCTTCGGATGCTCGAAATTGCCCGGCACGCCCAGCGAAATGGATAAATCCACGGGACCGATCAGCACCGCGTCGATGCCCGGAATCGCCAGCAGCTCTTCCCGCGCGTCGACGGCGCGCTGCGTTTCGATTTGCAGCACCACCATGGTGTGCGCGTTCAGATGATCGATGGCCTGCGGCACCGTCACCCGTTCATACTCGAAATGCTGCGGCCCCAGTCCCATGCCGCGAACGCCCACCGGCGGAAATTTGGTCCAGCTCACCGCCCGTTCCAGCAATTCCGGCGATTCGACGCGCGGAAAAATAACGCCGTCGGCGCCGCAATCGAGCGCGCGCGCCACCAGCGCGTACTGCATATCGGCCACGCGCACGATGGGCGACAAGCCGGCGAGTCCCGCGGCATGGCACAGCTCATACAGCGTTTCGATGCCGAAATTGCCGTGTTCGGCGTCGATAAACGTCCAGTCGAAACCGGCCGCGGCCAGAATCTTGGCGACTTCCACGCTGCGGATCTGGCCGAATCCGCAGCCCAGCTGCAATTGGCCCTGCTTGAGGGCGGCTTTCACTTTGTTGATTCGCATATGGAGCGGTCAGCAATCAGCGGTCAGCCAGAGACGCCGGACCGATCGTCGAAGCTGTTTTTCAATCATCTCAAATTCGGCTGCCGCGAGCGGAGTGCGGATCGCTGAAGGCTACTTTCAAATGGTCAGGACGTGATGGTCGGGGCAATCGAGGCGCGCCGCTTCGTACACCATGGCGATCAGGTCCGGACCGTGTTTGGCCAGGAACGGAAGAATCGAGTAGAAGCGTTCCTGGGGATGGCGATGCGGGAACAGAAGCGCGGAAAGATAATGCGCCTCGGCCATGGCGCGCTCGTCGCGGCGCAGGGATTCGCGCTCGATTTTGCGCCGCGTCTTTTCGAGCTGATAGAGCATTTTCGCATGCGCCTTTTCAAGCGACGCGGCCAGGGTGCGATCGAATTTTTGCAGCTCCCGATGCAGACCGTCGATATTGTGCGCCATGCCGTCGTGCGCGTCGGCGAAGGCGCGTTCGAGCGAGGCCGGGGTCAGCGCGCGGGCGATGCGCTCCCGCAGCGCTTCTTCATTGACGAAAGTATCGGCGACGGTCAGACGGTAACGGTCCAGCAGTTTTGCCGCGCGCGGCTCGAGCAGCGTGAAGGAGCTGCGCGAGGTGACCACCGGCATGCGTCCGAGCAGACGATCGTAGATCACCTGCGATTGCGCCAGATAGGCCAGTTCGGCCGGTCCGCCGATGTAGGCGACCGTCGGCAGAAGATAATCCTGCATCACCGGGCGCAGCAGAGCGTTCGGCGAAATTTCCGCGGCGCGATCGTGCAGATCGGCGTAGTCGGAATTGGCGCGGCGGACCGGAACACGTTCGCCGTTCTCCAGCAGGAAAAACAGCGACGTTTTCGCGTCCAGGTGGACCTGCGCGTGATAACCGGCGGCTTCAAGCGCATGATTGCGCTCGAGCAGTTTCGCTTTGAGCTCCGCCGCGGCGCCCAGAGCGTCGGCCACCAGCGGCGCACCGATTTTTCGCACCGCCGGATCGAGCGGATCGAGAAACAGCAGATCGAGCTGGCCGAGCAGCTTCCTGAGCAGCGCGCGAAACGCCGCGCCCATGGTCGCGCCGGGCGCATAAGCTTCGCGCACGGCCGCGATCACTTCTTCGCCGAAGGGAAAACCGCCGAGCGCCGACGCCAAAGCGTCGACCGGCGCATGGATCGAAATATTGCCCACGGGACGCTGCCGGGTGTTTTCCGGCGGCGGATCGACATGCAGCATCACGGGCTGATGCCCGGCATCGAAGACCCACGCGTGGTTCACTTCGGCGAAATCGTGATCTTCCGTAGCCAGCCAGAAAATCGGGACGGCGGGAATGCCGCGCTCCGTCAAGTCGCGCGCCAGCCGCGCCGCGGTGATCGCTTTGTAGACGGTGTACGCGGGTCCGGAAAAAAGACCGACCTGCTGGCCGGTGACCACCGCGACGGTGCCCGCCTGGGCCAGCCGGTCCAGCGTGACGCTGTCGCCATTTTGCGCGCGCAGCGCCGCGACCATCCCCGCCCGCCGCTCTTCGGGGTAGCGAATTTCCCGAGCCGCCTCGGCGAGCGCGGCCGGATCGTGCGGGTTATGGGTGTAGAATCGCGCTACGCGATCAAAATGATAGGTGAAATCGGCGAAAAGACGGGTTGTGCCGGGGAGGTCGGTGTGGCGGATGCAGGCCGGTTCCATTAACGTGTGGACGCGCGAACGGTCCAAGGGTAACAGATGTTGCGGGTCGGGCGAAAGTCGCAGGCGGAAAGTGGATGCCCGGCGGCCCCATTCCTGCGCTATCGTGAAATTATCGCCGGAGTTTACATCTCGTACCCATTCTGCGCGCAGAAGTGCACCTACTGCAACTTTGCCTCAGGCGTTTTCTCAAGCGACCTGCGCGACCGTTACATCGCCACGCTGGCCGCGCAATTGCGTGAGGCGCTATGGCCGTGGACGCCAGAAACGGTGTACCTCGGCGGTGGCACGCCCAGCCAGACCGATCCGCGCGTTTTCCTCGACCCCATCCCCGGCCGGCCCTGGCTCGAAGCGACCATCGAGGCTGCGCCGGGAACCATCGATGCCGCGCGGGCGATCGCGTGGCGCCAAGCGGGGATCAATCGCGTGAGCCTCGGCGTGCAATCGTTCGTCGCGCGAGAGCTGGCGCGAACGGGCCGCAAACATAATGCGGAAACCGTGGCGCGCGACGTCGCCGCGCTGCGCGAGGCGGGGATTGAGTCCATCAATGTCGATTTGATCGCGGGTTTGCCCGCGCAAACGCGCGCCAGCTGGTCGGAATCGCTCGACTGGCTCGAGCGATTGAATGTGCCGCACGCGTCGGTATACATGTTGGAAGTGGACGACGACAGCCGCCTGGGACGCGAAATTCTGGCGCACGGCGCGCGTTATGGAGCCGCGGAGGTTCCCGACGACGACGCGATCGCCGAATTTTACGAGATCGCGGTGGAGCGGCTGGATCGCGCGGGGCTGAAGCGGTACGAAATCTCCAATTTCGCGCGGGTGGGGTTTGAATCGCGGCACAATTTGAAATACTGGCGCAGGGAACCGTATCTCGGCTTCGGCGCCGATGCGCATTCTTTCGATGGCGAATGGCGCTGGCGCAACGCCGAATCGGCCGCCGAATATGTGAATCGACCGGGCGCAATCGATCGCGTGGCCGCGGACGCGACGGGCGAGAGATTTTTTCTCGGGTTGCGGCTGGAGGAGGGAATTGACGGCGACTGGTCGCCGTTCGCGGACGCGATCCGGCGGTTTATCGGGGACGGTCTGCTCCAGTTCGACGGCGCACGGCTGCGGCTGACGGATCGCGGGGTGTTGCTATCGAATGAAGTGTTCGCGGAGTTTGTCGAGGTCGCCGCTTGAACGGACGCGATTACCTGGCGCGCCGCGCGAACAGCATCTTTCCGACCACCACGCCCGCCGCGAAAGCTCCCGCAAGCAGGCGCACATCGACGAACGGAATGAATCGCGTTCGCGACTGGGTGATTTCGAGCACTCCGGCCGGGTAGACACCCACACCACCGCCGCCTCCGCCGCCCGAGCCGGCGCCGGGTCCGTCGCCGCTGTTCAGACCTTTTTGTCCTGCTCCGGCTCCGAAGCCGTAGGCAACCTTGGCGACCGGCACAACGGTTTTCCCTTCGGCATGCACCGGTTCACCGAAAACGGATTTTACGGTTGCGGTCGAGCCGAGCGACTCGCCGATTTTTTCCAGCAGTTCCGTGGCGTTCATGCCACTTTAGACGCAGGTTGAGGCCGAAGGGAACCCGCTTTTACGCCCGCACGGGTTCGCACTTGCGCAACAGGTCCGCGCCGAGCACGTCGTACTGGCGATTCTGGCAGATCACCTTGAACATGCCGAGAACGGGCATGGAAACTTCGCGCAGACTGGAGACGATGGCGCCAATGGGAATATCGACGTATTCGCGATGGCCCCCGGGATTGTGCAGCATCGCCGGAATCGGATTTTTGACACGAAATTTGGTCATCGGGACAAGGATGCAGGGACGCCGGGAAACGTTACGGCTGCACGAAAAAAATCGCGAAACGGTTCGGTGACCCGTTAAAGTAAAAATATGCGTCCGGAAAGCTACACCACGCCGAGCTCGATCACCGTTACCCGGACCGTGTCGAAAGCTCCTTACGCGCGCGGTTTGAGCGCGCTGCTGCACAAGCTGGATACGCAGCGCGGCGTCTATTTTTCTTCCGGTTACGAATATCCGGAGCGCTATTCGCGCTGGGATTTCGCCGGGATCGCGCCGCCGCTCGAAATCATCGCCTCCGGGCGCGAAATGGTTTTTCGCGCGCTGAACCAGCGTGGAAAAATTCTGAATCGCCTGTTCGAGCCGCTGCTGGCCGTTCATCCGCACTGGGAAGATTTTTCGGCCGGCGAAGAGGAACTGCGCGGCACGCTGAAACCTTTGCCGGCGCTGTTCCCCGAAGAGGAGCGCAGCAAACAGCCGTCGGCCTTTTCGATTCTGCGCGTGCTGGTGAATGAGTTCAAGCATCCGATGGCGGCGCGGCTGGCGCTGGTGGGCGCATTCGGCTACGATCTGTTGTTTCAGTTCGATCCGATCGAGCTCAAATTGCCGCGCCACGGCGTCAAGGACCTGCACCTGTTCCTGTGCGACGACATTTATTTCATGGATCGCAAAAAGGAACACATCGAACGTTTTCAGTTCGATTTTTCGCGCGGCGATGTGACCACGCACGGCGTCGCGCGCGGCGGCCAACCATTGAAACGCACCAGGCGCGGCGAAGCGGGCGCGATTCAATCCGATCACAGCGCGGAAGAATACATGGCGGGCGTCGAAACGGTGCGCGAAGGAATGCGGCGCGGCGATTATTACGAAGTGGTGCTGCGCCAGACTTTCCGCGCGCCTTTTTCCGGCAGCCCGTCGGATTTGTTTCAAAGAATTCAGCACGCCAGTCCCAGCCCTTACGAATTTCTGCTGCAATTCGGCGAGGAGCAGTTGATCGGCGCCTCGCCGGAAATGTTCGTGCGCGTCGAAGGCCGCCGCGTCGAAACCTGCCCCATCGCGGGAACCGCGCCGCGGACGGGCGATCCGCTGCACGACGCCGACAGCATCCGCGAGCTGCTCAATTCGACCAAGGAAGAATCGGAGCTGACCATGTGCAGCGACGTCGACCGCAACGACAAATCGCGCGTGTGCGTGCCGGGATCGGTACGGGTGATCGGGCGGCGCTTGATCGAATCCTACGCGGGCGTGTTTCACACCGTCGATCATGTCGAAGGAACGCTGGCCGACGGCTTCGATTCGCTGGACGCCTTTCTGACGCACATGTGGGCGGTGACGGTGATCGGCGCGCCGAAAAAATGGGCCGCGCAGGCGATTGAGAATCTGGAAAAAGATGCGCGCGGATGGTACGGCGGCGCGGTGGGAATGATCTCGCTCGACGGCGATATCAACACCGGGATCACCATTCGCACCGTGCACCTGCGCGACGGGATCGCCGCGTACGGCGCGGGCGCGACGCTGCTGTACGATTCGATTCCGGCCCAGGAGAATCGCGAGTGCTGGCTGAAAGCCACGGGATTTTTCCGCGCCATGACCCCCGCGGCGGCCGAAGCGGCGAAGCCGCCGGTTCAAGGTGACGGACGCGGCGTGCGGCTGCTGCTGGTGGATAACGAAGACTGCTTCATTCACACCCTGGCCAATTACGCGCGGCAAACCGGCGCCGATGTGTTGACCTATCGCGCCGGCTTTCCGCTCCGGATGATGGAAGACGTACGGCCGTCGCTGATTCTGGTTTCTCCGGGGCCGGGAAGGCCGGCGGATTTCGCCGTGCCGGAGCTGATTCGCCGCGCCGCGAAGCTCGAAATTCCGGTGTTCGGCGTGTGCCTGGGATTGCAGGGGATGGTGGAAGCGTTCGGCGGCGAGCTGGGCGTGCTCGATTATCCGATGCACGGCAAACCGTCGACGGTGCGGCATCGCGGGGTGGGCGTGTTCACCGGATTGCCGGATGAATTTCGTGTGGGCCGCTATCATTCGCTGTACGCGATTCGCGAAAAATTGCCGCCGTGCCTGGAAGTGACCGCGGAAAGCGAGGACGGCATCATCATGGGCGTGCGTCATCGCGAGCTGCCGATGGAAGGGGTGCAGTTTCATCCTGAATCGATTCTGACGCTCGACGGAAATTGCGGATTGAAACTGATTGAAAACGTCGTGCGGCTGCTGGGCCAGCCGATGGTCTCGCACAGCGCGTCCTCCGACCGGCGTTAATGCGCTCACTGGGCTTCCGGTAGTCCGCTAGAATCGATGCCGGGCCCGTTGTTTATTAGGAGCCGGCGCCACACTCCGGCGCTGATTGCCACGGCTTGACTTGCTATGCTTCCTTAATATGGAGCTTCGTCATTCGGTCTGCGCGCTCGATTGTCCGGACTGCTGCTCGCTGGTGGTGAACGTCGAAGACGGGCGGGCGACGCGGCTGCGCGGGAATCCGGATCATCCGGTGACCCGGGGATTTTTGTGCGGCAAGGTCGCGCAGTATCTGGAACGCGAGTATTCGCCGCAACGCCTGCTCTATCCACAAAGGCGCGTGGGGAAAAAAGGCGAGGGACGGTTGGAGCGCATTTCCTGGGACGCGGCGCTCGATACCATCGCGGAAAAGCTGTCGGCGATTGCGCGGGAGTTCGGACCTGAGGCGATTCTGCCGTACAGCTACGCGGGCACGATGGGGTTGCTGAACGGGTCCGGGATGGACCGGCGGTTTTTTCACCGGATGGGCGCGACGCGGCTGGATCGAACGATCTGTTCGTCGGCGGGCGGCGCGGCGTTGACGGCTTCCCAGGGCGTCCGCTATGGAACCGAGCCGGAGCAGTTCCGGCTTTCGAAATTGATCATCGCGTGGGCTGGAAATATTCACGGGACCAACGTGCATTTGTGGCCCTTCATCGTGGAGGCGCGGCGAAATGGGGCGAAATTGTGGGTGATCGATCCGATTCGTACGCGGACGGCGGCGCTGGCGGACCGGCATCTGCGAATCCATCCCGGGTCGGATCGGGCGCTGGCGCTGGGCCTGGCGCACATTATTATCGGCGAAGGATGGTGCGACGCGGATTATGTGGATCGCTACACGAACGGGTTCGCGGCGCTGAAGGAGCTGGCGCGCGGATACGATCCGGAGCGCGTTTCGGGGCTGACGGGAATCGCCCGGGAAGACATTATCGAGCTGGCCCGCGCGTATGCGACCACGCGGCCGGCGGCGATCCGGTTGAATTACGGCGTGCAGCGCAGCGAATACGGGGGCGCGGCGGTGCGGACGATCGCCATGCTACCGGTGCTGACCGGATCGTGGCGCGAGGCGGGCGGAGGGTTGCAGCTCACCACATCGCAGGCGTTTCACTTTGATAAGGCGTCGCTGGAGATGCCGGAGTTGCAGTTGAAATCGGCCCTGGGACGCGAGGCTCGCGTGGTGAATATGACGGAGTTGGGCAAGGCCCTGACCGAGCTCGATTCGCCGCCGGTGAAGGCGATGGTGGTTTATAATTCGAATCCGGCGGGAATTGCGCCCAATCAGAATTTAGTTTTGCGCGGGATGCGCCGCGAGGATTTGTTTACCGTGGTGCTGGAGCAGTTTCAGAACGACACGGCCGATTATGCGGATATTCTGCTGCCGGCGACGACGTTTTTAGAGCACAGCGATTTGTACTTCGCTTACGGGCATTATTACGTGCAACTGGCGCGGCCGGTGCTGAATGCGCCGGGCGAGGCTCGCTCGAACGTGGAGGTGTTTCGCGCGCTGGCCAGGCGAATGGGGTTCGCGGACGCGTGTTTCGAAGCGACGGATGATGACATGATTCGCGGGCTGCTGGGGTCCGGGCATCCGTTTTTAGAAGGAATCACGCTGGAACGGCTGGAGCGCGAACATTTCGTGCGGCTGAATCTGCCGCAGCCGTATTTGCCGTTCGCCGAGGGCGGATTTGGGACGGCGTCAGGGAAATTCGAGTTTGGCGCGGAGGATTTGCAGTACGTGGCGCCGGTCGAATCGCGGCGCGGGGATTTGGATTTGCGGCGCAGGTATCCGCTGGAGATGATCTCGTCGAAAAACGACGACAGCATGAATTCGACCTTCGGGCACCGCGATGAAGTGGATTGGGCGACGGCGCTGCTGCACATTCATCGCGACGATGCGGCGCCGCGCGGGATTCACCATGGCGATCCGGTAAGGATGTTCAATGATCGCGGGAGTCTGGTCCTGACCGCGGAAGTGGATGGAATGGTCCCGCCAGGGGTGGTTCGCGCGCCGTCGACGCGGTGGGCCAGGCGCGCGGCGGACCGGCGAAGCGCGAACGTGCTGACCTCGGACCGGCTGACGGATCTGGGCGGAGGGCCGACGTTTTACAGTTGCCTGGTCGAGGTGGAGCGATGCGGAGATTGATTTTGGCCGGGATGCTGGTCGCGCTGCTGGCCGCGCCGGGGTGCAGATATAAGCGCAAGCCGCGGGAGCGCGCGCCTATTAATGATGGCGAGCCGGTGAGTTTGCTGAACGTGGCCGATCCGCGTGCGGAGTTTCAGCTTACCAGGGGATTCTGGACAGTCGAAGGCGGGGCGTGGCGCTGGACCATGAAAAATTTCACGGTGACGCTGCGTCCGCCGGCGGGATCGGCGCAGAAGGGTGCGACGCTGGAGCTGAAATTCAATATTCCGGACGTGATGTTCAATCGCGTGGGCGCGATGACGCTGGATGCGCATATTAACGGGGTGGATCTGGGGCCGCAAAAATATCCCAGCGCGGGGGAGTTTGTGTACCGGCGCGATGTTCCGGCGGCGCAGTTGGGGGCAGCGGCGGTCGCGATCGATTTTTCGGTGGATAAGGGGCTGCCGCCGAGCCATCAGGATACGCGGGAGCTGGCGGTGATTGTGAGCTCGATCGGGCTGCTGCCGAAATGACGAGGGCCGCGCGCGCGGCGTATTTCGCAATCGCGCCTTGCGTTTGTCTGGCGCTTTTCTGGCGCGTCCTGATCACCTGGTTCCTGGGCGACGATTTTGCGTGGCTCGGAAAACCGCTGGAAGTACAGAGCTGGGGCGATTTACCTCATGCGTTGTTCGCACCGGAGGCGCAGGGCACGGTTCGCGTATTGAGCGAACGCGCCTTTTTCCTGGTGTTCACGCCGCTGTTCGGATTGCACGCGTTGCCGTACCGGCTGATCGTGCTCGCGACCTGGTT
>DATJNW010000160.1:0-31290 GCA_035507655.1 Bryobacteraceae bacterium | reverse complement strand
CTGGGTCGGCGCTCGGGTCGCATCCCTGCGTGGCCCTATCCTCCGCCCAGGTGAGGTTAGTATAAATCCGACAGGCTGCACTTGCCAAAAAAGGATTTGCCCGAACGACCTCCTGCAGGTTATAAATATTCTTGTCCTGGTTCCGCTCCGTTGGCCGGTTTTGAAGTGTCCATCGATGGCCGGTTTTCAGACGTCCACCGAGGACGAAGGGTCCCACCAACTGAAGCCGACAGACTGGGAAGCCTTATCCATATTGCGCTTGGTTTTTGTGTATACCTGCGTGAACGAGATGACGACCTCGTCCGTTGCTCCTCGAAGGGACTCGGCAAGTCGGGCGAAGTTCTCAACGTGGAAATCGTGCGTCGTCATCGACGTTGAGACAATTGGATCGTATCGCCAAACCAGAACACGAGGGCCAAACTCCGATCGAATCAGTTTCGCATTGTCGATCGAGCGCTTCGCATCCACCACTGACGTTTCAAGGATACGCGGATAGTTGTTAATCGTATGCTGGATGATGAACGGGAATTTCAAATCACGCACGGTTCGCAAGTGGGACAGAAACGGCGCGATGTTTTTTGTCCAGAAAACGATTCCGTCCACATCTTCACGTCGCAGCGAATTTCATAGACTTGGCGGCCGTACGGGTTCACGACTTTGCACAATCCCGCCCTGAGGCGATTCAAGAACCAGTCGCCGTAAAATGTCGGAATGTCCGTCTTGTAGCTCGCTGAGATGATCATTGTTGCGACCTCCCTTTCAGCCCTTGCGGAAAACGCGCCACGCCAGTTGACCGGTCAGCCTCGAATGTCTGCCAAACTTTTCCGCGTACACACCGAGTTCGCTTCGTCGTTCCCCGACGTCGTAAATTCTACGATCTCCTTCATCGCCGAGCAACAGTTCGAAATTCTGCTCCGCGGCAACTTCTTGAACCCAGCCATAAAATCGATGATCATTATTATCGTTCATCAGCAGAATCGCGCCGCGCCTAGCCTGCGATAAAGCGTACGCCAAATATTCGCGACTGCGTTCACCAAGGTGCGTGATTTCCGACGCGAAAAAATTAAGGGTGAAGATGTCAGCCTTTTTGAAGTTGTTCGGGGCGTCCCACGTACCTCGATCTGCAACATTGTGAATGACGTAATCGGTGTGCAGCGCGCATTGAAGATCCAGCGTATATGCGAGATCTGACCACGTCGATTTCCACTGGAGGCAACCATCGACAATTTCACAGAAAAGAGCTTTTGTCTTGTCAGTTGCCGCGATGTATTTCAGGACACCTACTAAGTCACTACCCGGGCCGCCTCCTAAGCATGTCATTCGGACACGCGGCGCGTCGAAAACGGCTCTCGCCTCCTGCGATGCTATTATCAGCTCGTACACCCAGTGTGCGTGTGCAGGAACGTAAGAGTAGACTAGGCAAATCGAGTTACCGGATCAGCAAAATCGGGACCGCCAGCCGCCAGGAGTTCACGGTTGTAGCGAGCAGACATCGCCTCCAAAGCCCTCTTGATTGCGGCATCACGCTCAGCCGCATCACCGGGAATTTCGTCGTAAGTTGCGTCTAAAACCTTCAAAACCACCTGAAAACATTTCATCCGTAAAATGCTCCCGCTGCAAATATTTTATCAATTGCGAATATTTTAATCAGCCTCAGGCGAAAAGGAAATCCGTGAAGTAAAGCCATTTTTGGCTGCGGTAAAGTCGATTTCGCACGACCACGAAGCGGTAACCGTGGAAGTCTGGAATATGGATGATTGGTCTAATGTCTCCGGCGGCGGCAACTCGGGCTTGTTCCTCGCGCTGATGTTCCTCCATTTGCGGCAAGATGTGTGCGGGAATGCGCGGAGGTTGGGGTTGCGGAATCAGGGGCACGCTTGCCGTTCCCCAATGGCAGTTTCTTGAACTTCCTCCCGTTACCGCACGGGCAGAGGTCATTGCGCCCGACTTTCATACGTCTTGATGCTAGCACAGATTGACCACTTGGGCGAAGAAACGGCAAATAGTCGCCCGGGCGTTGTCAGTCGCGCCGACCTGATCGTTACAAAAATGGTTACAATCGATAAAGATGAAAAGGCCATGATAGACGTTACGGCCTAGTTAACTCATTTATTTTCTATGGTGCGGAGAGGGGGACTTGAACCCCCACGAGATTGCTCCCGCTAGCACCTCAAGCTAGTGCGTCTGCCAATTCCGCCACCTCCGCAGGTAGCTAAACCAACAACTTACGAGGGCTGATTCCTGCCCGCTCTCGAGAGTCGCCTTAATTGCCTCGTCGCGCGCCCGATGAGTCCCGATCGTTCCCGCCGCTTAACCAGGTTATGCCCATTCATGATTATTGTACCTGTCGAACACGCTTCGCGTCTTCCATCCACCATAGGAGCTTCGAAGGTTTATCGCGGCAGCGGACGCACGACAATTTTCAAAGCGTTTCATTCACTTCGGTTGATCCTTCGACCACCACAGCTCGCCCAGTTTTTTCTCCACCGGCCACACCTGGTCGAGCGTATCCGCCTTCCACAGATCGCCCCCCTTCATCACATAGCGAATCGTGTTGGTGTTGCGGATATTTTCGAGCGGATCCTTGTTCAGCACCAGCAAATCGGCGAGTTTCCCCACTTCAATCGAACCGAGGTCCTGATCGTAGCCGATGGCCCGCGCGCCGTAAATCGTCGCCGAACGCAGCACCTCAAAAGGCGTCATCCCGCCCGACGCCAGCGCCCACATCTCCCAATGATCCTGGATTCCCTGCAACTGCCCGTGCCCACCGACCACCACCAGTCCGCCCGCGCGCACAATTTTTGCCGCCTGCGCGGCGAGTTTCGGGAAAACCTGCTCATCGTAGGTGAACCACGGCCGGCGGCGCGCGCGCTCATCTAAAATGTCGTGCGGGATGAAGCGGCGCAGCTTGGGATCGTCGTGAACGTTGGTCGTTTCGTAGAAATAATTTTCCGCCCATGGACCGCCATAGGCCACCAGCAGCGTCGGTGTTTCCGAAATTCCCGACTGCGCGAACATCTGCACCACATCCTTATATAGCGGCACGATCGGCAGCGCGTGTTCGTTGCCGGAAAATCCGTCGATCACGTGCGTCAGATCCAGCTTCAGGTCGAGCGCGCCTTCGGTGGTCGGCATGATCCCGTTTTCCTTGCACGCCATCACCATCCACTGCCGCTGCTGGCGATTGCCCACCACATACGATTTCACCGTATTGGTCCGGTAATATTTCTTGTACCGCGCCACCACGTTGCGGGCGTCCTCGAGGCTCTGAAAATCGGTGTTCGAAAAAATTCCCGGACCCGTATTGAACGCCCGCGGTCCCAGCACTTCGCCCATATCGATCAAATCTTCATAAGCGAAAACGTCGTTGGTCGAAGTCTGCGGATCGCGCCCGCTGGTGACGCCATAAGCGAGGTTGGCCATGAACGCCCAGCTCTGCGGATCGAGCACGCCGCGCGGAATTTCGATCCAGTGCGCGTGAACGTCCACGATGCCGGGCATGATCGTAGTGCCCTTCACGTCCATGATGCGCGCGCCGGAGGGGATCGCCACCGCGCCGCGCTGGCCCACCGCGGCAATACGATTATCGGTCACCACGATATCGCCGTCGGTGATAATCTCGTCGCCTTTCATGGTGATGATCTTCGCGCCGCGCAGCACGATGGTTCCAGCCGGCTTGCGCCGCGGCTGCTCGATATCGACCGCGATCTCTTCGGCCAGCGATCTCTTCTCCGGTTGATCCGGCTGCGCGTCGAACGTCACGCTGGCCAGCGGCTGCCTGAAGAAACTCGATCCGAGCGCCCAGGTCATCGTTTTTCCGCCGTCGGCCCATTGAAAATCGTCCGCGCCGATGTCGGTCAGCCGCTTCACGGGAACCGGCGGAGTGCTGACGTTCACGGTCGGCGTCTCGCCCGCCGCGGCCGGCATGTCGATCAGGTACAACTCATCGGTCACCTTGGCCAGCGCGTGTTTCCCGTCGGGCGAAATACGAACGTCCTCGGCCGGCGCGGGTTCGGCTCCGCGGCTCTTGCCCACCACTTTCAAAATCGTCCGCCGATCCGTGCCGTCCCAGCGGAAACTTTGCAATCCCTGGTTCGAATAAACGTAGATCCGATCCGGATCGGTGGTGAAATGCGGACGGCCCGTGCCGCGCGCCGGAACCACCAGCTTCGCTTCGCCGCCCGCAGCCGGAACCCAGATCACATCCATCCCCAGCCCCGACTGCTGAAACGTATTGGTGCCGTGCAGCCGCGCCTGCCGCGGCTGGCGCAGCGCGACGATCTTTTGCGAATCGGGCGACCACGCCGGATCGCGATAAAACGCGGGAATGCTGGTCAACTTCAACGGCGCGCCGGAGCCGTCCGCGCGAATTTTCCAGATGTCGCCGCCGTTGTCGGCCCAGGTGACGTAAGTGATCCACTGGCCGTCGGGCGACCACGCCGGTTCGAATTCGAGCGCGTTCGAATGCGTCAGCCGCCCGGCCTTGCCGCCGGGCACGTCCATTTTATAAAGGTGCATCAGCGACGAAAAAACGATCTGACGACCGTCCGGCGATTCGTTGGGCGTCTGAATCAGGCGCGCCTTCACCGGCCCGTCCTCCACCCGCGATGCGAATTTCAAACGCGGCCCCAGGTCCTGCGAAACTTTGGCGCTGAAGGGAATGATCGCATCTTCACCGGTCGAAACCTGCACGCGATGAATTTTCCCGCCGTAGGAAACAATGATGTCTTTGGAATCCGGCGTAAAGGCGTAGCCAGGCAGCACGTCGCGCGAAGCCACCGATTCCTGATCGTCGCGCTGCACCGGATATTTCAGCCAGCGCTCTTCGCCGCTTTCGAGATCGCGCACGCGGAGCCCGGTCTGCGCATCCTGCCGCGTACCGAACACCAGCAGTTTTCCATCGGGAGAAAGCTCCGGCCGAAACGCCGAACCGGGGGCGTCGGTGATCACGTCTTCGTCGCCGGTGGTCCGGTCGCGCCGCACGATCTGCCACAACGGGAAGGTCACGTTGTAGCTGAAATTCCCGTTGCGCCGCGCATAGTAAAAATATTTTCCGTCCGGCGACGCGACCACGCCCTCCGCGCGATGCTGCTGAGCGCGCGGCGTATCGGGCTTGGGCTCGGCCTTGGTCACCTGAACGCCGCTGCCGCCCTGAATGTTGTACATCCAGATTTCGTGCGTGGCCACGGCTTCGCGTTTTCGCGAAACCAGGATGTAGTCGCCGTCCGGTGTCCACGATGGCGATTGAAAGTCGCCTTCGTGGTCCTTGCTCAACGCCTTCGCGTCGCTCCCGTCGAGATTGGAGACCCACAGATTTTCCGACCCGCTGCGGTCGCTGATGAAGGCCAGGCGCTTGCCGTCCGGCGAAACCGAGGGCTGCGAATCGAAGGCCATCCCACTGGTGACCGGCTGCGCTTCGCCGCCGCTGACCGGCAGGGAATAAAGATCGCCGAGCAGCTCAAAAATAATGGTCTTTCCATCCGGCGTGAGCGACAGCGATAGCCACGTTGCTTCGTCGGTGGTGAATTCGATTTTGCGGTCGGGCTTAAGCGGTAACCCCGGCTTTTTCTCCGCGGGTTTCTGGTCCTGGCCGAAAAGCGAGAGCGCGGTAAGACAAATCAGCAGACGGCAAATCATCTGCGGATTTTACCAAAACGTTACGAGCTCTTGAAAAAGTGCACGACTTTCTTGCCCGCGTCTTCCGTGTAATAAACCGTGACTTTGCCCGCCTTCTCCGTGCCGCGAGCCGTATCGGCGCCGGTTTCTCTCGCCAGGCGATCGGTGAAATGGAACGTCTGCACGGTTCCGTCCGCGGTTTTGATGCTGATCGTCTTGGCGGCGCGATCGACGTGCTGTCCCGTTCCTTCCATCACGTGCAGCCCGTCGTGGCCGATGCGATCAAACTCCATGCCGGTCTTGTCGATACCCCGCGCGGTGTAGTGCACCACCACGTCGTCGCCGTCTTTCAGGCCGTTGAACACATCCACGGTTCCGTGGCCGACGGCGGCGGCGCCATGAACCACGGCATGCGCGGCGACGTGAAACGTCTGTTCGGCCCCATCCGCGGTCTTTACCACCACGGTCTTGGTCCCGCGGTCGACCGCCTTCACCGTCCCGGCGACCGCGCTCGCCACATCCTGCGCCGCGGACAGCGATAAACAGAACATCCCCAGAATGCAAAACAGTTTCATAAATCGATCTCCGCTTAATTGTAACGTCCCGAGACAGCAACGGCCATCGCGGAAAGTTGGTAGAAAGTCTGTTTGGTGGGGCAGGCTCCCAGCCTGCTGGTGAGGCGGGCTCTAAGCCCGCCTGGCCGGCTCAAGAAGAGGCGGGCGGCAGATCAGAGGATTGCTTGGCTTCCTTGCGCGCATGCTCAAACAGGAAGTTCAGCGTTTTTTCGGTGCGGATATGCCCCGCGATGCGGCCGATCGCGCCGTCTTTCTGCAATTTCGCGCGGGTCATCGCCACCGCTTCCCGCTGCTGCCGCGCGATGCGTTGCACTTCGCGGTCGACTTCTTCCTGGGTCGCGTTGATGGCCTCGCGCTCCCCGATTTTATCCAGCAGCAGCGACGCCTTCACGTCGCGCTCGGCTTTCTCCTTTTGCGTTTCGCGGACCTTCGCCCAGTCGAGCTTGATGGTCTTCGGATCGATGCCCTGCGCCGCCAGCGTGCGCAGTTGATTTTCCACGTTGATCTCGATCTGCCGGTCGATATAGGCCTGCGGCACGCAGAAATCGTGCGCCTCCACCAGTTTGTTGAGCAGCTGCTCTTTGGCTTCTTCCTGCGCCTTGTGCTCGCGCTCCTGCTCGATGGCCGTACGAATGGCGTTCTTCAATTCCTCGAGCGTCTGATAATCGCCCAGGTCCTTGGCGAATTCGTCGTTCAATTCCGGCAGTTCCCTGCGCCGCACGGCTTTCACCGTGGCGCGAAACTTCACGGTTTTCCCGGCCAGCGTTTTGCGCTCATAATCCTCGGGATAAGCCACTTCAAATTCGCGCGCTTCCTCGGGTGCGGCGCCGCGCAGATTTTCGCTGAACGCCGCCAGCGTCGCTTCATCGCCGATCTTCAGGCTAATCTCGTCCTGCTGGACTTTCTCCGCTAATCCCGACAGGCTTTCGAGCGACACCAGCGCGTAATCGCCGTCCGCGAGCGGACGCGGCTCTTCGTTCACGAACTCGGCTTTCTGCTGCCGCAACGCTTCTACCCGCTCATTCACGTCTTCCTCGGTGACTTGCGGTTGATCGTAGGTCACCAGGATGTCGCGATACTCGCCCAGCTCGAATTCCGGCGCGACCTCGAATTCGGCTTTGAACTTCAACGGCTCCCCGGCGTGGAAATGAACGTCGCTCACATCCGGCCGGCCGACCACTTTCAGGTGATCCTTATCGACCGCGGCCTGAAAAAAGCGCGGCACCAGTTTTTCGATCACATCCTGGCGAATATCGCCGGCAAATCGCGTTTTTACGATGGACAACGGCGCATGACCGGGACGGAACCCGGGCAGCCGGACTTTTTTTTGAATGTCGGCGACAACGCGCTCGGTTTCCTTTTCCACCTCCGCCACCGGGACGGTGATTTCCAAGGAATGCTTGCAGCCTTCAACTAACGCCATCTATCTCCTAAATTAGCAGCCCGCAAAACCGATGCGCGCGTCCCTCGGCGGGTTCGGAGGGTGCTGAAACACTCGAATCCCCCCTCCCTGACGGTCGCAGCCCGGTGCGCTGCTGTGGATCACCATGGTCGGCGCCGAACTGCGTGCGCCCGCAAGCGGATGTCCGCGCGCTTCCATCTGGCTTTCTACGTTCGCGCAGCCGCAACCGGCATGGCGGCGTCCTTGAGCGCCGCGGCTTTGTCCGTCGCTTCCCAGCTAAAGCTATCCTCGCTGCGTCCGAAATGCCCGAACGACGCCGTCTTGCGGTAAATCGGCCGGCGCAGCTTCAAATGCTCGATCATGCCTTTGGGCGTGAGCGGGAAGTGCAGGCGGATCAGCTCCACAATTCTTTCGTCTTCGACCGTGCCGGTGCCGAAGCTGTTGACCATCACCGAAACCGGCTCGGCCACGCCGATCGCATAAGCGAGCTGCACTTCCACGCGCCGCGCCAGACCGGCCGCGACGATATTCTTGGCAATATAGCGCGCCATGTAGCACGCCGAACGGTCCACCTTGGTCGGATCCTTGCCCGAAAACGCGCCGCCGCCGTGCCGGCCCATGCCGCCGTAGGTGTCCACAATAATTTTGCGCCCGGTCAGCCCCGTGTCGCCGTGCGGTCCGCCGATCACGAAACGTCCGGTCGGATTGATGTGATACTTGGTCGCCGAATCGATCATGTTTTTCGGCAGCACCGGATCGATGATGTGCTTCTTCACTTCCGCGCGCAGCGTTTCGGTGGAAACATGGTCGTCATGCTGGGTCGAAACCACCACCGCGTCGATGCGCGCCGGCCGTCCATCGATGTATTCGATACTCACCTGGCTTTTTCCGTCGGGCCGCAGGAAATTGAGCGTTCCCGCGCGCCGCACTTCGCTCAATTGCCGCACCAGCTTGTGCGCCAGCATGATCGGCATGGGCATCAGCTCCGGCGTCTCATCGCAGGCGAAGCCGAACATCAAACCCTGATCGCCCGCGCCGCCGGTATCGACTCCCATGGCGATATCGGGCGACTGGCTCTGAATCGTATTCAGCACGCCGCAGGTTTTCGAATCGAAACCCATTTCCGCGTCGGTGTAGCCGATCTCATGAATCACGCTGCGCGCCAGCTTCGGCACGTCGACGTAAGTTTTGGTGGTGATTTCACCGGAAACCACGCAAATTCCGGTGGTGACCAGAACCTCGCAGGCCACGCGCCCGGTGGGGTCGTCGGCCATGACGGCGTCGAGAACGGCGTCCGAAATCTGGTCCGCCATCTTGTCCGGATGACCCTCGGTCACCGATTCGGACGTGAAAATATGTCGCATACGATCTGCCACGGCGCACTTCCTCCAAATGCTGGATGTAGTCTATAGGAAAGCAAAAACTGTATTGTAACACGCGAATCCGTGGCCGCCGGCCTCGTGCTACACCGCTTCCAGCGCCTGCTCGAAATCGGCCAGCAGGTCGCGCCAGTCTTCGATGCCGATGGAGATTCGCACCAGGCCGTCGGTAACGCCCGCCTGCGCGAACTGCTCCTCGCTGAAGCCGGAGTGCGTGGTGGTTTTAGGATGGCACACCAGCGTCTCCACGCCGCCGAGCGAAACCGCGTTGCGCGCCAGCTTCAGATTTCTCAAAAATTCGAACGCTGCCGGCTTGCCGCCGCGCAAATCGAGCGAAAACATCGCGCCCGGAAAATCGCACTGCGATTCGTAAATGCGGCGCTGCTCGGGATCTTGGGACAGCGTCGGATACAGGACTTTTTTGATTTTCGGATTGGAATGGAGCTGCTCCGCGATGCGCTGCGCGTTTTTGCTCTGGCGGTTCATGCGCAGGCTGACGGTGGGCAGGCGGGTATCGAGAATCCAGCATTCATCGGGCTGCAAAATGTTGCCGAACAGGTTGCGCAGGGAACGGATTTTCCCCACCAGCGCGCGATCGCGAGCCAGCGCCACTCCGCCGATCAGATCGCTGAAGCCGGAAAGATATTTGGTCGCCGAATACAGCACCAGGTCCGCGCCCAATTCGAGCGGATGCTGAAACGCCGGTCCCAGCATGGTGTTATCCACCATGACGATCGGCTTGTCCCGGTTGATTCCCGCGGCCGTTTCCACCGCGCGGCGAATGTCGGTCATGATCACCGTCGGATTCGCCGGCGTCTCGATCAACACCACCCGCAGATTCGCCGCGCTGCGAATCGCGCCGTCGATTTCGGCGGCGTTCCCCGCGCTCCCGGCGATGCCGGTGACGCCCCACGCGCGCAGAAAACTTTCAATCAGTTTCTGCGTGCCGCCGTAGATCGGTACCGTGTACACAATGCTGTCGCCCGGATGCAGAAACGTAAACAGCGCGGTCATGATCGCGGCCATCCCGGAGTTGAAAACCAGCGCCGCCTGCGCCCCGGCTTCGAGCGGCACGATCTGGTCTTCCAGAATTTCCGCGTTGGGATGATTGAAGCGCGAATAGACCAGGTCGACGTGCTCGCCCGGCTCGGGCGTGGCGCGTCCGGCCATCAGGTCGAACGCCCGTTCGGCGGCTTCGGGGCTTGAAAAAACGTAGGTGGAGCTGCGGAACACGGCCGGCCGCGCGGAGCCGACCGAAAGCCGCGGATCGAAGCCGCGCGTAAGCACTTCGGTGGGAGGTCGAAGAACGGATTTGTCGGGCATCAATTCGAGTTTACGCTTGAACGTGCTCATGTCGCCGAACAGCAGCCAAACGCGCCGCCGACTGACGGGATTGCAGACGCCGGCCGGGCTGATTGTCCGCGAGGGCGCGGCGGTGGATTTCCAGCCCCGCCAGTGATGGCGGGGGTAATTGCTGGTTAATCGTTGACGCGCACTTGTCCCGCAATTTCGCCGAGTCCTTCCAATCACATCGCGCTTGGGGTCAACTTCCCGCCCTGCACTCCCCATTACCATTCAGTCGAGAGTGGTTGGCGCCCTCATCGGCCTCCAGCCCACCGCGCGGCGGGAAGTACTCGAGTCCCTCCTGTCGCAACGTAAAGCCAGCTAGCATGGCGACGATGGGCGCAGGTCGGCCAACGCGTCAGTGTCGATCCCCACGATGGGGGCAAACGTCGGGCGCTTTACTGTTTGAGCGATAATCGAGCAGCGGCCCGGGCCGAGAAGCAAAGCTCTTTGAAAAAAACGATCGCCGGAGCGCGCGCAGCTCCGTTTCGGCGATCCGCGAAATCAGCCGCTTGCCGGTCCGCGCGCGCCAGCCGGCGGCCCATCCCCAGGGTCGCGATACAAACTCGTCACGTCGCCGAAAAATCGCGCGCCAGGCGCACGCTCCACGCGACTCGTGTACCCGGCGCTACGATGGAGCTATATGGCCGCCGCGCCGGACCGGTACGACCCGCCGTTGGTCGATCTCCGGTCCGTTTCCGCCGAAAATCTGGGTCCGGTGCTCGACGAAGAGATCGCCGCCTGGCGCACCGAACTCGACTGGGATCTGCGCGCTTCCGCCGAGCTGGTCCGGCGCTTCGTTCATATGCAGGCGCTCAACGGTTTCGCCCTGCGCCGCGGACGCGAAATCGCGGGCTACTCGTATCACGTCTGTGAGGATGGCAAGGGCCTGCTGGGCGATGTTTATATGAAGCGCGAATATTGCACGGAGGAGAACGAAAACGCCTTGATTGGCGCGTCCCTCGACGCGATCTGGCGCACCCCGGGGATTCGCCGCATCGAAGCCCAGCTGATGATGATTTCTTCGCCGCTTCGCCGTTCCGTGCCGCAGCAAAGCCTGTTCCGGTCGTACCCGCGCTGCTTCATGGATGCGCCGCTCAGCAATTTGGCCCGCCTGCCGGCCAGACCGGCCGCGGGAATCGCCATCGAGCGCTGGCAGGAATCGCGCCAGGACGACACCGCGCGGCTGATCGCGGCGGCCTATCGCGGCCACGTCGACAGCCTGATCAACGATCAGTATCGTTCGCCCGGCGGCGCGCGGCGTTTTCTCACGAACATCGTGCAATACCCCGGCTGCGGCACGTTTTTCGCCCCCGCGTCCTACGCCGCCGCCGATGCCGCTTCGGGCGAGCTGCGCGGTATTTCGCTCTCGAGTCTGGTTTCCTTCGACGTCGGTCACATCACCCAGATCTGCGTCGCCAATTCCGAGCGCGGCAAAGGACTGGGGTACGAACTGATGCGTCATTCGATGCTCGCTCTGGCGGCGCACGGCTGCCGCAAGGTAAGCCTGACGGTCACGGTGTCGAACGAAAGCGCGATCCGCCTGTACCGGCAAATGGGATTCACCACTCTGCGCGACTTCGCGGCGTATGTCTGGGACCTGGGAAACAGGTAGCAGGAAGCGGACCGCTACCCATTCCCTTCCACCTGAATGCTAGCGTAAGAAGGTACATGGCGTGGTTCACCCGACAAAAACCCGGCGTCGAAGGCAGCGGCGACGGCGAAAAAAAGGTCCGCACCGAGGGCCTGTGGCTTAAATGCGAAAGCTGCGGCCAGATCATCTGGAAAAAAGCCCTCGACGAAAACAACCAGGTCTGCCCCAGTTGCGAGCATCATTTCCGCCTGGACGCCCGCGCGCGCCTGGCCTTGCTGTTCGATAACGGCGTCTTCACCGACCACGATTCTTCGCTCGTTTCCACCGATCCGCTGCATTTCGCCGACGCCAAGCCGTACACCGAGCGCCTGGCGTCCATGCAGCGGGCCACCTCGCTTTCCGACGCGCTGATTTCCGCTTCGGGAACGCTCGAAGGCCGTCCGGTGAACATCTGCGCCATGGAGCTGAAGTTCATCGGCGGCAGCATGGGCGCGGTGGTGGGAGAAAAAATCACGCGCGCGATCGAGCGTTCCATCGCGCAGCGCCATCCGGCCATTATCGTCTCCGCTTCCGGCGGCGCGCGCATGCAGGAAGGCGCCATCAGCCTGATGCAGCTCGCCAAAATTTCCGCCGCGCTGATGCGCCTGGACGAAGCCGGCGTGCCCTATATCAGCGTGATGACCGACCCGACCACCGGCGGCGTCACCGCCAGTTTCGCCATGCTGGGCGACTTGAACATCGCCGAACCCGGCGCCCTGATCGGTTTCGCCGGACCGCGCGTCATCGAACAGACCATCCGCCAGAAACTCCCCGAAGGTTTCCAGCGCAGCGAGTTTCTGCTGGAGCACGGCTTTCTGGACGCAGTGGTCAAGCGCTCCGAGATGAAGAATTACATCGCCCGCTCGCTGAGTTTCTTTTGCGACTAAGTGGCCACTCATTCGACAACCCCCGCCATGACTGGCGGGGCTTTAGTGTCACCGCGTTCGGTCAACCACTGTGATAGCCCCGGCAGTCATGCCGGGGGTTCTTCACGTCTTCTCACACACACTCGCCCGCGACCGAAGAAGCGGCCAATGGCGCCGCATATAATGGATCACCATGCGAATCCGATCTCTGGTCCTCTGCGCGCTGCTCCTCTTCCCCGCCCTGGCGCAAACCATCGTCCTTAAATCCGCCCGCACCTTCGACGGCGAAGCGATGCACCAGGGATGGGCCGTACGCGTCCAGGGCGATCGCATCGAAGCCGCCGGACCGGCTTCTTCCATCGACACCTCCGGCGCGAAAATCATCGACCTCGCCAGCGCCACGCTGATGCCCGGCCTGGTGGAAGGCCATTCGCACGTGCTGCTGCACGCCTATAGCGAAACTTCCTGGAACGATCAGGTGGAGCATGAACCGCTGGCCCTGCGTGTCGCCCGCGCGACCAACCATCTGCGCGCGACCCTGATGGCTGGATTCACCACCATCCGCGATCTCGGCACCGAGGGCGCGGGCTACGCCGACGTGGGTTTGAAAATGGCCGTGAATCAGGGCATTATTCCCGGCCCCCGGATGCTGGTGGTCACGCGAGCCATCGTCGCCACCGGCACTTACGGCCCCAAAGGATTCGTCCCCGAATGGACCGTCCCGCAAGGCGGCGAGGAAACCTCGGGGATGGATATTATTCGCGTGGTGCGCGACCAGATCAGCCGCGGCGCCGACTGGATCAAGTTGTACGGCGATTACCGCTGGGGTCCGCACCCCGGCTCGCACCCGACGTTTTCGCTCCAGGAAATGCAGTGGGCGGTTTCGACCGCGCATGATGCGGGCGTTCCCGTCGCCGTCCACACCAGCACGCCGGAAGGAATGCGCCGCGCCATTCTGGCCGGCGCCGATACCATCGAGCACGGCAACGACGGTACTCCGGAGATTTTCCAAATGATGGCGGAGCATCACGTCGCGCTTTGTCCCACGCTCGCCGCCGGTGGAGGCACGCGCCGGCCGGGCCAGCCGGAATCTCCCGCGCGCACGCGCAAACGCGCCAGCTTCCAGGCCGCCCTCGCCGCTGGTGTAACCATTCTTTCCGGCAGCGACGTCGGCACTTATCCGCATGGCGATAACGCCCGGGAACTCGAAGCGATGGTCGATTTCGGAATGACGCCGATCAATGCCTTGAAAGCCGCGACGTCGGTCGCCGGCGAAGTGTTACGCCTGGATATCGGCGAGGTGAAACCCGGAAAATTCGCCGACCTGATCGCCGTCGACGGCGACCCGACCGAGGAAATCTCCGCCATCCGCCGCGTGAAGTTCGTCATGAAGGGCGGAACGGTCTACAAGCAATAAATCACTGTATTCTTCCGGCGCCGCGCGGCGAGCTACGTCTGACGAATATGATCGAGCAGTTCGGGATGCGCCGCGACGCGCCCGCTCCGCGCACCGGCCAGCGCCGAACGCAGACGATCCAGGTACAGGTACACGATCGGTGTGGTGTAAAGCGTCAGGATCTGGCTGAACATCAGGCCGCCGACGATCGCAATGCCCAGCGGGCGGCGCAGTTCGGCTCCTTCGCCATGGCCCCAGGCCAGCGGCAAACCGCCGAGCAGCGCAGCCATGGTGGTCATGGTGATCGGACGGAAGCGCAGCATGCAGGCGCGAAAAATGGCGGACTGCGGCGAAAGGCCCTCCTGGCGCTGCGCTTCAATTGCGAAATCGATCATCATGATCGCGTTCTTCTTCACAATGCCGATCAGCAGCAGGATCCCGATCAGCGAGACCACGTTCAGCTCATTCCGAGTCAGCAGCAGCGCCAGCAGCGCGCCGACACCGGCCGAGGGAAGCGTGGAAAGAATGGTGACGGGATGAATCAGGTCTTCATAAAGCATGCCCAGAACGATGTACACCGAAATGATCGCGGCCAGAATCAGAATCGGCTCATTGGTGAGAGAATCCTCGAAAGCCTCCGCCGTGCCTTGAAAGCTGCTGGTGATGTTGGAGGGCAGGTGTACGCTGCGCTCCGCTTCATAAATCAGCGGAATGGCCTGGCTGAGCGACACTCCCACCGGAAGATTGAAGGAAAAAGTGACCGAAGGAAACTGCCCCTGGTGGTTCACCGAGAGCGCCGTGTTATCGGGGACATAGCGGGTGAAAGCGCTCAACGGGACCTGCGCGTCGTTGGTTCCCGGGACATACAGGAATTTCAAGCCGTCGGGATTCTGCCAGAAACGCGGCTCCACCTCCAGCACCACAAAATACTGATTCATCTGCGTGTACATCACCGACACTTCGCGCTGGCCGAAGGCGTCGTACAGCGTGTTGTCCAGCACCTCGGGGGAGATCCCCATGCGCGACGCGGTGGGCCGGTCGATCTCCAGCGAGGCCTCCAGGCCGCGATCCTGCTGGTCGCTATCGAGATCGGCCAGCTGCGGAATGGCCCGCAGTTTCTTGAGAACGCGCGGCGCCCAATCGTTGAGCTCCTTCACGTCGTCGCTTTGCAGCGTGTATTGATATTGCGCCGCGCTGCTGCGTCCGCCGATGCGCAAGTCCTGCACGTCTTGCAGCACCAGCGCCGCGCCCGGAACGCGCGCCAGTTTGGGGCGCAGCCGGGCGATCACTTCGTCGGTGCTGATCCCGCGCTCGGCCAAGGGCTTGAGCGTCACGTACACGCGCGCCGTGCTGTATCCGTTCCCGCCGCCCACGTAGGCGTTCAGGCCGGAGACGGCCCGGTCCTGGTTCACGATTTTGAGCACCTGCTCGACACGGCGTTGCATCGCCTGGAAGGAGCTGGCCTGGTCGGAACGGATCTGGCCCGACATTCGGCCGGTGTCCTGCTGCGGAAAGAATCCTTTGGGGATGATCACGTAAAGATAGACCGAGAGCGCGATGGTTCCGAGCGTGATCACCAGCATCAGCGGCTGATTTTCCAGCACCCAGGAGAGCGATTTTCCGTATCCCCGGAGCAAAGCCGTGAAGCCTCGTTCGCTCGCCTGGTACAGTGGCCCGTGCTGCTCCTCGCCCGGCCGGCGCATCAGGCGCGCGCACATCATGGGCGTGGTGGTCAGCGAAATCAACAGCGAAATGAAAATGGCCACCGATAGCGCCACGGCGAACTCGCGGAACAGCCGCCCGATGATGCCGCCCATCAGCAGAATCGGAATGAACACCGCGATCAGGGACATGCTCATCGAAAAAACGGTGAACCCGATTTCGGCCGAGCCTTTGAGCGCGGCCTCGACCGGCGTCATCCCATGCTCCAGATGGCGGGCGATATTTTCAATCACCACGATGGCGTCATCCACCACGAATCCCGTAGCGATGGTCAGAGCCATCAGCGAGAGATTGTCCACGCTGTATCCGAACAGGTACAGCACCGCGAAAGTCGCCAGCAGGGAAGTAGGAACCACCACGCTCGGAATCAGCGTAATCCTGACGCTCCTCAGGAACAGGAACACCACCATAATCACCAGCGCCATGGAGATCGCCATGGTGATCTGGACCTCGCGTACCGAAGCGCGGATCGTGGTGGTGCGGTCGCTGATCACGGCCAGGTCGATGGCCTGCGGAATCGAGGCTTTGAGCATCGGCAGCGTCGCCAGCACCCGGTCCACGGTGTCGATGATGTTGGCCTGCGGCTGGCGAAAGATGTACATCAGCACCGCCGGTTTGCCGTTGGCGTAACCGACGTTGCGAACGTCGGACACCGAGTCGGTCACCGTGGCGATGTCGGACAAGGTGACCGGCGCGCCATCGCGATAAGCAACAATCAGCGGCGCGTACTCCTTGGCGGTCATCAGCTGGTCGGTGGCATTGATGACCCAGGAGCGGGAATCATCGGACAAGCTACCCTTAGGGGAATTGGCGTTGGCCGCCGCGAGCACCGCGCGAACGTCCTCCAGGCTCAGCCCGAAATCGTTCAGCAGCGTGGGATTCACATCAACGCGCACGGAGGGCGACGAACTGCCTCCGACAAACACGCGCCCGACGCCCTTGATCTGCGAAACCCGCTGCTGGAGAATGGTCGACGCCGCGTCGTACATGCGAGCCGGCGTAATCGTCGGCGAGGTGAGCCCCAGCATCAGAATCGGCGGGTCCGCGGGGTTGTTCAGCCGCCAGGTCGGATTCTGCGGCAGGTCTGTCGGCAACTGCCCGCGCGCTGCGTTGATTCCGGCCTGAACGTCGCGCGCGGCGGCATTGATGTCGCGGCTCAGGTCGAATTGCAACGTAATATTGGTCGAGCCCAGGGTGCTCGACGAGGTCATTTCATTGAGTCCTGAAATTCGTCCGAATTGCCGTTCCAGCGGCGTGGCCACTGAGGAGGCCATGGTTTCCGGACTTGCGCCGGGAAGACCCGCGCTCACCGAAAGCGCGGGAAAATCCACCTGCGGTAGCGGGGCGACCGGCAGAAAATTATAGGCGACCGCACCGGAGAGCCCTAAAGCGACCGTCAGCAGCGTGGTAGCGACGGGCCTGTAAATAAACGGCGCGGATAAACTCATTGGTCAAGCGAGGCGCCTGCCCGGCTTGCGTATCCACTCTCCCGGGACAGGCAACACGCGTGCGTCGTCAGGAGGTCATCCTCAGTTTAGGGTATGGGCTTCGCGGGGCCTATACCGCGTCCAGGGTATTTTGGCTTCTGGCGGGAATGCTCGAGCGGCGCTCGTCTAAAACGGCGGCTCCGGCTGGCCTCGCGTCAATCTCGGAAACGTATCACGGATCAATTGCCGCTCTACCGGAGAAAACGTTTGCAGCTCCTCGCCGTTTAATCGCGCCGCGCGTAAACGAGGCGGCAGGCTGCGCAGATCCTGAATCTCCTGCTGCACCGCTCTGCGCCGCTCGGGAGGCAAGCTTTGCAGCGTTCTCAACCGGGCCAGCCGCCGCGCGCGCTGCTGCGGCGTCAATCGGTCGAGGTTCGCCAGCTGCTGCTCGACGCGCGCGCGCCGCGCCGGCGGCAATTTCGACAGCTCTTTTTCCCGGTCCTGCGGCGAGAGCTGCTGAAACCGCTCCAATTGATCGACCGGATTTTCCCTCGGCTGATTCCCGTTGCCGCCCCTGGGAGGCTTGGCCATCCGCGGCGGAGGGGGATTCGCGGTTCTCCTTTGGGCCGCCAGCGGAGACACTCCCGCCCACACGACGGCCAACGCCGCGACCGCGATGTGCAGGCGCATCCGCATAGTCTACATCGGGTTGGTCGGCGTGATGATGTCCAGATCGTCCAGCGCTTTGGCTACCTGCTCGATGTCCACCTGGTCGGCGTGCACCTGCGGAACCGAGCTATGCGGCTGCGGCGTATGAACCGTCAACGCCAGCGCCAGCACCGCGCAGGCCGCCGCCAGCGACGCCGCCGGTTTCCACATCGCCACCGGCGCAGCCGGCTGCAAAAGCCGCCGCGCCCATCGCTTCCAGGCCGGGGCCGACTGGTCCCGCGCGATGCGCGCATACAGCCGGGCATCAAAGTCCGGAGAAACCGCCGGCGCCTTCCATTCGTCCAGCGTCTCCCACAACCGAAGCTGTTGCTCCATCACTCCGCGGCATTCTGCACAATGCTCAAGATGCCGCTCGAGCTCCGCCATGCGGACCGGATCTAAACCGCGGGCGCAGTAGTCCAGCAGGATCTCCGCGCCTTTTTTTGACTGCGTCAGGCAAAGCATTTTCTTCCCTTCGTGGTGCTCCCTAGGCCATATGCGCCAGCCGCGAGCGCAGCGTTTCATAGGCCCGGAACAGCAGCGATTTCACCGCCGATTCCGAACACCGGAGAGCTTTCGCGATCTGCGCATAATCCAACTCTTCGTACTTGTGCATCATCACCGCGGCGCGCTGCTTCTCCGGCAGCGTCTCGATCGCCCGCCGCACTTCGGCGAGTCTCACGGCGTATAACATTTCCTGCTCGATGGTCGGCTGCCGGTCCGCCACTTGTCTTTCGACGCCATCCAGCAGCTCCTGGTTTAGGCTCTCCTGGCCTTTTTCTTTCTTTCCGTCGCGAATCCAGTTCAGCGCCAGGTGCGTGGCGATGCGAAACAGCCACGTCGTGAATTTCGCGGTGGGTTCATAGGTCGCGCGGCTGCGATAGACGCGCAAAAAAACTTCCTGCGCCAGTTCCTCCGACACCGGCCGGTTCTGAACCATCCGGTACAAAAAATGAACCACCGGAACGCGATGACGCTCCAGCAGCAGCGCAAAACTGGTTTCGTCGCCTTCGCGGACGCGCAGCATCAGCTCGGCGTCACGTTCCAGGGCCGCAACAGCCTCCATGTCCTTGTTAACCCGCGGGCTTAACGAAGGTTGCGCGTCACTCACTTTTAAGCGAACGCTCCATCAGATCGCGAAGCGCCTCCCGCGGACTTTTCCGGCAATGCAAAACCGCATGCATCTGTTGAATAATCGGCAGATCCACCCCGAATTTCGCTCCCAATTCGACCGCCGCTCCGCAGGTCTCGATGCCCTCGGCGATCATCGCCGTCGACGCGACAATTTGGGCCAGCGTTTTTCCCTTCGCTAACTCGATTCCCACCCGCCGGTTACGGCTTAATTCCCCGCCGCAGGTCAGCACCAGATCGCCCAGCCCGGCTAATCCCGCCAGCGTCCTCGGCTGACCGCCCATGGCGGCCGCCAGCCGGGTGATTTCGGCTAATCCCCGCGTGATCAGCGCCGCCAAGGTGTTGTTGCCCAATCCCAAACCCTGGCACAGGCCGGCGCCAATGGCGATCACGTTTTTGAGCGCCGCGCCAATTTCCACGCCAATCATATCCGAGTTGGTGTACAGACGGAAGGAGGGTCCGGAAAATGCGGCCTGGACCTTGGCCGCTACCTCTTCGTCGCTCGACGCGATCACCACCGCGGCCGGCTCGCCGCGGGCGATTTCGCGGGCAAAGGTCGGACCGGAAAGGGCTGCGATCTTTGCCGGAAACGGCAACGCCTCGGCGAGAACCTGGGACATTCGCAGCAAGGTCTGCTGTTCGAGCCCCTTGGTTGCGCTGACGAAGGTCATCGCCGGATTGAAATATGGCGCCGCGCCGGAATAGACCCGCCGCGCAAAACGCGACGGCATCACCCCCAGCACCATTTCCGCGCCAGCCGAATCCTTCAGCTCAGCCGTGACGCGGACATTTGCGGGCAGCTTGAACCCGGCGAGAAAAATATCGTTTTCGCGCGTTTCCCCAAGACGTTCGGCCAGATCTTTTTCGTACACCCACAGCCGGATCTCGTCGAAGCGCGGCGCGAGCACAATCGCCAGAGCCGTCCCCCAGCTCCCGGCGCCGAGAATGGCTAGTTTCTTTTCGGGCATAGCAACGATCGCCAAAAACGCCGGCTACCCGCCGCCGTCTTTTGTGGGCTGAGTCATTTTCGCTTCCACGCGAAGACGCTTTCCTTACCCTCGCGAATGCGTTCGATATTCGGGCGATGGCGGTACACGATAAACGCCCCGGCGAGCAGCGACGCCACCACCACCGGCAGCGGTGGATGGTCGATCAGCCAGACTCCCAACGGAAACGTCGCGGCGGCGATGACCGATCCGGCCGAAATATGCCGCGTGGCGGCCACAACCGCCACGAAAACGATCAGCACCGCCGCCAGCGGCAGCGGGGTTAAATAGAGGAACGCGCCGATAAAGCTCGCCACGGCTTTTCCGCCCTGAAAATTCAAAAAAATCGGATAAGCGTGGCCGGCCATCACCGCAACCGCCGTCGCGGCCATCCAGGTGGCGTCATTGCCCGTCATCGACGCCGCCAGCCACACCGCCGCGAACCCCTTGGCAATATCGAGCAGCAGCGTAGCGACCGCGACGCCGCGTCCGGTGGTGCGCAAAACATTGGTCGCGCCGATGTTTCCGCTGCCCTCGGCGCGCACGTCCCGCCCGGTGGCGAGCTTCACCAGCAGAAAACCGAAAGGAATGCCCCCGATCAGGTAGGCCAGGATCACCGCGCCCAGTCCGTTCATGTTAATGGAAAATCCGCGAGCTTGGTATAACGTCCGGCGCGCGATAGATAAAGATAAAACGCCGCCGCCTGAAAGCGCCCGAAATTCACTTCGACCGACTCCACTTCGCGCGCCAGCCGTTCGAGCGGCACTGTCTCGCGAATGCGCGCCAGCGTCAGATGCGGCGAATACGGCCGGTCCTCGCGTTTCACGCCGCTGCGATAGACCGCTTCTTCGGTGGCCCGCGCCAGATCGCGCAGCGGCGCGCCGCCGTGTACGCCGGCCCACAGCACGCGCGGCCGCCGCGAATTCGGGAACCAGCCCAGGCCGCGGATTTCAACTTCAAAAACTCCGGGCGAGCCGACGCTTTGCAGAGTGTGCTTCATTTCTTCCAGCCGTTCCTCGGGCCATTCGCCGATAAATTTGGTGGTGATGTGCATGCGGTCCGCCGTGGTCCAGCTCAGCTTCGCGAGCGGCCGCAGACGGTCGAGCAGCTCAGCCAGCTTCTTTCGGACATCCGGGTCGATATCGATGGCGGCAAAAAGACGCATTTCAAATCCGTCCGCTCGCCAGTGGCGTAAGCCGCCCGGCTGGCGTGGTTGTGTGCTGCGATCGAGCCCCGGACCGCGCAAGCCTGGCGGCTTACGCCACATGGCCGACGTTTTTAGTGTACTTCCGTTATACTAACTTGACGAATCATGAGAAGGTTTGTGGTTTCCTTGCTGCTGCTCGCGGTGTCGGCGTGGGCGGCCGACTTCTGGCAATCGAAAAAATTCACGGACTGGAGCGAGCACGATGTTCGCAGGATGCTCGACGATTCGCCGTGGTCGAAAGCGGTCAGCGTTTCGGGCGACCTGGTGGCTCCCGCGGGAACCAGCCGGAAGAGCCGCGACGGCGGACGCGGCGGCATGGGTGAAGTCGGCAATCCCAACCTTTCCGCTCCGGACCCGATGGACGACGCGCCGCGCAGCGGAGTGGGACGCGCCGCGCAGAACGCCGATCCGGATCGTGGCGCCGCGCCGCTGCTCAACTTCATCGTCCGTTGGGAAAGCGCGCTGCCGGTGAAAGAGGCTCGCCTGCGGCTTAAGTACGGATCGGAAGCCGCGACGTCGGCGGACGCCAGGCGCGTTCTTGAAACTGAGGAGCCGAATTATGTCATCACCGTTTCCGGTTTAAGCGGCAACGCGCTGCGCGGCGACCCCGGCGCCGTGAAAAAGCAGGTGATGGACGACGCCGAGCTGATGGTCAAAGGCAAGGACCCGATCAAACCCGTCGATTTCATGGTGCAACGCGGAAACGGCGTGGCCATCGCCGTTTTTGCGTTTCCCAAGAGCACGCCGCTGACGCTCGAAGACAAGGAAGTCGAGTTCCGCGCCAGGTTCGACTCCATACCGGTGAAGCAGAAATTTCAGCTCAAGAACATGATGTTTGCGGGCAAGCTGGAGCTGTAGAATCGAAGCCGCTGCCGCCGGCGGGAGTTTTCATTAGACGGTGAATGTCGCGATGCGTGAGGGTCATCGGCTGCCGCGATCTTTTTATTCCCGTCCCACGGTCGAAGTCGCCCGCGCGCTTTTGGGAAAAATCATCGCGCATCAGGAATGTTCCGGACGCATCGTCGAAACCGAAGCCTATTTAGGCCACGGCGATCAGGCGGCGCACTCCGCTCACGGACCCACGCCGCGCAGCCGCGTGATCTTCGGCCCTCCCGGCCACGCTTACGTCTATTTCATCTACGGCATGTACGACTGTCTGAACCTGGTCGCCGAACCCGCCGGGGTTGCCGGATGCGTGTTGATCCGCGCTCTCCAGCCGCTCCGCGGAATCGAAGTCATGCGCCAGCGGCGGCCGGCCGCGCAGCGCGTTGAGGATCTGGCCAACGGTCCCGGCAAGCTGACGCGCGCGCTGGCCATCAGCCTGAAGCACAACGGCGCCGACGTCACCCGCGGACCCATTGTGGTTTGTGACGGCGATCCTTCGCAGCCGTTTGAAATCGGGGTCTCCGAGCGCATCGGCATCCGCAAATCCGCCGATCTGCCGCTGCGATTTTTCATCAAAGGAAGCCGTTTTCTCAGCCGGCGCTAACGCCAGTTGGCTACAATCAATTGAGTGGAAAAAAGCCGTATGTGCCCGAACTGCCGGGCGTTCATCTCAACCCACGACCGGGTTTGCGCCTATTGCAATACCGAAGTTGCCCCGCGCGTGGTGCGCCGCGCGCCCTCCGATGCGTTCGCCGGGGCCATCCCGCACGCGCGATTCCTCACCATCCTCATTCTGCTGATCAATACCGGACTTTATGTCGCCACCGTGGTGGCCAACATGCGCGCCAGCGGGGCCGCGCCGTACGCGGATCTGGATGGACGCATTCTGTTCGATTTCGGAGCGAAATATGCGCCCGCCATCGCCGGCGGGCAGTGGTGGCGTCTGATCACCGCCGGATTCCTGCACGGTGGAATGCTGCACATCCTGATGAATATGTGGGTGCTGTTCGACCTGGGCGCGCAGGTGGAGGAATTTTACGGCGGCGCGCGTTTCCTGCTGATTTATCTCATTTCCAACATCACCGGCTTCACCGCCAGCCTGTATCTGCTGCCGGCGCTGTCGATCGGAGCGTCCGCGGCGCTGTTCGGGCTGATCGGCGCGATGATCGCGATGGGCGTGCGCGAACGGAGCTCGCGCGGCTCGGCGATCCGCAGCTTCTATATGCGTTGGGCCATTTACGGGTTGGTGCTCAGCCTGATTCCGGGAACCGACTGGGCCGCGCACCTGGGCGGAATCACCGGCGGTTTCATCGTCGGATTCATTGTCGGCTTGCCCGGCTACTCGGCGGCCATGGAGCGCGTCATGCAGATCGGCGCGGGAGTGATGGTGGCGATCACCGGCCTGGCGTTTTACGATATGCTGATCAATCTTCTCAGTCTGCGGTGAGCGGACGGCGCAACGTGGAGCCGTCCGCTTGAGCAAATTGAATCAGGACTCCCCGGATTTGCGCCTGCGCTTTAACGCGACGCCCATCAGCAGCATGATCACGCCGCAGGCCAGCATCGTCGACGGCTCGGGAACCGAGGTCGAAGAGGCCGCGAGGACGAAGAGATTCTCAAAGCTGTTCTGCGTGGCCGAACCGGTCTGGGCCTGAAGCGAGACCGTATCGGTGATGTTCCAGGTACCGGTTCCCGAGGTCGCGACTGGGGTGCCTGAAAGCGTCGTACCGGCGGGGTTGCTGACGCCGCCGTCGTTCACGGTTGAGGTGTACATGCTTCCCCCGGTGATCTGAGCGTTCTTGGTCGCGCTCACGCCTCCGGGAGCCGTATTCGAAAAGGTCTCACCCATGTTAATGCTGGTCAACGTGGCGCCAGTCAAAGTGAGCTGATAGGTGATCCCCATGGAAAAAATCTCACCCGCCACGGTCACGGTCTCAGGAGTTGGAGTTCCGCTGGCGTTCACGTATTCGAAGGTCAGAGTGGGATCGAGAGTGGTGCCGCCGGGAATTACCAGGATATCCGTATCGGGGATCTGCGAAACCCCCCCGCTGTTGGTGAATCCTGGCAAGGTGAAATTACTGAACGTGGTGTCGCCGTCCTGGCAACCGGTGCCACCGAGCGAGAAGTAACTCGCGTAGGTGCCGGTGACGCAGGTGGCGGGCGCGGCGAACGCCGAAACCGCGCCGGCCGCGCCGAAGCAGAGCAAGACAAGAAATTTCATTTCGACAACTTCCTCCTTATTGGTTAGGTGCAGGAAATTAAAGGCGTGAGCGAGCCGGCGTGCGCAGGGACACTCCACCCGTTTCACGCGGGAACAGCGAATGACTCGCGAAGAAAATCAGGTCAGCGGATGGCTGCGCGCCAGCCGCAGCGCGTAGAAGCGGCTGCGGCAACCCGAGCAGCGGAACGGACTCAACAAGGAGATCGCCGCAACCGTGTCAAGAAATCCATGGAAATGCGAGCGGCGCACTTTTGCCGCGCCGCACTTCCAGCACTGCGGGAGCAGCCGCGCGCGGGAATAACAAAGCACCAGGTAAATAAACCACAGCGCGAAAAAAACCAGGACCGCGGATACGAATGAAACGCCAATCATTCGATATACGTATGAAAAATGCATGAATTTCGTGTTCTCTCCTCCGGAATTAATTCATGTCAGCGAAGCGGTGGTACGTAGGCACGAAGAGTACCATTGGTACTAAATGGTACGCATGTAACCGCAAATTCGGGGTAAGTAGATGATCCGAGGTAAGTAGAATGCCCGGGAAATTTACCCGGCACAATTCCGGGGAATCAGCGATGCTGCAAATATTTCCGGAGAAATCATGAGAACTATGAAAAATTTTCGATCTACCGCAATATGACTTTCGTAAGCCCCGCGTTGCCCGCCGTGTCGTAAACGCGGATGACCACCAGATGCTCGCCCGGGGGCAATCCGCGAAGATTGATATGGAACTGCTCGCGCGGCGAATCGGTTACTCCATCAGCCGCTTCGACCGGCGACCATGGTCCGGCATCGACGGAATATTCGCAGCGCTTGAGCGTTCCTCCCCGATCCTCGGCGGCCACGTCCAGCGCGACGCCCGCGGCATCGCGCCGCGGCGACGAAACGGTTACAGCCGGCGGCGTGTTGTCGATGATCACCGGCGCGCTGATCAATTCCGCCTGCCGCGCCAGATCGGCGGGATTCGAGGGAAGGTCCGATGCGGTCACTTTAAACAGGTAGCGGCCGTCGGCCAGAACGTCGCCGTCGAGAAGATAGCTGTTCTCGGTCATGTTGGCGCGCAGCAGGATCCAGTCGCGCTCGCCGTCGCCGCGGAAATAAAGGTTGTAGAGCAGATGATCGCCGTCGGGATCGTCGGCCTGCCAGGAAACCTGAATTTTCTGCGACCCTCCGCGCGCGAGCATCTGCGATTGTGTGCCGGGCGTGGCCGCTGCGTCGCCCGAATCGCTGACCGTAATCGAATAGCTGGCAGTCGCGTTCGTGGCGGCCTGCTGCGCCTGCGCGGTGCTCGAAACGTTGATGCTGTGCACCACCGGAGGATTGTTCTGCGGCAGAAACGCGATGGACACGTCGTCGATGCCGCGGCTCGACGGATTCAGCTCCGCGCGCCACTGGATATAGCGCGCGTTGGGGCTGGTGATGTTCGAATGATCGAGCGAAGTGATCGCGCCCGACCAGTCGCTCCAGGTGGAATCCGGCCGCGCGGAATTTCCGCTGCGCGTTTTGAAGGACACGCCGCTGGTGTCGCCGTGCCACGTCAGCCGGCCCCAGCGCGCCACCGTCCCGCAATCGTGCACCGGCGATTGGAACCAACCGCCCGCGCCGGCCGATGGCTCCAGCCGCAGAATTTTTCCGAGATTCCCGGTGGCCGCGATCAGATCGCCGTGCGACTCCACCAGGCGCGTCGCCTCGCCCTGATTCGCCTGCGCGACAAGCGTGGTGCGCCGGTCGCGATCCAGGCGGTAAATGCGGCCTTGCGCGTCGGTCAGGAACAGCAGATCGGAGCCGGAAACGACCAGGTCGTAGGCGTTTTCATCTTTCGAAGTCCATAGCGTCTCGACGGTATTATCCGTATTGATTTTATACAGCGCCGATTTTTCGACCCCCGGCGTTTCCGTAGTCGTGGTCGCGACCATGGGAGCCGATTGCGTCAGGCCAAGCTTGGACGTATCGACTTTCGGCGCGGGATTGAGGCCGCCCTGCTGCGAATCGGTGACGGTGATGCTGATCGGCGGCGCGGTCACCATGGGAGTATTTGAAACCGACGCCGCCGGAACCGCGTTCACCCGTCGCGCGATGCTTCCGCCCAGCGCCGCCGCGTAAATCGAGCCGTCGGGCGCGGGCACGATCGCGCGAATTTCCGGCAGATTGGCGTTATATAAAACGAACGCCTTGTTCGGTGCGGTGATGCGATAGAGAATGCCGTTGGGCTCGCTGCCGGCGAGCAATCGTCCCTGGCGATCGAAGGCCAGCGCGGTGACGTGCGCCTGTCCGGTGTCGTAATAAACGGTTCCACGTCCCGCCGCGGTGACGCGAAAAATTTTCCCCTGATCGCCGGTGGCGGCGAATAGCGACCCGTCGGGCCCGAATTTCAGCGCCCAGATGTAGCGCGCGTTGGGTGAAAAATATTCCGTCGCCTGGCCGTTTTCGATGCGATAAATTTTGCCGCCGGGCGAGGTGCCGGCGTAAACCACGCCTTTGGAATCCACCGTCACCGCGAAAAGTTCCGGCTGATCCGCGGTCCACAGCAGCGAGCTTTTTCCGGAGGGATCGATTTTGTACAATCGTCCGCGATTGCCCGTTCCCAGATACAGCGAGCCGTCGGGCGCCTGCGCGAGGCTCCAGATTTCAGGCTGATCGGAGGTAAATAAGGTGTCGATTTTCGGACCGGCGATCAGGCGGCCGTCGCGGGTGAGCGAAAGTCCGTTCAACGTGCCGCGCAGAAAATCCTGGTAGCCGTTGAGCTCCCAGGTGGTGGTCGTCGCGGCGAACGCAGGCAGCGCAGCGAGGGCAAGCGTTAAAAGCCGGGCGACGGCCGCTCTGTGGAAAATAGAACCCCCGCCATGACTGGCGGGGCTGGAGCGCGCGAGAAACGGGTCGCCATTTTCATACCCCCGCTTCATTCCTTCACCTCGATCTGCGCCGTTTTCGATCCGGTCACCACCGCCGCTCCCAGGGGAATTTCCATTTCCGCGAGCTCCGAGCCGCGCCAGTTCAGGGCGTTGGCGCCGCTCGACTGCGCCTTCAAAAAAATCAGCGCGAGCGACGGCGGAGGGTCCGGAAGATCGCGGCCATCGACGCTATAAGCCCCTTCGGCGCGCCAGACGCGCAGCCACGCGCTGGCATTCGACCGCTGCTTGCGCAGATAATCGAGCACCTGCTCCGCGGAATTCGCCGGCGCGCCCATGGCCGCCTGCATTTCCATCATGTTGGTGTACGCCGCATCAGAAACGGTAACGTAGATCGTCCCCGGCTGCGCGCCGAGCGGCACGCGATAATGCAGAATTCTGGAGGTTTCCGCGCCGTTTTCTCCGGTGAATCCGACGATCATTTCCACATTGTCGCCGGGCCGGGCCTGGCGGGGCAGCGAAATGTCGCCGATCTGGATCTGGTTGCGCTGGTCGACCGGCGTCACTGCGACGTTTACGCTTTTCAGTTTCAGCGCGTCGAAGCCGCTCGCCAGCGCGTACGCCAGCGGATTGCCGACGCCCATGGCCGCCATCGCCGCCACCGAAACGTCGCCCGAATAGGCGTTTTCGATGGGCACGCTGCCGTCGGCGAAATCGATCCGCCCGCGCACGGTGTAGGTGGAATCGCCGAGAGCGCGCTCGGTTTCATCGATCGCCGAATAGATCGCCATCTGCGCGATCAGCGGCGTCATCACCCGATTCTGAATCATGCGCATGTGATAGACATTCGGCCCGACGCGCAGATCGAGCGGCACCGTCGGCGCGCGCCGTCCCAGAATGCCCGAAACGGCGTTGTTGCGATCCTCGGTGATGGCCCCCATCCATTCGCGCGCGGCGGAAATTTTGAAGGACGATTGCAGATTCGGCAGCAGCGCCAGAACCTCGCTGCGCGCAAACGGCAATTCGGTCGAGCCGGCGGCCAGAAATCGATGCCCGAAGGCGTAAATGCGGTTGCCGTCGATGGCGGTGACCGTCCCGTCGGCGCCGGCCGACATGTCTCCGGAAAGAAGCTCGACGCTGATCATCGACCCGGGTTCGAGCAGCGAGGGATTGCCCAGTTTAGCCGGCGGATCGCCGCCGCCGGAAACGCCCTGCCGCGGATCGAGTCCCAGATTTTTCAACTGCGCGGAAAAATGGTCCAGCGCCGCGGCGGTGAATCCGGAAAAAGAAACCGGCGTCGCTAGCTCTTCCAATCGTGCGTTCCCGGCGGTGACTTTGCGCGGCGCCGGGGAAACGCCGGGATCGACTCGCAGCATTTCTTCAATCGGCCGGATACCGCAGATCGGCTCCTTGGCCAGCGGAAATCCCAAGGCGACCGCGCCGGCGAGTTTCCCGTCGATATAAACCGGCGATCCACTCATGCCCTGCATCACGCCGGTTTCGGCCAGCGGTCCGCCGCTCAACCGGGCCAGAATAATCGATTCTTTGGGCCCGATGTTTTCGAGCACACCGAGAATTTCGACTTGAAATTCCGCGACGCGCGATCCGGAAAAAACGGTGCGTCCGACGCCGTGCTGGCCGGGCCGGATATCTTTCAGCGGAAAGATGGCGGGAGCAGCGGCCGTGATCAATGAGGACGCCAACGCGGCGAGCAGAAGAGCCGACAGGCGGGGGAACACATTTACATTGTAGGCCCACCGATAGCCGGCAACGTTGGCCTGGTCCCGTCAGTGGCGGGGCCCGCGCGCTCACGCCGGCCGATTCGAGCCGCCAGCCGTAAGGCTGCGGGCTTTCGAGTTTTCACACCGGCTCCGGCGGCTTACGCCGCTTGCGTCCGCCCGAGGTATACTCCGAAAAATGCGCTTGATCGCCCTCCTTACGTTTATTGCCTGCGCCGCCGCGCAGCCGAACGCTTTTGTCAGCGTCAACGATCCGGTGATTGCTCTCGAACACGTGCGCGTCATCGACGGCGCCGGCGGTCCGGTGAAAACGGATCAGACCATTGTGATCGATCACGGAAAAATCGCCGCCATCGGCGCCGCAGCCGCCATTCCCGCCGGCGCGCGGCGCATGGATCTGGCCGGCGACACCGTCATTCCCGGCCTGGTCGGCATGCACGAACATCTTTTTTATCCCTCCGGCGAAGGCATTCCGATTTATAACGAACAGGCGTACAGCTTCCCGCGCCTGTATCTTGCCAGCGGCGTCACCACCGCCCGCACCGCCGGCAGCATGGAGCCGTATACCGACCTGAACGTAAAAGCGATGATCGATTCCGGCCGCGCGCCCGGTCCCGATTTCTACATCACCGGACCGTATCTTGAAGGCGCCGGCTCGCCCATTGAACAGCTCCATCAACTGAGCGGTCCGGACGACGCGCGGCGCACCGTCGATTACTGGGCTGCTGAAGGCGCGACGTCGTTTAAAGCGTATATGCACATCACCCGCGCGGAGCTTTCCGCCGCGGTTCAGGAGGCGCACAAGCTGGGGATTAAAGTCACCGGCCATCTCTGCTCGATTGGGTTTCGCGAAGCAGCGGCGATCGGCATCGATAATCTGGAACACGGCATGGAAGTGGATACCGAGTTCGATCCCGGCAAACAGCCCGACGTTTGTCCCTCACAAGGGCTGACGCGCGATACGCTGGTGAACCTCGACATCAAGTCCGCGCCGGTCGAGGAAATGATTCGCGACCTGGTGCGGCACCATGTCGCCGTGACCTCGACGCTGGCCGTGTTCGACGCCGGTGCGCCGCACCGTCCGCCGTTCGATCCGCGGATGGTGGATGTGCTCACGCCGCAAGGCGCGATCACCTATCTGGAAGCGCGAACGCGCGCGACCGATTCGACCAATCCCGCCGCGCTCGAGGCGCTCCAAAAGGAAGAGCAGTTCGAGTACGAGTTCGCCAAAGCCGGCGGAATGCTGATGAGCGGCGTCGATCCGACCGGCAACGGCGGCGCGATGGCCGGCTTCGGCGATCTGCGCAACCTGGAATTGCTGGTGGAAGCCGGTTTTACGCCTGCTGAAGCTGTCAAAATCGCGACGCTGAACGGCGCGAAGTGGCTGAACGCCGAGGCGCGAATCGGGTCGATTGAGACGGGCAAGCAGGCGGATCTGGTGGTGATGCAGGGCGACCCGTCAGCCAGAATTTCTGATGTCCACAGGGTGCGGATCGTGTTCAAGAATGGCGTCGGCTACGATCCTGAGAAGTTGATTAAATCCGTGAACCACACGGTCGGGTTGCATTGAGTATTCGCGGTACCTCGCCGGGCGTCCAAATAACATTTCCTGGAGCGCGATGAGTTGTGAGATTTAACGCGTCGCATCCCCTTGCCTCGACGAACCTGGCTCCGCTGGGTCGCAAGATTAGCCTGATCGAACCTAAGGCTATGCTAGCATCGGAGTGAGGATTCCGCTTTTCGAAATTTCCCGAGCTTCTTCGCACGCACGGTGCGCCAAGCTGGGCCTTGAATGGCAGCAAAGAAGAGCACACTTCGGACCAGAGCGCGTCGGGCCAGGGCAAGTTACCGTTACGATGTGTGCCTGTCATTCGCGGGTGAGGACCGCAGGTATGTCGGACTCGTGGCTGACGCCCTCCGGAGGGCTGGCATCCGCGTTTTCTACGATCGCTACGAGCACGTGGCGCTTTGGGGCAAGGACCTCTATACGCACCTGAATGATGTTTATACGAAGGCGGCGCGCTATTGCGTGCTTTTCGTCTCGAAACACTACGCCCGGAAGGTTTGGACGAATCACGAACGCTCAGCCGCGCAGGAGCGCGCGCTCTTCGAAAACCGGGAGTACATATTGCCTGCGCGGTTCGACGAGACAAAGCTGCCCGGGGTTCGAAGCACGACCGGCTACGTCGATGTCGCGAAGACCA
>DATJNW010000159.1:0-10430 GCA_035507655.1 Bryobacteraceae bacterium | reverse complement strand
CGCGGCCGTCGCGGTGCAGTTCGAATTGACCGTGAAGGTCCCGCTGCCGGTATCGTTTGCGGTGCCGCCCGCGACCGAGACATACCAGTTGGTGGTGACCGCGCTGACGCCATCGAAGGTGATCAAGCCGGAGATTTCACTGACCGTGCCGATGGCGCCGGAACTCAGCACGAATCCGTTTCCGTTGAACGAGTAGGTTCCGTTCAGCAGGCTGGCCGAGCACGACGCCGGCAGCGTGCTGCCGCTCCCGTTGAAGGAATAAGTTCCATCGAAGCCGTCGATGGTGAAGCTGCCGCCGCTCGCGTAGGAGGCCAGCGTGAACGTAGCCGTGTCGCCGCTCGAAATGCTGACCGTTCCGACGCAGTTGGCTGACAGCGCGTAGGCGCCGGACCACGTTTCGGCCACGCCGGCCGAGGAATTGCCGTTAGCCGTCCAGGTGAAGGTGACTTTACTGAGCCCGTCGAAATTCGCCGTGCCGACGCCTTCGGTCACCGCGGCGAACCCCACCACGGTCCCCGACGCGCCGCTGCGCTGGCCCAACTGCCGCCCGGTCAGCGTCAGCGAATAATTTCCAGTCAAGGTTGCCGAACTGCACTGCCCGCCGCCGATTTGCGGCTGAGCGAAAAGCGCGGCCGGCAAACACAGCGCGGCCCATGGTAGACAAAGTTTCACTCTGATCCTCCCTACGCCTAAACCCAGGACTTGGGAAAAGGTTTCGGGCGTGAGGCTGGCCAGGGAGCCACCCCGTGCGTGCAAGAAGGCAGGTCGGAGACCTGCCCCACTAAAATGCGAATCGACAGGTTGAGTCAGGGTGGGGCAGGTCCCGACCTGCCAATCGCGCTATTGTCCGCGGTTCCACTTGGCCAGATACGCTTCGTCTGCCTGGGCGTCGATTTCGCGATGCAATTCGCGGTTCCACGCGATCAGCTTTTGTTGTTTTAAACGTTCCAACAATTTTAAATCGCGGCGTTTGGCCATGACCACCTGGATCTGCGCGGCGATGCGCTGCGAACAGTCCGCGCGCAGCTTTTCAAGACGGGTGCGCTCGGCTACGGTGAAGCGGCGGAATTCGCCCAGGCGCGCCAGATCGTGGCCCTTGGCGCCGCGCTCGGCCACCGATTTTTCGGCCTCTTCGCGTTCCCGGTCGAGCGCGCGTTCCTGCGCGTCGATGGCGCGGCGCTCGGCGTACAGCGTTTCGAGCTTCGATTCTTCCAGGCGCGCCTGCGTTTCGCGCCAGTCGGCCACGCGGCCCAGAGGGAAATCGAATTTTTTCATCAGGCCTGTCCCGCGAGCGCGTTCAGCTTGGCCACCGTCTGCGCGATCGGTTCGCAAACGTCGGGCGCCTGGCGCAAAAATTCGAGCAGCTTGGGCCGGATTTTGATGGCCGAATCGAGCCGCGGATTCGATCCCGCCGCGTAGGCGCCCAGGTTGATCAGATCTTCGGAACGCTGAAATTCGGCCATCGCCTCGCGAATTTTGCGCGCCGCTTCGCGCTGCTCGGGCGGGGCCACGCGGCCGGCCAGGCGGCTGATCGAATTTAGAATATCGATGGCCGGGTAATGCCCGCGCCCGCCCAGCTCGCGCGACAGAACAATGTGGCCGTCGAGAATGGCGCGGGTGGCGTCGCAGATCGGCTCATTGAAATCGTCGCCTTCGACCAGCACCGTGAAAAATCCGGTGATCGAGCCGGCTTTGAAATTCCCGGCGCGCTCGAAAATTTTGGGCAGCAGATTGAAGACGCTGGGCGTGTAGCCTTTCTGCGAGGGCGGCTCGCCCGCGGCCAGTCCGATTTCGCGCTGCGCCATGGCCAGCCGCGTCACCGAATCCATCACTAGCAGCACGCTTTTTTTCTGATCGCGAAAATATTCGGCGACGGCCAGGGCCACAAATGCCGCGCGAATACGCAGCGGCGCGGGCATATCGGAGGTCGCCACGACGACCACGCTGCGCTTCAGACCCTCCGGGCTGAGCTCTTTTTCCAGAAATTCGCGCACTTCGCGATTGCGCTCGCCGATCAGCGCGATCACGCTCACGTCGGCGGAATTGTGGCGAGCCATGGCGCCCAGCAGGGTGCTTTTTCCCACCCCCGATCCGCCGAAAATTCCCACCCGCTGGCCCTTGCCGACGGGAAGCAGGCTGTCGATGGCGCGTACGCCGGTGACCAGCGGCTCGGTGATGTGCTCGCGATCGAGCGGGCCGGGCGGGGTGGCGTAGAGATCGTAAGTTGCCTCGGAATCGATGGCGGGTCCGTTGTCGATGGGTTTGCCGAAGCCGTCGACCACACGGCCGAGCAGATGATCGCCGACGTCCATGCGCGCGGCTTCCGGGCGCGCGACCACGCTGTCGCCAAGCTGCAATCCCCCGGTTTCTTCGAGCGGCATCAGCAGCACGCGTCCGTCGCGAAAGCCGACCACCTGCGCGCGAATCGCTTTTTTGCTGGTGCGAATTTCACAGAAATCGCCGAGCGCGGCGGCGGGGCCGTCGGAGGCGGCGAGCAATCCGACCAGCTCGCGGATGCGTCCCACCGATTGCAGCGTGTCGATGCGGGGAAGGGCGGTGAGGTAGTCGTCGAAAATCATAGTGTGTCTTTTGCGGTTGTGGGACAGGCCCTTGGCGGCCTGTGCATGGACTCGCCAGGGGGAGCCTGGTTTATCGCGATCTCCTTTTTACGATGTCGGCGAAACCGCGCTCGATTTCGCCGAGCTGGGTGTCGATCGACGCGTCCATTTCTCCGCGCGAGGTTTCAAAAATCACGCTGCCCACGACCAGCGACGCGTCCGGACAGATTTCCAGAGCTTGCGGCATGGCCAGCTTCGCGCGATTTTCGTTCAGCATCGCGGCATCGGCCGGGGCGACGCGCAGGCGCTGCGTTTCCCGCGCGTTCAATTTCTGAAACGCGGCCAGCACCACCCCTAAAATCGCTTCCGGGTCGGTCGCGATTTCGCGATGCAGCACGCGGCGCGCGATGGCGATGGCCAGCTTCACGGTGTCTTCTTCCACTTCGGCGCGGAATCGCTTGCGCAGGCTCGCCAGATCCTGCGTCACCTTGTTGAATTCGGCGATGGCCGGCTCCAGGCGCTGCGCCGCTTTCTGCGCGCCGGCCGCCTGGCCCGCGGCCTCGCCTTTCTGAAACGCGTCCTGAATGCGGGCTTCGATTTCTTTGGCCTCCGGACCGGTGACCGGGGAGGTCTGTACCGGCGCGGACAACGGAGCCCGCGTAGCGCCCGGCTGCCACGCGATCACGGCGCTGGCCGGCAGATCGCCGGCTTGAACCCGTTTACAGCACATACTGCTCACCCGCGGAACCTTTCAGGCTGATGACGCCGTCGCTTTCCAGTTGCCGCACCACCGCGATGATCTGCTGCTGCGCCGCTTCCACTTCCTTGATCTTGATGGGCCCCAGCGCTTCCATGTCTTCCTTCATCATTTCCGAGCCGCGCTGGCTCATCGCCGACATCATGTGTTTTTTCATCTGATCGCTGGTGCCTTTAAGCGCCACGGTGAGAATTTTGCGATCCACTTTGCCGAGCAGCTCCTTCACCGAGTTGGTATCGAGCAGCAGCAGATCCTCGAAGACGAACATGAGATGACGAATCGTTTCGCCGAGCGCCGGATTGGCCTGCTCGATGTGCTCCAGAATTTCCTTGGAGGTGTTCGAATCCAGGCGATTCACCATTTCGGCGACGGCGTGGACGCCGCCGTAAGCTTCGCGGCTCATCTCGCCCAGCGATTTGAGTTTTACGCCGATCACGGTGGCGATTTTGGAGATAATTTCCGGCGAGATCTGATCGAGACTGGCCATGCGCAAGGTCACGTCGCTGCGCAATTCCGGCGGCAGCGAGCTGAGCAGCCCGGCGGCCTGCGAGGGGTTGAGATGAGAAAGCACCAGCGCGATGGTCTGCGGATGCTCGCTGTGAATGAACTTGGCGAGCTGCTGCGGATCGGTTTTTTGCAGCGCGTCGAAATTGATGGTTTCCGAGCTGAGCGTCTTGATCAGACGGTCCAGAATTTTGCGGGCCTGTTCGGCCCCGAAGGCGTTGTTCAGAACTTTCTTGGCGTAATCGACGCCGCCCTTGATGACGTAATCGTGGGCCACCGACATCTGGTAAAACTCTTCGAGCACGCCCTCGGCTTCTTCCGGCGTGAGCATCTGCACGCGGGCGATTTCGCGGCTGATTTCCTGCACTTCGTCTTCGTCGAGCTCGCGGAACAGCGCGCTCGACGCTTCCGGCCCGATCATGACCATGAGGATGGCGATTTTACGAATGCCCGGCAGAACGTCCGGCTCGCGCTCCCCGGTTTTAACCATGCAGCCACGTCCTGACCACTTGCGCCAGCTGCGTCGAATCCTTCTTGGTTTCGGCGGCGATGTGCTTCACCAGCACTTCGGTTTTCTTGGTTTTCACCACCGGGACTTTCAGGGCGAGCAGAGCCTCGACTTCCTGGCGGGTGCGCTCGGCCTGCTGCTCCGCCATTTTGTCTTCGATCTGTTTTTGCAGCTCCTCGGTGGTCGGCACGGCGCCTTTTTCCTGGGCACCTTCGATGGCGGCCTGCTGTTGGACGGTGATCCGCGTTTGGGAGCGGCGCCGCAGCAGGAACAGACCGGCGATCAGCGCGAGCATCGCGCCGGCGCCGATTCCGGCCACGACCAGCGCTCTTCCGGCGAGCCATTTCGGCAGGGGAATGCCGCTTTGCGGCGCGGGCGCGGGCGCTTCGATGGTTTCCGGCTCGGCGTTGAGCGTGTTCTCGAAGGGGAAGGTTTCGACCACCAGTTGATCGCCGCGGGTGGTGTCGATGCCCGCGGCGGCGGCGACCAGGTCGTGAATCACTTTCAATTTTTCGGCCGAGGGCGGCTCGATGATTTTTTTCTTACCCTCCCAGCGGACCGTCTGATCGACCAGCACGGAAAGCGACAGGCGTTTCAGCGCGCCCTGCGGGATCCTGGTGTGCTTCACCACGCGGCTGGTCTGATAGCTGATGTTTTCGGTGTGGCGTTGATAATTGCTGGACGAGGTGGTGGGCTTGACCGCCGGGCGCGGCAGATTCGACGCGGTTCCCGGCACTCCCGCCGCGGATTGGATGGCGGGACCGTCGTCGCTGCGCTGCGAGGTGACCATTACGGATTTATTCGGGTCGAAGGTTTCGTCGCTCTCCTCGCCGCTGGTGAGGTCGACATCGGCCGACACGCCGGCGCGAAAATGTTCGGCGCCGAGCAGCGGATCGAGCGTCCCCGAGATTTTCTTTTGCAGATCGTTTTCGACGCTTTTGCGATAATCGAGCGCGGCCACGTTCGAATCGTCGTCGGAGCCGCCGGCCGGACGCGGGCGATTCAGCAGATTGCCGTTGGTGTCGATCACCGAAACCTGATCCGGCGATAATCCGGGAACGGCGCCGGAGGTGAGCAGGCAGATGGCGGCGACGTTTTGCGGAGACAGCGCGGCGGCGTGGCGCAGCTTCACCAGAACGCTCGCTTTGGCGGGTTCGCGCTGCTGGGTGTACAGCGAATCTTTGGCCATGGTGATGTGAACCCGCGCCTGCTCCACTTCGCGGATGGACATGACGCTGCGTTCCAGCTCGCCTTCAATGGCGCGATGATAATTCACCTGCTCGGCGAATTCGCTTTCGCCGAAATTGGTTTTATCGAACAGCTCGAAGCCGATGCGCCCCGATTTGGGCAATCCGGCGGAGGCCATCTCGATGCGCAATTCGGCGACGCGCGCGGATGGAACCAGAATGGTGGCGCCGTTATCCGCCAGGCGATATTCGGTGGCCGATTCGCGCAGTTTGGCGAGCAGGGGTCCGGCGTCTTCGGCGGCGACGCCGGTGAACAGCGGCTTGAAATCGCGTTCCTGGCTCCAGTGGGAAAGACCGGTGATGCCGCCGATTACGGCGAGAACGGCGGCGGCGATCCAGATACGCCCGGCGATCGAAATGTTTTGGTACAGCCGCTTAATCTGGTCCATTGTCGGTGGTGGTTAGCGGGCGGCGGATAGCGGGTGTTGACTACCCGCTGCCCACCACCCGCTCCCCGTTCGTCACACCTGCATCTGCATCACCTGCTGATACGCGGTCACCACTTTGTTCCGCACCTGCATGAATAATTGGAATGACAAGTCCGCCTGCTCGGTAGCGATGGCGACGTGATGCAATTCCTCGCCTTCGCCGGATAAGAATTTTTCGACGCTCGCGTTGGCGTTCTGCTGGAACTGTTCGACCTTGGAGACGGCATCGCTGAAGGCCGATTGAAACGCGCCGCCGCTCGCGGTCGAGCTGGGCGTGACGGTGGGCGCGGTGATCGGCGCGATCGAGAGATGGGCGGGAAGAATCGGCGCGGCCATATCAAGTCCTCATGATGTCGATGGAACGGCTGATCATGTCTTTGACCGAAGCGATCGCCGCGACGTTGGCTTCATAGGATCGCGTGGCGCTGAGCAGGTCGACCATGTCTTCGGCCGGGTTCATATTGGGAAAAGCGACGTAGCCCTTGGCGTTGGCGTCGGGATGCCCGGGCATATAGCGCATCTGCGGCGCGCTTTGATCTTCGGTAATGTCGGAAACGGTCACGCCTTCGCCGACTTCGTTCTGAAAAACGGCGGAAAAGGGCGAGGTTTGTGGCTCGCTTGAAAAAACCACGTCTTTGCGTTTATAAGGACCGCCTTCCGGAGTGTGCGTGGTTTCGGAATTGGCCATGTTTTCGACCAGCATCTCGGCGCGCGTGCGCTGCGCGGCCATGCCTGAGGCGCTGACCTGCATCGATCCGAAGAGACTCATGAGTTGCTGCCTCCGCCTTGAATCGCTTCCTGTACCGTTTTCAAATTGTCTTTAACCAAAACGGATGCCATATTGAAACGCATCTGATTTTCGGCGAGCAATCGGGCCTGCTGATCGAGGTTGACGTTGTTGCCGTCGGGTTTTTCGGGAAGGCCCGGAGTCTGCACGATCTGCGGCGATTCACCGTTGGTTAATGTGGTGTATTCGAATTGAAAATCAATATCTTGCGTTTTATAGCCGGGAGTGTCCGCATTGGCGATATTGGAGGCGACCAGCTTCTGACGATCGCTCAGAAGGTCCATGTATCGCTCGATATTTCCTGTCACCGCGTCCAGCATGCTCTACGGCAATGCAAGCCGGATGCCAACGCGAACGGGATGGAAGGAAGAGGAAAAGGACCCGGTGCGGCTGACTTACCGGCGCACAGGTTCGGGCTCGGCCGGAATGTCCACGGCGACGCTTCCGCAGCCATGGATCTTCTGATGATCCGACCAGGCGGCGTGCGCTCCGTCGCAGGCGTCGCGAATGTGGGCGACCAGCCTCTCCTGCGCCATCAGATCGTAACCATGCAAGTCACGCAAACCGCCGACGGCCTCGGCGAAGGCTTGAGCGGTGCGTTCCAGGTGGTTCAGAAGTCGGGCTCGCTCGGGACACTGCATCATGACTCTCTTGACCATAGGAAGCGCGAACGGAAGAGATTCGGCCAACGACGACGCGCGGGCCTATCGTTTCTTTCGAGCCGCTTCCTATGGAGCGTTAGATTGTTCCGCACGGGAAACGTTTCCGGGAATTTCTGATGATATCATGAGACCCTATGCTGCGTACTGCCTGGATCGTTTTATTTCTCGTTTTGCCGGCGAAAAGCGCGGACCCGGCCGATGTTCCCGGAAATTCGCTCGGCAGCTCCATGGACAGGCTGCTCAAACAAACCGGCGTCTATCACGCGTCGAAAACGGGGACGACGCCGAATTTCGTGGTGGATCCGGCGTGGCCGCAGCCGCTGCCGAACCAGTGGATTCTGGGGCAGATCGGCGGACTTTTCGTCGATTCGCACGATCATATCTGGGTCTACAACCGGCCGCGCACGCTGACGACGGAAGAAGCGGGACTGGAGCTGGCCATCCCCGGATTTAAGGATGCGCACGGCGCGCCCATCAACGGGTTGGGCTTTCCGCGTCCTTATGGACCGATCGCGGATTGCTGCAAGGCCGCGCCTTCCGTGCTCGAATTCGACGGCGAGGGCAAGCTGCTGCGCGCCTGGGGTGGTCCCTCCGATCCGGGGTTCATCGGCGGAAAATGCAAAGCGGAAGCGGGCTGCATCTGGCCCAACAGCGAGCACGGGATTTACGTCGACCCGAACGATAACGTGTGGGTGTCGGGCAATGCGTCTCCGCCGGCGGCGGGCGCCAGGCTGATCCCCTGGACCACCCACAAGGAAGGCGGCGGCGACGGATTCGTCCTGAAATTCGACATGGACGGAAATTTCAAGATGCGGATCGGCGGCACGCCGAAGGGTCCCGACAGCAATGATATGCACGGCGGCATCAACGGCACGCCGCTGCTGTTCAAGGCGACGGACATGGTGCGCGATCCGAAGACCAACCGGCTGTATATTTCCGACGGCTACGGCAACCGGCACGTGCTGATCGTGGACGCGGATACCGGCCAATACATCGGGCATTTCGGCGCGTATGGGAATAACCCCGTGGACGATGCTGCGGCCAACGCGTCCGGTCCGTGGATCGCGGATTACACGGCGGGCCGGCGGAAACCGGCGTTTTTCCGCACGCCGGTGCATTGCGTGAAGCTGGCGAACGACGGCAAATTGTACGTGTGCGACCGCGGCAACGATCGCATCCAGGTGTTCGACACGCACGATCCGATGCTGGGGAAACAGTGCACCAATCCGAAGGGCGAGCCGGGAAAATGCGGCTTCGTCGCCGAGCAGTTCATCAGCATTCATACCAATACCTCCATTCCGGGGACTGCGGTCTCGATGAGCTTCTCGACGGATGCGGCGCAGAGCTGTCTGTACGTCGGCGACAACTCCAATATGACGATTTACATTCTGAAGCGCAGCAATTTAGAGGAGCTGGGGCGATTGGGACGCAGCGGGCGCAATCCCGGCGAGTTTCATTGGCTGCATCAGGTGAGCGTCGACAGCCGGGGCGATATTTACACGGCGGAGGTGGACACCGGCAAGCGCATTCAGAAATTCATCCGCTATGGGCCGGAGGGATGCAGCGGAACCGGGTCGCGCGTGGTGGGAGGAGTGGCGAACGGGAATTAGCGGCGCGCGGTTAAAATCGCAGACGAAGACCGAACTGCAAGCGGCGCGGCGTTACCGCCATATTGGTGATCTGGCCGAACAGCGGCGAATTGATGGCCATATTGTCGTTGCTGCTCAGAAACTGCGTTCCCTCCGTGCTGAAGACCGCGAAGGCCGCGTGATTGAAGACGTTCAGCGCTTCGATGCGAAGCTGCATCGTGAACCGCTCGTTGATTTTCGTATCCTTTAACAGCGCGGCGTCCATCGAAAACACGGTGGGTCCGTCGAACATGCGCCGCTGCAATTGTCCCAGCGTGCCCGCGCCGGGATTCGAAAAAACCTGTCCCGAAAATGGCGGCGATCCGGCCTGCGCGGTGCCGAAACCACCCGGCCCGATGGCCGACGCCGCAATGAAATACGGCCCGTCGCCGGTCATGCGCACGCCCAGCAGATTGTCGATCTGGCCCTTGGTCAGCGTGGTATCGGCCATATTTTCGGCCGAATTATCCTCGCGCAGAAAGGTGCCCCAACCGGCCGCGGTGGGCGATTGCGTATCGATCGAAATGGGGCTGCCCGAAACCCAGGAAAGAATCGAGCTGGTGCTCCAGCCTTGAACCAGACGGTCCCACCCGCCGCGCAGACGCAGCGTGTGTGCGCCGCCGAAGGGCAGCGCGTAAGAGTAGTTCGCCTTGAACTGATTGGTGAGATCGGTGGGCGTGCGCGATTCTTCGAGCTTGGTGTTGTTAATGTCCTCGAAGGGTTCATAACGGCTCTGGTCGAGCCCTGCGCCATCGCTCAGCCATTTCGAAAAAACATAATTGACCTGGAATGATAAACCGTTGCTGAAGCGCCGGCGCACTTCGGCCTGTCCCGAATCGTAATGCGAGTTGCTGTAATTATCGAGATAAACCGAACTGAGCGCGTTGGCGTTGGGAAAAAAATTCAAGGTGCCGTTTTGGGAGTTCAGCGTGTATTGATACGCCAGCTCGCCCGCTTCGCCATTTTCGATCAGCGCATCGTACTGGGAGTCGCGCAGTTCGCCGTCGCCGGTCAGGTGCGAAAACACCGGCAGCGGCTGGCTGCCGGCAACCGAGGAATTGTAAGCCGGATTGAAAATGCCGTTCTTCTGGAGCGCCAGAAATCCGTTGTTCTGCGCCAGCAGAAAATTGCTCAAAAAACCGTTGGAGGTGATGTTTTCCTGGTTGAGATCGAAGCCGCGCAGCAGCTTCGTCGCGTGATCGCCGATGAAGCGCAGCTCGATGATGGCGCCTTTGAATTCGTGCTCAACGACAAACGCGAATTGTTGATCGTAAGGCTGCTTGAGCTTGGGATTGATCAGCGCGTAGTAGACCGTCGGGTCGAGATTGTACTGCGTGGCGTAGGACGTGGG
>DATJNW010000158.1:0-149636 GCA_035507655.1 Bryobacteraceae bacterium | reverse complement strand
TACGCCGTGGTGGTGGTGAGCCTGGCCGCCACGGCGCTGATCCTGATTCTTCCGCGCGTCGCGCTCGGCAGCCGCTTGCCGAAACAAAAAGGCGTGATGACGTTTTTATGGTATTTTCTCTGCCTCGGCGCGGGATATATCCTGATTCAGGTTGCCCTGATCCAGAAATTCGTGCTGTTGCTCGGCCATCCGACCTATGCGCTGACGGTCATCGTGTTTTCGATGCTGGTGGCCAGCGGCGCGGGCAGTTTCTTCAGCGGCCGGATCCTGGCCGGGGACGATACGCGGCTCATGGTGCTGCTGACCGCGATCGCCGCCGTTTTGACGCTGCTCGCCTTCGGCGCCTCGCCGCTGACCTCGGCCGCGGTCGCCTGGCCGCTTCCGGCGAAGATGGCGATCAGCGCGCTGGCCATCGCTCCCGCGGCGTTTTTGATGGGAATGCCGTTCCCGGCGGGATTGCGGCGCCTCGAAAAAATTCATTCGCCGTCGCTGCGCTGGGCCTGGTCGCTGAACGCGGCGGCGAGCGTGCTCGGGTCGGCCGCCGCGGTGGTGCTGGCGATTTATCTCGGCCTGCGCGCCACACTGCTGGTGGGCGGCGCGCTGTATTTATGCGCGATAGGCGTAATCGCCATCACCGGCCGCAGCCGCCCCGCGCAGGCGTAGAAGCACCATCGTCGTTTTCAGCGCTTCGGCAGACGCAGTAACGCAAGCCTGACGGCTTACGCCGCTCCCGCGGCGCAGCCCTACACGCTCTACTGAAAATGGCTTAGGCTACAATCCCTTGTGGGCCACGAACTCGATCAGATCCACCACGCGCATCGAATAGCCCCACTCGTTGTCGTACCAGGAAACGACCTTCACCAAATTCCCGCCGAGCACTTTGGTCAACTGTGAATCGACAATCGAGCTGTTGGGGTTGTGCATCATGTCGGTCGACACCACCGGATCTTCCGTGTACGCGAGAATCCCCTTCATCCCGCCTTCCGCGCACTGCTTCAGCGCCGCGTTGACTTCTTCGGTCGTGGTGGGCTTCGAAACCAGCGCGACCAGATCGACCACCGAAACATTCGGCGTGGGCACGCGCATCGCGTAGCCATCCAGCTTGCCCTTCAATTCCGGCATCACCAGGCCGATCGCTTTCGCTGCGCCGGTGGTGGTCGGGATCATGTTGATCGCCGCCGCGCGCGCGCGCCGCAGATCCTTGTGCGGAAAATCGAGCACGTGCTGATCGTTGGTATAACTGTGAATCGTGGTCATCGATCCTTTTTCGATGCCGAAGGCGTCATGAAGCACCTTCACCACCGGAGCCAGGCAGTTGGTGGTGCAACTCGCGTTCGAAATTACGTGGTGCTTGGCCGGATCGTAGGCGTTCTGATTCACGCCGAGCACAATGGTCAGGTCCTCGTTCTTGCCCGGCGCCGTGATGATCACTTTTTTGACGCTGCCGCGCAGGTGCCTGGCCGCGTCCTTGCCTTCCGTGAACTTTCCCGTGGATTCCACAACGATCTGCGCGCCGAGGCCCGGAAAATCGATCTCCGCCGGATCTTTACTCGAAAAAATCCGGATCTTTTTTCCGCCGACGATAATCGCGTCGGCTTCCGCTTTTACCGTCTCGTGCAACGGGCCCAAAATCGAATCGTATTTGAGCAGATGCGCGAGCGTTTTGGTATCGGTCAGATCGTTCGCCGCCACGAACTCGATGTCGGAGCGGTGCAGCGCGGCCCGCAGCACATTTCGGCCAATGCGCCCGAAGCCGTTGATTCCAACTTTAATTGACATATTTAACATTTTACTTCTGGGGCGCCCCGGCGGGCTTGTCGGGCTCCGGCAGCAGCTTGGACGGCTCGCCGACCATCCCCTGCTCGTTCAGAATCACAATATCCACGCGGCGATTTTTGGCGCGGCCTTCTTCGGTATCGTTGCTCGCCACCGGCGCGACATCGGCGTAGCCGGCAATCGACATGCGCTCGCGCGGCACGCCGAATCTGTTCAGCAGCTCCATCACCGCGATGCTGCGCGCCGCGGACAATTCCCAGTTGCTGTGGAAACGCGAAGTGTTGATCGGAACCGCGTCGGTGTGGCCCTCCAGCCGCACCGGATTGGGCATTTTTTCGATCGCCGCGGCGACTTTTTCCAGGGACTCGTCGCTGCTTTCGTCGATGGCATCCTCGCCCGAGGGAAACAGCGCGGCTTGATTGAAGCTCACCACCAGCCCGCGCTGCTCCATGCTGATACGGATGCGCCCGCTGTCGATTTCTTTTTTCAATTCGTCGGAGAGAACCTTCAGCGACGGCAGCAGCTCGGCCAATTTCTGCTCTTTTTTTTCTTCCGGCGCTTTTTGCGCGCCGCCCGGTCCGCGCATCATGGCATTGCCCTTGCCCACGTTGTTCACCGATCCGCCCCACAAGACCTGTAACACCGTTTTCAGCTTCTCGCCTTCCAGAGCTTTCCTCACCGATTCGGAGACTTCCGCGGCGCGGCCCTTATCGGCCTGGGAGCTGGCGAACATCACCACGAAAAACGCGAACAGCAGCGTGATGAAATCGGCGTAGGAGATCAGCCAGCGCTCGTGATTCTCATGCGCCGGAGCTTTCTTTCTTCGAGCCATTTGCTACCCCTTCGCCGGAGCCGCGGCAGGTTTGACGGCCGGCGCTTTTTCTTTCTTGGCCTTCTTTGCGGGCGCGGGCGGCACGTAGGCCTCCAGCTTCAGCCGGATCAGCTTGGGATTGAGCCCCTCGACGATTCCCGAAATCGCTTCGACAATCATCTCCTTGCGATGCACTTCGGCCGCGAAGCGCGCCTTGATTTTGCTGGCCGCCGGCAGAAACAACAGGTTCGCGCTGCCGACGCCGTACACCGTCGCCACAAACGCCACCGCGATTCCATGGCCGACTTCTTCGATGTTGGCCAGATTTTTCATCACCTGGATCAGCCCCAGCACCGCGCCGATAATGCCGATGGTCGGCGCGTACCCGCCAGCGCTTTCAAATACCTTCGCTTCGGCTTCGACGTGCTGCTCTTCCATCTCGATTTCAAGCTCCAGCATTTTGCGCAGCTCCTGAAGATCCGTTCCATCGACGGCCAGGTTGAGCGCTTTCTTGAGGAATGGATCCTGAATCGCGTCCGCGTCCTGTTCAAGAGAAACCAGTCCGTTCTTGCGAGCCTTGGCGGCATACTGGATCACTTCCTCGAGCATTTCGTCCAGCGGTTTGCTCTCATCGCGGAACACGCCGGCGAAGCGTTTGGCCGCGCCCAGCGCCACCGCCAGCGGCGTCGACACCAGCACCGCGCCGATGGTGCCGCCGAGCACAATCATCGCGGCGGTGAACTGGGCGACGTCCTTTAACCTGCCGCCTTCGATCATCAGGCCGCCGAGGATGCCTGTAAGCGCAAGCGCGAGTCCGCCGATCGAGGCCAGGTCTATTTTTGCCCCGGATTTTTTGGCCTTCGGCGCCGGGGCTGCGGTTTTCGGCTTGGTCTCCTCCGCCATGTTCTGCTACTCTTTCACCCCGCCGCCCGGGTGCTGGATCGCGCGCCGGAATTCCAGAACTTTCCGGATGATCTCCGCCGTGGATTCGAGCACCACGAACTTCTGCCCATTGGTCAGGCTGACCACCGTGTCCGGCGTGGTCTCGATGTGCTCGATCAGATCCGCGTTCAGGACCAGAGGCACATGATTGATGCGAGTGAGCTGGATCAAGGCGGACCCTTCCGGCAGTCTTATCGGCCGCAGCGCCCGGCGATTGAGAAACGTCTACAATTCAACAAGGAGGAAACCTTGGCACAACTTGGATTTCTGGGATTGGGAATTATGGGCTATCCCATGGCGGAGCACCTGGTGAAGGACGGCAACGAGGTCGCGCTGTGGTCGCATACGGGAAGTAAAGCGAAGGAATTGGCACGGGGCGGCAAGGCGACGGCCTGCTCCACTCCGAAAGAAGTAGCCGAACGCGCCGACTTTATTTTTTATTGCGTCGGCGACAGCGCCATGGCGCGCCAAATCACGCTCGGCGCGGACGGAATGATCGAAGGCGTGCGGCATGGCGCGGTGATCGCGGATTGCAGCACCATTTCCCCTGCCGCCAGCAAAGAGATCGGCGCCGCGTTCGCCAAAAAAGGCGTGCATTTCCTCGATGCGCCCTGCACCGGATCGCGCCCCGGAGCCGAAGGCGGCACACTGACGTTTATGATCGGCGGCGAAAAATCGGCCTACCAATCCGCAAAGCCGTATTTCGACCTGATGGGCAAAACGTTTTATTATTGCGGCGCAGCCGGCCAGGGATTGCAGGCCAAGCTGACACAAAACCTGATTCTGGCGAACATCATGGAAGCATTCTCCGAGGGCATGGTGTTGGCCACCAAGGGCGGCATCGCGCCGGAGCTGATGCTCGATATTCTGAACAACAGCGCGGCCAAAAGCGGCTTGATCGCCTATAAGGCCCCATTCATCTTCGCCCGCGACTTTCGCACCAATTTTTCGCTCAAATGGATGGCCAAGGACGTCGGACTGGCGCTCGAATCGGGCAAATCGATGGAAGTTCCGCTGCCGATTACCGCCGTTACCGAACAGATGATGCGGGCCGCGGTCGCCTCCGGTTATGGTGACGAAGATTTTTGTTCCACAATTCGAGTTTTGGAAGAATGGACCGGTGTCACCGTCCAAAAATAGGATCGTAGGCGTTTTGCTGACGATCTATGAGTCTTGGAATAGTACGCAACTGATTGTAAAAACTGCGTTACTTTGGAGATTAAGGAAATTTAGCAGAAACCTACAAAAAACTGTTGCAATCCCGATCTCGGTATATTATTATTGGAATCAAGCCGGGGAGGAAACTCCCACCAAAGCGAGACTAACCTCATTAAAGACCCCTGAAGCAAACCTCCCCGGCGCCCCTTTTGGGGTTCCAGTGCGCGATAAGAGGTTCAGGCGGTGAAGTTAGCCGATTCCGCGCAATACTGATCGAATGATATGATCAAAGTCAGGTGAATCTTCTTTCGCTATTGGGTTCTACCGGCTCCATCGGGACCAGCACTCTCGACGTCCTCAGGCGCTGGCCGGAGCGTTTCGGCGTTTATGCTCTCGTTGCCGGACGAAATGTCGAACTTTTAGCCGATCAGATTGCGGAGTTCCGGCCAAAAGTCGCCGTAGTTGCCGATTCGCAAGCACTTAACCAGCTTGCAAAAATTCTCAAATCCAAAAATGTAAAGGCGCCGGAGCTAGCCGCCGGTGCGCAGGCGCGGGTCGCGGTGGCAACCGCACCCGAAGCGTCCATCGTGATGTCGTCGATTGTCGGCGTGGAGGGCCTGGAAGCGACTTACGAAGCGGTCCGGCTGGCGAAACGCGTCGGATTGGCGAATAAAGAGGTGCTGGTGGCCAGCGGCGCGCTGGTGATTGCGGCCGCGCGAGCCTCGGGAGCCGAATTAATCCCTGTAGATAGCGAACATAACGGCGCGCACCAGAGTTTGCGGGCGGGACGGCGAAATGAGGTTTCGAAGCTCATTTTGACGGCGTCCGGCGGGCCGTTTCGCGAAACGCCAGCCGAAAATCTGGCCCAAGTGACGCCGGAACAGGCTTTAAATCATCCAACCTGGCGGATGGGCAAACGGATCACCATCGATTCGGCGACGCTGATGAACAAAGGTTTCGAAGTGATCGAAGCCTGCTGGCTGTTCGATCTTCAGCCGAAAGAAATTGACGTGGTGGTGCATCCGCAATCGAAAGTTCACGCCATGGTGGAATACACCGATGGCAGCGTAATTGCGCAAATATCGGCGACGGACATGCGCATGCCCATCCAATACGCGTTGACTTATCCGGAACGGGCCGACGCTCCGGTGCCGCGCCTGAATTGGGCCGAATCGGCAAGGTGGACGTTCGATCCGCCGGACTGGAAAAAATTTCCGTTGTTGAAGCTGGCGTATGCGGCCATGGAAACAGGCGGATCGGCGACGGCAACGTTGAACGCCGCCGATGAGATTGCCGTGGAGGCGTTCCTGGCCCGGCAGATTTCCTACCCGGCCATTGCGGCCACGGTGGCGGAAACGCTGGAACGGGTGCCGAACCGGGAGCCGCGGTCGGTTCAGGAAGTGTTAGAGGTCGATCGCCTGTCGCGTGAGAAAGCGCGTAACATTATAGAGACGAGATGGGGCGCCAAACTTCCCTCGGAAGCCGCGTTGCGCGCGTAACAGTGAGTTAAGACGATATGGTTTTTCTCGAGAATATCTGGTGGTTTCTGGTTCTGATCGGAGTGATGATTCTGCTCCACGAACTGGGCCACTTTGTGGTGGCGCGGCTGTTCGATGTGAAAGTGGAAACGTTCAGCTTCGGCTTTGGACCGCGCCTGTTCGGATTCAAGCACGGCGATACCGATTTTCGTTTTTCCGCTCTGCCGATTTTGGGCGGCTACGTCAAAATGGCCGGCGATCAACCTCTGGATCCGACCGGCGAAGAAGTTTCCGATCCGCGCAGCCTGGTGGCCAAGCCGCGCTGGCAACGTCTGCTGATCACGCTGGCCGGTCCCGCGGTGAACGTGCTGCTGGCGATCGTGCTGCTGACCGGACTTTGCATGACGCATTACGAGAAGATTCCGACGCCGCGCGATCCGGTGGTGGGATATCTGGCTCCGGACGGAGCAGCGGCGAAAGCGGGAATTCATGAAGGCGATCGCGTGGTGCAGGTGGATAACGTCCTTGATCCCAACTGGGATGAGATCTCCATCAAAGAACTCGAGAGCGCGCAGCATCCCATGCAGGTTTGGGTGATGCGCGCCGGCGAGCGCCTGCATTTCACCGTGGTCCCGGTGCTCGATCCGAAAGAAGGGATCGGCGTGGCGGGATGGGGTCAGGAAACGCAGGTGCAGGTGGGCAGCGTAGCCAAAGGGATGGAAGCGCAGCGCGTCGGCTTGCAGGCGGGCGACATTCTGATCAGCGCCAACGGCGAGCCGCTGCGGTCGGTTTCGCGGCTCTATGAGATCGAGAAGACCACCAACGGGACGCCGATCGATCTGGTTTATTCGCACAACGGGCAGAGGCGCAGCGTGACGGTGACGCCGGTGAAAACGGAAGTCGACGGGCAGCAGCGCTGGCTGATCGGATTGACGGTGGAGACGCACCTTGAAATTACCAAGCTGCCATTTCTGGCCGCGGTGCGCGAATCGTGGCGCTGGAACATTCAGAGCACCAAGCTGATTCTTCAGTCGCTGGAGTTGATGATTGAGCGGCGGGTGTCGCCGAAATCGCTGGTGGGGCCGGTGGGGATCGCGGCGATGTCGGGCCAGGCGGCGCGCGAGGGCGCGGCGTCGTATTTCAGCCTGATGGCCGCGGTGAGCCTGAATCTGGCGATCTTCAATCTGCTCCCGATTCCAATTCTGGACGGCGGCGGCATCATGATGCTGCTGGTGGAAATGCTGATGCGGCGCGAACTGGACCTGAAGGTAAAGGAAGCGGTGGTGAAGGTCGGGTTCGTGTTTCTGATGATGGTCGTTGTCTTTGTGATTTACAACGATATTTCGAAAATTCTGCCGGGTTAGAGCAGGCAGCGTAAGCCAAGCTTGACGGCTTACGCCTACGGACGCTCTAAGGCGAAATCGATGTAGCCTTTTTGCGGGTTGGTGCTCACCAGTTTTACGCGAATCGTATCTCCGACGTCGACGCCTTCCGCCCGCATCAGAATTCCTTCCGCCGGAGGGTTCATGATGCGCACGAAAGTTCCTTTCGGCGTGACGCCGGTGACCACTCCGCGGAACGCTTCACCGATTCGATGAGACAGCGCGACCGCGGCCAGGCGCTTGCCCATTTTGCGTTCGACTTTTCGCGCTGCGTCCTCCTTGAGCGTGCAGTTGGCGGCGATCGAAGCCAGATCACTATTCAAATACGGGGCCGATTCGCGCGCCAGCACCGATTGGATCAGCCGCTGCGTCACCACGTCGGCGAAACGGCGATTCGGCGCGGTGGAGTGCGTGTAATCGAGAACGGCCAGCGCGAAATGCCCGGGCGCTTCGTCGGCGCGCGCGAACACATACTCGCCCGGCCCCATCAATTTGATGATGGCGAGAGAAATGTCTTCGTAATGATCGCCGTCTTCCTGGCGCAGTTTTTGCAGGAACCCATTGAGCGCGGCGGAATCGGGAGTGGGCGGAAGTTTCGTGCCATGCTGCGTGGCCAGCGCAACAATTCTCGGCCAGCGTTCGGGCGATTGGACCACACGGCGAATGCTGGAGCAGCCGTTCTTGGCAAGCGTCTGCGCCATCACTTCATTGGCCGCGATCATGAAATCCTCGATGAGCTGCGTGGCCAGATTCCGGCGCCGGATTTTCAGATCGCGCACGTCGCCCCCGGAAATCACCGCTTCCGCTTCCACCCGATCGAAATCGAGCGCTCCGCGCCGGTGCCGCGCTTCGCATAAATGGTTCGCCGCTTCCGATTGAAGCTTTAGCTGCGCCGCCAGTTCCTGATTGCTCGCGATTTTTTCCGGCGCTTCGCCCGATCCTTCGAGCCATGCTCCGGTGGAATTGTAGGCGAGCTGCGCGTGGTTGCGAATCAGGGCGCGATAAATCGCCGGATGCCTGATTTCGCCGTCGGGCGTGGCGACGAATTCGACCACCATCGCGTAGCGGTCTTCGTTTTCGTTGAGCGAAGTGAGGCCGGTCGAAAGCTCCTCGGGGAGCATGGAAAAAACCTTGATCCCGGTATAGACGCTGGTGGTTTGCTGGCAGGCGTGGCGATCGATCGGCGTATTGCGTTCGACCGCCGAAGACACATCGGCGACCGCGACCATCACCTTGATGCCCTCGGCGTCGCGCTCGGCCACTTCGGCCTGGTCGAGATCGCGCGAAGTGTCGTTATCGATGGACGACCACAGCAGATTGCGCAAATCGCGCGCGCCATTCTGCACGGGATGCGCGCGAATTTCCTCAATCTGTTCCCGAGTGCCGGGTGGGTAATCGGGATCGAAGCCGTGATCGATCATCTCCTGGCGGGCGGCGGCGAGGAGATTCATTGGACGGTGAACGGAATACTCGCGATGGTTTTCTCCCACTCGGTGCGAAGGAGGCCTTTATTACCGCCAGTCGACGACAGCGTCATTTTCCAGACGTCGATGAGCCTGGGCGACGGCGAAAGATCCATGGGCACACGGCCCAGGTCCATGCTCTGGTGATATTCGAGTCCCCATTGTCCGGTTTGTTTATTGATGATGAGCTGCCAGGAATTGGCCGTCGGAAGAATGAAGATGGTGTAGTCGCCTTTCGGGACGTGCAGCGACTTGATTTGCAGATCGGCGTCGGTATGCAGTGCGGTCGCTTCGTTGGCTCCCGCGCGCCAGACTTCGCCGAAGGGGACGAGTCCGCCGAAAATCTTGCGGCCGTGCATCTGCGGCGAATGGTAGGCGATGCTGATTTTTTTGCCGTTGACGGTGACCGACGTGTCCGCGGGCGGGCTGACGTATTGGGCCAATGCAAGCCGCGCCAGTAGCGTCGTGGCTAAAAGGAGCTTCATGTCTATCGAGTATAGCGAGTAATAATTCAGGGCCCTGTTGCTCAGGGCCCCGGCATCAGTTCAATGGAACATCCTTCGCGCTGCCGAAATACAGGCCGTTGAACAGCAGCTTATACGTCGCGTGCGGCTGGCTGCGGAACGTCACCTCCGGACCGAGCAACACCACTTTGCCTTCGCCGATCGATGCCTCGGCCGCCGCCGTGCCTCCGTCCAAATATTGCTGACCCCACGCCCAGCCGCTGTCGAGCGTGCTCGACCCGCTGAACCATGCGACCGAGTTCGTCTTCTTTTGCTCGGCGTCGGGGCCCATTTTGAAAACGGGGCTGTTGTCGAAAAACATATCGACGCTGGACGGCATCCCGTAGGCGATCGGATTGGTGTTATCGATCTGCGCGCGCATCAGCGAACCGGGAATGTAGAATTTCGTCCCCGGCAGCGGCCGTTCGCGGCCATCCGGACCCATTTCCGTCAGATAATTTTTCACCGGCAGACCGAGCAGCTCCGCCATTCCTGTCGAACTGCCGATGGTCACGATCGATCCACCGGATTCGACGAATTTCTTGAGCTGCGGCAGAGTTTTTTCCGCGGTGATGCGGCCGGTCCAGCCTTGATATTCAGCCGGCAGATCCTCCGGCGGAGCCTGATTGAAAAACCCGCCGCCGCGTCCGCCGCCGCCCGGCGCGCGATAGGCGCCGTCGCTGAACACCAGCACGTCGAATTTCGATTTCAGGTCGCCCGCGTCGAGCGTCTGCGGATAAACCACCGTGAACGGCACTTCGTATTGTTCGAAAATCCAGCGAATCCAGCCGGAGGGCATCAATCCGCCGTATTGATCGAACAGGCCCACCCGAATCGGATTGAGTTTCAACGCTTCGCCCTTGGGAGCGCTCTCCACCGCGCGAACCGGTACGCCGAGCTGGCGCGCGGCTTGTTCCAAAATCGGCTGCGCCGATGCGTTTTCCGGAATCCAGATGGTGCCGGGGCCTTCGGCATTCGTTTTCAGCCAGTACACGTCGACGCCGGCCTTGAGCAGCCGGTTGGTCAGAATGAAGGAATTGTTCACCTGATGGCTCACCAGCCAACCGGCGCTGCCGGCGCCGCTGATCGAGCTCGGCGGCGGCGGAAGCAGGCCGTTGATTTTGACGAATGGTCCATCGAAGCCGTCGAGGATGCGATCGAATTTCACGCCCATCTGATACGCCAGCGTCCATCCGGCGATATCGTAGGGAGGCTTGGGAGGGCCGCCGGGATAGAGAAAATCGTTGGGATGGTCCTGCGGCTCGAACATATCGAGAACGTGCGCGCGAAACGCCTGCGCGGTTTTGACCACGTACGAACCGGCGGGATACGTCTTGCCTTCGACGCTGAAAGATTGCGTGGCGCGATCGATGGTGATGCCGTTTTTGAGCAGCGCGTTGACGAACTCGGTTGCCGTCGCGAAATCGGGCTGATCGGAGGTGATAATGTAGCCGCGCGCGTCGCGATATTTGGGGTCGTGCAGCACGGTGTTGTACAGATCCGCGGGAACGCCGCGCGCGCGTCCGCCTTGCGTGAGGCCGATGGGCAAGTCCGCGCCTCCTCGTCCGCCGCGTCCACCGCGCCCGCCACCCGGTTCGAGCTTGGCCGCCGCTGCTTCCAGCGCAGCGATGCGCTTGGGCGTAATGGTCCAGCTATCTTCGCTGCCCTTTTTAATCGCGTTGCGGCCCATCTGGTACATGTTGTAAAGAAACACTTCGCGATAGCGCGAGGCGACGTCCAGCACCGCGCGGTTATTCTGCATTTCGTATTCGATCGACTGGCGATAATGCCATTTCTGCGTGCCCGTGGTGGGTGGAATGGGCAGCGGCCAATCGCCCGACGGAAGCTGTTTTTCGGGCACCAGCGGGATATCGATCGGCGTCGGGCTGCCGATAATTTCGGTCAGCAGGCCGATCGAATTGTGGAAATAGGCGATGGTCCGCAGGCCGCCGTTCCACCACGTTGAATAATTCGCGCCGCTGCGCATTTCCGATCCGCCGAGGCCGTGGTCGACCAGCCGCGTATGCATCGCGGTGCCGACCATTTCGATCCCCAGCGGAATCAGCGGATCGAAATTGAAATTGAACGGATCGCGGAACGGAGGCATGAAAATGACGCCACCGGCCGGTCCGGTCTGGTGATGGTTGTAAAGAATTTGGGGGAACCATTCGGTCCACAGGACTTTATTGATGTTGGTGGATTCCTTCATCGCGGACATGAAGAAGTCGCGATTATCGTCGTGGCCGACGTATTTCGCCCACAGCCGCGGCAGACCGTTCAAGCTGCGCTTCAGCGGATCTGTTTCGCGCATGTACCAGTTGGCGACGATGTCCTGGCCGTCGGGATTCACCTGGGTATAAAGCTCAATGGTATTGTCGAGCAGACGCATCGTTTCGGGATCGGTTTTGCTGGCCATTTCGTAGACCATTTCCATGAGCTGCTGCGAGCCGACCGTCTCCGAAGCGTGCAAACCGCCGTCGATCCACACCACGGCCTTGCCTTCCTGCGCGAGCGCGTGCGCCTGATCGTCGGTGAGGCCTTCGGCGTGCGCCAGCCGCGCGGAAATTTCACGATAATGCTCCAGCCTTTTCAGGTTGGCCGGCGAGGAGATGATCATCATGTATTGGCGCCGGCCTTCTTCGGTGGGACCGATATCCACCAGCTTGCAGCGGTCGCATTCGGTGGCGATCTTTTTCCAGTACGTCTCAAGTTGAGCGTAGCTGGCCATCATGTAATCGTCGCCAAGGTTGAAGCCGAGGGCTTCCTTGGGAGTGGTGATTTTGGGCGCGGACTGGGCGGTGAGAAGTGCGACGGGGACTAAAGCGAGGAGGAGCCGGAGCAGGGGTTTCATAAAGGAAGAGTTTATCCTAATCCACGCTCCGGTGCGAGAAACATAATAAGAGGAGGATGATGTCGAATTCCCGGCGCTTTGAAGATCTGGTCGAAACATCGCGGCGTGTTGGGGAGACCAGCAAGCGCCTGGAAAAAACCGATCTGCTGGCGCGATTGTTGCAGCAATTGCACGGCGAGGAAATCGACGTTGCCGCGGCGTTTCTTTCCGGACGCACCCGGCAGGGGCGAATCGGCGTGGGGTATAGCGTTCTGCGCGAAAGCGCAGCCCAGCCCGCGGCGGAAGCGGCGCTGGGGATCCGCGAAGTGGATCGCGCATTGCAGACCATTTCGGAAATTCAAGGCGCGGGAGCCGAGCGCCGTCGAATCGATCTGCTGCGCGATCTTTTTTCCCGCGCGACCGCCCCGGAGCAGGAATTTTTGCGCGGCCTGCTCACCGGCGAATTGCGGCAGGGCGCGCTCGAAGGCATCATGCTCGAAGCGGTCGCCAGGGCGGCGCAGGTTCCGGTCGAGCGGGCGCGGCAGGCGGCCATGGTGGCCGGCGACGTGGCGGCGATCGCGCGGACGCTGCTTGAAAAAGGCGAAGCCGGTCTCGCGGGTTATGAGATTCGGCTGTTTCAGCCGGTGCAGCCGATGCTCGCGCAGACGGCCGACGATGTGGCGGAAGCGGTCGACGATCTGGGCGAAGCGGCGCTCGAATATAAGCTCGACGGAGCGCGGGTGCAGGCGCACAAATCGGGCGATCGGGTGGAGATTTTTTCCCGCGCCTTAAATGAAGTGACAGCGGCGGTGCCGGAAATTGTCGACGCCGTGCGCGCGCTGCCGGTGCGCGAAGCGATTCTCGACGGCGAAGTAATCAGCCTCAGGCCGGATGGCCGTCCGCAGCCGTTCCAGGTGACGGCGCGACGGTTCAACCGCAAAATCGATCTCGAAAAAATGCGCGCGGAGCTGCCGCTGTCGCCATTCTGGTTCGACCTGCTGTATCTCGACGGCGGCAATCTGCTGCACGCGCCGCAAGCCGAGCGATTCGCGGCGTTGGGCGATGTGGTTCCCGCCGCCGCGCTGATCCCGCACACGCGCACCGCGGAATCGAGCCTCGGCCATGAGTTTCTGGAGCAGGCGCTGGCGCGCGGGCATGAAGGCGTGATGGCGAAATCGCCGGCGTCGGAATACGCGACCGGCGCGCGCGGGCGCGCCTGGCTGAAGGTGAAACACGTGCGCACGCTCGACCTGGTGATCCTGGCGGCGGAGTGGGGCAGCGGGCGGCGGCGCGGCTGGCTGAGCAATCTGCACCTGGGCGCACGCGACGTCGAAAAGGGCGGATTCGCGATGCTCGGCAAGACCTTCAAGGGGCTGACCGACGAGATGCTCGCGTGGCAGACCGGGGAGTTGCAGAAAATCGAGATCGCGCGCGATGCGTACACGGTTTACGTCGAGCCGAAGCTGGTGGCCGAGATCGCGTTCAACGATGTTCAGATCAGCCCGCGTTATGCGAGCGGGCTGGCGCTGCGCTTCGCGCGGGTGAAGCGGTATCGGCCGGACAAAAGCGCGGCCGAGTGCGATACTTTTCAGACGGTCCAGAAGCTGGCGAATCCGCTCTGAGGCTGCGCACCGAATCTGCGCCTAACAGGGCGCTGAAAAAGGGGACAGACCGCTCTGTCCACGGCCATGGTCGTACGCGATATGAATGGCCTACAGGCGGGGACAGAGTAGTCTGTCCCCTTTTTTCAGCACCCTGCTAAACCGCCGCCCGCAGACGGCGCGGTTCCCTCAGCAGCAGCTTCGGAAGCAGCGTCTGCCGGCCGTAGTCCGCCTCCAGCATGCGCTCGGTAGCTAAGGCGATCGCCTCATCAACCGATTCGCCGTTCACTTCCAATCCGCCCCAACTGAACACCACCGCCAGCGAACCGAGCAGGCGAAGCTGGAAATCCCACAACTGCTGTGCGATGTGATTCAGCCGGCGCTGCGCCGCCGCGCCGCGCTCGCCCGGGCAGAACAGCACAAATTCCCTGTCGCCGCGGCGGCAAACGAATTCGTTCCCTTCGAGTAGAGTGGGAATGAATCGAACCACCGCGTCCGGCAGCGGGTTCGCGCCGCTGGTGCCGACTGAAACCACCAGACCGCTGACCGTCCGGTGTTCCCGCACGAACTCTTCGAGCGTGAACTTTTCGCGACCAGCCGCGGGCGCATAGGACATTTTCGCGACCACCTGCGTCGGACGAGAAGCGGCGGCTTTCGCCGACGCTCGCTCCAGCAGCGATTCCCAGTCTTTCTTGGGCCCGGCTTTGGGAACAATTCTTGGCGCGACGGCCTGCGCTCCGGGAGGTTTGGGACGAGCCTGCCGGCGAGGCCGATCGAGCGCGGACCGTTCGCGGTGCGCAAACGCCGTTGTGGCTTCCCGTCGCAGCGGACGCGCCGTCTCCGCCGGGGTTTCGATTGTGGCGGCGGTGTACTGCGGTTGGTGTTCGTAACCGGCTTTCAGCTCAATCACCAGCTCGCGCAACCGCTCGTTATTGCTCTTCAGGAAATCGCAGATCAGCGCAACGCACGCCGCGGCCAGGATCACCACCAGACTGACGAAAATCTGAAGCTCGTATTGGCCGAATTCCATCGCAGTCCGATTCTAAGAACTTCACCCGGGATCCGGAATAGCCCCATGTTCCCAACCAGGTGGCGAGCAGAGCCAGAACCGCGGTACCAGATGTGGTACTGTATGCGGCATGATCAGAATCGCGATCGGAATTTTCGGCCTCGCGACCGCTGTTTTCGCGCAATCTCCTCAAGTCACAGCCGTGCGCGCCGGACGAATGTTCGATCCCAACTCCGGCAAGATGCTGGCCGACCAGGTGGTGCTGATCGAAGGCGATCGCATCGAATCGGTTGGGCCCGCTGCGAGCGTCTCGATTCCCGCGGGCGCGAAAATCATCGATCTGAGCCATGCTACCGTGCTCCCCGGGCTGATCGACGGTCACGTTCATCTCACCGATGCGGCCGGGGGTTTGCAGCATCAGGTGCTGGTGGGGCTGCATAGCATGATGGCCAGCTTTGACGCCGGTTTCACCACGCTGGTCTGCATGGGATCGCACGGCGGCGGCTATGCCGACGTGGAGTTGAAAAAAGCCATCCAATCCGGCCTGATCCGCGGGCCTCGGCTGATCACCGCGGGACCGGTGATTGAAATCACCACCCCCGGCAGCGCGATTTATCCGCTGGAATTCAAGCCGTTCGAACCATCGCTGATCGCCAACGGACCCGACCAGATGCGCCTGGCGGTCCGCGAGCTGGCGCACTACGGCGTCGATCACGTCAAGATGATCACCACCGGTCCGTTTTATTTCAAGCGCGACGGCGAAATGGTCAACCAGCCGCTGATGAATCTGGAGGAGATGAAAGCGGCGGTTTCCGAAGCGCACCAGCGCGGCCTGTGGGTGGCCACGCACACTTATGGCGGCCAGGGGTTGAAATGGGCCATCGAAGCGGGCGTCGATAACATCCAGCACGCCATCGCGGCCGACGATGACGATATCCGCATGTTCGTTGAGAAGAAAATCCCGATCACTTCGACCATTCTCGATCAGCGCCAGGACGAGCCCGGCGATCTGGCGAAATGGGCACCCTACAGCCGCTGGCGGCTGATGCGCGTCACCTGGAAAAAAATGCTGGACGCGGGCGTGATTCTGGGGTTCGGCAGCGGCTCGGCTCCGCCGCCGGGGCGGGTGTACAACAAGGCGTGCAACTGCTCGCACGGCGTGCAGGGGGAAATGTTCCCGGTGTTGGTCAGTTGGGGCGCGACGCCGCTGTACACCTTACGCATGGCGACCATGGTCAACGCCAGAATTATTCACATGGAGGATCGCATCGGCTCGATTGAAAAAGGGAAATACGCGGATCTGATTGCGGTTTCCGGCGATCCGCTTCAAGACATCAGCGAAATGCAGCACGTAAAATTCGTGATGAAAGGCGGCGTGGTCGAACGCGACGATTTGACCTCACGAAATTAGACGGGTGCTGAAAAAGGGGACAGACCGCTCTGTCCGCCATGGTCGCACGCGTCGCCTTTTTCAGCACCCTGTTAGAGCATTGCGGTGGGGCAGGCCCGTGGCCTGCGGCGGATTCGTAATCCGCCCGTTCGGTTGCAACCGGATCGGCGCCGCTTGAGAACCGGCGAGCAGGCTGGGAGCCTGCCCCACAACTAACGGCAGCGTTTCTTCATCAGAACTTGCACACCCCAAGACCGGCTACTGGCGCGGCGCCGCAGCCGCACCACCGGTCGTCGCCGGCGCGGGCGACGGACCGGTTTCACCCCAGATCCACTGGCTGAACCATTCGTAATTGTGTTCCATCACCGCGCTCTGCTGTTTGGGCTTGTTGATGGCGTGGCCGAATCCTTTGTACACGATCATCTTCACCGGCACGCCGCGATCTTTCAGGCCTTGGTACAACTCGTAGCCGTTGGGAATCGGCACGCGCCGGTCCAGTTCGCCGTGCTGAATCAAAGTCGGAGTTTTCGCGTTGTTGATATAGGTGATCGGCGACGTCTTGCGGTAAATTTCCGGATCGTCCCACGGCGTCGCCTTCAAATAATTCCGCGTGAAAGGGTGAATATCGGTGTTGACGTAATAGGTCATCCAGTCCGAAATTCCCGCGCCCACGGAAATCGCCTTGAAGCGATGCGTGTAGGTGGTGAGAAACGCCGAAATGTAGCCGCCCTGGCTCCAGCCCATCGCGCCGACGCGATCGGCGTCGATGTAGCCTTTGGCCACCAGCGCGTCCACGCCGCTCAAGACATCGTCGGTATCGCCGAGACCCAGATTCCGCACGTTCAACGACCGGAATTTTTCCCCATAGCCGGCCGAGCCGCGATAATTCGGGCGCAGAATCACCGCGCCCTTGGCCGCGAACATTTCGAGCGGATAGCTTCTATCGCCGGTAATGGAGGGGTGGTCGACGCCGGTCGGCCCGCCGTGAATCACCACCAATAAAGGATATTTCTTCAGCGGATCGAAATCGGCCGGCTTAATCAAAATGCCTTCGATGGGCGTGCCGTCCTTCGACTTCCACTCGAACAACTCGCGCGTGGCCAGCTTCCACGGCTTAAGCTGGTCCTTCATGCTGGTGATTGGGTGCGGCGCGAATTGCGCCACCGGCGAGGTGCAAATTTCCGGATATTTATTGGGAAACGCGCAAGTGAACACCACCCGCGAATCATCGCCGTTGAAACTCGCCGCGCCGAGCTGCAATTCGTCCGGCGCGCTGATCCGGTCGGTCATGGCGGTCGCCGGATTTACGCGAAACAGGTGCGCCGCGGTGCGCTGCGCCGCCTGAAAGTAAAGCCCCTCGCGCGACCACGAAATCAGGTGCGGATTTTCGTCGAAATTCGCGGTAATGATCCGCGATTTTCCGCCTTCCACCGAAACCACGGCAACATGGGAATTGCGATACCATCCGCCGCCCGTTTCATACGCGATTTCCGTGCCGTCGGGCGACCACATGGGGTCGCGGTCCGGCTCCGGCGAATCGACCAGTTTCTTGACGTATTTGTCCGACAGACGCACCACGTAGATGTCGGCCGTGTCGCCGCTGGAAAGATCGGGATCGCGCGTGGCGCTGAAGGCGACGCGTTTTGAATCGGGCGACCATTGAAACGCGCCGACGCTGAACTGCGTGCCCGAAGTGAGCGGCTCCGGCTTGGGTTTTTCTTCATCGGTGTTGATGGTCCACAAGTGCACCATGGTGTAATCGCCGCCGACAATTTCGAAATCGCCGTATTTTTCCCGCCGGTCCTTGCGCGCCTTTGATTCCGGGCCGGTGGAAGTGAACGCAATCTTCTTCCCGTCCGGCGACCATTCATAGTCGCTCACTCCGCCTTCGAAGTGCGTCCACTGGGCCGCTTCGCCGCCGCCGGGGGAGATCACGTAAATCTGCTGGCTGCCGTCGCGGTCGGAAAGAAACGCCAGGCGCTTGGAATCGGGCGACCAGCGCGGATCGCTCGACGATTTCCTGGCGTGCGTCACCTGATAACGCTCCCCCGTGGCCGGCATGGCCATCCAGATCTGCGTGTCGAAGGCGTTTTCGTCCCAGTTGGTTTCTGAAACCGTATAGGCGACGTAGCGGCCGTCGGGCGACAGGCGCGGCGCCGCGGCGGTTTTCAGATTCAGCGATTGTTCGATGGTCGGCGTCTGCGCCAACAAAGCGGCCGGAAGCAGGCAGACAAGTACGCTTTTCATTCTGGACCCTGAATTCTTTTTTACTACAAGTGGCGCGCGCGCTTGTGACGCTCATGAAAAACCGCCTTCACCCGTTCGCGTGAAAACACCCGAACCAACCCCGGCATCACCGCCGGGAATTCCCGCAGCGCGCGTCACAACCATCAGACCCGGTCGAGCGCCAAAAATTCCTGAATGTGCGGATGCGGCGATTTGGCCAGCTCCGACACCGGACCATTGTAAATCGCCTTGCCTTCAAACAGCACCACCACGCGATCGGCGACGCGCCACATCAGATCCAGATCGTGCGTCACCACCACGCCGGTCAGGCGAAGCTGTTTTTTCAGGCGCAGCATCAGATTCGTCAAATGATCGGACATGATGGGGTCGACCATGGTGGTCGGCTCATCGTAGAGAATGCATTCGGGCTGCGCCGCCAGCGCGCGGGCGATGGCCACGGCGCGTTTGAAGCCGGTCGAAAGATCGTTGGGATAATGATCCTTGTATTCGACCAGATCCACCATTTGCAGCAGCCCCTTGACCACGTCTTCCTTGTTTTTTTCGTCGTAATCCTCGCGCAGCTCCAGCGAAAACAGGATGTTTTCGGCCACCGTCAGCGAATCGAACAGCGCCCCGGATTGAAAAACCATGGTCACTTTCTTGCGGATCCGGCGCATTTCAGCTTCGTCGAAATCCGTAACATCTTCGTAGGAAACGATGATGCGGCCGGAATCAGGCTTCAGAAAACCCATGATATGGCTGAGCGTCACCGATTTGCCGACGCCGCTTCGTCCGATAATCGCCACGGTCTCGCCCGGCAAAACATTGAAGTTGACGTCGACTAAAACGGGGTGATCAAACGTCTTATATACGTGCTGAAATTCGATGTAGTGCCCCCTGATCGGATCCGCGGGGGAATCGGCGGGAGGATGAGTGGGACTCATCGCGCCGCCCATTCCTCGGGAGTATTGACGTTTTTGAGCGCGCTCGCGTCGGCGACGGGCAGCCGTTCCACCCGGAGGGTCGAAAGAAAATCGTGCATTTTGAAAATTTCTTGATTAAGCGCCGACCACGCGAGCGCGGCGCAGCGGCGATGGTAGACGGCGCAGAGCGGGTCGAGCCCGCCCGGCGATTCGGGCACGACCGCATCGGCGCGACTCCCTTCGGCCGCGCGGAACAGGTCTTCAAGCAGCGCCGCGGTAAGTTCCGGCATATCGCAGGCGGCGATCAGGTTCCAATCGGCCTGGCTGCTGGCGAGCGCGGTATAGACGCCGCCGAGCGGTCCGCAATTTTCGATTTTGTCTCCGATCGTCCGATAACCGGGATAACGCTCCGGCGGACCGATCACGGTGACGCTGCCGGCAACATCGCCCAACAGCCGGACGACGCGGTCGAGCAGGGTTTCTCCCGCGAGCGGCAGCAGCGCCTTATCGCGCCCCATCCGCGAGCTGCGTCCTCCGGCCAGAACGAACCCCGCGCGGGAAACCCGACTCATGAGATGATGATAACGTATGTTCCCCAGTTGGACGGTCGTGTAGCCAACCGAAACAAAATGGTATATATTTGTTTCTTAGTACTGGCTATGCTGGCCGCCTCCCCCCAAAGCGGTAAGGCCGCGGATTTGCCGGACGCCGCTCCGGGACGGCATACTTACGTCGTGCGCGTCGATCCGCGCAGCGGCAGGCTGGTCCGGCGGGAGATCGCGCCGAAAATCCCTCCCAGGCAGATTACGGAGCTGGTGGAAAAAACCGCGCGCGCGCAGGGCGTCGATCCGCTGCTGGTGCATTCGATGATTCGGGTGGAAAGCAATTACGACGCGCGGGCGGTTTCGCCCAAAGGCGCGCAGGGGCTGATGCAGTTGATGCCGTCGACCGCGCGGATGCTCGGCGTGAACGACAGCTTCGACGCCCGCGAGAACATCGAAGCCGGCGTGAAGTACTTGAAATATCTGCAAAGCATCTACAAAGACGATCGATTGGCGCTGGCCGCGTATAACGCGGGTCCGGGCGCGGTCGAAAAATACGGGCAGATTCCGCCGTACCAGGAAACGCGGAACTACGTGGAGCGCGTGGGGCGCGATTATCAACAGGCATTGAAAGCGCAAAAGGCGGTGGAAGCGGCGCCCGCTCCGGCGCCAGTGACCGAGGAGAAATACCCGAGACTCGAACAGTTCATCGATCAGAATGGCAGGTTGCATCTCAGAACCGCGGAAAATTAGATCCGTTCTGCTGGCCGGATTGGTCTGGGCCGCGCTTTCTTCCGGCGCGGGCGCCAAGGGTGTCGATGGCAGCAAAGTGACCGCCGTGCGTTTCTGGTCGCTCGGTGATGTGACGCGTGTCGCCATCGAGGTTTCCTCCGATTTTCATTACCGTTCCGACCGGCTGTCCGATCCCGACCGGCTGTTTTTCGATATCGTCGGCGCGCGGCCGGAGATGGTGCATAAAGGGATGCACGTCATCGCGGTAGGCGACAAGCTGCTCAAGCAGATTCGCATCGCCGAAACGCAGCCCGGCGTGACGCGCGTAGTGCTCGATCTGGAACAGAACGCGGCGTACACGGCATCGCAGTTATCGAGTCCAGACCGGTTGATGATCGAGCTGCGCGCGAAAGATACGCCGGTCGCGCCGCCGACGGCCAGCACGACGGGCGCGAAAACCGTGGCAGCGTCGCCGGTCGCGCCGCTCGAAGCGGATCTGTCGACGCCGCTTCCTGAAGTAGCCCGGCCAGTTGCGGTTCGCCCCGCGCCCAAACGATTCGAGCCGCCGCCGGTTCATGCCGCGCCGGTGTTCGCCGGCGCGCAGCCGGATCTGCTCGAGCAGCCATCGAGTTCGCTGGCCTTGCGCACCTCGCGCGTCATTTCTCCCGCGCCTCCGGCGACGGTGCTGCTGGCTCGCGTGACGCCGCCGGCCGGCGTGCTGGCCGATCCCGTCCCGCTGCCGGATATTCCCGCACCGAAGCCCGCGACGAAATCCGCGCCGGTGACGATGCCGCTGCCGGCCAGGAGAAATTCCAACGGCGGACGTTCCCTGACCCGGGTCCTGGGGCTGAAGCTGGGGCGCGTAGTGCTCGATCCGGGCCATGGCGGCCACGATGACGGTACGCACGGGCCCACCGGGTTGCTTGAAAAAGACGTGGTTCTCGACGTGGCGCTGCGGCTGGGCGCACTGCTCCAGTCGCGGCTGAACACGGAAGTGATTTACACCCGCACCGACGATACGTTCGTTCCGCTCGAGGAGCGCACGCAAATCGCCAACGACAAAAAAGCTGACTTGTTTCTCTCCATTCACGCCAACTCATCGCCTTACAAGTATGTTTCCGGCGTCGAGACCTATTATCTGAACTTCACCACGTCGAGGACGGCGCTCGACCTGGCGGCGCGCGAAAACGCCAGTTCGGAGCGATCGGTTTTCGAGTTGAAGGATCTGCTCGAAAAGATTGCGCTAAAGGATAAAATTGACGAGTCGCGCGAGTTCGCCACGCGTGTGGAGACGTCGCTTTACGGAATTTCGGCGCGCAGCAATCCGGCCACGAAAAATCGCGGCGTGAAGAAGGCCCCCTTCGTGGTGCTGATCGGCGCGAACATGCCGAGCGTGCTGGCCGAAATCGGATTTCTGACCAATGCCAACGACGAAGCGCTGCTGCGCAAAGCCGAGCATCGGCAGAAGATCGCCGAGGCGCTGTACAAGGGCATTGCCAGCTACGCCAACACGCTGAGCCACTTTCAAGTCGCCAAAAGAGACGATTAGACACGCCGGCCGCTCCCGTCTTCAATTTACGCTCAGGGAGCGGCCAGCCGTCGCGTCTTTCGCGCCCTTATTCGCCGGTGCTGGGTGTGGTGTAGCCGTTCAACTCCGCGTACAACTGCTGCGCCGCCGCCGGAGGATTCACCTGGCCGTGCAGGATTTCACCCGGCGTGGTGCTGCGCCCATAGAGAGCCTTATTGTCGCCGCTATCCGGCCTGAGGGTCGAGCCGTTCAGCGTCAGTCCCACGAAGGCTCCGCGCGATTTGGAATAGCCCAGAATTTCCGCATGCATCTGCGCGTCGGTTTCCGCGGTCGCCGATCGCCCCACCGGTCCGGCCATCGCCTGCGCGTTGGCGCCGATGGTGAACTTGTCCTGCATCAGGTTCTGCTCGCCGCTCTGATTCATCACCAGGAAAACGGCGTCGGTTTCCCCGGCCCCAATCTGCAAACCCCAACTGCCGCCTTCGATTCGAATCACTTCCGGCGCACTCCAGCCGTGAGGCTCATTGGCCGCGCGGCACACCAGCACGCCTTTTCCGTATTTGCCGCCGAAAATGAAGCCGGCGCGCTTTTCATTGGGCACAATCCCCACGCATTGCGCTTTTTGCATGAGATTTTGCGGGATGGAACCGTTCATGTCGCGCAACACATCGGCCGATGCGTGGATCAGCTTGTCCTGGTTGCTTTGCGCCGCCAGAGGCAGCGTCAGCACCACAATAAGTAAACCAACTTTCATGATCAGTACTCCTGTGGAGCGCGGATTGATCCGCGTCCACAGGTGTCCTGCATCTGGCGTACCGCGCTTACTCGCCGGTCTTGGGCGCCAGCCGACCAGCGTAATGCCGCAGCTCGGTGTATAAGGCGCGCGCCTGCGGCGGGGGTGGGACTCTTCCGTCGAGAATCCGGTTCGGAGTCGCTGTTGCGCCGTAGAGCGCGGCGTTATCGTCGTTGTCGTTGCGCAAGCTGCCCCCTTTGAGGTCCACGCCGGCGAAGACGCCGCGAGCCCGCGACCAGGTCAACACTTCCGCGTGCATGGTGGCGTTGGTGTCGGCGCTGATGCTACGCCCGATCGGACCGGCCGCGGCCATGACGTCCGCTCCGATCTGGACCTTCGAGCCTTTCATGCGTTGTTCGGCGTGATCGTTCATCACCGTGAAGACCACGTCCGTCTCCCCGGCGCCGATCTGCAATCCGAAGCTGCCGCCTTCGTACACGATCATGGACGGCGCGCTCCAGCGCTCCGTGCCGTGAATGCGGCAAGTCAGGATTCCTTTTCCGTATTGCCCGCCGACGATGAACCCGGCTTTTTTGGCCGCGGGAATGATACCCACGCAATGTGCTCTCTCCAGTAAGTGGCGGGGAATCCCACCGTCCTTCGCGTTCTGAATATCGACGAGGGTGGACGTCGCCGCCTCGATCCGCTTAACGTCGTCAGCTTTCCGGTCGCTGTCGGCGGCGAATAGACACACCACACCCGCCATCATCAAAGCTGCAAATTTCATAAAAAACGATCTCCTCAGGTTCGATCCGCGCCGGCCTTACGCCGCATCGCGTTTGGCCTGGTATGTTTTACAGACTTGCACGGGTTTTCGTTCCGCTCGCGAACGAGCGGCACGGCGGGCGCGCAGGAGCCTGATGCGGATTGCGGTCTCCGTGACGCCCTGCTTCCGCGCAATTTCTTCCGCAGTGTCTCCTTGCATCTGTAGCTCCAGCAGCGCCCGATCGCGCGGCGCGCAGAACTTGAGGATTCGTTTCAAATCGATGGCGGCCAGATTGAGTTCCACCCTGGAATAAAATTCCGGCAAAGCTTGATACGCTTTCTCACTTCGCAGAACGCTACGGTGCACATTCAAGGCAATCGCATTGACCCAGGTGTTCACCATGCTCTCCTGACGAAGCTGGCTCAGCCTTTCCCATCCCTTCACCCAGGCGGCCTGCGCCACGTCGCGAGCCATGTCGCGGGGCACTCCCCGAGAGATCAGGAACCGAATGGTCAGTTCGAAACCTCGTTGGTAGGCTTGTCCGTACGATTCTCTGGTCATTAGCCGATGGTTTCTCCTTCCGGGCCTTTGGAGTGCGTGGATAGCAGTTAGGAGGCCAGAAGTACTGGTCGGAGGAAAACCGACAACTTATTGTGGGATAAGTTCTTCCTACGAAACCGTTTCTAAGGCATCTAAGGCGTTAGTATGCAACATCTGCCGAAGTGTGCAGGATTGAGCGGTAAGAAGGACCGATACCAGTAAAGTCCACCCTATGCGCCAAACAGTACTACCCGGACGACCATTCCCCCAAGGTGCCACCTGGGACGGAACAGGAACCAACTTCGCCCTGTTTTCAGAAAATGCCAAACGCGTCGAATTATGCCTTTTCGATCAAGCGGATGCGGAGGAAAACCAACGGATTGAGCTCACCGAGCAAACCGTGCACGTCTGGCACGCGTTCTTACCGGGCGTCCAGCCGGGTCAGATTTACGGTTATCGCGTCTACGGCCCGTACGAACCGGAAAAAGGCCTGCGCTTCAATCCCAACAAGCTGCTGATCGATCCATATAGCAAAGCGCTGACCGGCAAAGTCGACTGGGACGCGCCAATTTTCCCTTACACACTCGGAAACGGCGATGCCGATCTGGCGATGGACGCCGCGGATAGCGCCCGCGGGATGCCCAAATGCGTGGTTGTGAACCCGTATTTTGATTGGGATACGGACCGTCCGCCCAAAATTCCGCTGAGCGCATCGATCATCTATGAAGTTCATGTGAAAGGATTTACCAAGTGTCATCCGGACGTGCCGCCGGAAGTGCGCGGAACCTACGCCGGCCTGGCGTCGCGGCCAGCCATCGAGTATTTGAAAAAGCTCGGCGTGACGGCGGTGGAGGTGATGCCGGTACACGATTTCCTTGACGATAAAATACTGGTGGATAAAGGGTTGCGTAATTATTGGGGATACAACACCACCAATTATTTCAGTCCCGACGCGCGCTATTCCAGCTCCGGCGACCTCGGCGGCCAGGTTTCCGAGTTCAAAGCGATGGTCAAAGTGCTGCATCGCGAAGGAATTGAAGTGATTCTGGACGTCGTTTACAATCACACCTCGGAAGGCAATCATCTGGGTCCGATGCTGAGCTTCCGGGGCATCGATAATCCGACCTATTACCGGCTGGTGGCCGACAATCCTCGTTATTACATGGATTACACCGGAACCGGCAACAGCCTGAACATGCGCCATCCGCAGGTCCTCAAGTTGATTATGGACAATCTGCGGTATTGGATCCTCGACATGCATGTAGATGGGTTCCGCTTCGACCTGGCGGCGACGCTTGCCCGGGAATTGCACGACGTGGACCGGCTCTCGGCATTTTTCGACATTATTCATCAGGATCCGGTAATTTCGCAGGTGAAACTGATCGCCGAGCCGTGGGATGTCGGCGAAGGCGGTTATCAGGTCGGCAAATTTCCGCTGTTGTGGGCGGAATGGAACGGCAAATATCGCGATACGGTGCGGCGGTACTGGAAAAGCGACGACGGCCAGCTTTCGGACCTAGGCTACCGGCTCACCGGCAGCAGCGATCTGTATCAGCACGACGGGCGGCGGCCTTCGGCCAGTATCAATTTCGTCACCGCGCACGACGGCTTCACGCTGCACGACCTGGTGAGCTACAACGAAAAACATAACGACGCCAACGGCGAAGACAATCGCGACGGCACCAATGAAAATTATTCGTGGAACCTGGGCGTCGAAGGCGATACCGACGATCCGGTGATCAATGAGTTGCGCGAGCGGCAGAAACGGAATCTTCTGGCCACGCTCCTGTTATCGCAAGGCGTGCCGATGATCTGCGGCGGCGATGAGATCGATCGCGATCAGAAAGGCAACAACAACGCCTACTGCCAGGACAATCCGCTCACCTGGTATGACTGGGAGTTGACCGGCCGGCGCGAATCGCTGCTGCGCTTCACGCGGCGGCTGATCGAGTTGCGGCGCGCCCATCCCAATCTGCGGCGGCGCAAATTTTACCAGGACCGCGCCATCCGCGGCACGGTGCAGAAGGACATCGAATGGCTACGCACCGACGGCGCGGAGATGACCGATGAAGAATGGAACGCCGGCTGGGTGCGCTGCATCGGCATGATGCTCAACGGCCGGACGCTCCAGGACGTCGACGAAACCGGCCTGGCGGTGGTGGACCATTCGTTCCTGCTGCTGCTCAACTGTCATCACCAACATGTCGACTTTCATCTTCCCCCGCCGCCCAATGGGGGCACCTGGAACATGGTAATCGATACCAATGAGCCGGATCTCGAACCCGGCTCGGTTCGTCCGGCTAATGGAGGTTTCCTGCGGCTGGTGCGGCAGTCGCTCGTGCTTTTGCGCGAAGAGGGAGCCGGCCGTGAGAACGAGGCATGACCCTGACCGGTGCGGAATTGGCGGACCGCCAATCGGCGGCGTCATCGAGACGCTGGTCGTGCGCCTCATAAACGCTCTTGATGATGGCGGCGATGTTGTCGACGATAGCGGATCGGCGGGCGCCGGGACAAGCCAGTTCCGGCGCGGTGAGATCCGTGGTCAGGATGCGATACGCCGCGATGTAGGCGGCCCGTTCCATTTGATTCGCGTTCATGTTCAGTCCCTCCCCAGGCATTTTTTCGCTACATTCTTGAACAACCGTTTAAAGACTTGCGTTCCCATCGAATAAAGCCGGCGCCCACGCCGCGCGATGCTGAAGTTTTTCGCGAAGCCACGGCACGGAGGCGCAGTAATAATAAATCCACCCGGAGAGGCGGCGGCGATGCGGCGCCAGCCGGTCGATCGCTTCGCCCGGTTCCAGCCATCGTCCGGTGTTTTCGAGCATGTGCACGCCTTCCCGGCGGCATCTTTCGAGCGCCCAGGCGAGCAGCGGCGGCAGCAACTCATCGCCTGGTTCCAGCGAAACAAAATCAACCAGGCGGACGCGCTTCAAGCCCAGCTCGCGATTGTCGCGGCGATCGAACACCGCGTAGGCGAGGATGCGGGCGCCGTCGCAAACGGTGGCGACCCAGACGCCGCCGCGCTGAAGGCGCTGCTTAAAATGCCAGTCCAGCGATTCGCGCGAGCGCACGGTGAGCAGAACGCCGGGGTGGGCGGCGCGCAGCGAATCCCAGAACGCGTCGAAGCGGCGGTCGAAACTCTCGGCGGCGCGCACCGGCAGGCGCGTGCCTGTCAGCCTCTTGGCGGCCGTCCTGTCTTTTAAGAACGCCGCCGCGCCGAGGGCATAGCTGAGCAAACCCGAAAGCGGCGTTTTTTTTCGGACCAGATAGCTGCGGACGAAGGCGCGATGGTTGGTGATCCAGAAAGCGGAGACGTTCCACAGCCCGACGGGAACGCGCGGGCATTCCATCGCCTGCATGGACGGCTCCGCCTCACGCGTCATGGTGCTGTTCACATAAAGATCGATGCCCGGCTGGTGAATCACGCGGTCGAGCAGCAGCAGCGAGGCGCTGCGATGCGCCGGCCGGCTGACCCAGGCCCGGCCGGACGCCGCAATCACGCGCCTTCCGCCAATTTCGCAGGCGAGCGGAATATTGCCCACGCTGCCGACCACCCGGTGGTTTTCATCTTCGAGCACCCAGCCGATCGGCCAGCCGTCACGCAGCTGGCGATAGAGCGGATTGTCGCGCCAGAAATGGACCCATTGCTCGTAGCTGCCGGGCCCCAATCCGTAGGAGGCTTCGAGCGCGGCGATCTGCTGGTAATCGTCGAAGGCCGCTTCGCGCAGTTTGGGGGCGCGCGCGGACCTCCTGGCGGGGCTGGCCGTCGGAACCGTCATGATGGGCTAGGACTGAACGGCCGCAACCTGCTGCGACGCGGCGCTCAAGCGATCGACCTCGGCCGAGAGCGCGGAAACCGTGGGGGCGTCGAACAGAGCGCGCAAGGCGATGTCGACGCCGAAGGCGTCGCGCACTTTCGCGATCAACTGCGCGCCCAACAGGGAATGTCCGCCGAGCAGGAAAAAATTATCCTCGCGTCCGATTTCCTGCATGTCTAAAAGAGTCGTGATGATTTGCGCGACGCGCCGTTCGGTCCCGCTTTCCGGCCGGTCGGCGACGGCATCGCGCAACGCGTTAAAGGCGTCCGGCTCGGGCAGCGCGGCGTAATCGATTTTGCCGTTGGCGGTCACCGGGAAAGCGTCGAGCGGAACAAAAATTCCGGGCAGCATGTACTCCGGCAAATGGTCCCGCAGAAAATCGCGCATGGCGGTGTGGGTGAGCTCGCGATCCGGTTGCGGGATCAGGTACGCGACCAGGCGTTTTTCGCCCGTCGCGTCGGGACGCCCCTGCACTGCGCTATCGCGCACCGCGGGATGACGATTCAGCGCGGCCACCACTTCGCCCGGCTCGATGCGATAACCGCGCAGCTTAATCTGATCGTCGGCACGTCCGGCGAACGCGAACTGGCCATCAGGAAGCAGACGAGCCAGATCGCCGGTTTTGTACAAACGTCCTTCGCCGAAAGGATTGGCGATGAATCGTTCCGCGGTCAGATCGGGCCGATGGTGGTATCCGCGCGCCAGCCCCGCGCCGCCGATATAAATTTCTCCGGCATCGCCTTCGGGCACCGGTTGCTGGTTTTCGTCGAGCAGATAGATTTGCGTGTTCAGGATCGCCCGGCCAATGGCCGGCAGCGCTTCGCGGCTTTCGACGGGCACGCGGCCCGAAGTGGCGACCACGGTGCACTCGGTGGGGCCGTAATTATTGATCACCTGGAAGGGAAGACCGGCGGGCGGAAAATGATGCAGCGTGTCCGCGCCGGTGAGCAGAACGCGCAGGGCGGCTTGGCGCGGCCACGGGATGCGCATCATCCATTCGGCGATCGGCGAGGAAACGAAGCCGATGCTGATGCGCTGGGCGATCATCCAGTCGCGCAGCAGCTCGGCCGAGCCGCGGCTGATTTCATCGACCAGATGAACGCTGGCGCCGGCGGCGAGATACGGCCATAATTCCCACACCGCGGCATCGAAACCGAGTCCGGCGACGTGGCTGGCGCGGTCGGCGGGCGTGACGGAAAACGCGTCGCAATGCCAGGCGACCAGGTTCGCCAGCGATGCGTGCGTCAGCTCGACGCCTTTGGGCCATCCGGTCGAGCCGGAGGTGTAGATCATGTATGCGAGATCGTCCGGGCGCGGCTCGGCGGGCGAAAATTCCCGCGGAGACTGGTCCGAATTGGCAGCCAGTTGCGGCGCGGCGATGTCGATCACTTCGCAGCGAGCCTGGGTGAATCGCTCGGCGATGCGCGAGCTGGTGACCAAGAGCGGCATCTGCGAATCGTCCAGCATGAACGACAGCCGATCCGTCGGATACGACGGGTCCATCGGCACGTAGGCGGCGCCGGATTTGAGAATGCCCAGCGCGGCGACCGCCATTTCGATGGATCGGGGCAGGCACAAGCCGATCGGTACGTCGGCCGCGGCGCCGCGTGAACGCAGGTAACGCGCCACGCGGTTGGCCTGCGAATCGAGCTCCCGGTAAGTGAGCCGGCGCGAGCCCGAAGCGACCGCCGGCGCATGCGGCGCGCGGGCCGCGTGCTCCGCGACGGCCACGGAAACGGATGTAAATCCGACGGAATCTGGAATCGTTTGAATCATTGATTTACCTCTGCACAAGTTCTTCTATGGTTTCCTGCGCCGGACGTCGCACCCCACGGCGGCGCAGCAAAATGTTCTCGATAAAAAGAAATTCGATCCCCGTTGAAAGAAATGTCTCGAGGGCCTCGCGCGGCGTGTTCACGATCGGCTGGCCTTTCACGTTGAAACTGGTATTGAGCGCCATTTCCCGGCCGGTGGTTTTTCCCACCGCGCGCAGCAGCGCGTGAAATTCCGGATTTTCGCCGGACGCAACCGTCTGAATCCGCGCCGATCCGTTGACGTGGGTGATGGCCGGCAATTGTGCGCGATAGGCTTCGCGCACGTTGACGGTCGCGATCATGTAGGGAAACTGTGCGCCTTGCGCGACATCGAACCAGCGATCGGCTTCTTCGACGGTGACCGCCGGGGCGAAGGGACGAAAGGCCTCGCGCATTTTGACCATGGCGTTGATGCGGTCGCGCATTTCAGGACGCCCCGGGTCGGCCAGAATGCTGCGATGGCCGAGCGCGCGCGGACCATATTCCATGCGTCCGCGATACCACGCGATGACGCGCCCTTCGGCGATCAGGCGCGCCGCTTCGCGGCAGGTCTGGTCGAGCGAACCGCAGCGTGCGATATCGATGGAACCAGCGAATTCCGCGAGCACGGCCTCGATCTTTTCCTCTGCGTACGAAGGGCCGAAAAAAGGAACGGGCATCCGGCGGTTCCGCACCTCGCCCGCGAGCGAGGCGCGATAAAGCGCCGCGCCGAGCGCGCTGCCATCGTCGCCGGCCGCCGGCTGAATGTAGATTTCATCAAAAAGGCCAGACCGCATCAGGCGTCCGTTGGCGGTGCAGTTCAACGCGACGCCACCGGCCAGGGCGAGCTGGCGATGACCGGTGGTTTTCGCGAAATGCCCGCACAGGTGCAGCATCGCGCGGTCGAGACATTCCTGAAGTCCGGCGGCAAGGTCGCGGTGCTCGGCGGTGATCTCGTCGTCCGGCCGGCGTTCGCGCATCAGGCGCAAGGCGAGATGGCGGCGAGTGGCCAGATAAAATTCGCGGCCTTCGCGGGTGTGGTTCAGGTGCAGAAGGGGGATGCGGATGGCGCCGTCGGAGGTGAGTTGTACCGCTTCTTCAAAAAACGCGCGATAACGGGCCGGATCGCCATAAGGCGCCAGACCCATGATTTTGTACTCGTCCGAGTTGAAATCGAATCCGAGATGCAGCGTGATCAGCGAATAAAGGACCCCCAGGGAATCGAGCGCGGAAAGTTCGCGCAATAACTGCAATTTCCCGTCTTTGGCCTCGTAAACGGAGGCACTTTGCGACTCGCCCATGCCGTCGATGACGATGGTGAGGCATTCGTCCCAGCCGGAAGTGAAATACGCGCTGGCGGCGTGGGCCAGATGATGATTCACGTGGTGCAGACGGTGCGCGGGAAATTCGGGCAGATGGCGCGCCAGCAGGCGGAGCAGCGCCTGGCGGGAAAAAACCTGATCATACCAATCGGCGGAGGCGAGGCGAAAAATCTTTTCGAGCGGCGCGTAATCGAAGCCATGCGCGATCTCGTCGACATCGGCGAGGGTCAGGCCGGCTTGCGACAGGCAATCACGAATCGCGCAAACGGGGAAATTCGCGCTGTGCTTTTTGCGATTGAAGCGCTCTTCCGCGGAGGCGGCGATCAACTCGCCGCCGACGATCAGCGCGGCGGCGGCATCGTGGCCTTGCGAGATCCGATATTCCCGCTCTTCGTGTCCGGGGAAGTGCTCGCGCTTGAACGGCACTGCATTTTCGAAACCGCTGATTCCCAAAATGTTCATAAGCAGGGTTGTTTTTCGGCCGGCGCGGCGGCGGATTTGAGTTCAAAAGGCCGGACGGTGCTCGCGTGAGAGCGGCGCGGCGAAAACAGCTCGCGCACGTCGGCGCGCAGCATCAAGGCGGCGGGCAGCGGATCGTCCCAGGCGAGAAAGGAGATTTCGTCGATGCCGCGCAGCGAGCCCAACCATTGGCGGACGCTCAGGGCGCGGTCGCGGCGGTAGCGCAGCGAAGCCACCAGGTCGAGATCCTCCACCATCCACTTACGTCCGGAACGGACGCGGGCGGCGGGAACTTTTTGCGCGGTGAGATCGAGATACATGGCGCGCGCCACGTCCATTCCTTCCTCGGAAACGAACAGCCGGAAGGTGCTGCCGAGGCGCGAATTGACGTCCAGGATTTTGTATTTTCCGTCGCGCGCGTCATAACGAAAATCGATGTCGACAATTCCCGAATATCCCAGCGATTTCATGAAAACGACGGCGGATTGTTCCACCGCTTCGTTTTTTTCGCTGACCGCCAGGCTGGCGACGCCGGTGTAAATGGGACATTGGCGCAGCTTGCGTCCGGTGAATGCGGCGCGGCACTCCGCGGCATCGTCGAAATAGCCGTTAAACATCCACACGGTGTCCTCTTTTCCGCGGATGTACTCCTGCACCATCAGATCGGGAATCGCGGCTTCGGAAACGCGTTCGTATAAATCCAGAAATTGCGCCATGCTGCGCACCAGAACTTTGCTTTTGCTGGCGCGATTCCAGGCGTCGGCGTTGATCCCCTTGACCATCAGCGGCAGCCCCAGCCGTTCCGGCGCGGCCAGGAAATCGGTGCGCGATTGCGGAAACAGGGTCGCCGGAGCCGGCACGCAATGCCGTTGCGCCAGCGCGTACATTTCTTTCTTGCTCAGGAGCGCATGCACCAGCGGCGCGCTTTGCCGCGGAAACAGAAAATCCTGGGCGAGGACGCCGGCATGATCGGCCAGGAAACGCGCCGCGCCGTCGGTGGTGGGCACCAGGATCGACGGCCCGCCGATCCGCTGCGCGAATTTCTTGAGCGCATCGAGCGATTCGTCCGCCGGAACCGCGTCCAGATCGTGCCGGAACCGGCCTCTCGAGTAGCGTGAAAAGAAAGACGGGCACCAGCGGCTGGGATCGACGTTGAACACCGGAATCCCGAGCCGGCCCAGACTGCGGGTGATCCCCAACCCGCCGTGATGCGGCGAGGGAAGAACGGTGACGGGAGTGGAAGTATGGGCAATGTTCATGCGCGTGCGAATCGGCCATATTCGGCGTCAGCTATGAACCGTGACAACGGTTTCGTTACGTTCGGCGCCGGCGTGTTTCAGATTCGCGACCATCCGCGCGATGGAATGAACCGAGCGCAGGTCTTCAATCTCCAGCTCGTCGAGCGAAATTTTTACGGCGAAACGCTCCTCCAGATGGACCAGCAGCTGAATCAAAGTCAGTGAATCGAGCAGACCGGCCTGGAGCAGGTCGGAAGCGGGGGAATCGGCTTCGACGAATAATTTTTCCGAGAGAATTTCTTGAATGGCGCCGGCCAGCTCTTCGATCTCTTTATCGGGTGGGGCGTTTCGCCGATCAGGCAACATTGCAGATCACCTCGAATTGAAAATTCATGCGTCGCGTCCTCCGGAAACGGCCGCTACGGTCTCGTTCTGAAATTGCTGTTTGAGCAGCGGGCGCGCGATTTTTCCGTTGCCGTTCAAGGGCAGCCGGTCAAGCTCCATCCAGCGCGAGGGAATCATGTAAGACGGCAGGGCACGCGTCAGGCGCTGCCGCAATTTCTTGGGCGTCAGATCGAAGCCGGCCGCCGGGACGTACGCGCAGCAGATGTCCAGCCCCGCTAATTCTCCGCCGTCGACGGCGACCACCGCCGCGTCCTCCACGCCGGGGATGGTGTGAATCGCCGTTTCGATCTCGCCCAGTTCGATACGATAGCCGCGGCTTTTGATCTGCGTGTCCGAGCGGCCGACCAGATAGATCATGCCGTCAAGACCGATGCGCGCCAGGTCGCCGGTTCGGTAGATGCGGCCCGACGGACTCGCGGTGAAGGGGTTTTGCAGAAAAACCTGGCGCGTTTTTTCCGGATCGCGCCAGTAGCCGGGGCTGAGACCGGCGCCGCCGATGTACAGATCGCCGATCTGGTTGACCGGCGCCGGACGCAACTGATCGTCGAGCACCAGCAGCAGCTCACCGCCGCACGGCCCGCCGATGGGAATTTCGGCCGTTTCGTCCAGGGGGCATTGCGCGACGTGATAATAGCTGCTGGCGATGGTCGCCTCGGTGGGGCCGTAAAGATTCACGAAACGCGCGTGCGGGACGCGGCGCATCCAATAAATCAGGCCCGGCGTCGGAAATTTTTCGCCGCACCACAGCAGGCGTTCGAGCGCGGGAAAATCGTTCTCGCGCAGGGCGTCGGTGCGCGCCATGTGATTCAGAATCGACGGCACGGAAAACCACTGGGTCAACTCCGCGGCGCGGATAAATTCGGCCAGCCGGTGCGGCAGCAAACTCATTTCCGGCGTCAGCAGATGGAGCTGTGCGCCGGCGGCGACGGTGCCGTAGATATCGAACGTGGATAGATCGAAATGCAGCGGCGGATGGCCCGAGATTCTATCCGACGCGCGGATTCCAAAATAGCGGAGGGCCCAATCGACGAAGTGCAAAACGTTGGAGTGCGTGATCACCACGCCCTTCGGCACGCCAGTGGATCCGGAGGTGAACAGAATATGCGCGGCGTCGTCTTCCCGGTTCTGCGATTCGACGCGCGCGCCGCAAAAGGAATCGAGATCGATCCCGCGAAAGCGGGCCGGCGCGTGTTTGCCGCCGGGGCGATCGAGGAAGCCCGTCCAGGCGTTGCCGGCAAACGGCATCAGCGATTCGAGCGCGGCAGCGGTCGATTCAACCGCCAGAATGCACGACGGCTCGCACACGCTGAGGATCCGGCCCAAACGTTCGGCCGGACTCGAGGTATCGAGTGGCACGTAGATGCAGTCCGCCTTGAGCGCGGCGAACATGGCGGTCAACGCTTCGGGCGATTTGGGCAGCAGCAGGGCCACGCGGTCCCCGCGCGTGCAGCCCCCGTCGCGCAGCGCGCGCGCCAGGCGGTTGCTGGCTTCTTCGAGCGCCGCGTAGCTGGTCGATTCGCCTTTAAAAACGATGGCCGGCGAATCCGGAGTGCGATCGGCAGACTGGATCAGCCAATCCTGCAAGAGCCTGTTCATTCCGCGGCTCCCTGTCGCGCCAGCTCGAAGCACCGCGCGGTGTGCTGGAATTCTTCCTCGGCGTAGGGAATGTCCAGAATGTAGGTCAAGTATCCGGCCGCGATATAGCGCTTCAACTCGGCGGCGACCGATTCGTAGCTGCCCACCAGATACGGGCAATTGGTCTGGTAGTTTTCGAACGGGTGTAACCAGTAGGCGCCCTGGGCCGATCCGCCGATTTCGGACAGGCGCTTGTGCCAGGACGAATCGGAAACCTTGGTCGCGAGCTGGCGCGTCAGCTGGCCTTTGCGATCCTCGGGAAACCGTTCATACGCGGCTTGCCAGGCCGCGTCTTCAGCAGGGCGCGCGACGATACCGATGCGCACGCCGCAAGGGACGCTCGAATGCGGGGGAGCCGCGGGACACTGCGACGGCGGCTCGGGATATTTCACGGCGATGGCGCCCATGGCGCACGCGGCGGCCATTCCGGCTTCTGACGATCCGGAAACCAGAATTCCGGGAAACAGCTCCGGCGGAACGCGCGGATTGAGGCTGAGCGCGTTCACCTGGTAGAAGCGCCCGGAAAACGTGACCGCGCGCTGCTCCAGCAAATTGCGAATGATATTGGTGTATTCGATCAGACGCTCATAGCGGCTGTCGTGCGGAGTGGGGTCGTTCAACGCCGCCAGATCGTTCTTGAATCCGCCGGCGACCATGTTGAGAAACACGCGCCGCTCGAAAACAAACGCGAGCGTCGCCACCATTTTCGCCGCGGAATACGGATGCATGTATACCGGCTGCACGGCTACCAGCGGCGACAATTTCGTGGTGTTCCCGACGACGATCTGCGCGACCATCCACGGGTCGACCAGCGTGTTGTCGGTGTAGATCAGCGTTCCGGCGCAGTCGGCCTGCTCGCTCCAGCGCGCGGCGTTGATCACCCGCTCGCGGTAATGATCGGGGGTGACCAGCGAAGACGGGCAGGTGGAGAACACTTGCAATCGGGGCTTGGTGGCTGGTTCCAGGATCGGATCGGCGACTTGAACGGGATTCGTGGACATCTTCTCCTCCGACATTTCTCATCCGTTTCTCACCCTCGCTTCGCATTGGCGGGATAGGAACCGGCATAACTCTACCTGCCTCAAGTGCCAGGAACGGCTTCGCACTTCTTGTGCGTGGACTGCACGAAACCTGCCAACCGGGTTCAGCCGCACCCAGCCGCTATCTCTTGGCGGCGATTATCCTGGCGGGCGGGCGCGGCGCGGCGCTCAGCGAGAAGTGAGCAGAACAGTTCCACCAAACAGAACGGTTCTTACCACTGAATCGATTGAAAATCAGGAATGCGTCATGCAACGTATCGACTCGATGAGCCTCGCTCGAGGGCCCGCTTTCCAAAAATGGCTCACCGGGATGTGCGCCACCATGCGGGACCATTCACCCGCTACCTGCTGGCCGCCAGGAAACGTTTCATGAAAGGCGGGATAATCGCCCGGCAGCCGTTCCCAGGTGCGCGACAGGAAGAACCCGCGTCGCCACAGCCTGGCCACGAAGGGGTCGCGCCCGCGGGAAATTCGCAGGGTGACGAAGTGCGCCGCCGTTTCCGCCGGTTCGAGCACCTCCAGCCATTTGCATTGCGGAATCGCATTTTGAATTTCCGCGGCGATCTCCGCGCGAGCTCGGCGGCGGGAATCCCACTCGGCTATTTCTCCCGTGAAATTCGCGACGCACAGCTCGCCCGGTACGCCGTAATTTGGCGCCCACCGGGGAATTAGCCGCGGCGCAGGCGGTTGCGGAATCGAACAAAATCGCTGCACCAAATCGTAGCCGGCTCGGAACATGGGAATTTGCGCGATTCGCTCGCGCAACGCGGTGGACGCGCGTTTTTGGCCGCCGATCGCCAGCGGCCTGCGCGACAACAGCAGCCCGCCGTTCTGCGCACCGCGGATGGTTTTATACATCGACAACAGCACCCAATCGGAATGTTCGCAGGCGTCGAGCCCGAGCGCGCGGGCGCAATCCTCGATGATCAGCGATTGGGGAAAACGGTCGCGCAGCCGCGCCGGCGCGCCCGAGCGGTAGCCGAAAGAATGATCGACGAGAACCGCGGTATCCGATTCCGATTGCGTCGCCAGAAACTCTTCGACGCGCGAGGCATCGATGCACAGAGATTCGCGGCTCGAATCGATGTGCGTCAGCCGTTTGCCTGCGGCCAGCGCCATCGCCGAAATGCTGGGGCAAAGAAACGCCGGCAGGACCAGCGAGGATCGATTCTCGAGCCGCAGCGCATCGTACAGCAGCGTGGCGCCGCTCAGGCCAAAATAGACGTGGCGATGCCGCGGAAAACGTTCCCCGAGCAGCCCCGCGAGACGATCCAGATCGCGCACGCCTGAGCCGCGAGCAAATTACGCGCCATCTTTCTTGACCAGAATCGCCACCAGATCAGGCTCCGATGCGGCCAGCACATTTTTCGGAATATAACAGTAGCCTTTATCGCCCCAGTTTTCGCCCCACGAATTCTTCACGATAAAGAAATTTCCGGTGTAGCCGACGAGCAGCATCGCGTGGCGCCCGTGACGTCCGCTGGGCGCTTCCGCGGCGTTGAAAATTCCGTCGCGGCCGACGTCGGAAAAATTCGGACCGGTGTTGATGGCGACGTGCACCGGGCAACCTGCGCTGAGCACCTTGCGAATATCGTCGATCGAAATGGGATGCGGTGTTCCGTCCAGGCGATGTTGATCGGCGTCGGAAATCAGCACGCGTTCGGAAGTGGTGGGAACCGGGCTCGAATCGGGCCACAATTCCCGGCGGCAGGTTCCGTGTTCCACCAGCACCTGGCCGGGATCGGTGCCGCTGATGGTGCCGTCGCCGCCTGAATACGCGTAGGGATAATCGCGCGCGTCGCCCTGCATGCGCTGAAATTGCAGCATCGTAAACGACGGCGAAAGCGCCGGCGCGCTGCCGCTCTTCAAATTGGTCACCAGTTCGGTAGCGTGCGTCCAGGCGAACGCCGAGCAGCGCGACGTCTGCCCCTGATCGCCGATCGGCGTGCAGTATTTGCGCAGATCGACGGCATCGGCCGGCTGCACCGCGTCGAAGGCGGGCGGCAGCGGCTGCGGAATCACCGGCTCGCCGCGCGGAGGGACGGAAACGTCCAGGTTGCTCAAATCGATTCCGGTGTAGCGCATGCGCAGGTATTCAAGCATCGCTGAAGTGACGAAGCCGAAGGCGGAAAGCTGGCCGTCGCGCTCGAACAGGCGCACCGTATCCGAGCTGCCCGGCGCCACTTGCTCGAATCCGTGGAGGAACCCCGGATCGGTGAACGGCTGATACCCCTCATCGGCGCGCTGCTGTTCCATGGTGTCGCCGAAAAATTCATGATCGCCGAACAGATTTTCGGCCGATTGCTGATAATCGTCCGCGGTCCAGCTTCCGTCATCGTCGTTAAAATCGGCGTCGGTCGCGTTGGGGAAATCCTCGGCGGAAAGGGCTACGTCGTCGTCCAGATCCACCAGATCGCCGGGATCGGAGAGGTCATCGTCGTCGTCATTGTCTTCGTCACCATTGCCGTCATCGTCACCGCCGTCGTCGCCGTTGCCGCCATCCGCATCTTCTTCTTCGTCATCCTGATCGTCTTGCTGGTCGTCGTCGTATTGGTCGTCGTCGTCCTGATAGGAGTCGTCCCCGTCGTCCTGCGAGTCTCCGCCGTTTCCATCGTCGCCGGAATCGTCGAAAAATCCGCCGCCGTCGTCATCGCCCAGGTGATAACGAAAATTCGGGTCGTAGGACATAAACAAATATCGTACTAAAGCCCACCCGCCGCGTAGGCGATAAGGGTTACGAGAGGCGCAATCTGAGCAAAGACGCGCGGCGTCATTTTCGTGTTCCCTTTGTGGGCGTCGTTCGCTTGAGCTGGGAGGACGGCCGCGGCGAAGCCCGCTTCGCGCAGGCCAGGTGCATCGATGCGTCCGAAGGCGGCCTCCGCATCGAATCTCCCGCGGCGATTCTCCCCGGCGTCCGCATCCAGTTGAATGCGGATCGGATCAAGCTCTCCGGCACGGGCACCATCAAGCACGCGACGCGTCACGGCGGCAAGTACATTCTGGGCGTCGAACTGACGCAGCGCGCCGGCGAAAAGACGACCGCCGCGCTGCGCGAGCTGTGGGCGCTCGCGGATCCTCCTGCGTCGTTTAGTCTTGATAAATGAGTTGGACCATCTGGTGGCTCTTCGCCACCACGGAGTTGCTGTTGTGCCTGACGCCCGGGCCGGCGGTTCTGTTCGTGCTTTCAAGCGCGCTGCGCGGCGGCGCGCGGCGCAGCCTGGCCTCGAACGCGGGAATTCTTTCGGCGAACGCAGTCTATTTTCTTCTTTCGGCCACCGGACTCGGTGCGCTGCTGCTGGCGTCCTATAACCTGTTTTTCGCCGTAAAGTGGATCGGCGCGGCTTATCTGATTTATCTGGGATTGCTCTCGATTTTCGGAAAATCGGCGGCCCTGGCCATCAAAGAGCAAAACCCCGCCCGGCCGCGGCGGCTGCTCGCCGACGGGTTCATCGTTCAGGCGTCCAATCCCAAGGCGATCATATTTTTCTCCGCGCTGCTGCCCCAATTTTTGGACGCGCGTCACGCGGTGGCGCCGCAAGTCGCGATTCTCGGCGTGACCTCGGTCACCATCGAATTTCTGGTGCTGCTCGGATACGGCGTCGCGGCCGGCCGCATGTCCGATCTGGCGCGTCAGCCACGCTACGCAGCGTGGACGAATCGACTGGCGGGCGCCTTTCTCATCGGCGCGGGAACGGGTTTGGCCGCGATTCGCAAGATCTAGCAGGTTGGCCCGAACGCGGACGGTAGCGTAAGCCGCCAGGCTGGCGCTGTCCGACTGCCGGTTGTGCGCTGGTCATGCGCGCATCAGTGAAAGAGAGCGATCGGCGAAGAAGGAAGTGCTCGCAGCCAATCCTTCTTCGCCGATCACGACGAGCCAAGTTCCGGCGCCGTGACAGTGGGCGACAGCCTCGCGGAGCGAATCCGGAGGGTCGAGGAGGGAGACAAACTGGCCGTCGGTTGAAACTCACGCTGCCGTCTCAATTCACAAGCTCCTGCGGCGTGGGAAGGATATCGTCGAAAACATCTTCCCAGGTGGGAATGGCGCGATCGGTCTTGTACTGATACAGGCGCTCGAAGATTTCGCGGGGAAGGCGAAGCCACATGCTCGATGGATAATAATCATCCATCAACTCGCTCCAGGCGCTTAGCGGCAAAGGATAGCACGCCTGTTCCTGCGCGAAGGCCGCCGATTCCAGACCGCCGGCGGAATTTTCATAGACCACCTGCCCGCTGAAATGAAAGCGCAGTGGCGCCGCGCGCTCTTGCAGGCCGTAAAAATATTTGGTCGCGGCGACGTTGAAATCGAAACTGCACGGCGCCAGCAGATCGCAGGCCGCGGTTTCGGAAAATGCGGGTACCACCATGGTCGCCGAGGTCCACAGCAGCGCACTTCCGGAATCCGCCCAGCGGCTGGATTCACCGAACAAATCCTTCAACCGCTCGCGATCCTCCGCCGTCGGACGGCGCGGAGCATCGATCTCAATGCGGCAAACCACCGCCGCGGCGCGCACCGGCTCCGGTCCTGCATTCAGGACCCGAACCCGGAAATTGATCATCGGCACCGCCGCGCGGGCGACGGGGGACGCGGATTCCACTCGGAATTTTAAGTCCGGCACGATCTCTCCGTTTTGCGAGACGTTTCGACGCACGTGTAAAACCGGCGCTCATTCCCGCTTGAATTTTAGAAGACGGCCGCTCGATTCTCAACTGGTTTTCGTCTGGCAACGCTCTGGAAAGAGAGAAGCGCGGGGCCGAGTATCGCGTTAAGTTACCATGGGCGTTGGACTCGACCCGACCGGAGCTGCGTAGCGCGGCGATGGCGTTGGCGTTGCTCGCGCTGATCCTGTACGGATCGTTGTATCCGTTCGTGTTCCAACGCGTGACGGTTCCCGCGAATCTCCTGGCCGCGCTGTGGACAACGGCCCGCTTCCCGGCGAATCGCGGCGACGTGGTTTCCAATATTTTGCTGTATCTGCCGCTGGCCTTTTTTGCCGTTCGCGCGTTTCCGCGAATTTCTCCGGTCGCGCTGGCGGTGCTCGCGGCGATTGCCGGCGCGATTCTGTCCACCTCGATCGAGCTGGCGCAGTTCTACGATTACGGCCGTAATCCGAATTTCTACGACGCGGCTGCGAATACCACGGGCGCCGCGCTCGGCGGAGTGGCCGGAGTCGCGGTGCGCCGCGTTTCCACGGCGATGCTGCTGCTGGCTGCCTGGTTCGGGTCGCGGCTGGTGCCTTTTCTCCCGTCTTTCTCGCTGCACAAGTACACGCTGGCACTGCGGCTATTTTTCACGCCCGTCGATGTTCTGGATTTTTTCCGCTATTTCACCCTCTGGCTGGTGGCCGCGGCGCTGATTCCATCCGTCTTCGAAAAACAGCGGAGTGGCCGTATCCTGCTCTGCGGAATTTTCCTGGTTTTCGCCGCAAGGATCGTTCTGGTCGACACCTTGCTCACGGCTTCCGAAGTCGCCGGCGCGATCGCTGCGGCCACGGTGTGGATCGGTTTTCTCTCGCGCTTAGAGCCGCGCGCAAAGGTCGTCTGCGCGATCCTCGCCGCCTTTATCGCCGTCTTTATCGCAATCGATGCGCTGCGCCCGTTTCACTTCAATCCGGCGCCGCGCCATTTTGGTCTGGTACCGTTCCGAAGTTTCATGGACGGCCCGCGCGAAAACGGCAGCCGGGTGTTTCTCGAAAAAACGTTCATCTACGGTTCGCTGCTGTGGCTGCTGCGCCGCTCCGGAATTTCGCTGGCTCTGGCTACGGTTCTGGCGCTGGCGCTGGTGTTGCCGTCGCGCCTGGCGCAGGTCTACCTGCCCGGCCGCTCGGCCGAGATCACCGATGCGCTCATGGTGCTGATGTTCGCCGGCTTGATGGCGCTTCTGCCGGAGTGACTTATTGTTGTTTAGACGGCTGCTGGTCGTGCTGGCGCTTGGCTTCATCCCAACCCTGACGAGCCTGTTTGCCGGCCTTCTGTAATTCCCGATCCAGATCCTCTGCCGCCTTCTGCGCCTGCTGCGCCGCTTGTTTGGCTTTCTGCGCGGCATCGTAAGCGGTCCGGCCGGCCTGGCGCGCGGTATCGTCCGCCTGTCTTTGCCGTTCCTGCGGTGATTGCGAGCAGCCCGCCAGCATCATCACCAGAATTCCGGTCAACCCGGCGATTCGCATTTTCATAACGCCCCGTGAGTGTGATGCCCCACTCTTGCCGTACGTTTCGGGTGCCTCGTAAACTCAAGATGTGCGGTACCTTGCGCTCGCCTCGGATTATGACGGCACGCTCGCCTGCGACGGTGCGGTGGGCGACACAACGCTCGCCGGCCTGAAGCGATTTCGCCAATCCGGACGCAAGCTGATCCTGGTGACGGGCCGCGTATTGGAAGACCTGGAGTCGGTATTTCCCCATCTGGACCTGTTCGATCGCGTGGTCGCGGAAAACGGAGCGGTTCTGTATTCGCCGGCCGCCCACCAAAAACGGGGTCTGGCCGAGCCTCCGCCGCCCGTTTTCCTGGAAAGCCTGCGCCGGCGGCGCATTCGGCCGCTCGGCAACGGCGACGTGATTATCGCCACGTCGCGGCCGAACGAAGCCGAAATTGTCACCATAATCGGCGAGCTTGGCCTGGAATTACAGGTGATTTTCAATAAAAACTCGGTCATGATTTTACCCTCTGGAGTCAATAAGAAGACCGGCCTGGACGCCGCTTTGGCGGAGTTGAAATTATCCGAGCACAATGTCGCCGCCATTGGCGACGCCGAAAACGATCACGCCTTTCTGCGCTTCTGCGAACTGTCCGCCGCCGTCGCCAACGCCATTCCGGCGTTGAAGGAGACCGCGGACCTGGTCACCCGATCGCCCCGCGGCGGCGGCGTGGTCGAATTGATCGACCGCATTCTCGCCGGCGATCTCGGCCGGCCGGCGAATCGCCGCATTGTCATCGCGCACCAACAGGAAAAGGAAATTTCCATCCCCGCCTGGGACGCAAGCCTGCTGGTTGCCGGCGCCTCGGGCAGTGGGAAGTCGACCTTCGTCTCCGGCTTTCTCGAAACCTTGATCCACAGCAAATATCAAACCTGCCTGATCGATCCGGAAGGCGATTACGGGGCATTTCCCGGAACGATCGCCGTGGGCGGCCCCAAAACTCCGCCGTCGATTGATCTGGTTCTGCAAGCCATGGAAAAGCCGGATTCACAGGCGATCGTCAACATGCTGGGCGTGCCCCTGGAGGACCGTCCGGTGTTCTTCTCCGCGCTGCTTCCGCGCCTCGAGGAGATGCGCTTGCGCACCGGACGGCCGCACTGGATCGTGATCGACGAGGCGCATCACATGCTGCCGCGCACCTGGACGCCAGCGCGAGCCGGCGGCGCGAGCGAACTGAAAAATCTGGTGCTGATCACGGTTCATCCGGATCACGTCGCGGCGCCGGTATTGCAGTCGGTGGACGCCGTGATCGCGGTGGGGCGCGATCCGGGATCGGCGCTGCGGGAATTCGGCGCGTCCGCGGCGGTACCGGTTCCGCGAACGCCCGCGATGGAGCTGCCCCAGCAGGAGGCTCTGCTATGGATGCGCGGCGACGGCGAGCCGCGGCGGGTGCGGCTGATCGAATCGGAGATGTCGCGCCAGCGCCACAAACGGAAATACGCGCACGGCGAGCTCGGCGAAACCGATTCGTTTTACTTTGAAGGGCCCGAGCGAAAACTTCATCTGCGGGCGCAAAATCTGATGACATTCTTGCAGATTTCCGACGGAATTGACGATGATACCTGGCAATATCATTTGAAAAACGGTGATTATTCGCGCTGGTTTCGGGAAAAAATCAAGGATGAAGATCTGACCGGAGAAGCCGAGCAGATCGAACGCGATGCGCCGCCGCCGGATGAAGCCCGGCGCAGGATGAGAAAGGCGGTGGAGCGGCGCTATACCGCGCCGGAATAAAATCACGACGCGGCGGCCACGTCCTTTTCGCCGCGCGTGATATCAACCTTCAGCAACACCGCCAGTCCCGCAATGAAAAACACGATCAGCGACAACACCGCGACCCGGTAACTGTGCGTGAACTGCATCGCCAGGCCAAACAGCAGCGGGCACATCCAGCTGGTGCCTTTATCACTGATCTCGTAAATGCTGAAATATTCCGCCTCTTTCGCCTTGGGCACGATTTGCGCGTACAGCGACCGGCTCAGCGCCTGGCTGCCGCCCATCACCATGGCCACGATCGCGGCCATCACGAAAAATTGCAGCGTGGTTTTCACCGCCGCGTAGATGTAGATCAGCACGCCGGTCCAGATCAGCAGGCTGAAAACCACGGCGCGTTTGGCGTTGATCGCCGCGGCCAGCCAGTTGAACGCAATCGAGCCGAAAAACGCCACGAACTGGACCATTAAAATCGCCAGCGTGAGCGTCGAAACCGGAATTTTCAGCTCGTCGTTGCCGAATTGCGAAGCCAGGTTCAGCACGGTCTGAATCGCATCGTTATAGAGAAGATAAGCGACCAGAAAAGTCACTGTCTGCGGAAAACGGCGGACGTCGTGCAGGGTGTGCGAAAGCTGTTTCAGCACCGCGGCCACCGCGCGTTCGCCCGGCGGCAAGGCTCGCGCCGCGCCGCGATTGCGCAGCGCGACCAGCGTGGGAATGGTGAAAATCGCCCACCACAGGCCGGCGGAACACAAACTGATGCGCACGGCCAAGCCTTCGCTCATCCCGATCGCGTCCGCTTTCATATAAAGGACCAGGTTCAGCGCCAACAGCAGCCCGCCGCCGAGATATCCGATGCCGAAGCCTTTCGAAGAAACCGCATCGCGCTCTACGGGCGGCGCAATTTCGGGCAGAAACGAATTGTAAATCACCACCGACGCGCCGAAGGCCACGTTGGCGATCAGAAACAGCAAACCACCGGCCAGATAATCGCGCCCTTGCAAAAACAGCATCCCCATGGTCGCCGCCGCGCCCAGATAAGCGGTCGCGGCGAGCACTTCTTTCTTGCGCCGGCCATAATCGGCCACTGCGCCGACCATCGGGAGAAAAACAACCTGCAAAATCACCGACAGGCTGACGATGAAGCTCCAGTAGCTGCGGGGCTCGAGACTCCAGCCAAAAGGATGGATGTAGCCGTCCGGGCCGGCCGCGGATTTGGCCAGTGCGGTGAGATACGGTCCCAGAAACAGCGTGACGACGGTGGTCGAAAACGCGGAGTTCGCGAAATCGTACATGTACCAGCCGCGCTGTTCATGGGTACTGTATTCCACGGGGCTTTATTCTACCAGCAGGCTCTTATGCCGTTTGGCGGAACACTCCGGCGAATCTCCCGTTGTGCTCTGCGGCATTTCACCTAGGCGGGCGAAATTACATAACTCTTACAATCTACGGACGAAATCCGCGTTACTTTGGATTTTCGAGGACTCTTTTGAATAACGAAATTGTCACTATCCCACGCCATGGACTGAACTGGGCCACCACCATTTTCATGGCGCTCTTTCACGTAGGCGCGGTTGCCGCGCTGTTTTTCTTTAGCTGGAAGGTTTTCTTCGCCACGGTCTTTTTGTATTGGATGTGCACGGGACTGGGCATCAGCCTGGGTTATCACCGGCTGCACACCCACCGCTCTTATGTAATCCCGAAGCCGCTCGACTATTTTTTCGCGATCTGCGGCTCGACCACGCTCGAAGGTGGACCGATTTCCTGGGTTGCCACGCATCGCCTGCATCATCAGAATTCCGATAAGCCGGGCGATCCGCATTCCCCTCGCGACGGCGGGTGGTGGGCACATGTCGGCTGGCTGCTATGGGGCGAGACGATGCACAACAACACCCGCGTGATGTCGAAATACGCGCCGGATCTGGCTAAGGAGCGTTTCTACATCTGGCTGAACAATTATCACTGGGTTCCGCTTGTGGCGATGGCCGGGATTCTGTACGCGATCGGCGGATTGCCGCTGTTCTTGTGGGGAATTTTCCTGCGGGTCACCTTCGGCCTGCACGCCACCTGGCTGGTCAATTCGGCCACGCACATGTGGGGCCGGCGACGCTTCAGCACCCGCGACGATTCGCGCAACAACTGGTGGGTGGCGCTGATCACCTTCGGCGAAGGCTGGCACAATAATCATCACGCGCATCCCACCTCGGCGCGGCACGGCCTGGCTTGGTATGAATTCGACCCGTCCTGGATCACCTTGAAAGTGCTGAGGTTTTTGGGCATCGCGCGGTCGGTTCGCGTGGCCAAAATTAACAGTGCGCTGGCCGAGCGGGAAGCGGCGTAAAGGGGTTGAAAGCCCGCCGCGCAGACCATGGAACCGTGACCGTAGCCAGCGGCGGATGGCGGCGTTTTCAGCAGCCTCCTTTGGTTTTGGAAACCCGCGGCAAGAAACCCGCCATGAGTGCTACTGCGCTGATGTCTTGAAGTTGGCAGAACACCGTAAAATGCCGCGGCGCTTCCGCAGCATCCGCGAGTCCGGAAATTCCCGCTTCGAGCAGCACGGCGATCGTCAGGGACCATGCCGCAATCCGCCAATCGCCCGACGCCCGCCACAGCAATAGCGCTTGAATGGCCAGCGTGACCCAAAAATAGCGAAGACCGTGCCTCGCGAAGAGCCATTGCCGGAGCTGGCTCCATTCGGCGAAGGCATGGCTTTGCGCGTCGGGCGGCAATCCTTCGGCCGGATCGAAGTTCCCCATACCCGGACGCGTTTTGCCTGCGTCGTCCAAAGCACGGATCAGAAGTTGGAACGTTCGCACCGGATGACGCATATAAAAGCGCAGCAAAGGGACTGCGCTCATCCGCGTTCTGAAATCCTTGGCGAACTCCGCATGCGCAAAGCCGCCGGTCGAGTAATACGCGCTGGTCCGCGAATACGAAACGTAGGCTGGATCGAGACCCAATTCCGCCAGGTCCTGCGCCGGCGTGGGCGAATATGGAAGCAATCCCAGGAAGATCACGTCGTACCACTGATTCGCGCGGTAATCCGGCGGCACGGACAGCGTGGTCCACGAAGCCGCCAGAATGACGCCGCCAGCGGCAGGCCAGACGACCCAGGACAGGCGTTTCCGGCAGGAGATCAGCAATAAAATGATCGGCAGAGCGAGAATTGCGTGCTGCGGTTTCGCGCCGGCGGTGAGCGTTGCGGAGATCGCCAGCCCGATCAGGTCCGCGTTGCGCCGCCAGACAACACTGCGCAGAAAGAAAACCAGCGTCAGCGGAATAAAAACCAGAGCCGACGCATCCATATAGAACGAATTGAATACGCTGACGTAGATCACGTCGCCGAACACGGCGGCGATCACCAAAAGAATCGCGACGCGCCCTGGCATCCGAAAGAAATGCGCCAGCACCGGCAGCAGCAGCCAGATCGCCAGAAGAAACAGCGCCGCGTGAATCGCGCCGAGGCAGCGGATATCGAATTCGCCGGTCTTAGAGACGACGGCCGACAATCCCACCGCCAGGATCGCCAGCAGATTTTCGGTGGACCGGAACGACGGGTGATAGTTGTAGCGCGGCTCGTAATGGAATTTGAGCGGCGCGTAGTGATATTCCTGCTCCGGCGGATAGCCGAAAGAAAAATGGCCGGAAATTTTGCCGAAATCGCCGTTGTTGCCGAGCGAAACCACCGGCGGAATCATCGACGAATACACCACAATTGCGGCGATCAGCAGAAACGCGGCTCCATCCGCCCGCTTCATCATGGCCCCCGATGGTCAACCATTATACGACTGATATTCTGAAGGTATGGTGGTTGGTGCGGGACGCCGCAAGACGACCGCGTTTTTTATCGCGCTCGGCGCGGGCCTGATCCTGGTCACGTTGCTGCTTTACGTGGGCTGGGTGCAACTTAACTGGCGGCACGGCGTACTGCTGTTTTTGGGGCTCATTCTGCTCGCCGTGCTGATCAGCGGAGTGGTCCTGAACACGATTTTTCTGGTGCGGGAGATCCGGCGCAATGCGCAGCATGACGCGTTCATCAACGCCGTGACCCACGAGCTGAAAACGCCGGTCGCTTCGATCCGCCTGTATCTCGAAACCCTGCAAACCCGCAGCGTCGATGAAGGCAAGCGGCACGAATTTTACCGCATCATGCTCGAGGACAGCGATCGTCTGCTGGCGACCATCGAGCAGGTGCTGCGCACGGGGCGAATCGGCCATGCCAGCCGCGCGGTGAATACGCCGCTGGATCTCGATGCCATCATCGAGGATTGTCTGGCGCGGGCGCGTAAACTGCATCACGTCGAAGCCGACGCCCTGGCGTTTCGCGCCGGGCCGCACGCGACCATTATGGGCGATCCCGACGAAGTGCGCGCGGCCGTTTCCAACCTGATCGATAACGCGGTGAAATATTCGGGACCGGAAGTGAAGGTCACCGTGGAAACCTCCACCGTGGACGGAAAATTCGCGGCGGTGCGCGTCATCGATCGCGGTCCGGGCATTCCCAAAACCGAGCTGAAACAGATTTTCAAGCGCTTTTATCGCGCGCCGGGGCCGTTGGCGACGCGCGTCAAAGGCACCGGGCTGGGACTGTACATCGTGCGCTCGGTTGCCAAGCGGCACGGCGGAAAAGCGTGGGCGGAAAGCGAGGGTCCGGGGCGCGGCAGCACCTTCGTGCTGCAATTCCCGTTATCGAAATGAGTCGCGTGCTGGTGGTGGAGGACGAGCAGCACCTGGCCGACGGTCTGCGCTTCAATTTGGAAGCCGAAGGCTACGACGTTCGCGTGGCGGAAACGGGCGAAGCGGCGCTGGAGCTGTTGGCCGATCCGCGGGCCGGCTTCGACGTGATCGTGCTCGACGTGATGCTGCCGGGAAAAGACGGGTTCGCGGTGATGAGCGAGCTGCGCGGCGCCGGCCAATTCATTCCCACGCTGATGCTGACCGCGCGCAGCCATCCCGACGACGTGCTGAAAGGATTCGCGGCCGGCGCCGACGACTATCTCACCAAGCCGTTCGATTTAAGCATTCTGATCGCGCGCCTCGGCGGATTGCTGCGGCGGCGCGACTGGCTGCGCTCGTCGGAAAAGACGGCAGCGCGCAAGCCCCCCGCCGATACCTTCGAGTTCGGTGAAAATTCCGTCGATTTTGATGCGCTGGAGCTGCGCGCGCGAGGTCAGGTATTCCCGCTGACGTTGATGGAAGCGAATCTTCTGCGCTACCTGATCCGCCACGAAGGCCAGCCGGTTTCGCGCAAAAAGATGCTTGAAGAAGTATGGGGGCTGCACGAAGACACCGATACCCGGGCCATCGATAATTTCATCGTCCGGCTGCGGCGCTATATCGAAGACGACCCATCGAGCCCGCGGCACGTGCTGACCGTTCGCGGCGTGGGCTATCGCTTCGTCGCGAATCCGGCCTGAGCATGGATTCTTGTGACGCACGCATTTCCGCGAGCCGCGTCGACTCTCGGGTCAACGCCTGGCCTGGCACAGAAGAGGTGTCGACACGAGTGTCGACACGGCACGCAGGAGTGCGTGCGCCACGGCCGCTGCTGGCAATAGCAGGATCGCCAGTCTGACGGCTTACCTTCGGAACGGCTGTTCCAACTCGTCTATGCTGAATGGCTTTCGCCGGTTCGGCGGCGAACTGATAGAATGATTTCCGACCGTTGCCTGATGGCCAGACCGCGGCACGGCGCACGAAACCAGGAAGGAGTTCGAGATGAATCGATTCTTAATAGGAGCGCTCACGTTAGCGCTCGGCTTAACGCTCCAGGCACAAACGGATGAGTCCGGCGCGGGCAGGGGCGACAATATGAAATTTCCGCTGGCTGCGGCGGCCGGCAAGGACTCCGGCGCAATCTCCACGGCGCCGGCGAACGCCGTGAACCAAGGCACGCTCAATCCAAAGACGTGGAAATATGGCCCCGCGTTCGACGCGCCAGCCGACGCCAAGATCTGGAATCCGGTGATGATCAAAATGATGAAGGGCGAGAAGGTGACCGGCGGAACGGTGTTCAGCTCCGACAGTCCGGAAACTTATTGCGCGATGGCCAATGCCGGATACGACTTCATCTGGGTGGAAATGCAGCATGACTCCCGCGACTGGGAAGCGGTCGGACGGATGTGGGCGGCCTGCCCGCACGCCAAAGCCGTTCCCGGCGTACGCGTGGCCTATACCGATGAGCGCGAAATTCAGCACGCCACCGACCTGGGCGCGCTGGTGGTGGTGGTGCCGACGGTCCGCTCGGTGAAAGAGGGAATCGAAGCCCGCAACTGGACCATGTTTCCGCCGCTCGGCGGGCGCAGCGTCGGGGGTGGTCCGGCGTTCAGCAAGGAATTCTGGGGCACCGTTCCCGGGGGCTACCGCGCGACGTGGAATAAAAACGTGGTGCTGATCGAAATGATCGAGACGCTGGAAGGCGCGCAGGCCGCGCGTGAGATCGCCGCGATTCCGGGCGTGACCGCGGTGTTCGCGGCCAGCGGCGACCTGGGCAATTTCTCCGGTTATGCCCGGGGCACACCGGACTATGAGCGGTTGATCAACATCGTGCATGACGCGGCGCTCGGTGCGGGCAAGCGCCTGTGCGGACCGCTCGCCTGGCGCGACCGTCCGGACTTCACCTGCTTCCAGGCCGGCAGCGAAACAGCCGCCATCAACCGCGGCGTGTCGATCGAGCTTGGGCCGCTGAAGGACACGCAGGGCAAGCCCGAAGTCGGTCCGTACGCGCATCAGAACAACGACGAAAACAACAACAATCGCCGCAGACGGCAGCAGTAGTAATTCTTTCGGCCGGCGAGTTTGCGCGACGGAACTCGCCGGCGCCCCATCCTTAAATACCCGCCTGAAATCGCTCTCGTAGTGTGTTTAGAATAATCATTACGCAAAGGAGTCTCTCATGTTCCGCATTGTCGGCCTCGGCATCCTGATCACGTTCCTTGGTTTGGCGCAAACCGCGCCGCCCAAGCGCCCGCGCCGCCCGCCGCCGCCGACGCGCGATCCGCACACCATCGGCTACGTGATGTCCAAGGATCTCCCGGACGGCGAGAACGCGCCGCCGACGGAAGACGGAAATTTCGTGATCGGTCCCACGCACAACCCCGCGCCAGAAGCGACGGTGCATGAAGGCGTGCCGCAGGGGACCATTTACAATTTCACCATGGAGTCGTCCGACAGCAAGATTTATCCCGGCATCGCGCGCGATGCGGGGACCTTCGGCACGCCGGACCCTGACAATCCCGCCAAGCTGATCGTCACCACCAGCCATCCGGCGCCGTACACCCGCAAGGTTGCCGTTTATGTGCCGAAACAATATGTCGCGGGGACGGTGGCGCCGTTCATCGTCGGCGCGGACGGTCCCGACGCGCTGCTGTTCACCGTGCTCGATAATCTGATCGCCGAGCACAAAGTTCCGGTGATGATCGCGATCTCTATCGGTAACGGCAGCGGCGACGCGCAGGGCAGCGAGCGCGGCCTCGAATACGACACCATGTCCGGCCGCTACGCCGAATTCGTCGAAAGCGAAGTATTGCCGCGCGTGGAAAAGGAAGCCAACGTGAAATTGACCCGCGATCCCGACGCCCGCGCGACCATGGGCGGCAGTTCCGGCGGATCGTGCGCGCTGGAAATGGCCTGGTATCACACCGACTTGTATCATCGCGTGCTGACGTATTCGGGAACTTATGTGAACCAGCAATGGCCGCCGAATCCGGAGACTCCGCATGGGGCCTGGGAATTTCACGAGCACCTGATCCCCAACAGTTCGCGTAAGCCGATCCGCATCTGGATGGAGGTCGGCGACCGCGATCTTTATAATCCCAATTCGATGCGCGACGGGATGCATGACTGGGTGGTTGCCAATGAAGAGATGGGGCGGGTGCTGGCCGAAAAGAAGTATCATTACCAGTTCGTGTTCGCGCGCAATGCCGGCCACGTCGACCGCGCCGTGAGGGCGCAGACTTTGCCGGAAGCGCTCGAATATCTGTGGCGGGGCTACAAGGCGCACAACGAAGCAAATTAACCGTCTCCGACTCGCCTCCTGCGCGGGCGTAGTATGATTGACTCGTTCTATGAAACGTGCGCTCCTGTTTTTTGCCGCCGCCACGATTCTTCTGGCGCAAACCAATCCCGACTGGGATCGCGAATTTCCCGCGTTTAAAATTGCCGGCAACCTTTATTACGTCGGCACCGCCGATCTGGCCGTGTACCTGGTTCACACGCCGCGCGGCAATATTCTGATCAACACCGATTTCCCGCAAGACGTGCCGCTGATCAAAAAAAGCATCGAGCAGCTCGGGTTCAAGTATTCCGATACGAAAATCATTCTGATCAGCCACGCCCACGGCGATCATGACGCGGCCACCGGCATCGTTGAGAAGGAGACCGGCGCGAAAGTGATGATCATGGCGCAGGACGTGCCCGAGGAAGAAAGCACCGCGCGCGGGCGTCCCGGCGCGCACGTCGATCGCGTGCTGCATGACGGCAGCGTGGTCGCGTTGGGCGGATCGAAACTGGTGGCGCACCTCACGCCCGGCCACACCAAGGGTTGCACCACCTGGACCATGCCGGTGCGCGACGGCGGGCGTGTCCTGAACGCGGTCATCGTCGGCAGCCCCAACGTGAACGCAGGCTACATTCTGGTCGGCAACAAGAATTATCCGACGATCGCCGAAGATTACGTCAAGACGTTCGCGGTACTGAAGAGCCTGCCCTGCGATCTGTTTCTGGGCGCGCACGGCGGCTACTTCGGGTTGAAGGAGAAATACGCGAAAATGAAGGCTGGCGCCGCGAATCCGTTCATCGATCCAGATGGCTACAAAGCCTACGTCGCCGAACGCGAGCAGACGTTCCGCAAGGAATGGGAGCGGCAGAAGGAGCATCCGGGCAGTCCGGCTCCTTAAACGATGCATTTCGAAAATCTCAAAGCAGTGATTCTCGATTGGGCGGGCACCGCGGTCGATTACGGCAGCCTCGCGCCGGTCGCGGCCTTGCAGCGGATCTTTGAAGAAAACGGCGTGGCGATTTCCGCGGCCGAAGCGCGCCAGGATATGGGACTGCTGAAGAAGGATCATATCCGCCGGATTCTGTCGGGCCAGCGCCTGCGCGAGGAGTGGTCGCGCGTATATGGCGAGGCTCCGTCGGAGCGCGACGTTGAAAGATTGTTCGCCGATTTTCTGCCCAAGCAGGCCAGCATTCTGGCCGAATTCAGCGAACCCATTGCAGGGGTTTGTGAGACAGTGACCGCGTGGCGCGACGCGGGATTGAAGATCGGATCCACCACCGGATACACCCGCGCTCTTCTGGACGCGGTGATCGACGTCGCGGCCCAGCACGGTTATCGCCCCGATGCGAGTGTCACGCCGGACCAGGTGGGCGCGGGCCGTCCCGCGCCGTTCATGTGTTATCGCAACGCGATCGAACTACAAACCTTTCCGCTTTCCGCCTTCGTCAAGATCGGCGACACGCCGAGCGACATCGCCGAAGGATTGAATGCCGGCATGTGGACCATCGGGATTTCCATGACCGGCAATGAAATCGGTTTATCGCGCCGCGATTTCGAGGCGCGGCCACCGGAGCAGCAGGGAGCGTTGAAAGCTCGCGCCTGCTCGCGTCTGAACCAGGCAGGCGCGCATTTTATCGCGCCGTCGGTGGCCGAGTGCAATGAATTTCTGCGGGAAATCGATCGCCGCCTCGCGTCAGGCGAACGGCCGTCGCCGCGACAAGTAACATAAGCCTGCGTCTTGAGTTTTCAAGCAAACTCCAAGCGAGCAGGTGGCGTAAGCCGCCAGGCTTGCGCTGCCGACCGGCCAATTCGAGTCGGGGAAAGCGCAAGCACGGCCACCCGCAATTGAGCTAAAATCGATTTTCATGGCCGACGACAAGACCTACCAAGCCGAATATCAAGGCAGCGGGACCTTCATCATCAGCAAGCCCAAGCGCAAAGCCCGCAAGATCCGCCAGTCCAAGCTCAAGGCCCCGCGCCGCGGCGCCCGCAAAAGCTAGCGCTCCGGTTCGCCACGCTACATCTTATAAACCGCGCACAACGGGCTTTGCCCTGTGCGGTATAGCCTTAATCGCGCACAACGGGCTTTGCCCTGTGCGCTATAGCCTTAATCGCGCACAACGGGCTTTGCCCTATGCGCTATAGCTTTAATCGCGCACAACGGGCTTCGCCCTGTGCGCTACACTGGATGGAACCCGTGGCGCGATATCGCAGTTTCCGCGACCTCGATTGGCCGTTGCTGATCATCAGTCTGATCATCTGCGCCCTCGGTGTCCTGCAAATCTATTCGGCCACGCACGATACCAGGTGGCATAACGCCTGGTGGAAACAAATCATTTGGGTCGCGATCGGCCTCGGCCTGATGTGGCTGATCACCTCCATCGATTACCACACGCTGCTCGGCCAGGTCCCCGTACTTTATTGTCTTTCGATCGCGGCGCTGATCCTCACTTTCGCCGTGGGCGACGTGGTATTTCATTCCCGCCGCTGGATCACTATTCCGGGAACCGGTATTCAGATCCAAACCTCCGAGTTCGAGAAAATAGTGATAATATTACTGATAGCCCGGTACTTGTCGGAGCTGAAAAGCGACGGGATCGGGCTTCGGGATTTACTGAAATTAGGAGGGTTGGTCGGGATTCCCACGGCGCTGGTGATGAGCCAGCCGGATTTCGGCACGGGTTGCACTTATCTGCCGATTCTGGCCGGAGGGGTCCTGCTGGCGGGAATTCGATGGCGTTATCTGGCGGTGGTCGCGTTCTTCTGCGCGATGGCGGTTCCCGCGGGCTGGTATCTTTTGAAAGATTACCAGCGAGACAGGCTGACCACGTTCGTCAATCCCTCCGCCGATCCGCGCGGCCGCGGCTACCAGGTGATTCAATCCAAAATCGCCGTCGGACACGGTGGGATGTGGGGTACGGGTGTGACGCAGGGCACCCAGACGCAGCTTCGGTTCTTACCCGTGCCGCATACCGATTTTATCTTTTCCGCCTTCGCCGAAGAGCACGGTTTTGTCGGCGTGGTGGTGGCGCTGGGGCTTTATTTTTTGCTGTTGATGCAGGTGGTGCAAAATGCGCAAACGGCCCCGGATCGCGCCGGGATGTATATTTGCATGGGCGTGGCCACACTGCTATTGTTCCATTTGCTGGTGAATGTCGGGATGGTGGTGGGCTATGTGCCCGTCACCGGAATTCCGCTGCCGCTAATGAGTTCCGGCGGCTCCGATACGTTTTCGTTTTTTATGATGCTGGGGCTGGTGAACAACGTCCGGCTCCGGAGATTTGTGAGTTAAAAGGATTTTGAAAGAGTCCTGACGCCTCACGGTGGGGTGCGGGGACTTGCAGAAGCGATTTTCGGTTCAAGATTTTTCAGGAAGACGCGAATGGAAGAGAACAGACGCGCCGGACTCGACGGCCGTTTGGTGGTGCATTGAACCTTCCCGGACGCCATCTTCCCGCGCTGGCCAGGCTGGCAGTTCAGCCGGAGTGTAGAACGAGCCCTCAGGAAGGCTCCACTCGCCGTAGGATCACGGAAGCGCCAGACATTCACCCGGACCGCTTCTTTAAAGTTCCGCTTTCCCTCCGCAAGCGCCAGGCCCCCGTAAGGGAGGGTTAAGCAATGAGCAAGGAATTGGTGATCTCGGCCAACCGGCACGAGACGCGAGTGGCGCTGATCGAGGATGATCAACTCGTCGAAGTTTATTTCCAGCGGGCCAACGAATATTCGCTCGCCGGAAGCATTCATAAAGGACGCGTGACGCGGGTTCTGCCCGGCATGCAGTCCGCCTTCGTCGATCTGGGACTGGAACGCGACACGTTTCTCTACGTCTCGGATTTTTTGGAAGAGAATGAAGACATTGATCGCGTAACCGGCGACGAGCGCCCGCCGCGTGAGCGCGAGCGCCGTCCGGCGAACGTCGCCCCCGCACCGGTGCAGGCCGCCGAAGCCGCCGCCGGATCGGCCGGCGAGGCCGCGCCGCAGACCTCGGAACGTCCGCCGGAGCGCGTCCAGGAGCGCGACGATCGTGGCGACCGCCGGGGACGCCGCTCGCGCCGCCGCCGCAATCGCGGCCGCGGATTCCCGGACGCGAAGTACGCTCCCGAAAGCCCGCAGACCGCCGTTGAAGCGGCGCCTCCCGAGCCGGAAACGGAGGCCGCCGAGCCGGAAGAAGAATCGGTTCCGCTGATTCTGCCCGGAGAATCGCTGGCGAAATACCAGGGCGCGGCGAAAACGGAACTCGAGCCGTCGCCCGAGCCGGCGGTGCTCAAGGCCCCGCTGGATCTTGCGCCGGAAGCGGCCGTCGAGGACGCCGACGAAAACGAATACGACGAGCCGATTCATTATCCTCCGGAAAACGCCATGCCCGACGCGCCGGCGCATGTTTCCGCTTCCGCCGAACCCGCGCCTGTCGCGCTGGCGCTGCCTTCGGTTGAAGAAGAAGACGCGGCCGAGCACGTCGAGGAAGCCGAAGCGGAGCCGACGCCCGCGGTCGCCCCGCTGCTTGATGAGGAAGAAGATCGCGACATTCAGGAGATGATTCTGAGCCACGCCGAAGGCGCGGTGGAAGAAATCGAAATCGAGGAGATCATCGTCGAAACCGAGGAAGGCGAGCCGGCCGAAGCCGCGGGCGCGCCTGCGGAAGCCGAACCCGAAAGCGGCACGGCGGAAGTGCGCGAGCGCAGCGGACGCTTTCCGCATCGCGTTTCCCGCAGAATGCGCCGGCGCCAGCGCGGCGGTCCGGAGAGCCGCGAAAACACTCATGAGCATCGCGATCCGCGTCCCATGGCCGATCGCACGGTTACGCGTCCGGCCGGCCAGCAAATTTCAATCTCCGACGTGCTCAAGGAAGGCCAGGAGATCATCGTTCAGATCGCCAAGGAGCCGCTGGGACAAAAAGGCGCGCGCATCACGTCGCACATCGCGCTGCCCGGACGATACGTGGTGTACATGCCCACGCTCGAACACATGGGCGTTTCGCGCAAAATCTCGAGCGATGAGGAACGCCTGCGCCTGAAACGCATTTTGTCGGGGCGCCGTCCCGGCCCGGTGGGCGGATTCATCACGCGAACCGCGGCGGAAGGCCGCACCGAAGAAGAGATCGCGGCCGACATGGCGTTTCTCTACAATCTGTGGCAGGACATTCGCGCCAAGTCGGAAAAACGCCCCGCGCCGATGCTGTTGCATCACGATCTGGACATCGTGCAGCGCATTCTGCGCGATCAGTTAGCCGACAGTTTCAAAGCCATCTGGATCGATAACGAAGACACCTATGAAAGCGTGCTGCGCTTCGTCGAGCGTTTCCAGCCGGCGCTGGTCGGCAAGGTGAAGCTGTACACCCGCGAGGCGCCGATCTTCGACGCCTTCAGCGTCACCGCGGAGCTTGAAAAAGCGCTGCGGCCCAAAGTCTGGCTCAAGTCCGGCGGATTCATTGTCATCAATCAGACCGAAGCGCTGGTGGCCATCGACGTGAACACCGGCAAGTACGTCGGCAAAACGAACCGCCTGGAAGACACCATCGTCAAAACCAATATGGAGGCGATCAAGGAAATCGTGCGTCAGGTGCGTCTGCGCGATTTGGGCGGAATCATCGTGATCGATTTTATCGACATGGATGAGCGTAAGAATCGCCAGAAGGTGATGCAGGCGCTCGAAGAAGCCATGCGCGTCGATCGCGCGCCGTACAAAATTCTCCAGTTCAACGATTTCGGCTTGGTGGCCATCACCCGCAAGCGCGTCAAGCAGTCGCTCGAGCGGACGCTGTGCGCGCCCTGCCCGCATTGCGACGGCGCGGGCTACATCAAGAGCGTGCAGACGGTGGTCAGCGAAATTTTGACCGAAGCGCGCAAGATGGCGTCGACGATCGAAGGAAAAGACGTGATGCTGCGCGTCCATCCCGATGTCGCCAAGGTTTTAAAATCGCATCAGAACAAATACCTGGAAGAACTCGAAGAAGTGCTGCGCCGGCCGGTGCTGGTGAAAAGCGATCCGCTGCTGCATCACGAAAAATTCGACCTGGCGTGAGGCGCGAGGCGTGACGGAGCGCGTTTGGCCTGTGCGCGCGCTTCTGTTCGTGCCGCTGGTCGTTTATCTGCTTCTGCCCACGCGGAATTTCTACTGGGACGGAATCGGCATCGCGGGCGATATCGAAAAGCACGCGGGACCCTCGTCGATGCTTTATCCGAGCCATCTGCTTTTCGCGCTCGGCGGATCGTGGCTGTACGCAGGCGCGCTGGCGCTCGGGGTCAGGACGCGCGCGCTGTTTCTGATGCAGGCCGCCAGCGCGATCTTCGCCGGATTGTGCGTGCCGCTCTTTTATCGCGTGCTGCGCGGCGCGGGCGCGGACGCATCGTCGAGTCTCGCCGGCGCGATGATCTTCGCGTTTTCGGCGACGTGGTGGAAATTCGCGACCGATGCCAACGCTTATGTCCCGTCGATTTTTTTCCTGCTGTGCGCTTACCTGCTGATCGAACGCGGCCGCACCATTCCCGCCGCGCTCGCCCACGCAGCCGCGATGCTGTTTCATGAATTGGCGATTCTGTTTCTGCCGGTCGCCTGGATCCTGTTGCGCGGCAGGCGCCGCATCGAATACTCCGCATGCGCCCTGGCGCCCGTCATCGTGGCCTATGCGATCGCTGCGCGTGAACTTTTTGGAACCGTCTCCGCGCGGCGAATGATTTCCTGGTCCGCGGTCCATTCTCCCGATTCTCATTTTTTCCTGAATCCTTTGCGCGATGCCGCGTTCACTCTGCGCGGGACGCTAAGGCTTTTTTTCGGTGGCCGTCTGGCCAATCTTCCGCACGATCTGGTCGGCGGGCTCGCGCTGGCCGGCTTCGCGCTCTCGGCGGCGTTTTTCCTTGCGACCATCGCGCGCGCAAGGCCGGAAAAAGCTCTGAAACCGCCGCGCGCGATTCTCGTCTGGCTGGGCTGCTACGCCGCATTTCTTTTTCTGTGGATGCCGCAAAACACGTTTTACCGGCTATTTTATCTGCCTCCACTAATCGCGCTGGGCGTGCTTGTCTGGCGTGCGCCCCACAACAGAGCCCTGCTGCGCCTGGTTCCCGTTCTGCTGCTGTGGAATTTCGCCTTTTTGATTTATCCCGATTCGCAGGCTTCACACAACCCCGATTTACGCTTCGCGCTCGCGCAACGCGACCGCTGGCCGCCGGGAACACCCATCGTTTTTCACGATTTCCATCCCGATCTGTGGACCATCAGCTATTTCACTCCAGGAACTTCCTGGTTCGGACTGGATCATGCCAACGTTTCCGCGCTCAATCATGAACTTGATTACGCGCATTCGCAGCAGCAGCCGCTGTGGCTCGAAGCCGACGCGTACAATATGATCGCCGCGAGTCCCGCTGGCCGAAACTGGCTGCGGGAACACGAACGTCCCGCGGAGAAAATCGAATTTAAAGACGAAAAACACGATTTTCTGTTTTATTGCGCGCGCTGATCAGATTCGCAACAGGCGCAGTTCGGGAATATCTTCGAAGTCGGCCGCATGCAAGGTCCACAGGTCCGCTTCGTGCCGGATCACACATGCGGCGATCGCGATATCGATCTCTCTCGCGCGCGCCCGGCGAGCCGAACGATAAAGCCGCGCGCCCAGCGCCGCGTCTTCGGAGGTAAAAGGCACCGCGGACGGCGCCGGAAAAAGATGTTCCTGGTCCGTTAGTTCGTCGGCTGTTCGCGGGCCGCGCAGCCATTCATAGAGCGCCACCGATGGGAGCGCTATCCGCTCCCCGGCGGTCAACAACGACCGCAAAGTCGAAAGGGACGCCTTCGGGCCGGTGAGCGCGTCAATGAGCACCGTTGTGTCCAGCAGGGTGCAGCCGGCCGCCGGCGCGTCGGGCACGGCGGACCTTCGCAATCTCTTCGTCCACGTCGCACTGGCAGCGCGTCGGCGGTCGCTTGGCAATTTCATCGACGACGCGCAGCATCCGAAGCCGTTCGGCTTCGCTCAAACGGTCCCTCCTGGCATCGTATTCGCGAATGGCGTCCCGGACCACTCTTCGCTTTTGGCCTTCGATTGCCGCGCCGCCATTCGATCAATTCGAGCAACCGTCGCTTCATCAAGAGTGAAGGTCATCTTTACTGCCATACCGTAGCCATAGTGCCATATCCATCTTTATTAAAGTAATCTAATGTTATGCACCAAGTCTCCCGCCGCGGATTCACTCTATCCGTTCTCGGCGCGCTCGCGGCCCGTGCGCAGACCAAGGCGGACATCACTGAACTCACCCTCGCCGAAGCCGCCGCCCGCATCCGCTCCGGTAGCGTTACGCCGGCCGAGCTCGTCGAAGCCTCGCTCCAGCGCATCAAAATCTACAATCCCAAGCTGAACGCTTTCATCACCGTCATGCGCGACTCCGCCCTGCGCCAGGCGAAGCAGCTCGAAGCCGAGCAGCGCGCCGGAAAAATTCGCTCGCCGCTGCACGGTATTCCGATCGCCCTTAAAGACAACATCGACACCGCCGGCGTGCGCACCACCGCGGCCAGCGCGGTATTCGACGAGCGGGTGCCGGCCGAGGACGCCGAAGTGGTGCGGCGATTGAAAAACGCCGGCGCAATTCTGATCGGCAAAACCAATCTGCACGAGTTTGCCTTCGGCGGCAGTTCGGCCACCAGCTATTTCGGACCGGTGCGCAACCCCTGGGCGCTCGACCGCAGTCCCGGCGGATCTTCCGGCGGATCGGCGGCGGCGGTGTCGGCCGATCTGTGTTTCGGCGCGCTCGGCACCGACACCGGCGGATCGATTCGCACCCCGGCGTCCTACTGTTCCACGGTCGGATTGAAGCCGACCTACGGCCTGGTTCCGATTCGCGGCATCATTCCGCTGATCGTTTCGCTCGATCATTGCGGACCGATCGCCCGCACCGTGGAAGATGCGGCGATCATGCTCAACGCCCTGGCCGGATACGACCGGCTCGATTTCTCAAGCGTGGAACACGCCCGGGAAGATTATGTCGCCGGCATGAAACAGCCCGTTGCGGGACTGCGCATCGGCGTTCCGCGCGCGCCGTTCTTCGATCTGCTCGATGACGACGTCGCGCGATTGGTGGACGATGCCATCGGCGTGCTCGGAAAGATGACGAAGAGCGTCGCCGACGTGACCCTTCCGCCCACCGGCAACATTTCGCTCACTGCGGAAACGTTCGCCTATCACGAAGAGTTTTTCAAACAGCAAGCCACCCGCTATCAGATTCCGGAGCGGCGCATGCTGCAAAACGCGGCCAACGATAAGGCCGCCGATTACATCCGCTCGCGCTGGAAGCTGGAGCAGATTCGCCGCACCATCGACGACGCATTTACCAATTTCGATCTCGTTGCGCTGCCCACGCGGCGTCATACCCCGGGAACGGTGAATGCCGCGCTCGAAAGCGAGGAGAGCGATTCGCCGCGCAATCCCTCGCCTGAAAACACGACGCCGTTCGACATTTACGGCATCCCGGCCATCACCATCCCGTGCGGATTCAATCGCGCCGGATTGCCGGTCGGATTGATGATCGCCGGTCCGCGATTTTCCGAAAGCCGGGTGCTCGCGCTGGCGAACGCGTATGAGCGCGCGACGGAATGGCACCAACGCCGCCCGCCGCTGCGCCCCGATACACCCGTTCCGCCGCTGGCCTCGACGGACGATCAATAAGCGGCATCATCTCTGCGGGTTGTGCGCACGGCGTTGCTGGTTGGTCCGTGAAATCCCCGAAGCCAAGTGGCATAAGCCGCCAGGCTTGTGCTCCCGGCGCGTTGCGAAATCCAGCCGCGAACTACACGGTAGTGTCTGAAATCTGCGTTGATTCGCAACGCGCCCCCCCGCCATGGATGGCGGGGCTATAGCGCGCGTTACAGCCCCGCCAGTAATGGCGGGGGCTCTCCCATTTTTAGCGGTCAACGCAGATCTCAGACACTACCAACTACACGGCCCTGAGGCCTACGGCCAGCTTACACTGGGATCATGCGAATGTTTGTCTGGCTGATGGCCGCAACTCTGGCCTTCGGCGCCCATGAAACGCTGACTCCGGAAATGGACGCGGTGATCCGGCATATTTCGGCGGATGACCTGCGCGGGAACCTGTCGTTTCTCTCCTCGGATTTGCTGGAAGGCCGCGCCACGCCTTCGCGCGGGCTGGATCTGGCCGCGGAATTTATCGCCTCGCGCTTCCGCGCCGCGGGACTCGAACCGGCCGGCGGCGACGGCTATTTTCAAGCCGCCACGCTGACCGTCCGCCAGCAGAATCCGGCTGGTTTCGAAATGACCGTCACCTCCGGCGGGCAAACGATTCACGTGGCTCCGGAGCAAACGTCGATTCTCGTGGATAAAACAATTGCGCTAGAAGATGTTCCAATCATGGCCGCGGATCGGGAGATTTCGGCCGGCCAGGCCCGCGGAAAAGTGATTCTCTGGACCGGCCGCGGCCGCCGTCCTCAGGTTCCCGAAAGCGCCGCGCTGGTGCTGTTCGCCTCCGAAAGCGCGCGGCCGATGGTCTTCGATCCGGAAGCTCCCGGACGGCGCCGTTCGTTCAGCACCATCGTCTCGCCCGAAGTTGTGGCGTTGCTCAAAAATACCAAAGACGCGCGCGTGACCCTGCACGTCGAGCCGGCCCTTGAGCGTCCGGCGAAAGTCCGCAACGTCGCCGGCATTTTGCGCGGCTCCGATCCCGCGCTGAAAGATACTTACGTGATGCTGACCGCGCATTACGATCACCTCGGAACGCGCGCCCTCGGCGAGGATCGGATTTACAACGGCGCCAACGACGACGGCAGCGGAACCGTTTCCGTCATCGAAATCGCCAGCGCGCTGGCTTCCATGAATCCGCATCCCCAGCGCAGCATTTTGTTCGTGACGTTTTTCGGCGAGGAATTGGGCCTGGTCGGGTCGCGCTATTACGGCCGTCATCCGCTGGAGCCGCTGGCGAAAACAATCGCCGATTTAAATCTGGAACAGGTCGGCCGCACCGACGACACGGAGGGTCCCGAGGTCGGCACGGCGACGCTCACCGGCTTCGATTTTTCCGGCCTCACTAAGGTGCTGATCGCCGCCGGCAAGCTGACCGGGATCAAAGTTTATAAAAACGAACAGGCGAGCGACGCCTATTTCGCGCGCAGCGACAATCAGGCGCTGGCCGATGTCGGCGTGCCGGCCCACACGCTGTGCGTGGCTTTCGATTATCCCGATTATCACGCGGTCGGCGACGAATGGCCGAAGGTCGATTATCCGAACATGGCCAAGGTGGACCGGATGGTCGCGGTGGGGTTGATGCGGCTGGCCTCGGATGAAGCTCCGCCGAAATGGAATGAATCGAATCCGGCCGCGCGGAAGTACGCCGAAGCCGCGAAAAAACTCAAGTAACGTAAGCCGTCAGGCTGGCGGCTCTGACCGACGCTACTTCGTGATCCGGTCGATCTCGGCCAGATCCTCCTCCGTCAATTTCCATTTCGTCGCGCCGATGTTTTCCTCAAGCTGTTCCGGCTTGGTCGCACCGGCGATCACGCTCGCCACGCCGGGCCGCGTCAGCAGCCACGAAAACGCCAGCTCGACCATGGTGCGCCCGCGTCCCGTGCAGAATTTTTCGAGGCGCTCGGCTTTCTGCCAGTTCGCCTCGGTCAGATAACGATCGGCCAGAGATTTGGTCGTGGTTAGCCGCGCGCCCTCGGGCATTTTCTCGCGCGAATATTTTCCGGTCAGCAAACCGCTGGCCAACGGAAAATATGGAAGCAGCCCCAGATGATACCGCTCGGTCACCGGCAGCAGATCCGCTTCGATTTTGCGCACCAGCAAGCTGTATTCGTTCTGGCAGGAAATGAAACGGCTGAGGCGCGAATGCCGCGACGTCCATTCGGCCTCGACCACCTGCCACGCGGAAAAATTCGAGCAGCCGATATACCGCACCTTGCCCTGATGAACCAGGTCGTCAAGCGCTTCAAGCGTCTCCTCGATCGGCGTGAGCGGATCGGGCTGATGGATTTGATAAAGGTCGATAAAATCGGTGCGCAACCGCCGCAGACTGTCCTCGATTTCGGAGAAAATGTATCGCCGCGATGCGCCGATTTTCTCGGGCGCATCCATCGCCATGCCAATCTTGGTGGCCACAACAATTTTCTTGCGCTTTTCGCCCAGAATACGGCCGAGAAACTCCTCCGAGCCGCCTTTGTTGCCGTAAACGTCGGCGGTGTCAAATAAATTTATGCCGAGGTCGATCGCTTGATCCACCACCCGGCGCGTGGCTTCAAGGTCGATGCGACCGCCGAAATTATTGCAGCCGAGGCCGGTTTCAGAGACGCGCAGTCCGGAATTTCCCAGGTTTCGCATGTGGCATTAGATGTGAATCAACACTTCGGGAAGCGGCTTTTTCGCGATCTTCGGAACTTGAGCATCGCGAGCCGGGTAGCCAACCGGGATCAGCACGAAAGGCCGCTCATTCGCCGGACGATTCAGAATTTTTTGCAGAAAACCCATGGGACTCGGCGTATGCGTCAGCGTGGCGAGCCCGCTCAGGTGCAGCGCGGCGAGCAAAAATCCCACCGCGATGCCGACGCTTTCCTGAACATAATAATGTTTGATCTTGCGATCGCCGTCGAGCCCGTAATCGATGCGGAAAACCACGATCAGGTACGGCGCAATCTCCAGAAACTCCTTGTGCCAATCGGTGCCGAGCGCGGCCAGCGCGTCCAGCCATTCCTGCGGGAACCGGCGTTGGTAATTTTCGCGCTCCTCCGCCTCGGCGGCTTCGCGGATCTGCCGCTTGATTTCAGGATCGGAAACCACCACGAAGCGCCACGGCTGCTGATTGGCTCCGCTGGGCGCGAGCGCGGCCACGCGGATCGCGTTTTCGATTATCTCGACCGGCGCCGGCTCCGGTGAAAATGCGCGAACCGTGCGGCGCGAAGCCATCGCGCGAAGAAACTCCCGCGAGCGGCGTAGCTGCTCCTCAGGCGGCAAGGTTTCAAATTGCAGCGGCTCGCAGATCATGCCGCGCGGTTGCGGTCGAGTACCGGGAATTGCCGCGCCGGCAGAGGCGGCATCGCATCGGTCCGTCCCTCTTCATCAGCGCCTTGTTGCAGATATTCGACGACGGTTCCAATCTGCCCACGCGTCAGATTCGACCCCGGTATGCTCTCCGTGAGCGCCACCGTTGAGAGCAGCGGGATCTCCTTCATGATGCCCTCCCCTTTATGTTGTGCCGCCAACACATTCACGCTATCGGTTCAAATCAATCCCCAGCTTTTTCAGCTCCTCCGCATAATACCGCTTGTGCAGAAGATCCCATTCCTCGGTGCCTTCCGAAATCTCGCGCTTCTGCGAACGGATCTTGGTCCGCGCCGCGCGATCGACTTTTTCTTCGGTCTGAAGCAATTCGGTCATCACCTTCACCAGCTCCAGGCGGACGTCGTTGGGATCGCGCTTCAGACGGAATTCGCGGCTCTTGCGCAGCGCGGTCACGATTTTGTGCGAAATATCGTTGATTTTGTCGCGCGACAGCTTCATGTGATCGCCGGAATCCCGTCCCGAGGCGCGGATCACCTTGCGCTGCGTGATCAGGGTGTTCTTGATGCGCCGGAACATCTCCTGATAGCTCACGCCTTCCTTGCGCATGTACTCGCTGTACTGGCTGAGCAGGTCGCGCACTTCGTCGTTCAGGCGGTCTTCAATCGCCAGATCTTCTTCAATAACGCCGGAAACAAAATCCGCGGCGACCTGCGGATCCGTAGTTTCGATCCACTGCGGAGTCAATTTCTTGATAATCTGACGGGAAATGTAGTCGACGAACTCGCGTGCGAGAAGCATCCTCTAGCTTTCAGTTTAACAACACGCGAGCCGCTAATGGTTCAGCTCGACGGAACGGGCCAGCAGCACGCCGTCACGCACCTCGACCGAGAAATCCTGGGTGTGCGTGCCGTCGGTGACGCGGATCTGATGCGTGCCGACCGGCAATGTCAGGTTCACCGGCGTCCTCTGCCGCTGCATCTGCCCGTCCACCATCACCATCAGGCCGGCCGGCTGCGAGATCAGGCTGAGTGTTCCGGTGGCCTTTTGCAGATCCACAATCAGGCCGGTATCCTGCGGAATTTCAATGATCCGATGCTCGTCGCGAAACCCGGGGTGGCGTACCACGAAGGTATGGCGCCCCTGGGCAAGCGTCACGGAGCAGGGCGTGATGCAGTGCCGGTCATCGTCGAACACCGCTTCGGCGTCGGCCGGCGACGTGGTCAACTGAAAGGTGGATTCGAACGCCGCCGGAGCGGTCTTCACCGGCACCGCCGCCGGGGTGGCCGCCGGCGGCGGCGTGGGGGTCGCGACCGGAGCCGGCGTCGGCGTTTCAGCGGCCGGCGTGGGCGTCGGCGCTGGCGTCTCCTGCGGCGGCCGAGTGGGTTCTGGCGTAGGCACAGGCGTCGGCTGCTGCGCGACCACCTGCGGTTTCGGCGCAGTCAGTCTTTCAACCACCACGAACGATCCGAGGCACACCGCGGCAACCGCCGCGGCGGAAAGAATCACGTTGCGAAGGGTGTGTGACGGCTCCGCCTCCAGGCGATGCGAAAGCGGAACCACCGGCTCGATTGCGATCCCCGGAGGACGCGACGCCGGCGCCGGCGCCGGCGGATTCGGCTGCGGCGCCGCTTTCGCGGGAGTGTGTTTGGGAGGTGGCACGGCCGCCGGATCGTCCACGGTTTCGGCAAATCCGTCGCTCGACCCGCGTGTCGGCAGATCCTGGCTGGCGCCGCGCCGGATCGGCATCCAGCTGTTGCTCGCGTTCAGGGCGGCCGAAAGCGCGGTCACGAAATCGGTGCATGTTTCATAGCGCGCTTCCGGATCCTTGGCCATTCCTTTCTTGAGAACTTCCTCCACCTGCGGGCCCAGCGTGCCGTTCAGCCGTTGCGGCGGAAGCGGTTGCTCACGGACGATTTTGTACAGCAGCGTCGGCAGGTATTCGGCCTGAAACGGCTTTTCCCCGGTGAGAATTTCGTAGATCAGCACGGCCAGCGAAAACTGGTCCGCGCGCCCGGTCACCGCTCCGCCCTGCACCTGCTCCGGCGACATATAGCTGGGCGTGCCCATCATGGTGCCGGCCAGCGTCATCTGCTGGGAAATGATTTTCGCCACGCCGAAATCGGTCACTTTGGCCGCGCCGTCCTCGTGGATCATGATGTTGGCCGGCTTGATATCGCGATGCACAATGCCTTTTTTGTGCGCGTAATCGAGCGCCGCCGCGGTCTGCCGGAAAATGCTGAGCAGCGTCTCCTTATCCGGCATCTGCGCCGCTTGCAGCATTTTTTCAAGCGGCGGCCCGTTGACGAACTCCATGAAGATGTACGCCATGCCGTTTTCCTCGGCGATGTCGTAGATAGTCACGATGCCCGGGTGGGACAGAATGCCGGCGGTTTGCGCCTCGCGGAACAGGCGTTCGCGCAGGCGCTCACGTTCTTTCTCATCGCTCAGGTCGGTGAGGCGGATGCTCTTGATGGCGATGGTGCGTCCGATCGCCGGGTCCTGGGCTTTGTACACGATGCCCATCGCCCCGCGTCCCAATTCCCCGAGAATTTGATAACGACCGATCTGGTCCACGAGTATGACGTTATTTTAGCGTACGCGATAAAGCACAGGTGGGTATCCTGAGCCAGAACCCGAGGGTTCATCGTTGGCGTGAATTTCAGCCTGGCGTGGAACGCGAGGAATCGCGGCTCGGCCACGGCCGGAGTTTGCGACGGTCTTCGGGCGTGATCGTACCCGATGCACGCCAGCTATTCAGGAACAGGCGCTCCGAACGCAATATAGCCGGAAGGTCAAGAGACCGTTACCGCGCGAATCAAACAAATTGAGTATTAAATGTTCCAGCCAACTTTTACCGCGCGCCTTTGGTCCGCTCATCCTGTGCGCCGTGATCGATGGCAACCACCCAAATCATGGTGCCGAACTTTGGGTTTCACTATAATGGACCCCGGCTTAGAACCCCTATGCGCACATTAGAAATTAGTGAGAGCGCGAAGCAGGCGACGATCGACCGCGCCGGGTTCGATGCAATCATGAAGAAACTGCTTCAAGCCAAACGCCCGATAACAAAGCAGGAAATATCGGAGCACATTAAGCGTTTCGGGTCTTCTTCTTGGCGCGGCGCGAAGCCGAAGGGCCAGCAGTGAGATGATTGAACAGGCAGCAGCGGGCGTCATCGCCAGCGATTCGGAATCGGCGACGGTTTCTCTTCCGCTCCGCCCTGCAACACGCCCATAACCGGCCGTTTGTGCTGTTCCCGTTCTTCATGACGGCGCGCATCGAACCGGCCCCCTGTGAACGTCTCACCCCCTTCGACCGTTCCCTCGAAAACGACCCGTTCGCAATTCATCGCTTCGCGGATGCGATGGAAAACGTACCACGCGGTCTGATAGCCGACCTTCAAATCCCGCTTGAGTTGCAACGGGCTCATGCCCTTTTTCCCGTTCGTCATCAAAGTGACGGCGATGAACCACTTGGTTAAAGGTAAGTGCGAATCGTTGAACAGGGTTCCGGTCTTCGCGGTGAACTGACAGCCGCACTCGCGGCACTGGTACAGATGCCGCGGCGGGATCTTGCGCCCGTTTTTGCGGACGCCTTCTGCCGTTGAGAATTTCGTGATCTGGTCGGACCCGCACACCCCGCCATGGTCCCTTTTTCCGATGCAACGGACGCCTTCCGGCCAGCGTGCCGCTTCGAGGTAAGCCAGGCACTTCGCTTCCGTGTCGTACTCGGTCGCAATCGTTATCAGGCCCATGAGAAATTATGCACCGGATATCCCACTGTGTTAATGGGATAATTAAGGATTTTTCCTAAGAGACTCACTAAGGGTTCCTCAGATAAAATCAGGTGTCAGTCTTAGTGCGACATTAGTTCGAGTACTATCGACAGACGATTACGCCTCTGATTGGACGGGTGAACTATGTTGAAAAATCGAACCTCGGTAATCATTTGTGCTACACTCTCTGTAATTGTTTTGGCGCTGATGCTGTGCGCCGGGGCTGGCTTTACTTATGGGACGTCCCATCTGGCTGTGGGGCCCTATCCATCGGGTAACACGGGTATCGCCGTCGGTCCGTATCCTTCGGGAAATACGGGGCTTATCGCTGTTGGGCCGTATCCATCAGGAAACACGGGTTATACGGTTGGCCCATATCCCTCGGGTAATACCGGACTCGCGGTCGGTCCGTATCCGTCGGGGAACACCGGCGTCGCGGTCGGCCCGTATCCTTCTGGCAACACTGGAATCGCCTAAACGCGCTGTTCGGCTCGCAGTAACCTTTCCTCAGGCGTCGGTCTGGGAGCAAGGCTGTGTTAGCCGCTGTTATCCACCAGGCCGGTCGAGATGAGTCGTTTTTACGACTTTCTTGCCCCGATTCTCGGGGCAGGCTCGGCCGGCGCACTTCTGCTCGCACTGATTTTCCTGCTCCGCGGCGCCCTCCGAAAATACTGGATCATCGCAGCTTACGTGGTGTGGGAGCTGTTTGCCGCCGTGGCCCTGACCGTTGCCGACGTGGTGCTGCACGGCTCCTCCGCGGAGGCGGCTCACTCGGCTGCCAACCAGCTCTATGCCCGGCTCTACTGGACCAACGACGTGATTGAGGACCTGTTCCGGTTCGTCCTGGTGATTGTCCTGATTTACTGGAGTTCGGGCGGGGCCAAACGCGTTTCGGGCCGCCTGCTGACCATCCTGCTGCTGCTGATGATTGTGCTCCCTTTTGTCATTTTCAATCCTCAGGCGAACCCGCTGGAGATTGACGGGATTCACTTTCTTTTTCCCAGTTCGGCCTGGTTTAACAGCACCAGCGAACTGCTCAATTTCGGCGCGGCGATTATGAACCTGATTCTGTGGGCGGCGCTGATCGCCTCCCGGCGCCGGGATCCGCAGCTTCTGGCGGTCAGCGCGGGGCTGGGCGTGCTGGTCGCGGGGACGGCGCTCGCCTACGGTCTGCGTCACCTCACCGGCCCGAATCCGACGCAGTTTGGAGCGGTCGCGGCCTTATTCCTGAATCTCACGCAGCTTGCGGGGTTTTCGATCTGGTGCTGGGCGTTCCGGCCCGCGCCCGGGCCGCAACCGGTGAGCAAAGCGGTCTCTTCCTCGTGATCGATTGGCTCCATACCCTTTCCGCGGACGCGCGCTTCGGCCTGCGCGTGCTGTGGCGCGCTCCGCTGGTGACGTTTTCGATTATCGTCCTGCTGGCGCTGGGCATCGGCGTGAACGCGGCGATGTTCGGCATCGCCGACGCGGTGCTGCTGCACGCGGTCCGCTATCCGGATCCGAGGACGCTGGTTTTCGTCTGGTGCCATGACGCGCAGGGCCAGCCGAACGACGCCTCGCCGGCGGATTTCATGGCCTGGCGTGAGCGCTCGAAAAAGCTGACCGACATCGCAGCATGGATGCCGACTTGGTTTGTAGTAAGCGGCAGCGACCGGCCGCGGCAGCTTGGTGGGGCGCGGGTTACGGCCAATTTCTTTCGCACGCTGCGCGTCAAGCCGGCGCTGGGACGAACCTTTCTTCCCGACGAGGACGGGCTGGTGAATCCGGAAAACGCGGCGCACTCCGTCGTGATCAGCTATCGCTACTGGCAGGAGGATCTGGCCGGCGATCCCAACGTGTTGGGACGAACCATTCGCGTGAACTCGATTCCTTACACCGTCATCGGCGTGGCTCCGCGCGATTTTCAGTTCTGGTGGCGCCCGCACGACCTGTGGATTCCGGTTACCCTCAACGTCCAGGAACACGATTACCGGGCGCTGGTGGTGGTGGCTCGCCTGGCCGCGCCGCGGGCGCAGGCGGCGGCGGAAATGACGGGAATCGCGCGGGCGTTGGCCAAGGAATTTCCCAAAAGCAATCAAGGGTGGACCATTCAACTGGACAATCTGGAAGACTGGTTTCTGGGCGATACTCTGCGCATGCGCCTGCTGCTGCTGTGCGGCGCGGTGAGCCTGGTGCTGCTGATCGTGTGCATCAACGTGGCCGGCCTGCTGCTGGCGCGCACGGCGGCGCGGTCGGGGGAAATTGCGGTGCGGATTTCGCTGGGTGCTTCACCGCGGCGGATCGCGCGGCAACTGCTCACCGAGAGCGCGATGCTGGCGCTCCTGGGCGGCGCGCTCGGTCTGGCCATCGCCTGGGCCATGATCCAGCTTGCGCCGAAGGCGGTTCCCGCGGACGCCATCCCGGGAGGGCCGGGCGAGTTCAGCGCGGCCATCGTCTGGTTCACGCTGGCCGTGTCGATTCTGACCTGTCTGCTGTTCGGGGCCGCGCCGGCCGTTTCCGCCGCCCGGCGGGATGTTCAGGCGGCGCTCAAGGATTCGAGCCGCGGCGCCACCGCCGGACGCGCGCGGCTGCGCTTCCGCCAGATGCTGGTGGCGGCCGAGGTCGCGATTTCGCTGGCGCTGCTCACCGGCACGTGGCTGATGATCGGCAGCCTGCGCGAGCTGATGCGCGCCGATCCCGGCTTTGACGCGCACCATCTGTTGACGCTACAGGTTTATCTGCCTCTGGCGAACTATAATACGCCGCGCGCGATCGCGTTTGAGCGGCAGGCAGCGGACCGCGTCGCCGCGCTGCCGGGAGTGCGCAGCGTCTCGGCGGGGTCGATTCTGCCGCTTTTTTATTCTCTGTCGATGCAGGTGCGGTTCGAGCCGGAGGGATCGCCCCCACCGGGCGAAATGAGTCCGAGCGCGTCCTATTTTTCGGTTGGCCAGGATTATTTCCTCACCTTCGGCATCCCGCTGCGGCGCGGGCGCTTTTTCACTCGCGCGGACGACGCCAAGGCGTCGCAGGTGGTGCTGGTGAATGAGTCCTTTGCGGCGCGTTTTTATCCCGGCCAGGATCCCGTGGGGCAGCGGATTCAACTGAATCGCCCGGTTCGCGGTGGCGAAGAGACCACCGCCGTACAGGTGGCCGGCGTCGTGGGAGATATCAAGTGGACGGACATGTCGCCCGGGCCGCTGCCGACGATCTATTCGCCGCTTGCGCAGAACCTGTTTTCGGGCGAGCTCTGGTTTGCCGTGCGCACCGCGGCCAATCCGCTGGAACTGGCCCCGGCGGTGCGCAAGGAGTTCGCCGCGCTCGACCCGGAGGAACCGGTGGAACAGGTGGGCACACTCGAAACGATGGTCAACAGCCAGTTCGCGCAGCCGCGCTTTCAAAGCGGAGTGATGATGGCTTTTGCGCTGATGGCGTTACTGCTGGCCTCGGTCGGAATCTACGCCGTCAACGCCCACGCGGTGGCGCAGCGGCGCGGCGAGATCGGTCTAAGGATCGCGCTGGGCGCGACGCGCGGCGATGTGCTGCGCGAGGTGATGGGGCGGGGGCTGCGGCCGACGGCGGCGGGTATCGGCATCGGCCTGGTGGCATCGGCGGCGATGATGTTCTGGCTGAAGAGCGTGCTGGTGGGCGCGGGCAACGCGGATCCGCTGGCGTTCGTCGGGGCGGCGCTGCTGCTGGCGCTGGCGGCGCTGGCGGCGTGCTATCTGCCGGCGCGGCGCGCGACGCGGATCGATCCGGCGGTTACGCTGCGGGCGGAGTGATCGCTCCCGAGGCTGGAAGCTCGGGCCCTGTTTCCGGATAAAAATTGATCACGAACTGAGCATTGCTGAAAGCCCTGCCCCACATATACACAAAAGGACTAAGCTATGGACATGGAACGCCGTGAATTTTTGACCATGCTCGGAGCGTTGCAGGTCGCGGCGAAGCTGGATGCGCAGACGGCCCATGGGATGATCTATCGCAACCTCGGAACCACCGGCGAGCGGGTTTCCGCGCTGGGGCTCGGCGGCTATCACATGGGCGTGCCGCGGGAAGAAAGCGAGAGCATCCGCATCGTGCGCAGCGCCATCGATCGCGGCGTGACCTTCCTCGATAATTCCTGCGATTATCACGACGGCGGCAGCGAAATCCGCATGGGCAAGGCGCTGCGCGACGGCTATCGCCGGCGCGTCTTCCTGATGACGAAATACAACGGGCGCACACGCGCGATGGCGGCCAGACAGATCGACGAATCGCTGCGCCGGCTGCAAACGGAAACCATCGACCTGATTCAAATGCACGAAAATATCCGCATGGAGGACCCGGACCGGTTCTTCGCCCCGGGCGGCGCGCTGGAGGCGGTGCTGGCCGCCAAAAAAGCGGGAAAAATCCGCTACATCGGATTCACCGGACACAAAGATCCGGTGGTGCATCTGCGCATGCTCGATATGGCCGCGCAGAATCATTTTCATTTCGATTCCTGCCAGATGCCGTTAAACGTCCTCGATTATCATTTCCGCAGCTTCGCGCACCAGGTGGTCCCGCGGCTGGTGAAAGAAGGGATCGCGGTGTTGGGCATGAAGCCGATGGCGTTCGGAAACGTGCTGGCGGCGGGGGTAGCCACGCCCATCGAATGCCTGCATTACGCGCTGAATCTGCCGACGTCGGTGGTCATCAACGGCTGCGATTCGATGGAGCGTCTGGATCAGGCGTTCGAGGCGGTCCGGACGTTCAATCCGCTGACCGAAGCGGAACTCGAGGCGATCGTTTCAAAGACCAGAGCGGCCGCGATGACCGGAAAATACGAGCCGTTCAAAACCACCACCCAATTCGACGGGACGGCGCAGCATCCGGAGTGGATGGGATAAAGAGATTGGGCAGTGGGTAATGGGTAGTCGGCGCTGATCCTGTTTGCCGGGTCCACTCCCCCCAACCGGCGTCCCAAGGTAAACTGGACGAGAAAGGAATCACCATGTCCTCCGACAACCGTTCTTTCGATCGGCGCGATTTCCTGCGCCAGGCCGGCACGCTCAGCGCGACGTTGTCTACGGCGTTTGCGAAATCATCGTCGCGCTCGTCCGGCCGCGTGATCGGCGCCAATGACCGGATCAATTTGGGCATCATCGGCTGCGGCGATCGCGGCTACGGCGTCAGCACGGTGTGGGCGAAAGTCGGCGCGCAGGATAATTCGTGCCGCGTGGCGGCCGTCGCCGATTGCTATCAGCGGAGGGTGAATAAAGCCAAGGATTTTCACAAGTGCGACGGCTACCTCGATTATCGCGAGGTGATCCAGCGCAGCGATATCGACGCGGTGTATATCGCGACGGCGGATCACTGGCATGCCAAGGTGGCGCTCGACGCCATGGATCAGGGCAAGGACGTGTATCTCGAAAAACCGATGTGCCACACGCTCGAAGAAGTGCGGCAGCTGGTGGCGACGGTGAAGGAAACCGGGCGCGTGTTGCAGGTCGGTTCGCAGACGACATCGGCCGATCAATGGTGGAAGGCGAAAAAGGCGATCGCCGACGGCATGATCGGAAAAATGATCATGAGCCAGGGGTCCTATCACCGCAATTCGGTCACCGGCGAGTGGAATTATTACAAGATCGACGATGACGCGGGTCCGGATCAGAGCGGCGAGCGTTATGTCGATTGGAAAACGTGGCTGGGGCCGGCGCCCAAGCGTACGTGGGACCCGGACCGCTTCTTCCGTTTCCGCAAGTATTGGGATTATTCCGGCGGAATCGCGACCGATCTGTTTTATCACGTCGTGGCGCCGCTGAATATCTGCTGGGACAAGCCGCAGTATCCGCAACGAGTGACGGCTTCCGGCGGAATTTATGGCGGTCCCGCGTTTGAGGAAAAACGCGAAGTGCCGGATACCTTCCATCTTCTCGCCGAGTACGCCGAGGGCCATTCGCTGGTGTTGAGCTCGTCCATGGCCAACAGCCAGCACATCCCGGGACTGATCCGCGGGCACGAAGGGACCATCATTATGGTGGAGCACGGGAGGTTTGAATCCCCCACCCCGAATATCATTCTGCGTCCGGAGATCCGCGCGGTCAAAGAGAACGGTCAGATGGTGGCGAAACCGCTGTTTGACACTTATAAATTCGGCATCGCGGAGCAGAAAATCGCGGTAGAGCAATACGACCCGCTGATCGCGCACATGAACAATTTCCTCGATTGCATGCGGACGCGGAAGAAGCCGCATCTGGACGTGGAGACGGGAGCGTGCGCGCAGGTGGTGATCACCGGCTCGGTCGAATCATACCGGCAGGGGAAGGTTTTGTATTTCGACGAGAAGAAGTGGAAGTTTGTGGATAAGCCGGTGAAGGCTTAACTCTGGTCAAGCGGGTCAAGAACGGCTGTTCTGAATACGCCCGAACAGCGGGCGGACTTCGCGGGTAGTAACCGTCCGAGTCGATAGCAGTCTGCTATCATGGATCTGCACGCGCCGGTACCGTTGTTGCTAACGTTTTGCTAAACAACGCGGGTTGATTCCTCGAAGTTCTTACGAGCGGCGATCGTCTGTGGCGCCGGTCGGCTCCCACGGCGTCGTGGGTGCGAATCGTCCGTTTCGAAAAAGGAGACCGTATGGCTGGACGCGGCCCACAAAGTTTCAAGAAGCGCCAGAAAGAACAGCAGCGCAAGGAACGCCAGCAAATAAAGCTCGAAAAACGTATGCAGCGCCGCCAGGACAGCGAGAAGCGGGAAGAGCCTGGCCCAGAAATGGAGCAGCCCATCGAGCCCACGCCTGCCAGCTAGCGCGACCCTCAACGTTGAGCGCAGGCGTCCATCTTCCCGGCATCAACCGTTCGCGTCGAGCCGCGGCGATCTCCTGGAGGTTCTGGCGGCTTTATGGTATAGTTGGGTTAGTAGTTTTCTGGCACTTTCGCATCAGTCCGGTTTTGACCGCCCTCGTCCGATCCTGCCCCGATTCATCAATTAAAAGTAAAAGGAAAACAGTGAAAAATATTTTTGTAGGTAATCTCAGCTTCGCGGCAACCGAAGATTCGCTTCGGTCGGCTTTTGAAGCGTACGGGACAGTAGACCGCGTCAACCTGATCACGGACCGGGACACGGGCCAGGCCCGAGGCTTCGCTTTTGTCGAAATGAGCAATAGTACTGAGGCAGATCAGGCGATCGCCGAGCTCAATGGCCGGGAACTGGAGGGGCGCGCGCTAAACGTGAACGAAGCACGGCCCAAACCCGAACGCGGATCGGGCGGCGGATTCCGGCCGCGCGGCAACGGCGGCTCGCGTAACCGCTGGTAAGGCGAGTTTCTCGCATAGGAGGCGCGCCGCAATGCCGGCGCGCTCAACCGATGGTGGCGGGTGATTGTGGTGCCGTTCAGGTGTCCTCAGGAGCAAGCTGGAATCGAATGCAATATTTTGTGCGATCGATCGAAAAACACATGGACAGCGATAAGGTTTTCGGCCCGGAGCTGAGGTGCACGGGTCTCGATATGGCGAAGACCGTCGCCAAGCGCATCGTGCTCGCGGCTGATCCCGCCATCCGCATGCAGGCGGACGCTTGCATCCGAAATCGCGGCCAGGTACTGACGAAATACAGGTGTTGGGTCAACGAGCGCGGCGATTTTCTCGAAAACGTCCTCGGTTGATTCCTTAAAGCTACAGCGAAACTACCGTGGCGATCAGCGAACTGGATCAGCCTGGTTCGGAGTGTCGGCTGGATCTCGCCGCCATGGCGGCCGCCTTTTCGAACTCCGGGTACGCGCCGCTTCCCGCTCGGCGCACGCCATCATCTCGGTTTCCGTAAGAGTCATCGATCCCGCCCGATCCCGCTCCTCGCAGTCATCGAGAACCTTGCGGCAGAGCAGCGGAAGGTCCTGGACATGGATACCGTGCTTCCGGACCAACATTAAATCCGCGCGAACGGTGTGCCGGGTTCGTACCTTACCATTCTCGAGACAATCAAATGCGAACACTCGAAAGCCGAAGTCATGCGAAAATCCGCTCAGAACGAAAGATGTCGTATTTTGGTCCTTCACGGGCTTCCTTTCTAGGCGGAACCAGGCGATCCTGCCGGCTTAGGCCGCGAGCCGCATCGCAAATCTCGAAAACGAATCCGCGTGGTTGCCGGTCCATCGACGAAGGATCGAGGAGTGCTCTCCGGATCTCGTTCGCGCGGCCGGCGTGGATCCACTTTGCGGCCGCTGCTCAAACGGCATTTATTTTCCCTGGTGGATGCGCTCACGGGCGGCGTGGACGTCCAGCGCCCGTCCACTTGTTTCTCTTCCGTTGAGTTGGGTAATGGCACGATCCCCGTCTGCATCCATCCGCATTTCAACGAACCCAAAACCTTTGGATTGCCCGCTGTCGCGATGCCGGACGATGCTGATACGCTTAATCGCGCCGTACGGTTCGAACAGCGACCGAAGCTCGGTTTCCGTCGCCTCGAAATCGAGATTCCCCACGAAAATGTTCTTCACCGGGAACTCCTTTCCTTGTTTGACTGAGATTCGGGGCAGGATCGGATGAGGGCGGTGGATACCGAACTAAGCGAAGGTGCCAAATACTAAGAACCTTCATGATATCACAGAAACGCGCCGGCACGGCGAACATAATTCGACGTCTATGGTTTTTCCCTACGAGACCGCGGGAGACCGCGTCTCCGGCACAACAGGTGAGCCAGGTGACCTGCCGCCCAGGAATCAGTTGATCTGAATCGGACCCACCGACTCCACTCCAGCCGCATTCTTCCGATGAAGCCGGTAATACAGCACCCGCCCTGGAAGCGCAGGAACATTCACCGTGCACCCCGATCCGCAACTCGTATAGCTCTGTGTTTCACTCGACCATACGAAAGGATTGCTCGGAGTCGCGCTCGCCGAAGTGAAGCACACTTCTCCGCGAGAGGTGCAATTCAGACTACCCGGCGCGCCGAATTCCTGATAGCCGAACTCGATCCGCACCGTGTCGCCGGTGTTGCCGGAAAGCTGGATCGGGACTTGCACGTACTGGCTGCGGTTCACCGAATCTGTAGCGGGCCACGGCGGAAGCTGGTAGGCCAGGATGTCTTTGCGGATACCGTCCTTCCAATCGACCTCCGTGAAGGCCCAACTCGCGTCTACGATTCCATGTACGTTCCAGTAATTATCGGTCTGCCCCGGTCCTCCCAGCGCATAGCCGAGCCGCCGCCAATTCACCGCATTCGGATCGCTCACCGCCCAGTTGAATTGCACCGCGTTGCCGACCTCCGCGTTTGCCGCAGCAAGACAAGGCGTGTTCTGGTCCAAGGCGCCGACGATGCAATTTCCCGTGGTCGTCGCGTTCGCTACGTTCACGTAGCGATTGCCAGCCGATGAGCCACTAACGCACTCCCCAGCATGGTAGGCATAGCAGAAGGTATAGGGAGCAGCGGTCAGGATGTTCGATGATGGGCCACTCACATCGTGAAGCATGAAGCGTCCGGCCCACGCCGCCCATCCCAGGCGCTTAGGATCGGCGCTGTCGATACACGAACCGCCGAGGCTTGCCTCCGGACAACTGATCTGGTACACATTCCCCGAGACCAGCGTGAGGGTGTGATACCACACCGTCGAGACTCCACCACCAGCGCCTCCAACCGGACGTCCATCGTAGCCGAGTGTGTTGGGCGAGGCCAGATAGGATTGTCCGCCTGGGTGCGTCTGAACGTAGCTGGTTCCGATGCCGCCGGTGCTCCCGTTGAAGGGGTAAACCATTTGTGCTCCGTATTGGTCTGCCTGGCCGATCAAAGCGGGCAGAGCGCCCTGCCTTACCCCATAACTCTTGTACCCGAAGTTGGCGGCGTAAACCTGATAGTTCACGAGATTCGTGCCGGTGCTATCCGCCTGCCCCGTGAAGCTGTGAGCCAGGTAATCGGCGGAATTATCCACGTAGGCCATGCTCGGATTGGTCGCCTGATACCAATACAGATTTCCGTCGCAGTTCGCCGTCGCGCCGACCACGAAGGTAAACCCATTCGAATGGGTCTGCGGGATGTAGGCGCACGCCTGATTCACACCCCGGGCGATGACCAACGTGATTGACGAACACCCCGAGCCAGTCTTGCCGGCGACCAGAAAATTCTCGCCGTTGCCGGTTCCGTTCGCCAGATCGTAAAGATAATCTCCAGGCTGAATGGTCTGAAGTTGTGCGTAGTTTGGATTACAGGCACTCGGCCATTGCGCCAGGTCCGCCGCGCTGGGCGCAACGTTCTGCGGCTCCGTCGGCACGGTGACCCGAATGCAGTTATTCCCCGCGGCGCCCAGCGCATACCACGGGCTGGATGTCGAGACGCCGAGCGTCTGGCAATTTTGCGTGGTGGGATCGGTTGCGACATTCGCCGTGAGTGCGGTCGTTCCCGTCTCGCCAGTGATCGCGGTCGGCGTCATCTGATAAAGCCCGATGCCGGTCGCGCTCTGACTCCACAGCGGGACGCCGAACGCGTGACCCCAGCCTGCGCTGGTGTCCGCGGAGAAGGTTCCATGCCACCCGAACCACCGCCACGGATAAGTGCTCCAGGAGTCATGACAGGCGACAACCTGGCGCCCCGCACTTTGCGTCACATCGAAGAAACAGCCGTAGCCAATTGATCCCTGCCCGAGCTGCAACGTGATCGAGATATAGTTACCCGCCATTGGCCCAAAGCCAGAGATGCGGTCAAAGTAGCTTGTATTGACCCCGCCTGAAACAGCATTGCTGATTTGGCTGAGCAAATCATTCCCTGTTCCGCTGGTGAGATTCGTGCAGGTCCAGTTTGGGCTGGTCGCACCCGTATAATTAGGCGGCAGCGCGGCGTAATTACCGGAGTAGGTGCATTTGTAGACGTTCGGGTTGGACGAACCGTTTTGGGCGAAGTAAACGGTATTGGCGTTGCCCGGATCGAAGGTCTGTGTTGCACCGTTGCCGATATTGCCGAACGTGCTCACGCCACCATAACCGATCAGCCGCGTTTCGCCGGTCGCGGGGATAAACAGGTACAGATTCGGATTGTTGCTGATGTCGATGAGATTGCAGACGCGTCCCGTCTCTGGTGTACCTAGAAGCGTGGCGCCATCCGCCGCGTAGTTCACCGTCACGGTCTGAACCGAACAGGGATTGTAGGTCCCATCGTCGCCAATCGAGAACAGGTTGGAGTAGGCTTCGTTGTAGACGGCGCCTCGCGCATACACCGTGCCACTCGCGCCGCTATTCCAGACCATCAGCCCAAAGTTCTGTAACGAAAAGATCACACCCGATTGAGTACCGGCGCTGGTGGTCAGGCTCAATTGTTGAGCGTTCACCAGCGCGGAGATCGTATAATCCGTTCCGTTGATGGTAATGTGATCCCCGGCCACAATCGAGAGAGGAAAGTAAGTGCCGGCGTTGATCGATACCAGAGTAACCGTCGTGCCGCTCGTGTTTACGATCCCCGTTGGATTCAGGAAGTCCTCCGGCGTGATTTGCGGGCTACCCCATCCGGACCACATCGGCGATGGATAGTTGCCCGGTCCGGAAACAGACGCCGCGCTTCCTGACCCAACCGGCAGTGTCAGTGTGACCGCATTTCCAATGCAGTTCTGCCCGTGATTGCGCGACCAGCAGGCACTGAGAGTATCGCCCGAAGTATCCGTGTAAGCCGAGCCAAAATAAGCCTGCATGTCATCGACGCCGGCCTCGTTTTGAAAGCCATGGCCGTTATTGTTATACACCGGCAGGAAAAGCGCGTTGGCCTGGCCCTTGGCCGCCGTGCTCGCGTAGCCACTGTTGCCGTAAACGTTCGTTGGATTGGTCCAGGCAGAAGCCCCATCGATGACACTCGTGTAGGTCCACGAGTAAGTTGAGCCGCCGCTCTGGCCTGGCCCGCTGATGCGCTCGATTACCAGGCCGGTCAGAGGATCGACGTACGGATTCTGCGAGGACCATGACATCGTTGGCCAAGCCTGATTGCCCCACGGCCCTGAGACCCACGGTACGGCATCAGGTCCGCTGTCTCCGGGCGGCGGATCGGCGGTGGTGAAGCTAAACGTCGCCGAGTCAGATCCACAGGAAAGCGAGCCGGAATGAGATGTATTCGCTTGCAGCGCTCGCGAATAATAATTGCCGTCGCCCGCGAGAGCCGATGTGCGCTGGCCAAGCACCACGTAGCGATGGTTACCGCTCTGGACCGTGCTTGCTCGCGACGTATCAATATTGGAAGCGCTGAACAGCATTGCGTTGACATCGTTCGGTGTCCCGCTGGGCCCTGCGCCGGATGGCGAAGGGGTCAGAACGATTGTGCAGGATGCACCGGATGGAACGGTGTAAGATAGTACCGTCTGAGCAGCCTTCGGACTCACAGAGACGGTGAAGGTCGCGGCGTAGACCGGCAGGGTCGGCAATAGCAATAGCCAGCGCATTACTGCACACTCCAGCTAAGAATATCCATCGCCGAACTAAGCGCCCCGCTGGTGGCATCGACAGCGAAACCCCATTCATTCGGAGCGCTGGTGAAGTAACTCGATTCGGCCGCTCCGTACACCAGCTGCCACGATGCGCCGCCATTGCCGGACAGATAGAAATCGATCGTGGAACCGAGGACAATCTTCAGCCACAAGGGAGCGCCCCCGCTGGCCAGGTTAGGCAGAGTGTCTACATTGCCGCTATAGGAAAACGAGGTTGTAGATTGGATGACGATGAGGTTCTGGTTCCCGGAAGTGGCGCTCACGATCATGAACCTCATCCCCTTACCGGAGGACGATTCGTACAGCGCCAGCCCACAGCCGGGGTCGCTCGACGAATACGTGGCAATCGTACACGCCATTGCGGAGGTAACCGTAGTGTGTGACCCGACGCTGGTCAGGTAATAATCGGTAAGGTTCGCATTCTCGGTGGTCATCCGCTCTCCGGTGCAGGGCGAGGACCCGATGGAACTGAGCGCCGGAGAGCCATTGGCAAGCGAGAAGCCTGACGTGCTGAAAATCGACGCCGTCTGGTAATAAGGGCCGATGTAGCAATTTGTCCCGTCGTAAAGAAATGGGGCCTTCACTGAAAAGGATCCACTTCCGCCACCGTTCAGTTGAGTCCATCCACCCATTGCGACAGACGTACAGGCCGGCGAGGGAGTGCCCGCCGCCGCGTTGCACTGGTAAATCGCGTGGTCCGTCGTGTCGGAATAGAGGTCGCCCGCGAGGTTCCCCGCGATAGAACCCGGCGCGCCGGCGCCGACGAATTTCTGAGTCAAAATCGTGTTGTCGGCGTTGATCGTTTTAACGCCGTTCGACACCGAGCTGGAAAGGTCGGTGCCCGCCTTTACGATGGTCTTACCGAGCCATGCCCGATCATCAATGCAGCCCGTGAGCGCGTTCGGGGCGCACGAGGACCATGGGTCCCATTGATTCGCGGTCGTATCGCCAGCCGTAAGGCGGTACAGCGGCGTCACGTCGGCTGGGTAGCCGCTCGCGCTGGAGTGGCCCTGCGAGATGCCCGAGAGGGTTACCCCGTTGAAGCTCGAATTGGTGGTGTCCACCTTGAGCGAGCTCGGTGAGGTCGGATCCTGATAGACGTAAAACGTTGTGGCGGATGCCGCGCTGCCGGCGGATAGCGCAATCGTCCAGGAACCCGTGTAAGCGGTCGAGTAACCGGGCTGGCCGAGCACGGTGCCGTCGCTCGCAAAGGTGCCACTGGCGACCGCGGAGGAGGTGAGGACCGGGGCGATGTCGGTCAACTGGGTTGCCGCTGACGCCCCGGCTCCGCCGGCCTCCAGGGTCCAGATATTCGTCGCCGTGCAGCCGTAAAGATTCTGACCAGCCGGGGCGTTGCTTTTATAAAACATGTATCCCACGGTGCACGTTGCCGGCAGTACGGTACCCGTGCTGAACGGCCGGGTGAAAGGCGCCGCGCCGAAATCGGCGGCCTTGCTCTGGGTGCGGAGATCGACCGTCGTTTGGCCGAACATCCACATCGGCAGCGCGGTCGCCAGCACCACCAGCCTGGATTGGTGACTCGTCATCACTGAACAACCTCTTCGTTTTTAAAATTGAAGCGTTCGGCTTCGTGCTGACGATCTCACGCGTCTTCCTGTCGGCGTGGAGATTAAAAATGCAATATTGTTGCAAACAGCGGATTTGTTGCTGACAAATTTCCGGAATTGCCAGGCGCGGCCGGGTCAATTCCTGCGGAAGACCAGTTCGTTGCAGCCCATACTGCCGCCGCACGTCACCAGTTTTTCCAACTGAAAGCCGCGCGCGCGAAAGAAGTCGAGCAGCTCGCCCGGCGTGGCGACCTCAAACGGATACCCGCCCACCCAGTCGACCAGATCCCGCCACAGCGTCATGCCGCGAGTCTTGCCTTCGTAATTTCGGGCAAAGTGAAAGGGCCGCAGCCGCAGGAAATCCTTTACCATCGGGCGCCAGTATTCCTTCAGGAACGCAGGCGCCAGGATCAGAAACCGGAGCCCGCGCGGCGTCCGGTTGTAAAGCTTCTTCACCGCTTTCCAGCGGCGGCTCCAGGTGCCCTGGTCGTTGTAAATCGCAATGAACAGCACGCCTCCCGGGTTCACCAGAGGGGCAACATTATCCAGCGCCTGCCACATCGCTCCAGTGTGGTGCAGCACCCCCCACGAGTACACGATGTCGAAGGTTCCCAACGAATTGAGGTACGAAGAATCGAGCACCGACCCTTCCTCCACGGTCCACCGCGGATCCTCCGGAAAATAGCGTCTCTTCAGCTCCCGCGTGCAGCCCACCGAGTCCGGATCGTAATCGAAAGAATGAACCAGGGCGCCCATCCGCCGTGCCGCCAGGCTGAATAGTCCGCTTCCGCTTCCCGCGTCGAGAAAGCTTCGTCCATGTAAGTCCTTCGTTCCGAGCATTTTTTGGAGTGACTGGACCGCGCTTTCGATTTGCTCGCCATCCAGCTTGGCCAGAAAGGCCGCCCAATTCTTGCCGAACTCGAAACGCTCGCCAGCCGCCACCTCGCGAAGCTGATTTCCCACAGTGGTCCAGCATAGCACTGCGGCAATTACCGCCGGGTCTGTCCATGCGATGAGATGTTAGGATAGAAAAGATTAACTTCAAACCGGGTATCTGACGAAATACCTGTATGAGCCGTTTTAACCATCCCTCCGCTCTGCTGAAGCCCAAAAAGCTCCCCCGTGCGCAGCCGCCCGCTGCCGCCGAGCCCTCAAAAGCCGTTCTCCCCCGGCCGGGTTTGCAGCCGCGAGGGACTCCCGTCCCATCTCTACCGCCTAACGATGGACCTTTGAGCAGCATCGGCTTTGCAGCGGCCCTCGCTTACGTCTTCGTTCGTTTCGCGCTGTTAAACGACACCATCACCGCCGTCTTCGGATTCAAGCCATACCTCGCCTATATCACCGCGCCGATCGCGCTGCTGGGATTTCTTTTCACCGGCGGCCTTGGCCGCGCCGTTCGATTCAAGCCGGGGATTTTTTTCTGCGGCTTCCTCGCCTGGCTCCTGCTCGCGGCCCCATTCAGCGTCTGGAGGGGGGGAAGCACCCAAACCCTATTCACCGCCTTCGAAGCTGATTTTTCGATGTTTTTCATGATCGTCGGCCTCACCACCACCTGGTACCGCTTCAGAATGATGCTGTTCGCGATCGCCGGTGGCGGTGTCTGCGATTTTCTGTTTTGTTTGATTTATCCTGCCTCGGTCGATGGCCGCTTTGTGCTGCGCTTCGGAACTCTCTCGAATCCCAACGATTTGGCCACCCATTTTCTATTTATTTTGCCGGTTTGCGCCTGGGCCTTTCAGGCGTCTCCACGCTTTTCCCTGCCGAAACTGATCCTGCCGCCAACCATCGCAGGCATCTTGATTATCGTGCTGCGCACGGGATCGCGCGCGGCCCTTCTTTCCCTGATCGGGTTGGCGTTGTTTCTCTTCCTGCGCGGTTCAATCCAGTTCAAAATCGTGGCAGTCGTGTCCGCGATCGCGCTCGCGGCCATTGCGGTTTTCCTTCTGCCCGCCGACCTCAAATATCGCTACCTCTCGCTGTTCACCTCCAGCGCGCCCGCGGTTTCGACCGCGGCCGACCTCGAACGCGCCCAAGAAGCGCAGGGCTCGACCGCCGCTCGCGAGGCGCTGTTGACGAACAGTATCAGCGAAACGTTGAGCCATCCCCTATTTGGCGTGGGTCCCGGAGAATTTGCCGTGGCCGAAGCCGCGGTCGCGAAAGATCTGGGCAAGCGCGCGGCCTGGCAGGTGACCCATAACACTTATACGCAGGTTTCGGCCGAGGCGGGCATTCCCGCATTCCTGTTCTTCGTGGGCGCGCTCTTCGGCGCGATACGGCTGCTGTATCTGGTGCATAAACGGACCCGATCGCACCGCTTGAATGACCCTATGGAGCCGGCGTTCTGGCTGTTGATTTCCGGAATCGCGTTGTCCATCAACATTTTCTTCAGCGCCTTGGCTTACGCGTACTACATTCCGACGTTCATTGCGCTGTCCATGGTCGCCGCCTCCATCGCCAATGCCGGCCGTGAACCCCAGTCGCGCCAGATCAAGTGACACAGCGGGGCGGGAACGAGCTTTCGCTTGCCTGAGCCGATTCCTATCGCGATCATGGTTCGTGAACTCGGTCCCGGCGGCACCGAGCGTCAGGCGGCCGAGATCGCCCGCTCCATCGACCGCTCTCGATTCGCGCCGCATGTAATCTGCTTTCACGAAGGCATTCGCGCCGACGAGCTGCGTTCGGCCGGCGTGCCCATCCTGCGCCTTCCGGTGACATCTTTTCTATCCCCCGGCGCGCTGGCGGCCGCCCTCCGGCTGGCGCGCTACCTGCGATCGCGGCGCATTCGCCTGGTCCACACCTTCGATTGCCCCATGAATATTTTTGGCGTTCCGTTGGCGCGCATGGCGGGGATCCCGGTGATTCTGTCCAGCCAGCGCGCCCATCGCTCGCTCAATTCCGCGCTGGACAACCGGATCCTGCGCGTCACCGATCGCCTGGTCCAGGGCATCGTCGCCAATTGCGAAGCGATGCGCCGTCATCTGATCGAGGACGAAGCGGTTCCGGGCGAGCGGGTTCACGTATGTCCGAACGGCATCGATACGGCCATGTTTCACTCGCGCGGCCGGGAACGCGTCGCGCCGCTCGCCGCCGCGTCGCTGGTGATCGGTGCGGTCTGCGTCCTTCGTCCGGAAAAAGACCTGGCCACGCTCATCGAGGCGTTCGCCGCCGTCTCGCCGCGCATCCCTGGACTTCGCCTGGCGATCGTCGGCAGCGGACCCGAGTTGCCCCTGTTGCAGCTCCTGGCCGGCCAGCGAGGAGTTGCCGAAGCGTGTTGGTTCGAGCCTGCTACGCCCGCCGTGGCGCGCTGGCTCGGATCGATGGAGATCTTCGTGCTCCCTTCGCGCTCCGAAGCTCTCTCCAATTCGCTGATGGAGGCGATGGCGCGCGGCTGTGCCGTCGTGGCGTCGCGCGTCGGCGGAAATCCTGAGCTGGTGCGCGAAGGTGAAACCGGGCTCCTGTTCCCTCCCGGCGACGCCGGGGCGCTCGCCGCGCAATTGCAGCGCCTGGTGGAAGACCCTGCATTGCGGGTGTGCCTGGCCGAAAGCGGAGCGCGACGCATCGCCGCGGAGTTTTCGATGAACATTTCCGTGCGCAAAATACAGCAATTGTATGAGTCCTCCCTTGCCTCCGCGGAAACCCGGCGCGGGGCTTGGCCGGCCGGTTTGCGATAATCAGGAAGGTGTGCGGAATCGCCGGATTTTATCTCCGCGAGCAGACCGCGGATGCAGCCGTTCTGCGCGCGATGTGCGACGAGATTCGCCATCGCGGCCCCGATGATGAGGGCTATCATCTGGACGGCGGCTGCGGGATTGGGATGCGCCGCCTCAGCATCATCGATCTCAGCAGCGGCCATCAGCCGATCTCGAACGAAGACGGCTCGCTGTGGGTGGTCTTCAATGGCGAGATCTACAATTACCAGTCCCTGCGCCGGGATCTGACCGGACAAGATCATCGTCTCAGCACGAACAGCGACACCGAAACGCTGGTCCATCTGTACGAACAGGAGGGCGTACGCAGCCCGGCGCGATTGCGGGGGATGTTTGCGTACGCGATCTGGGATGCGCGCTCCCGCTCGCTGTTTCTGGCGCGCGATCGCTTCGGAAAAAAGCCCTTGTACTATGCCGCCCTGCCGGAAGGATTGTTCTTCGGAAGCGAGTTGAAATGCCTGCGCGCCGCCGGCGTTCCGCTGGAAATAGATGACCAGGCGCTGCGCCTCTATTTTCAGTTTTCTTATATTCCCGATCCGTGGAGCCCGTTCCTGGCCGTGCGCAAGCTGGCGCCGGGGGGCTGGCTCCGCTATTCGGCCGGCGGGCGCCTCGAAACCGGCCGCTATTGGACCCTTCCGGCGCCGGCCGAGGAGCCGCCGGCCGAAATTTCCGAGTCCGCCATGTGCGACCGGGTGCGCCAGGTTTTTGATGAATCGGTGCGTCTGCGCATGATCGCCGACGTGCCGCTGGGCGCTTTTTTGAGCGGAGGTCTCGACTCCAGTTCGGTGGTCGCCTCCATGGCCATGCAGTCCGCCGCGCCGGTGAAGACGTTTTCCATCGGCTTCGAGGAAACGGAATACAATGAGCTGCCGGCCGCGCGCCTGGTCGCCGAACAATATAAAACCGAACATCACGAAATTCTGGTATCGCCCGATTCGGTCGACCTGGTGAACCGCTTGGTCCGCCATTTCGATGAGCCGTTCGGAGATTCCTCCGCCATTCCCACTTACCTCGTTTCCGAATTTGCGGCTCGCCACGTGAAAGTGGCGCTGACCGGAGACGGTGGCGACGAGTTGTTTGCCGGATACGAGAGCTTTTTCGCCGTCGATCGTCTGCGGCATTTCGACCGCATCCCGTTGTGGAGCCGCCGCCTGCTGTCGCTTGCCGCCGACAGCCTGCCCTATTCGGCATACGGCAAGAATTATCTGCGCATGATCAGCCGCGGCTCGGCGCTGGAGCGGTATTTTGAGATGAATTACACGCCGTACTTCCTGCGGCGAAACCTGCTGCGTCCGGATTGGCTGCTGCCGGCCGACTCAGCCTTTCTCACCAGCACCTTCGCGGATTGCCTGCTCACGGGACGCGCCGATATCCTGACGCGCGCCCTGTATTTTGAGGCCACGGCGAAGCTGACTGGCGACATGCTGGTGAAGGTGGATCGCATGTCGATGGCCAACTCGCTCGAGGTGCGTTCTCCGCTGCTCGATCACGAGCTGGCGGAGTTGGCCGCGCAGATTCCGGCGGCCTGGAAAATGAAGAACGGGCAAGGAAAGCTGATCCTGCGCAAGGCGCTCGGCGACCGTCTTCCGCCGGAGCTGCTGCGCCTGCCCAAGAAAGGCTTCGGCGTGCCGCTGTCCCGCTGGTTTCGCGGCTCACTGCGGGATTTCCTGCACGACCATCTCGCCGGTTCCCAATTCCTGAAGCGCGAGATCGTGTCGCCGAAATTCCTGAACCACATGCTGGTCGAGCATGACAGCGGGCGCCGCGACAATTCGCATTGGCTATGGATGCTGCTGATGCTGGAACTTTGGTTTCGGCATGTCGAGAGTTACGCGGCGCAGCCGGCGGCTTCGCGGTGATTCGTTTTCACGCGATCAGCCCGCGCGCCACATCGAGCACCGGCTTTCCCGTCGCGCGGATCTGGGCGGCCAGTTCCGCCGAAGGCCGCTGCGTAATCACCAGGTGATCGGCCCACCCGGCGAGCTCCTCGAAACTGGCCGTCAGCAGTTTGCCGATGTGCGGAATCGCGTTCAAAATGTAGTCGCGATTGGAGCCGTAGATTTTCTCCATCTGAATATGCGGATCGTAAACCCGCAGATCGCGCCCCTTGCCGAGCAGCGTTTCGAGCATGGTCACCACCGGGCTTTCCCGCAGATCGTCGGTGTTCTCTTTAAAGGCCAGCCCCACTACACCGATTCTTGCCGCGCTCAAATCGAGCGCCGCCTGCGTGGCGCGGTGCAACTGCTCGTGATTGCTATCGAGAACCGCTTCGAGCATCGGCAGCCGCAAATCCATCCGCGCGGCGCGATAACGGAGCGCGCGCACATCCTTGGGCAGACACGACCCGCCGAAAGCAAATCCCGGTTTCAAATACGCCGTGGAAATATTCAGCTTGCGGTCGAGACACAGCGTTTCGAGCACTTCTTCCGGCGCCACCCGCAACACCTCGGCCAGCGCGCCGATTTCATTGGCGAAATTGATCTTCACCGCGTGAAATGCGTTGCAGGCGTACTTGATCATTTCCGCGGTGCGCAGCGCCACCAGTCGCGGGGCGACGCCCAAGCCTTGATAGATACGCGCCACCAGGCGCGTGGCGCGGGGATCATCGCCGCCCACCACAATCAGCGCGGGCTCCATAAAATCGCGCACCGCGGCGCCTTCGCGCAGAAATTCCGGGTTGGAGACGACGCGAATCGCCTCGCGCCCGTCAAACGCCGGCATCACCACGTCTTCGCAGGTGCCCGGAAAAACCGTGCTGCGGATGGCAATGACCAGCGGCCGTTCGCGTCCGGCCGTCGCTTCCGCCAGATCGGCGGTGACGCGGCGCAATTGGTCGAGCCCCAGGTTGCCATTGCGCTCCGACGGCGTGCCCACGCAGACCAGCGCGACGTCGGCGTTTTCAATGCCCTCGCGCGTGGAAGCGGTGGCGATGAGACGTCCCGCCGCGACATTTTTTTCGACCAGTTCCCCCAAGCCCGGCTCGTAAAACGGCGCCTGGCCGCGGCCGACGCTGGTCACCTTGTGCCCATCGCGGTCGATGCCGCAAACGGTGTGTCCGGTCTCGGCAAGACAGGCCGCCGTCACGCATCCGATATATCCCAAACCTAAAACCGCGACGCGCGGCCGATCGTTTTCAGAGGTCACAATGTTGTGGTTTCTCCCGCCGGTCGAGTTGCGGCGAGCTCGCCGCCATTGCGGCCCGGGTGATCACCGCGAGCCAGTCCTGATCGTACCTTGCGCCTCACGCCGGTTTCAACTGGGCCCGTTTCAACCTGAGCCGCTCGGAAAATTCCGACGTCTTGCATCGCCCGGCGGGGCCGATCAATGCTTATGGACCGCGTCCTCTCTCAGCAGGAAATCGACGACGCCTTCCGCCACGCACACGAACAGCGCCTGGCCGAAGACGCCGTCAAAGGCCAGCTCTACGATTTCCGGCGCACCGACCGCATCGCCAAGGACCAGCTTCGCACCATCCATCTGCTGCACGAAAATTTCGCGCGCAGCCTGGCCTCCAGCCTGTCGGCGTATCTGCGTTCTTACGTGATCGTCAACCTGATTTCGGTGGAGCAGCTGTCCTTCAACGAGTTCAAGCAATCCTTGCCCTCGCCCACCAGCCTGATCGCGCTCAACATGAAGCCCTACGACGGCAGCGCGATTCTGGAAATCAACCCGTCGCTGGTGTTTCCGATTCTCGAAATGCTGCTCGGCGGCAGCGGCAAAACACCGACGCGCATCGATCGCGAGATCACCGACATCGAGCAGAGCATCATGGAGGGCCTGCTGCGGGTCATTCTGAACGATCTGCGCACCGCGTGGATGGCCGTGGCGGCCATTGATTTCGCCATCGAGGGTCAGGAAACCGAGCCGCAGCTGCTGCAAATCATGGCGCAGAACGAAGCCGTGGTGGCCATCAGCATTGAAGTGCGCATCGGCGAGACTTCGGGCATGATGAACCTGGGCATCCCCTCGATCATCGTCAAGATGCTGCGCCAGAAAATCGACGCGCATCGCACCGTGCGCAAAACGCAGGCCACCGAAGACGAGAACCTGCGGGTGTTGCGCCTGATCCGTCCCGCGGCGGTCCGCCTGGACGCGCGGCTGCACGGCCCGCGGCTGGGCATCACCGAATTGCTGCACCTGCAGCCGGGCGATGTGCTGGTCTTCGATTATTCCTTGCAGCGCCCTCTGGAGCTGATGATCAACGGCAGTTTGAAATACGAAGGCGAAGTGGTGGCGCTGGGGAGAAAACGAGGCTTTCGCATCCGCAATCCCGTGTGAAGACGCGCGGTCCGCGCTGAGCCCTGCCCGTCAGAGTTGCCAGCGATGGCGCGGTTTCCCGACAGTACTCCGTCCCCTTTTTCAGCGCCCGGTTAGTGGCCGTACCACCCATGCAGCCGGCGATCGAGACCAAGTTTCCTCTTGATGTCCGGCCAGAATTCCTGAAACACGTCCGACCCGACGGCGATACCCAGCCCCGCGCCGCCCGCGCGCAGCGGATGCGGATTCAAGCGGTGCTCCAATCCCCATTGGTCGGCGAGCAGCGGCGTCCCGAACGCGGCGGCGAACAGGCTGTAAGCCGGCATAATTCCGCCCGAATCATTTCGCACCAGAAATGTTCGAATCACGGCGTACCTCACCCGCGTCCACCGGCTGCCGCGCCCCAGCACGAAATAGCGCGGGTCTTCATGGTCGAAAGCGCGCACCCCGAACGCCAGGTTCTGCCGCAGAAAGCTGCGCCCCAGAAACGACGCCGTGCGCACGCCGTAGGAATCCTCCTGGTTGCCCCAGGGACTGTCCTTGCGCAGCACCTCATCGAATCCGGCGCGAAAATTATACAGAAAGAGCGATCCCGGCGAGAAAACCTTGTTCACCGACCACAGATATTTCTGGCCGAGCGTCAAGGGCACGAACGAAGCGGGCGCGGGTAGAGCCGAGGCTGAGGCGTCGTCCGGCGGAGCTTGCACAGCCTGAACCTGCTGTTCCGGAGCCAGCGGCGTTTGCGCCGCTGAGGGCGTCAGCAAAACTCCGCCGAACGCATATACGACCCCCGCGGTAAAACCAATACTTCGCAACTGCATCCTCGTTACGCTTTTGTTCACTATACGCCCGAAGAACGCATTCCACAAGAGGAATTTTCAAGCGGCGCTCTTTCTCTTCTGTATACTGTTTTGATGGAAATGCGCCATTTCACGCAGAATCCTGCGTTCAGCCTCGTCGCCATTCTCACGCTGGCGGCCGGCATCGGCGCCAATACCGCGATTTTCACCGTAGCCAATGCATTGCTGCTGCGCCCGCTCGCCTTTTCCGATCCGGCGCAGCTCGTGGTCATCAACGGACTTCCCAAGGACCGTCACAACCTCGGCGGAACGCTTTCTTATCCGTTTTTCGGCTACCTCGAAAATTATCAGCGCTCGTTTCGCAACGTCGCCGCCTGCACGTTCGAAAATTTCAACCTGACCGGACGCGGCGATGCCGAACAGATCCGCGCCGCGCGCGTTTCCTGGAATTTTTTCGATCTGCTCGGCGTGAAGCCGGCCCTGGGGCGCGCCTTTCGCCCCGAAGAAGATCGCCGTGGCGGGCCGCAGGTGGTGCTGATCAGCGACGAATTCTGGACCCGCAAATTCGCGCGCAATCGCGCCGCGATCGGCCAGACGCTGGACCTCAATGGCGATGTCTTTACCATCATCGGCGTGCTTCCGCCGCAGTTCCGTTTCCCGATGAGCGGGCTCGACGGCTCCGATCTGTGGACCACGCGCGTGTTCGATCTGAGCTACGTCACTCCCGCACGCGTGCAGGCTGGCGGACCTTATTTCCACTTGATCGGCCGGCTCGCCCGCGGCGTTTCGCGTGAGCGGGCGCAATCCGAAATCGCTGTCCTTTATGACCAATACCGGCGCGACCATCCCGGCGCTTACGATTCCACGCTCGATCTGGAGATGAGCCTCGGCGATTTGCGCCAGGAGTTCGTCGGCAACGTGCGCCCCCTAGTGCTGGTTCTTTCCGCCGCCGTCGGATTCGTCCTGCTGATCGCCTGCGCCAACGTCGCCAGTCTTCTTTTGGCCCGTGCCGTGGGACGAAAGAAAGAATTCGCCATCCGCAGCGCGCTCGGAGCGCCGCGCCGTGTGCTGATCCGGCAGCTGCTCGGGGAAAGTCTCGCGCTCTCGCTGGTCAGCGGCGCCCTGGGAATTTTTCTCGGCGAAATGGGTACGCGCGCGCTTTCCGGCCTCAGCGAGCCAACCTTTCCGCAGATCGCGGGCGTCGAAATGGACGCGCGCGTGCTTCTGTTCACACTGCTGATTTCGCTCGCCAGCGGAATTCTGTTCGGTCTCGCGCCCGCACTGGAGCTTTCCAAACCCGATCTCAATTCGATGCTGCGCGAGGAGGGCCGCACCAGCTCCGGCAGCCGCGGCCGCACGCGCGCACGAAGCGTTCTCGTGGTCGGCCAGGTGGCATTATCGATGATCCTGCTGGTCGGTTCCGGTCTGCTGATTCGCAGCTTTATCCGATTGCGCGAAGCCAGTCCCGGCTTCGATCCGAAAAATCTGCTTACGCTCGACATCACCCTGCCGCCCGCAAAGTACGCGAAAACGGCGGATCTCATCGCGTTTTATGACAATGTGCTGCGCCGCGTCTCGGCCACCCCCGGCGTCCAATCCGCCGCGCTTTCCACCGCGCTTCCGGCCGAGCCGAACCATCAGGCGCCGGTGCTGTTCGAAGGCCAGCCGCAGGTGGTGCTCGGCCGGCGCCCGATCGTTTTTATTCAGCAGCTCAGTCCCAATTACGCGAAAACGCTGGCGATCTCGCTCGTCGCCGGCCGCACCTTCACCGCGCACGATGACGCGCGCGCGCCTTTGGTGGCGATGGTCAACGAAACCACGGCGCGCCGCTTCTGGCCCAATGAAAACGCCGTCGGCAAACGGATCTGGGTCGGCAATCTGCCCAATCCGTTCGAAATAACCGGCGTGCTTGGCGATGTGAAGAACGCCAGCCTCGCGCTCGCGCCGCAGCCGGAAATTTATCTGCCCTTGCCCCAGCTCACCTCCACCTATCTCGCACTCAGCGTCCGCACCACGATGGACCCGCACGGCGTCATCAACTCCGTGCGCCGCGAAATCGCGGCGGTCGATCCCAATCAGCCGCTGACCCAGGCCATGACCGGCGAGGAATTGCTGGAACGGACCAGCGCGCAGCCTCGCTTCGCCATGGTTCTTCTGGCCGTCTTCGCGATCACGGCGCTGCTTCTGGCGATCATTGGCGTCTACGGCATCGTCGCCTTTTCGGTCGCGCAGCGGACCCAGGAATTAGGGATTCGCCTGGCGCTGGGCGCGGCCTACGCCGATATTTTCCGCCTGGTCATCGGCGGCGCGCTTTCGCTCACGCTCGCCGGAATCGCCATCGGCCTGGCTGGATCGCTGGCGCTAACGCGAGTCCTTTCCACGATGCTGTATGAAACCAGCGCCACCGATCCGCTGACGTTTACCGCCAGCGGCGCGTTGTTTGTTGCCGTCGCCGCGCTCGCCGGTTACGTCCCGGCGCGCCGGGCCACGCGAATCGACCCGGCGCAAGCTCTGCATGAATAAGAGATTTATTCCTTGATCTGGGCGTGGTTGTGCTCGCGTTGGGAGCGATCAATTTTCCAGAATCACCATCGCCATCGCCTGCTCCGCGGTATGCGTGAGCGACAGCGAAATATTTCGCACGCCGCGTTTCCTGGCGATCTCCGCGGCCTTGCCATGAAAGCTCAGCGCCGGCCGGCCGGAGGCCTGATTGCTCACCTCAAAATCCCGCCACGCGATCCCTCCGCGCCATCCCGTGCCGAGCGCTTTCATCGCCGCTTCTTTCGCCGCGAAGCGCGCCGCGTAGCGCTCATAACGATTCGCCTTCGACTCGGCATAAGTCACTTCAGCTTCAGTGAAAACGCGCGACGTAAAGCGGTCGCCGTGGCGCTCGATGGCCTGCTTCAGCCGCGGCACCTCGCACAGGTCGACGCCCGTGCCGACGATCACAGGCCGGCTCCGCTGGTGGTGATGGTCAGGCGGCCGTGTTTCACGCCTTTGGTGGAAATCAGCGCATCGGCCATTTTCCGAACAGCGGACGCTTTTCCCTTCAGCACCAGAACCTCCAGGCAGTTGTCGTGATCCAGGTGGACGTGCAGCGTGGAAAGCACGTTGTGATAACTTTCGTGCTGCATGTCGGTGAGGCGGTCGGAAAGCATGCGGACGTGATGGTTATAAACCAGCGTCACGGTGCCCACCACGATGCTGTCCGGGCGCTCCGCCGTCTTTTCGATCAGCGCGTCGCGGATCAGGTCGCGAAACGCCTCGGAGCGGTTGGTGTAGCCGCGCCGGGCAATCAGATCGTCGAATTTTTCAAGCAGCGCGGAATCGATGGCCACGCCGATGCGGCTCAGTTCGCTCATTCGTCTTACAATGTAGCGCGGTTCTCGCGGCCCACGGTTGGGCACGAACTCGAACGGACCGGTTCTCCGGTGGCACGCTTGGAAGAATCGTGATACGAATAAAGTAGCCCTGCGATGCACATTCCCGACGGATTCCTGAGCGCTCCGGTGTGGGGCGCGTTCGACCTGCTCGCGCCGCCGGTGGTCGGCCTCGCGGCGCGGCGCGCGCAGCGCGGCCTGGAGGAATCGGGCATCCCGCTGCTCGGCGTCATGGGCGCGTTTATTTTCGCCGCGCAGATGATCAATTTCCCGGTGGGACCCGGAACCAGCGGGCACCTGGTGGGCGGCACGCTGCTGGCGATCGTTCTTGGTCCCGCGCCGGCCTGCGTGGTGATGACCGCGATTCTGGCGATTCAGGCGCTGGTTTTTCAGGACGGCGGAGTTCTCGCGTTGGGCGCCAACGTGTTCAATATGGCGATTGTCGGGGTGTTGGCGGGCTATCTGCCGTATCGCCTGCTGGCGCGCGGCTCGCGATCGCTGGCGATTTTCGCCGGCGGCACGCTCAGCGTTCTCGCCAGCGCCGGTTTTGCGCTCGCGGACCTGATCGCGTCCGGCGTGCCGATGCCGCGGCGCGTGCTGCTGGTTTCGCTGGCGCTGTTTCTGGTCAGCGCGCTGCTTGAAGGAGCCATCACGCTTGCCGCCGTGCGCGCGATCGAGCGGCTGAACCCGCACTGGACGCGCACGCCGGAACCCGCGCCGCTGCCCGTGCTCGGGGTGATCGCGCTGGCGGCCGTGCTGCTGGCGATGGCGGGGATTCTGGTGGCCTCGGCGAATCCCGACGGAATCGAACAGCTTGCCATTGCGCACGCGCCGGTATGGCTTCACGCGCCGCTGGCCGATTATCGCGTACATGGGATCGCCTCGCCGTGGCTGCGCCGCGCTCTTGCCGGCATCGCCGGTCTCATTCTGATTTATGGAGCTTGCGTGTTCACCGGCAAACTGATTTCGCGGCGGAGCGCCTAATCTTGCACCACCTGGTGGTCGAGCAATGGAGCCGCGGAAAAAGCCCGCTGCACGCCCGCGACGCACGCGCGAAATTCGGCGCCTTGCTGGCGTTCCTTATCGCCGTCTCGACCACCAACCCCACCGCGCAGCTCGCCTTCGCCGCCTACGCCGTGTTGCTGATCGCGGCGATGGCCGCGGCGCGCCTGCCGTTCGCGGCTCTGGGCCGCCGCGCTGCGCTGGTGCTGCCCTTTTCGGCGACCTTCGCGCTGATCACCTGGTGGTCGGGCGACGCGGCGCGCGCATTGGCGCTGGCTGAAAAAAGTTTCCTCTCCGGATTGGCCGCGCTGATCCTGGTGGCGACCACTCCCATCCCTGATTTATTGCGCGGCCTGGAAATTTTGCGCGTGCCGCGCATGCTGATTCTGGTAATCCAGTTCTTATATCGATATTTATTCGTGATCTCGGAACAGGCACAGCACATGCGGCTGGCCGCGGCCAGCCGTCGCGGATGGCGATTTCGCGCCGCGGCCGGCGCGCTGGGCGTCTTATTCGCGCGATCGTGGGAGCGCGCCGACGGAATCTATCGCGCCATGCTCGCGCGTGGATTTTCCGGACGATTTCCGACGCTGTCCCATCCGCACTGGCACGCCGCCGACGCGGTCTTCTTTTTCGCCGCGACGGCCGCGTCGCTGGCGATCCGGATGGCGTTATGAGCGTCATTCGCGTCTCCGGCCTGCGCCATCGTTATCCCGACGGAACTCAGGCGCTCGATGGTGTCGATTTTCATCTCGAAGCCGGCGAATGCGTGGCCGTGTTCGGCGCCAACGGCTCGGGAAAAACCACTTTCGTGCTGCATCTGAACGGACTGCTCGAAGGCGAAGGCTCCCTTGAAGTTTGCGGCCTCACGCTGGCGAAAGAAAATCTCGCCCGCGTTCGCTCGAAAATCGGACTTGTTTTTCAGGATTCCGACGAGCAGCTTTTCATGCCCACCGTTCTTGAAGACGTGGCCTTTGGTCCCATGAACCTGGGCGCTGCGTCCGAACAAGCGATCGCGCGCGCACAAAAAGCGCTGGAACGGGTCGGCATGGGCGCGGCGATGGACAAAGCTCCGTACCATTTGAGCAGCGGCGAAAAACGCCGCGTCGCGCTGGCCGGCGTGCTGGTGATGGAGCCGGAAATTCTGGTGCTCGATGAGCCGACCACCTCGCTCGATCCGCCGGCGCGGCGCGACCTGGTGCGATTGCTGGTCGCGCTGCCGCAGGCGAAGCTGCTGGTGACGCACGATGCCGGCTTCGCGCGGGCGCTCGCCTCACGGGCGGTGTTTTTCGAGCGCGGGCGGATCGCGGCGGAAGGCGCAGTCGACGAAATCGTCGCAAGGTTCAACTGGAGCTCTCAACAATAAACGTCACCGGACCATCATTCACTAACGCGACCGCCATCGACGCCTGAAAAATTCCCGTCTCGACGTGAAGACCGGTGCGGCGAGCCGCCGCGACGAAGGATTCGTACAGCGCCCGCGCCTGTTCCGGCAGCGCGGCCTGGTCGAAACCCGGACGCCGGCCCTTGCGCGTATCGCCGTACAAGGTGAACTGCGAAACCACCAGCATCGCGCCGCCGGTTTCGATCAGGCTGCGATTCATTTTGCCGGCCTCATCGGAAAAAATGCGCAGATTGGCGATTTTCGCCGCCAGAAAATCGGCGTCGGCCGCGGTGTCGGTTTTGGAAACTCCCAGTAGCACCAATAATCCCGCGCCGATCTCTCCGGTAATTTCCCGCTCCACCGTCACGCGGGCCGAAGCGACCCGTTGCACCACCGCTCGCATTTTGTATTCCTTTCGATTCTTTTCCCGCCGCGGGATTAGGGTACAAACCCTATCGAAACGCAAGAAACCGCGCCGCATAATAAAGGGGAAACCAAATGATCTACGGCAAGCAGCGAAAACGCACTCACCTTCCCGGCGGATTTTTTCACCTGGAAGAGGAAAAGACCAAAACCCGCGTTTCCGGCTACGGACACGGCGATCATATCAAGCTGAAGGATGAGTACGGCAACATCTGGCGCGGCTCGGCCACGCGCAATCCGGACAATTCGGTGGTGTACCGGTTCCGCGACGGGAGTGGCCGCACGCTGACCGGCGTGTCGGAAAACGTGGTGGTCACGCTGCGCGACGAAAAAGGCCGCACCTGGAAGGGCTTCATCGATTAGCGGCCCGGTGAAAGCCAGGAAGCCCCGGCAGTCAGGCCGGGGTTGATCGGCGAGGGCCAGTTAGCTTGCTCCCGCCGTTTCGAGCACGATCTGCCACAGCAACTCCGCGCCATCCTCCAGATTTCGGGGCGAGATGCGCTCGTCGTTGCCATGAGCGCGGCCCTCCGGGCTTTCGCGCACGAAGATGGGAACGCCGTACACCGCCATGCCTCGCGCGCGCAGAAAACTTGAATCGGTGCCGCGGCGGCCCATGAACGGAATGACCAGATCGCGCGGATACATGCGCCCAATAGCGCGCTCCATCGCGCGATACAGCGGCGTCGTGATGGCGCTGGGCTCGGTCGCCGGCATCTGCTGCCCCGCCGCGAAGCTGATCTCCACCAGCGGATCGTTAATGATTCCGCGAAAACGCGCCAGCAGCTCATCCCGCGTCTCCGACGGCAGGCGTCGCACGTCCAGCTCCGCTTCCGCCGTGCTGGGGATCTGGTCGATGGCGAAGCCGGCCCGCAGCAGCGTCGGCGTCACCGTGGTGCGCAGCATGGCTTCCAGCGCCGGATCGTGCGCGCGAATCTGGTTCGCCGCCCACATCGCGCCATTGGGATCGTCCAGGCGGCGCCGGATCGAATCCAGCCAGGCGTAGTCCGGCACCTTGGACAATTCGCGAAAATAACGCCGCGTGGTCTGATTCAGCCGCACCGGCTGGTCGGCGCGCGCCAGTTTTTGCACCGCGTCCATCAGGCGCACCACCGGATTATCCATGCGCGCCGGACCGTTGGCGCTTTTCGCCGTCAGAATGATTCCGGAGGGAATTTTTTCCGTGGTCTGCACGTTGAAAATTTTCGGACCGTCGCGCGTTTCGAGAACGTAACCGCCTTCGTTCAGCGCGAACTCGGCGTCGATGCGCTGAAAATAATCGCGCTGCAACATGCGCTCGATGCCGTTATTGCCGCCCTCTTCGTCGGCTTCGGCGAGCAGAATCAAATCGCGGCCCAATTTAATATTGCGCCGCTTGATCTCCACCAGCACGGCCAGCTCCGCCGCCAGAAGAGATTTGTCGTCCTGCGTGCCGCGGCCGTAAATATAGCCGTTGCGATTTTCTCCCGCGAACGGATCGACGCTCCACTGCGAGCGTTCCGCCGGAAACACATCCGTATGCGCGATCAGCAGCAGCGGCCGCCCTTTGCCGGCGCCTTTGAGCCGCGCGATAAAATTCTGCCGGTGCGGGTCGTTGCCGACCAGGTCGCAGGAGATGCCGTGCGCGTCGGCCACCTGCTTCAAATAGTCGGCCACGCGGGTTTCATTGCCCGGCGGATTCGAGGTATCCAGGCGCAGCAGGTCCAGCAGGTATTGCCTGGTGCGATCTCCCAAGGGCCGGTTATCGTCCGCGGCGACTCCGCACGTGGCGACAATCAGCAGAAAGGCGAAAATACGCCGCATTCGAACAAATTCTAACATGACGATTCATTCATGAACGATTCTTTAGAAAATTGGCGCCGCGCGGGCCGGCTATGGTACTTGCTAATTTAAACAGGTGGACGGAGTTATCGTCGTTGATAAGCCGCTCGGCTGGACCTCGCATGATGTGGTGAACAAAATGCGGCACATCGCGGGAACGCGCAAGGTCGGGCACCTGGGAACGCTCGATCCGGGCGCCGGCGGCGTGCTGCCGCTGGTCATCGGCCGCGCCACGCGACTGGCGCAATTCTACACGCGCAACGACAAAATTTATGAAGGCGTGATTCGTTTCGGCTTCTCCACCGACACCTACGACGCCGCGGGCGAGCCGACTTCGCCCGAAATCGCCGTGTCGTTCAGCGCGGCCGACATCGAAGCCGCGCTGGCGCCGTTTCGCGGCGAATTCGCGCAGACGCCGCCGCCGGTTTCCGCCAAAAAGATCGCCGGACGGCCGGCCTATCAGTTCGCGCGCAAGAATCAGCCGGTGGAATTAAAGCCGGCCGCCGTCGAGGTTTATTCGCTGGACCTGTTGCGCGTCGCAGGAAATGAAGCCGAGGTGCGGGTGCACTGCTCGGCGGGAACCTATCTGCGCAGTATCGCGCATGAAGCCGGCCGGATCCTGGGCTGCGGCGCGCATCTCCAAACGCTGCGCCGCACCGCTTCGGGCGATTTCAAAATCGAAGCCGCGCGCACGCTGGAGCAACTGGCCGGGATCGCCGCCGCCGGCCGTCTCGAAGAAGCGCTGATCCCCGCCGCGCAGCTTCTGCCCGAATTTCCCATGGAGCTGGTGGACGCCATCACCGCCGGCCAGATCCGCAACGGCCGCGATTTTCGCGTGTCGCCGTTTCAGGCGCGCCGCGGCTCGCGCTTTGTCAAGGCGGTGACGCCGCAAGGCGAGCTGGTAGCGATCGGGGAAGCGCGCCTGCCGCACCTGTACCATCCGGTGCTGGTGTTATGAAGCGGCGCGTTCGAGTATTCTAATAGGTCAGTGCTGAAATTCCTGCTCTGCGTAGGGCTTGGTCTGCTTTCCGGCGGGATCGCCCGGCCTGCTCAGCAATCCGTGCCGGAACAAAAAAAGCCCGACGCGTTTTTTTCGGGAGCGGTCACCGAAACCACCGCCGATAAACTTTCGGTGGCTCGCCGCATCTCCGGCAAGCAGGAAAAGCGCACGTTTCGCGTTACGCCGCAAACCAAGGTGGAAGGGAAGCTGCAACCGCGGGTTCGCGTGACGGTCCAATACAGCACCGACGATCAGGGCGTCAACACGGCCACGCGCATTGTGGTGCACACGGCGCCGAAGAAATAAGGAGTCAGCAGGAACTGCCTGGCGGCCGTCAGGATCTTCATTCTGATTTCTGACTTCTGACTTCTGACTCCTTATTTCTGACTGCTGACTTCTTTTTTCTCACCCAATCCGTCTTCACCACCTGCCGGCCGCGGCCCAGCGCCAAGGCCTGTTCCGGCACCGCATCGGTGATCACGCTGCCGGCCCCGATGTAGCTTTCCACGCCGATCTCCAGCGGCGCCACCAGGGTCGCGTTGCTACCGATAAAAGCGCCGTCGCCGATCCTGGTCTGGTGCTTTCTTTCGCCGTCGAAATTGCAGGTGATGGTGCCCGCGCCGACGTTCACCCGATCGCCGATCCGCGCGTCGCCCAGATAGGCCAGGTGCTGGCTTTTGGAGCCCTCGCCGATGCGGCTGTTTTTCACCTCGACGAAATTTCCGATCCGCGCGTTGGGTCCGATGTCGGCGTTCGGCCGCAGCCGCGCGAACGGCCCCACCTGGGCGCCCGCCTCGATCCGCGAACTGCTGATCAGCGTGTACGGCTTCACCATCGACCCCGCCGCCAGCCGCGACGATTCGATGATGGCCCCCGCTCCGATGACGCAATCCTCGCCGATTTGCGTGTCGCCCAGAATGCGCGCAAACGGTTCGATCACCGTGTCCATCCCGACGCATACGCGCGCATCGATCGCGACGGTTTCCGGCCGCTCGATGGTCACGCCGGAAAGCATCAGCTCCTCGGCTTTGCGCGCGCGCAGCAGGCGATCGGCCTCGGCCAGCTCCACCCGGGTATTGATCCCCAGCAATTCGCGCGAATCCTCGATATGCATGGTCCGCACATCTTCGTGGTGCGCGGTGAGAATGGCCGCCATATCGGTCAGATAAACCTCGCCCGATGCCGGATTCGGCTGAATCTCGCCCAGATGCCGCCACAGCAGCTCCGCGCGAAAACAATAAATGCCGGAATTGATCACGCGGATGTTGCGCTGCTCCGGGGTGCACGCTTTGTCCTCGACAATGGCTGTCGCGTTGCCGTCTCCATCGACCATGACGCGGCCGTAGCCCGAGGGATCCGGGAGCGTCGTCGTAATCAGCGTCGCCGCCGCGTGCGAATACATCTGCGTATCGCGCAGCCGCTTCAGCGTCGCCGCCGAGAGCAGCGGCGTATCCCCGTACAGCACCATCAGCAGGCCGCCTTCGCCTTCGAGGAGCTTCCGGCAGTTCGCCAGCGCATCGCCGGTGCCGCGCTGCTCCTGCTGCCGCACGAAACGAACTCCCAGCGGCGCGATCTGCTGCTCCACCAGCGCGGCCTGATGCCCGGTGACCACCACCATGTTTTGCGGCAGAGCGAGGTCGCGCGCGGCCGCGATCACGTGCTCGATCAGCGGCAATCCTCCGGCGCGATGCAGCACCTTGGCGCGCCGGCTGCGCATGCGTGTCCCCAAACCCGCTGCCAGAATCGCGACGTGGATGTTCATTCCTTCAATTTCGCACGGCGCCGCCGTTCTGAGCCGAGTTCGGCCAGTTGCACCGCAATCGCTCCGAGCACCGTCGAATCGTGCCGGATTTTTTCGTGCGCGCGCAGGCGTGACAGGCGCAGCAGATCCTCACCCAGAACCTTGGCGCCCAGGCGTCCGAGATTGGCCACGTCGTTTTCCACCGGCCGCGCGGCCTGCCGCTGGTATTTTTCCAGCACCTTTCCCGAAATCGGCCGCGTATTGATCACGCACACGTCGATCAGCCCGCGGCCATATCGTCCCGCGTGCCGCAGCAGCGCCCCCAGATGATCCGACGCGCGAAAATTGGTGGTCTCGCCCGGCTGCGACATCAGGTTCACGAAATACGCCTTCAGCGCCGGCGATTGGGCGATGGCCCGCGGAATTCCGTCCACCAGCAGATTCGGCACAATACTGGTGAACAGCGACCCCGGACCCAGGGTGATCAGGTCCGCCTCCGCAATCGCGCGCAGCGTCTCGGCCAGCGGCTTGGGCCGCGCCGGACGCAACGCGATTTTTTCGATTCGCGAGCGGCTGCGGCTGATCCTGGTCTCGCCCAGCACTTTGGACCCGTCGGCCAGCGTCGCCTCCAGCGCGACATTGGCCGCCGTCGACGGGTAGATCCGCCCCAGCACGGCCAGAACCTCGGAAGAAAGCTTCACCGCCTGCGCAAAATCGCCGGTCAGGTGGGTCATCGCGGTCAGAAACAGGTTGCCGAAGCTGTGGCCTTTCAATCCGCGTCCGTTCGAGAAACGGTATTGAAACAATTCTGTCAATAATGTTTCATCTTCGGACAGCGCCACCATGCAGGTGCGGATGTCGCCCGGCGGCAGAACGGAAAATTCCCGGCGCAGCCGTCCGGAGCTGCCGCCGTCGTCGGTGACGGTGACAATCGCTGTAATATCCAGCGCTTCCCGCTCCGCCCGGGCGTAGCGCTTCAGGCCGCGCAGCAGCGTCGAAAGACCGTTTCCTCCGCCTATCGAGACAATCCGCAGCACCCTTTTCCCGTCGGCACCTCTGTTCCAGCATCTCACGCCGCCGCCGCTGCCGCAAAGCGAATCCATCAAAACATAAAATGTAACGAATGTTTTTGGCGCGGGAATCGAGATTGTAACAATCGACTGTTATAACGGAAGCGCATGAAGTGCGATCTGCACGTCCACACCATTCATTCGGGCATGTGCACCGTGCCCGTGCTCGACCGCATTTGCCGCGAAAGCTACAACGACCCGCGGGAAGTCTACGCGACGCTGAAAGCCCGCGGCATGGACCTGGTCACCGTGACCGATCACGATTCGATCGACGCGGTGGAGCCGCTGCGCCGCCATGCGGATTTCTTTCTGAGCGAGGAGGTGAGCTGCCTTACCAGCACTGGCATGCGCCTGCACATGGGCGTTTACGGCATCGCGGAGCGCGACCACGCCGAATTGCAGCGCCGCGCCGCGGACATGCCGTCACTGCTCGCCTATCTCGAAGAGCGCGGTCTGCTGTTCAGCGTGAATCACGTTTTTTCCTCGCTGACCGGCTCGCGCCGCGATGCCGATTTCGACGAATTCACCGCCCGTTTTCCCGCGGTCGAAACGCGTAATGGACAGATGCTCGAGGTCGCCAATCGGCGCGCAGCCAGCTACGCCTCGCAGCACGGAAAGGTCGCGGTCGGCGGCAGCGACGCCCACACCATGGCGTGCCTCGGCCACACTTATACGGAGATCCCCGGCGCGCGCAACGCCTCCGAATTTCTGGCTGGATTGAAGCAGGGCCGCAGTGCTGTCGCCGGCGAATCCGGCGACTATCTGAAGCTCACCCGCGCGGTCGCCTCCATCGGCTGCAATTTAATGCGGGAGCGCCGGGCAACCGTCGTGTTGTTCCCGCTGCTGGCGGTGGTGCCCGTGATCACGCTGCTGAATCTCGGCCTGGAGTACGCCTTCGCGCACAAATGGGGCCGCCGCGTGTTGTGGAACAGCGCCGTTCCACGCCAGGCGACGGTCTGATCGGCTTTCGATTTACGACGCCCGTTTCCGCCGCGGTTCCTCGTCGTCTTCGTAGAGCGGTACCTGCTCCAGGTCGTCAGCCTCGAAAACCTGGCCACACTCCAGACATCGCAGGTAGTCGACCCCGTCGCGCCGCATCAGAAATTCAGTGCGCTTGTGCTCACAGCCCGGCATAGAACGCAGATTATCCCTATTCTAGTCAGCGCGCTCTGCTTGTCAAGCCCCCCGTGCGTCCGAAGCCACACGATCCGTGGTTCGAATCGCGGATTTATGCAAGCCGGCGAATCAGGTACCATGGGTACTGTTATAATTTGCTGAGGGTTATGCTCCGATCCGTTGCCGCCGGCGTCCTGTTCGCGACCGTTCTGTTCGCCGCCAAACCCGATTTCACCGGCGAGTGGAAAATGAACCCCGCCAAAAGCGATTTCGGCGGCATGCCCGCGCCGCAGATCATCACGCGCAGCATTAAGCATCACGATCCCGCGCTCGAATACACCAGCTATCAGAAAGGCGAGCGCGGCGAATCGACCACCCAGATCAAATACAGCACCGACGGCCAGCCCTGCGTGAATCGCATTCAGGATTCCGACGCCAAAGGCTCGGCCAAATGGGTTGGAGACGATCTGTTAATCGAATACACGCTCGATTATCGCGGCATCGCCATCAGCTCGAAAGAAATCTGGGAGCTGGCCGATGGCGGCCGCACCCTGGTGATCCGCAGCCAGGTCACCATTCCGCAGCGGGGCGAATTCGACGTCAAGCTGGTACTGGACAAACAATAACGCGATTTGACGGGAAGCCGCCGATCCTGGACAATGGAATTGCTTTCCCGATTTGTGCGGATGTGGCGGAATTGGCAGACGCGCTAGATTCAGGTTCTAGTTCTCGCAAGGGAGTGGAGGTTCAAGTCCTCTCATCCGCACCAACTGAAAATAAAAAGACCTACATAAAGGCTCCGCATTAAAAAGGCCGGCGGGATTGGTTTGGCCGGTTCGTTTCAAACTCGCAGACAGGCGCGCTCCGCATGCTGCCTGCGGTTTATAGAAACGCCCCAGAGCTTAAAACTGTCGCCGTCGAGAGCGCAGGGCCAGGCGGAAAAAACAGAAAAGCTCGCAGATTGAGAGAAACATATACTCCCGTAACACACTCTAAGCCTCGATGAAACTCGGCGAAGCCGGATTTCTGTCCTAAATTTAACGTTACGGGAGTGCAAACAAATGAGCGATCTGGAACAAAAGATCCGTTTGGGAGTGGGTGCGGCAGCGGCAGCGGCCGCCATTTTCGCGCCGCTCGAATATAAGTGGCGGGGCGTTCTGACCGCGGTTGCGGCGGACGCCATCCTGACCGCGATCTACGAGCGCAGCGATCTGGGGCTGTTTCAGCGCGCTGGCCGGCGGCGCTAACCCATTCATCCTTTATCACTTCATCAGGACGGATCAGTTCATCAGCGCGAACGCAAGAATGGTTGATCCGGATGCGACGGCCACGTACTGTTTGCCGTCGAACCTGTAAGTCATCGGGGAGGCCTTCCAGAGCTGATTGGCCTGAAACTTCCACAGCGGTTTTCCGTCTGTGGCGTCGACGGCCATCAGCGCCCCGCTGTCTTCACAGAAAAAAACCAGGCCGCTGGCGGTGGAAAGCGTTCCGCCCCAGGAATTGGCGGGTCCGGTCTGGGGAAGCTCCCAGGCGATCGCGCCGGTTTCTATGTTGATCGCGCGCAGGATTTTTTGGGCCTTGTCGCCGGGCGCTTCCTCGAACGATCCGCCGAAATAGCCGCTTCCGGCTCGCCATGGGGCCGCGCGTTTGGTAAACAGGTCGCATTTTTCCATGGTCTGCACGTAATACAATCCGGTCGCCGGATTGAACGACGTCGAGAACCAGTTCGTGCCGCCTTCGAGCGAGGGGCAGATGCGGTTCCCGGCCTCGGTTGGCTCCTGGTTGGGATTCAGGATGGGACGGCCCTGCTTGTCGATGCCGCTCGCCCACGTCAGGCGGCGAACGAACGGCCGGGCGAGCAGCAGTTTGCCATCGGTCCGGTCGAGCACGTAGAAGACTCCGTTGCGATTGGCGTGCAGCAGCAATTTTCGCGGCTGGCCGTTCCAGGTGGTATCGACCAGCACCGGCGGCTGCTCCGCGTCCCAATCCCAGACGTTATGGGGCGTGTACTGGAAATACCACTTCATTTTTCCGGTGTTCACGTCCAGCGCGACAATCGAGCTGGTATATAAATTGTCGCCGCCGCGCTGATCGCCGTCGAGATCCGGTCCGGGATTTCCTGTCGGCCAATACAGCGTGTGCAGCTGCGGATCGTAAGTGCCGGTGAGCCAGGTGGCTCCGCTGGGGTGGTCGATATCGTCGCCCCGCCAGGTTTCCGAACCCGGTTCGCCGCGCTTGGGGACGGTCCAGAAGCGCCAGACCTCTTTGCCCGTGGCTTGATCGAAGGCGGCCACGAATCCGCGCGCGCCTTCATCACCGCCCGCCGTTCCGGAAATCACCATCCCATCCACGGCCAGCGGCGCGGCCGTCGCGTTGTAATTCAGATGCCAGTCCGCCATCACCGTTTCCCACAGCAGGCGTCCGGTGAAGCGGTTGAGGCCGATAATATGCGCGTTGTCGGTGACCATGAACAGACGGTCGCCCGCGACTGCCGCGCCGCGATTGATTCCGCCCGCCGCATTGCCGACCAGATTCTTGGTGCGACGCCGCTGGTAGTGCCAGATCTCGCGCCCGGAGCCGGCATCGAGCGCGTAGCATTCATTGGCGCTGGTCACATACATGATCCCGTCGACCACGATCGGCGTGGTTTGCAGCCGCGCCACGTTGAGCATGGTGAAAACCCACGTCGGCGCCAGCTTTCCGACGTTGCTCTTATTGATCTGGTCGAGCGTGGTGTAGCGATTCCCGCTGAACTCGCCGTTGTAGCTGGGCCAATCCTTCTCGCTGGTCACCTGGCGATATACGTCGCCGTCTTTGCGCAGCAGATGAATGCGGCCGTCGTCGGTTAAAAGCTGCACGTCCCAGGAACTTTGGTTCATCACCCGTCCCTCGAGCGCCGCTCCGCCGGCCAGGGAAATTTTCGCACGCGTCTCCACCGGAGCTTCAAGCGATCGCAGCGTGTGCAGAAATTCGACCAGGATTCGGGTATCTTCCGCGGTCAAATTATTCGCGGGCATGCCGGAATTGGGCAGGCCTTCGTGAATCAGCGTGTTCAACTCCGTGTCGCTGTAATGCAGCAGGCGTTCGGCGATGGCTGGACCCAGCTCGCCTCCATTGCCACGTGTGCCGTGACAGACCGAACAATGCGCTTCGAACACCGCGCGTCCCGGAGGCGGCGTCTGGGCGAAGAGTCCGGCGCTGAGCAGAAAGAAAATCGCAAAAACGAATCGCATAAGAGTGGTTGAACGTAGGCTACCAGAATGGCATGGAGCGCTGTGTGGGGCGGGCTTTCAGCCGGACCCTGCCACCTGGCGCCTTACCCTGGCAGGGTGCTGAAAAAGGGGACAGAGCTAGCGCAGCAGATCTTCGAGCTGGACGCGGGAATCGGTTTTTTCGTCGCGATATTTGACGATGACCGGCGTGTACAACGAAATTCCCCATTCCTTGCCGGGTCCGTGTGAAATTGCGCGCGAACCGGGGACGATCACCGCGCCTTCGGGAATGATCAGCGGCGTTTCGCCGGTGGCTCGGTGAACCTGGCCGCGAACCACGTCGTAGACCGGGGTCGATCGCGTAAGAATGGTGCCGCTGCCGAGGACACATTTTCTCTTTACCACGGTTCCTTCGTAGACGCCGCAATTTCCGCCGACCAGAACGTCGTCCTCGATCACCACGGGTAAGGCTCCAACGGGCTCGAGCACGCCGCCGATTTGCGCTGCCGCTGAAATATGGCAATTTTTGCCAAGCTGCGCGCAGCTTCCGACCAGGGCATGCGAATCGATCATGGTTCCGTCGCCGATCCAGGTCGCGGTGTTGATGTACATCGGCGGCATGCACGTAACGCCTTTACCGATGTAGCAGCCGTCGCGAATGCTGGAGCCGCCGGGGACGATGCGCACTCCGCTGTCGGGCGTGAGATGTTTCACCGGCCAGGTGGATTTATCGAACCACGGCTGGCGCGCGGGGTCGATCGACATATCGACGATCGCGCCCATGCGGAAGCCGGCCAGCACTCCTTTTTTTACCCAGGCGTTGACGCGCCAGCCGGTGGCGGTGGACGCGTCAGGTTCGGCCGCGCGGATACGGCCTTCGTTCAGCGCTTGTTTGAAGTGCTCGAAGAGAGCGAAGTGTTGATCGGAATAGACTGCGGGTTTCTCGTCGAATAATTTCTCTAACTCTTCCTTAAGCGCGCACAACGCCGGCGCGGTGCGCTCAGTCCGCATGCGAGCTCCGCGCGCTGGCGAGGAGGCCGCAGGAATTGAGCACCGCTTCGATTTTGGCTTGGCTGGCGGGCATCGGCGCGCACATCGGCAAACGCCACACCGGTTCGAGCAGGCCCATCAACGCCATGGCGGCTTTGACCGGAATCGGATTCGATTCGACGAAGTTCACTTCCATCAGCGGCAGCCATTGCCGTTGCAGCGCGCGCGCCTGGGCGAAATCGCCCTTCATCGCGAGCTGGGTCAGGCGAGTCATCTCGCCCGGAATTTCATTCGAGACGACGGAAACAATTCCGCGTCCGCCGAGAGCGATCAGCGGCAGCGTGATGGAATCGTCGCCGCTCAGGACGTTGAAGCGGTCGGGAACTTCGTGAACCACACGCGCCATCTGGCCGATGTTGCCCGACGCTTCCTTCACGCCGACGATGTTGTCGATTCCGGCAAGGCGCTTCAGCGTGGCCGGTTCGACGTTCACGCCGGTGCGGCCCTGCACGCTGTAAATCACCATCGGCAACGGGACGGCGGCGGCGATCGCCTTGTAATGCTGATAGAGGCCTTCCTGCGTGGGCTTGTTGTAATAAGGCGTGACGGAAAGAATGCCGTCGACGCCGATTTCGCGCAGCTCATTCGCCAGTTCGATCACCTCGGCCGTGTTATATCCGCCGGCGCCGCCGAGCACGGGAACCTTTCCCTTGGCTTCTTCAACCGTGATTTCGATGACGCGAAGATGCTCAACGCGCGTGAGCGTGGGGCTTTCGCCGGTGGTGCCGCAGGGGACCAGAAAATTGATTCCGGCGTCGATCTGGCGGCGAACCAGCCGCCGCAGCGCGGTTTCATCGACGCGCAGATTTTTGTCGAACGGGGTGACCAGGGCTGTTCCGCATCCTGTGAACATGTTGTTTGCCTCTTTCTTTATTTTGCCCGAATCGTGGCGCGAGGGTGTTCAAAACATTTCGGCTTCCGCCAGTGATGGCGGGGTTGATTTTCGACAGAGCCACTCTCAGCGAACCCCGAATAACACGTCTTCGAATTTGAATACGCCGTGTTTTCCGGGGATCCATTGCGCCGCTTTCAAGGCTCCGCGCGCGAAACCTTCGCGGCTGCGAGCGGTGTGGCGCAGCGTGATCGTATCGGCGGCCGAATCGAAACCAATTTCGTGCGTTCCCGGATGCGCTCCGGCGCGATTCGAGCCGGTATCGATCGGGCGCGTGTAGCCGGCGCGTTTCATGTCGTCCACCAGCTTGATCAGCGTGCCCGACGGCGCGTCTTTCTTGGTGTGATGATGAATTTCCCAGGCCCACGCGCCGTACTGCGGCTCATCGGCAAGAAGGCGCGCGGCTTCGGCGACCAGCCGCGAAAAAACGTTCACGCCGATTGAAAAATTGGGGCTCCAGACCAGCGCGGAATTGTTTTTTTCGACCGCGGCGCGGACGCGATCGAGATCCTTCAGCCATCCCGTGGTGCCGGCGACCACCGGCACTTTCAGCGCCGCGAGTTTTTCGATATTCGACGCGACCGCGTGCGGTTCGGTGAATTCGACGGCGGCGTCGGCTCCTTCAGCCTGCTTCAGATCATGGCCGAGATCGATGCGGGCGTGAATTTCGAAATCGTATTCGGGCGCAAGCTGCTCCACCAGCTTGCCCATTTTTCCATAACCGATGATCGCCAGTTTCATGAGACTCTGAATCTCTCCCACACCGGCATCCGCCGGTCGGCTTATTCAGCATGCGCTAACCCTGCGGCGGAAAAAATTCCGCGTGCAGCGATTCTACCGCGCGGCGCAGGTCCGCTGCCGCGACCACCAGGCTGAAATTCAACAGCGACGCGCCTTGGGAGACCATTCTCACATTTACGTCTTTCAAAGCGCCGAAAATTCTCGCCGCGACGCCGGGGGTGTGGCGAATGTTGTCGCCCACCAGGCAGACGATGGATTGACCGGTTTCAACGGAAACTTCGGAAAATGTTTCCAGCTCGGCGCGGATGGCGTCGAGCGCGCAGGTGTTGTCGATGGTCATCGATACGCTGACTTCGGAAGTGGCCAGCATATCGACGGGAGTTTCGAAGCGGTCGAACACCTCAAAAATGCGGCGCAGGAAACCGTGGGCCATGAACATGCGCGTCGAAACGATGTTGACGACGGTGATATTGCGTTTGCAGGCGATGGAGCGGATGGCGTTGGCGGTCGGCGGCGCTGCGGCGACGATCAGCGTGCCGGCGACGTCAGGACGGCGCGAATTCAGGATTCGCACCGGAATATTTTTTTCGATGGCGGGAAGAACGGTGGCCGGATGCAGGACTTTGGCGCCGAAATAGGCCAGTTCCGCGGCTTCGGCGAAGGAGCAGGTTTCGACGCGACGGCCGCCGGGAAGAATCGTCGGATCGGCGGTGAGCATGCCGTCGACGTCGGTCCAGATTTGAATTTCTTCCGCGCCGATGCCCGCGCCGACGATGGATGCCGTATAATCCGACCCTCCGCGGCCGAGCGTAGTGGTGACGCCTTCTTCGGTGGACGCGATGAATCCGCCCATGACGACGACGTTCTTTTGGGCGATCGGCGGGATGGTGGAAAGGCGCGCGTAGGTTTCGCCGAAGAGCGGCGCGGCGTGGGTGTGACGGCGATCGGTGATGATGAATTTTCTGGAGTCCAGGTGGACCGCGTCCATGCCGCGCGCGCGAAACGCGGACGTCACGATGATGCTCGAAAGACGTTCGCCATAAGCGGAGATGGCGTCGGTGGCGCGCGGAGTGAGTTCGCCCATCACGGCGAGTCCGCGGACCAGTTCGCCCAGCTCGGCGAAGTGCGATTCGATTTCCTGATCGGCGCCGGAGGATTCGCGGCGGTGAAAGTCGCGCAACTGCGCCAGTTGATCGAGCGCTTCTTCACGCTTGCCCGCGACGGCCGCGGAAGCGATCGCCAGCAGTTTGTTGGTCGTCTTGCCCATCGCCGAAACGACCACCACCGGACGCTGGGCGATTCTCGATTCGACGATTCCGGCCACGCGAGCAATGGCTTCCCACGATTCGACGGAGGAGCCGCCGAATTTCATCACGATCATTTGAGGAAACCTTCTTCGCGCATCAATTCGGCGTTCAGCACGGCCGCGCCGGCCGCGCCGCGAACGGTGTTGTGGCCCAGCGCGACGAATTTATAATCGAGCACCGGACATTTGCGCAAGCGGCCGATGAAAACGGTCATTCCGTTTTCGCGCTCGACATCGCGGCGCGGCTGCGGTCGGTCGGGTTCTTCCATGTAAACGACGGGGCACGGCGGCGCGCTCGGCAATCCTTTTTGCTGCGGGACGCCGCGCCACGCGCGCATCGCGGCGATGATTTCGGATTCCGATAGATTCTTTTCCAGCTCGACGGAGATGCACAAGGTGTGCCCATCGACCACCGGCACGCGATTGCATTGGGCGCTTACCTTCGCCGCCAGCGGCTCAATGCGATGGTGCGAAAAGTCACCCAGGATTTTTTGGGTTTCGCGCTCCATTTTGTCTTCTTCGCCGCCGATGAACGGGATCACGTTAGCGTTGATGTCCATCGACGCGACGCCGGGATAACCGGCTCCGGAGATCGCCTGCATGGTGGTGACGATGACGCGGCGAATGCCGAACTGCTTTAGCGGCGCGAGCGCCATCACCAGAACCACGGTCGAGCAATTCGGATTGGTGACGATCTGGCCATGCCAGCCGCGCTTCCTCTGCTGCTCCGGGATCAGCTGGAGATGATCTGCGTTGATTTCGGGAACCAGCAGCGGAACGTCATCATCCATGCGGTGATTGCGCGAATTGGAAACGATGGTGTGCCCGGCCTGCGCAAAGGCGCGCTCGATTTCGGTGGCGACGGAGGCGTCCATGGCGGAAAAAAGCAGGCGTGGCGCGTCGTCCGACGGTTTGCATTCGGAAACAACGATATCGCGCACGTGCGCCGGAGTGATGCCGCCGAGCCGCCAGGTGGTCGCTTCGCGATACGGTTTTCCGGCGGAACGATCGCTCGCGCCGAGCCACGCCAGGTCGAACCAGGGATGGTCCCGCAAAAACTGGACAAATTCCTGACCGACCATTCCGGTCGCGCCCAAAACACCGACACGAATTTTTTCGCTCATATCTGTTTCCTGCCCCCGGCGCATTACAGCCCTGCCAGTCATGGCGGGGGCGCTCCTCCATTACCTGAGTAACTGCCTCACCATGTTTTGATAAACCTGAACCGCTGCGGTCATTTCCTTTTTCGCGATGCGTTCCTCCGCCGTGTGCGCCACGTGAATGCTGCCGGGGCCGAACAGGAACGGCTCACCCCAGGCGCCGTTGAACGTCGGGATATCGGTGGCAAATGACACCACGCTGGTCTCGAATCCGTCGAGCCGGCCGAATTTCTGGGCGGGAAGGCACAGAACTTCCGTCAATTCCGCCTGGCCACCGGCGATTGCTTGCATCGCCGTTCGCGTGGACGCGCCGTCGTCGACCAGGCGAAAAAAAATCTCGGCTTTGGCATAATCGGGAATCACATTCGGCGCACGGCCGCCTTCGATGGTGCCGATATTCACGGTGCTCGCGCCGAACATTTCATCGACGGGCAGCGTCATGCGGCGCAGCCGATCGAGCACGTCGAGCAATTTTTCGATCGCCGATTCGCCCAGATGCGGATAGGCCGAATGCGCCATTTTTCCATGCGAGACCACCTCGAATCGCAGCGCGCCTTTCGAGCCCAGCGCGAGCTTGCTCTCAGTGGGTTCGCCGTTGATCAGGAATTTTGTGCCGCGCGGCTGTTTCGCCGCGGCCATCGCGCCGGCGCTATTGCGCTCCTCGCCGACCACGAACAGCAGCGCCACACGGCGTTCGCCCGCGGCCAATAAATCGCGAACGGCGAAAATCATTGACGCGATGATGCCCTTGGTATCGCACGCGCCGCGGCCCCAGAGGAACTCGCCGTCGTCGCGCGAGGCGAAGAACGGCGGCACCGTATCGATATGCGTCGAAAGCGCGACCACCGGCTGGTCCCAATACGCGTACACGTTGAAGCGGTGCGGCTCCACCGGCATCCGCTCCACCTGCGCGCCCGGGATTTTGGCAAGATAGTCGAACAGAAATTCGCCGGCGCGCTCCTCATTGGGAGTGACCGAGTCAATATCCACCAGGGCTCGCGTGAGCTCAAAAAGGTTCATAAATGTAGTGGAGCGAAAGGGAAGGCCCCGATAGCGCTCCATTCGTTTCTTTTTTTGAACGAATGACAGTGAGCAGGTCTTGGCCTTGCCCACCAACCGCCGCGCGGCGAGACCATCGCGGCGATTTCGGCGAGGCTGCCCCTTTCGCCAGGCGCTCCGGCCTCGCCGGAACTGCGCGCCGGGCTACTGTTGGCCCCCGCTCCTCTATCGAAAAATAATGCCGAAAATAATACCGAAAACAATGCCCAAAATGGGCATGCCAGACCTTTTCAGAATAACACGGATGCCGTATGATCGAAGTCGCAGTACCTCGCGAACAGGCATGAAGGCGGTAGGGCCGAAGCTGCACCTCATCGAACGGAGCTACTGGCCGGAATTCTGGCCGAGGCTGCGCGCCGCCTCCATCGCCTTGCATAAGGACGGCTGCTTCGGCACGGCGAAAGGCATCGCCTATTCCGGGCTGCTTTCTTTCTTCCCCATGCTGACCACCATCGCCGCGATTCTGGTGCAGGCGAAAGCCGAAGCGCTGTCGCGCACCGTGGTGCATCTGCTGTTCGACGTGGTGCCGCCGGGGAGCGAAGAAGTGGTGCGGCGATTGTTCGTGGTGCACGGCGAGCGTCCCGGATGGCTGCTGGTCGGCGCGACCCTCCTCGCTTTGTTTGCGGCCTCCGGCGCGATGATGAGCTTGATGGAAGGATTTCGCGCGGTCTACCGCATCCCGCACGGCCGCACTTTCCTTAAAGAACGCGTCGTCGCGATTCTATTGGCTCTGACCTCGGCGCTGCCGGTGATCGGCGCATCGGCGCTGATCGTCTTCGGCCATCGCAGTGAGCGCGCCATCATTCAATGGATGGGCATGTCCGCGGAGGGCCGCGGCTGGGTTCTGCTGGCCGGACAGGCGGTGCGATTCGTGGTGGCCAGCGGCTCCATCGTGCTGGCGACGGCGCTGGTTTATTATTGGGGTCCGAACCGCAAACAGGAATTGCGCAAGGTTTTTCCCGGCGCGATTCTGGCGACGTTTCTGTGGCTGCTGGCCACCTTGGGCTTCGCCTGGTACGTGCGGCACGTGGCCAATTACAACGTGATGTACGGCAGCGTGGGCGCGGGGCTGGCGCTGCTGGTGTGGATGTATGTGCTGGCGATCATTGTGCTGCTCGGCTGCGAGTTCAACGCGGCGCCGAAAACCTGAATGCGCCTTCTCGCCCCCGGACATCTGCTGATCATCGCCGCGATTCCCGCGGTGGCGCTGCTGCTGGCGATGATCGGCAGGCGCAGCCGCGATGCGTCGCGCCGTGTTCGGGCCGGACTCGGCATTTTTCTGCTGGCGAATACGCTGGCCTGGTACGGGTATCTTCTGTACACCGGCAACGCCCGCTTTCCCGATGAGTTGCCGCTCCAGCTTTGCGATTTCACCCTGTGGTGTACGATTTTCGCGACGCTCGCCGGAATCCAGTGGTGCTTCGAGTTCGCCTATTTCGCGGCGCTCGCCGGAAGCAGCATGGCGATGATCACGCCGGATTTGTGGTCGGCCTTTCCGTCGTATGACGCGATCCAGTTTTTTGTGGCGCACGGCACGTCGATCGCGGCGGTGCTGACGCTGGTGTGGATGAAATCCGCCACGCTGCGCCGCGGCGCGATGTGGCGATCCTACGCGATCCTGAACGGGTTCGCGGCGTTCGATGCCGTCTTTGACTGGATCTTCAAGACCAATTATCTCTATCTGCGCGCCAAGCCGGAGCGGATTTCCCTGCTCAATTACCTGGGTCCGTGGCCGGTTTATATTTTTACCGGAGACGCGCTCGCGCTGCTGCTGTTTTATCTTCTCGCGCTCCCTTTTTCCTGACCGATAAGGTCAGCGTGAAAGTATTGTGCATCGCTCTGCTGGCCGCGTGTTCAGGATCGGCGATTTCCGCGGCGAACCTGCTCGATTCCGAGCATCCGCGCACGCCGAAACGGGTGTGGGTTCGCCGTTTGACCCTGGCCGCCGGCTGCGCCGCCAGTCTGGTCTTCGACACCGTCACCACGCGCCGCGCGGCGAACGCCGGAGCGGTGGAAACGAATGGATTGTTCGCGAATTCGCAGGGCCAGCCGCAGTGGGGCCGCATGATCGGGATCAAAGCCGCGTTGTGCGGAGCCTCCGCCGTGCTTCAGGAGACGCACATTTTCCGCGCCTGGCAGAGTCCGGCGGCGGACTGGACGTGGACCGGAATCAACGCCGGCTCAGCGGCGGTTTATTCCTGGGCGGGCTGGCATAATCTGCAAGTCGCCGGGCAGAAATAGCGATCAAATTAACTATGCCGGAACCGGTCCCGGCATTCCGTCGAGCAGAAATAATACATCTCAGAGCCGACTTTCTTGTGAACCGCCGTGGCGATGGAGATATACGTACCGCACACCGGGTCTTTTTTGAGTTCCCCGCCCGAAGGAACGCTCGGGCGCGGCGGCGCCTGGCCGCCCGGGCGCATCGCCGATTGAAACAGCGCCTTCGCCACAATCCCGATCACCGACCGCACCATGCTGATCACCAGCACAGCGATAACGGCTTCGAGGATTAACCGCAAAATCACTTCTTGGTTTTCTTATACGTCGTGTCGACACTCTGGCCGAGCGAAGCCAGCATCTGTTTCGCGGTCTCGGCATCTTTCCCGTTGGGCTGCAACTGCAAATATTTCTGGAACGCTTCGGCCGTACCCGGCACCGGAACCATCTTGCCGTCCGAGCCGAGCGTGGCCTTGCCCATCAGCGTGATGCCGTATTGCAGATACGCTTCGGCATAATTCGGATCGGTGTCGATCGCTTTTTTGAACGCCTCGATCGCCTGATCGGTCTGGCCCGTATTCACCAGCACCGCACCGAGGTTGTAATAATATTTCCCCGCCGAAGCCGGATCGAGCTGCGCCGCCTTGGTCAATTCCGCCTGCGCGTCGGCGAACTTCTTTTGCTTGGCCAGCGCCAGCGCGTAGTTGTTGTGATACTCCGGAGCGTCGGGCTTCAATTCGATCGCTTTCTGATACGCGGCGACGCCCTTATCGAGCGCGGCGTCGCGTTCGGCGCCGGCTTTGGTGTTGGCCAGATTGATATAACTATCGGCCAGCCGTCCCCAGACCACGTTCTGTTTCGGGTCGAGCTCGGACGCTTTTTCGAACTGCTGGACGGCGATGTCCCACTGCTTGGCGTCTTCGGCCTGGACGCCGGCGTTGAAGGCATCGTTCAGCGCCTTATTTTTGGCCATATCCGCCTGCTGCTTCTTCAGCTTTTCTTCGTAATCTTTTTTCTGCGACGCGCTCATTCCGCGTTCGGCGTCCTGCGCTTCGGCCGCAGCCTGAGTTCCGCCGGCCGCCGCCGCGCGAGCCGCCGCCTGCTTCAGGTCGAAACTGAGTTCGGTCGGATCGCCGAGCTTGGATCGGACGTTGTTCACCGAATCCATCTCCTTACCTTCAACCTCGACCGAAATCTTGTAAGTCCCGAGCGGAAGGCCGCCGTAATAATAGTGGCCCTTCTTATCGGTCTTGACCTTGTAATTACCTTTAATATCTGTACGTTCCAGATGGATCACGGCGCCCTTTAAAGGCTGGCCGTCGACCCCTTTCACGTCACCCTCGAACGCCGTCGTCTGAGCCAGGCAGACGGTCGAAAACAGGGCAGCTAGGGGAACCGCAAAAAGGAATCTTCGAAATGTGGCGGGCATGGCTGCAACCGACCTCCAGAAATTGGTAGACTTCTAACTCTCCAGAATACTACAGGCGAGGCGAAGGATGAAAGATGTGGGTCGTGCCTGAAATCTGCGTTGAACCTGAAGCATGGAGAGCCCCCGCCATAACTGGCGGGGCTGTAGAACCCGTTATCGCCCCTCCAGTTATGGCGGGCGCGCATCCCGAATCAACGCGGATTTCAGGCACTATCAAAGATGTTACCGTCCGGCCACTGGCGGTAACGTATCGCCCGACCGGCGCGCCGACACCCCCAACTTGCTAAGCCAAGAAAGCGATTGAATCTCGCGAAATAAATCTGGTCCTACCGTTGTAGCTGAAAGCCTGCCCCACCTCCAAAACTAACTCGGCCGGCCCGCATTTTACATCGCGTTACGATATAATTTAAGCGTGAGCAAGAGCTCCGTCGAGAGGGAATTTGATTACCGCGCGCTGGCGGAGTTCCGCTACGAATTGCGCCGTTTTGAAAACCTGAGTGAGCAGGCCGCGCGCGCCGCCGGCATCGAGCCGCAACAGTTTCAGGCGCTGCTCGCCGTCAAGGGATTGCCGATTTCGCTTGAGCCGACCATCGGCGTGCTTGCGGAGCGCCTTCAAATCCAGCATCACAGCGCGGTGGAGCTGGTCGATCGCCTTGAAATGCACGGCCTTTTGAAACGGATGCGCGATCCCAAAGACCGGCGCCAGGTTTTGTTGCGACTCACCAAACGCGGAGATGAAATCCTGCGCCACGTCGCTCTTCCGAATCAGGCGGAGCTGCGTACGTCGGGTCTTACCATTTTGCGAGCTTTGCAGACGGTTATGGCGCACGCGTTGCGGCACCGTCAGAGGTGATTTCTTTGGCTAGTCAGACTCAACCCGTTGTTCCCGGCAGGCCGGAATCCGGTATGTTCCGCCTTGGCTACATTTCGCTCCTGGCCGCGTTGATCGGCGTGATTGCCGGACTTATCGCCTACGCTCTTTACGATCTGATCGGATTATTCACCAACCTTTCCTTCTATCAGACCTGGTCTTTTCACTTCCGCAGCCCGGCGGCGGCGCACCTCGGTTATTGGATTATTCTGATCCCCGTGATCGGCGGTCTGATTGTCGGGGTGATGGCCAAGTACGGCTCCAGTAAAATCAAGGGCCACGGCATCCCGGAGGCGATGGAGGCCGTGCTCACCAGCCGCAGCCGCATTGAAGCGAAAGTCGCTATCCTCAAGCCGATTTCCGCTGCGATCGCGATTGGTACGGGAGGTCCATTCGGCGCTGAAGGCCCGATCATTCAAACCGGCGGCGCGGTGGGATCCCTGGTTGGCCAGTTTATCGCCACCACCGCCTCCGAGCGCAAAGTTCTGCTGGCCTGCGGCGCGGGCGCCGGCATGGCGGCGACATTCAACACGCCCATCGCCGGCGTGATTCTCGCCATCGAGCTGCTTCTTTTCGAGTTTCGCGCCCGTTCCTTCATTCCTCTGGTGATCGCCACCACCATCGCGACCTTCGTTCGCTCGGTTCTTCTCGGCCAAACTTCCATGTTCTCCATGGATCCCAATGTCGACTTCGATGCTCTTCATGGCTTGCCGTGGTACTTGCTGCTCGGGGTCCTTTGCGGGTTCGCCGCGATCGGTTTTACAAAGCTTCTGTACTGGGTCGAGGATCTCTTTGATCGGGTGCCGCTCGATGATCTCTGGCACCCCGCAATCGGCGCGTTTTTCCTGGGCGTCATCGGCTTTTTCGTTCCCCGCGTGCTCGGCGTCGGGTATGACACCATCTCCGACATCCTTCATAACAATCTTGCCCTGAAGGTTCTCGTCCTGCTGTTCATTTTCAAGGCGCTCGCGCTGGTGATCTCTCTCGGATCCGGAACTTCCGGCGGATTGCTGGCTCCCATGTTCATGTCGAGCGCCGCGCTGGGCGGCGTGTTCGCGTTGGTCATCAATCAATTCGTTCCGGGGGCGCATCTCGCGCCGGGCGCCTACGCGCTGGTGGCCATGGGCGCCGTTTTCGGGGCCGCCGCGCGCGCCACCTTCGCGCTGATCGTCTTCGCTTTTGAAATCACCCGGGACTACAACTCCGTTCTGCCGCTGATGATCACCTGCGTGATCGCCGATATGATCGCGATTCGCTACCTGAAAAGCTCCATCATGACCGAAAAGCTCACGCGCCGCGGCCTCACGGTGCCCACCGATTTCGAAGTCGGCGTTCTGGAGGTGGTGCGCGTCGGCGAAGTCATGCGCAAAGACGTGCCTGCCATTCCTCCGGACATGACTGTAGCCGAGCTTGCCGAACGCATCGGCCGCGGCGATCCGGCATTCAATATCACTCGAGGGCTGCCAATTTGCGAAGCGGACGGCAAACTCGCCGGTATCGTGACCCAGGGCGACCTGCTCCGTGCGTTAGAGCTCGATTCCTCGGGCAAGATGAAAGTCATCGAAGCCGGAACCGAGAACCCCGTTGTCGCCTATCCCGACGAACCCGCCCTCGACGCTCTCCATCGCATGCTGCGATACAACATCGGCCGTCTGCCCGTGGTCGAACGCGGCGCCGCCAACAAATTCGTGGGTTATCTGAACCGCTCCAGCATTCTGAGCTCCTGGACCCGGCAGATCGAAGAGGAAAATCTGCGCGAGCACGGATGGATCGACTCCTTCCTGCGCACCGGGAACCATGCGAAATCGATCCAGCGAAAAATCCTGGTCGGCCAGGTAGCGCAGTTGAAGGAAACTCTGATCGACCTGGATGTCACCACCGAGGGTGAAAAGAAGCGTTTCGATTTCAAGCTGCCCGCGCCTCAACCCGGCATCGCAGTGGGTGACGTCGTGAAGATCACCTACAATGAAAGCCCGAAAGGCCGTATCGTCGAACGCGTCGAGGAACTGCGCGCCCACTAATCGCCGCGCGCCAGTGTCTTTCCCGGGGCTGGGCATCCGCGCGTCTGGAGGGCGGGATTCATCCCGCGCGGAGCTTAAGCTCCGCAATGTCGCGCAGAAGCGGGGCTGAAGCCCCGCGCGGACTGAAGTCCGCCGTCCATGGTTGGCCGCCGTCTTGCCAACTCGGGACACGATAAGCTCATGGCAGAAGCCCCTCACAGACTGCCTGTGCCCTCGGGCGATATTGGAGAACGCGATTCTATAACGTCAGTCATGTCACACTCGGGAGCGCTAATCCGTCTCAACGTTGGAGACAGGAGAAAACGACATGATCAAATGGGTACTTCAGAGAGCGATTGACAAGTTCGAGCGGGATTGGAAATACGACGCCAGTTATATGCGCGACATTATCGACGCGAGTCCACGTGCGGCGTGGTTGTTTTCCCGCGCTACCGCCCTCGGACAGTTTCGGCGTGACGTCCCCATCGAGCCATGGTTTGCCGCCGGCATTACCGCCGTGCGCCATGAGGACTGCGGCCCATGTACGCAGCTGGGCGTCAGCATGGCAGAACGTGCCGGCGTCAGTCCCGCGGTGCTGCGCGCCGTGCTCGCCGATAATCCCGAGGCCATGCCGCAGGACGTCGCACTGGTATGGAAATTCACGCGCGCCACGCTCGCGCACGATGCCGCCGCCGATGAGTATCGCGAGGCGATCGTGAAGCGCTGGGGACGGCTCGGCCTGATCAGTTTGGCTTTTGCCATTACCGCGGCGCGAATCTATCCAACCGTCAAGTACGCCCTTGGCCACGGCAAGGCCTGCATGCGCATCGTCGTAGGCGACACGCCGGTCGAGTTGGATCACGGCCGGGTTCCCACGCCGGCCGATGTGGCGGCGCCTACGAGATGAGCTCAGCCGGCGCGATGTCGAATCCGGCCGCAAGCTTTGAGCCGTACCGCCGGCGCCTCCTTGGTCTCGCATACCGGATGCTGGGGTCGATGGCGGACGCCGAGGACGCGGTACAGGAGACCTACTTGCGCTGGCACGCGGCGGACCGTGACAAAGTTTCGGACCCGAGAGCGTTTCTTATGACTACAACGGCGCGGATTTGTCTCGATATGCTGACGTCGGCGCGCGCGCGGCGCGAGGAGTACGTCGGTCCCTGGCTGCCGGAGCCGGTGGTCGACACGGCAGCGCTCGCACCCGACAGCCGGACGGAGCTGGCGGAGGATTTGTCCATCGCGCTGCTGTTGACGCTGGACCGGCTGTCGCCGCTGGAGCGGGCCGCCTTCCTGCTGCACGATGTTTTCGATTTTTCGTTCCGCGAAGTGGCCACGACCCTGGAGCGCGGCGAGGCTGCGTGCCGGCAGCTTGCCGCCCGGGCACGCGCGCACGTGCGCGCCGTGCGGCCGCGCGGCACCAGCGCGCCGCCGGCGCGTTCGGGCGAGATCGAGGCGAAGCATGAGCAGCTCATATCCGCATTCGTCTCGGCAACACGTTCCGGCGATCTCCATGCCCTGACGCAGTTGCTTGCGAGCGATGTGCGCGTGGTGACGGATGGCGGCGGCAAGGTGGCGGCGGCGCTGAACGTGCTCGACGGCGCCGATCGCGCGGCGCGATTCCTGGTGGGCGCCACGCGCAAAGGATGGCGCGAGGAGTTCACCTTGCGGTTTGCGACCATCAATGGGCTGCCCGGCGTCATTGTGGACGCACCCGAGGGACCGGTGCAGACTACCGTGTTCGAGATTGAGGGCGACGTGATTCGGGCGGTGTATGCGGTGCGCAATCCGGACAAGTTGCAGCATTTAGCCGCGGCGCCGGAGCCGCGCGAGGGCAGTCCCGGATGAGCCTTCGTCATCGGCTGTGATTCGGGGTTAGTGCGCGCCCATCGCGCCCGGCTTTGCCTTGGCTTTCTTTAACAGGAAGACAATCGGGACGCAGACCACGCAGATCACGGCCATGTAGCGCAGATCGAACACGTAGGAATAAAGGGTCGCCTGCTGGTTCAATCCGTTGTTGATCAGCGCGTAGGCGCGCAGCATCGCCTGATGCGAACCGCTCCAGGGCAGCACCAGGCCGTGGTACAGGTGATAGGCCTGCTCCAAGGGATGACGCCGGCCGACATTGCGCGACAACTCCGCGCGATAAACCTGCTGCCGCCGGGCGATCATCGTCTCCACCAACGAAATTCCCACGCTGCCGCCGAGATTCCGCAGCAGGTTGAATAATCCGGTGGCATTGCCGATCTTTTCATTGCTCAGCGTGGCCACCGAAACCGTCGCCGTCGGCACGAACACCATCCCCGCCGCGGCTCCGCTGATAATAATCGGCCACAATAGCGACCATTGCGAAATCTGCAAAGTCAGATCGCTCATCCACAGCGCGGAAACCGCAAACGTCAGGAACCCGGTGGTCATCACCCAGCGCGTGTCGAGGCGGGTCGAGAGCACGCCCACAATCGGCATGATCACGATCGCGCCGATGCCGCGCGGAGCTACCGCGATGCCCGCGTTCCAGGCCGTATAATTCAACAGGGTCTGATAAAACAACGGCAATATCGTGATAATTCCATAAATAACGCCGCCGAAAAGCGCGATTAAGATACAGCCCATAGCCAGATTCCGGTCGGCGAAGACGCGTAAATCGGTCACCGGATGTTTGGCCGTAAACTCGCGAACCAAGAATAGGGCCAACCCGATCGTGGCGGCGACCGCGGCCCAGCGAATCGTGTTCGAGCCGAACCAGTCGTCCTGCTGGCCTTTATCGAGCATGTATTGCAGCGCGCCGATCCAGATGGCCAGCAGCCCCAGCCCGATCGAGTCGATCCGGCCGGGCCGCGCGCGCGAGATATAAGGCGGGTCTTCGACAAAATGCGAAATCAGGATTACGGCGATAATTCCGATGGGAATATTGACATAAAAAACCCAGCGCCAGGAATATTGATCGGTCAAATAGCCACCGAGCGTCGGGCCGAGCACCGGCGCGACCACCACTCCCAATCCGAACGCGGCCATGGCCGCGCCGCGCTTGGCGGGTGGGAAGCTTTCCAGAAGAATCGCCTGCGACAGCGGCTGCAAAGCTCCGCCGCCAGCGCCTTGGACCGCGCGCGCAGCGAGAATCATCCCCAGGCTGGTCGCCGCGCCGCAGAAAAACGAGGAGGCGGTGAAAAGAATGATGCAGAAAACCAGAAAATTTCTGCGCCCGAAACGTAGCGCAAACCAACTGCTCGCCGGGAGAACCACCGCGTTGGCCACCAGGTAGCTGGTCAGGACCCAGGTCGCTTCCTCGGTGGATGCGGCCAGACTCCCGGCGATGTGCGGCAGCGCGACCGTCGCCACGGAGGTGTCCAGCACTTCCATGAACGTCGGCAGGATTACGGCAACCGCAATCCACCAAGGGTTACAGGTGGGACACCACGCTTCGAGCAGGTTCTGGCTGGGATCTTCGGGCAGACGTGCCTCCGCTGATTGGATGGCCATGCTTCGAGGAGTGTTACGAATAAAGAAGAGGGCCTTTACGGAGAGTAAACTTTCGCGGTATCTCGATCGCGCGGCGAAACTCGATGCCGAGTTTCTGATCTACGACGACGGCTATCGCGGCCGCACCTACCGTTACGGTCAGGTGGCGGCGATGGCGGCGGCGCTGCGCGAGCGTCTGCGCGCGGCCGGGATTCGCAAGGGCGACGCCGTGCTGATCTGGTCCGAAAGCCGGCCTGGATGGGTTGCCGCGCTGTGGGCCTGTTTGCTCGATGGCGTGGTGGTGGTGCCCGTCGATCCGCAATCGTCCGCGGCGTTGTGCCGGAGAATCGAAAACAAGTCAGGGGCGCGCGTGGTGCTGATCGGGGAGCGTGTAGCCTCGCCGGATAGCGCGGCGCCGGTTTGGCATCTCCCGGAAATCGAGCAGGCGCAGAACGCCGCGGCGCTGGCGCCGGCGCCGCTCGATGAAAACGATATCGCCGAAATTGTGTTCACCTCCGGCACCACGGCCGAGCCGAAAGGCGTGGTGATCACGCATCGCAACCTGCTGGCGAATCTGGAACCGGTCGCGGGCGAGATCGCCAAATATCAGAAATATACCGGACCGTTCCAGCCGCTGCGCCTGTTGAATTTACTGCCGCTGAGCCATCTTTTCGGACAATCGCTGGCGTTGTTTCTGCCGCCGCTGGTCCCGGCGTCGGTGGTGTTCATGACCGGATCGAGCGCGCACGAAATCGCGCGGCAAATCAAATCGCGTAAAATTTCCGCGGTGATCGCGGTGCCGAAAATGCTGGAGCTGATGCGCGACCTGGTGGCCAGCCGTTTCGCGGAGGTGAACGATCCGCGTCTCGATCGCGGAAAATGGCCGCTGCGCTGGTGGCGATTCCGCCGCGTGCATCGTTTTTTCGGCTGGAAATTCTGGGCCTTCATTTCCGGCGGCGCGCCGCTCGCGCCGGAGATCGAAAAATTCTGGCAGAAGTTGGGATATTTAGTGGTGCAAGGCTACGGCCTCACCGAAACCGCGCCGATCGTGACGTTGAGCCATCCGTTTCACGTGCGCGGCGGCACGGTGGGAAAACCGCTGGCGGGCGTCGACGTGAAAATCGCGGAAGACGGCGAAGTGCTGGTGCGCGGCGCCAACGTCACCACCGGATATTTTCAATCGCCCGCGGAAACCGCGGCGGCTTTCGAAGACGGATGGTTCCACACCGGCGACATCGGCGAGATGGACAGCGAAGGCCATCTGAGCATTCGCGGGCGAAAAAAGGAAATGATCGTCACGCCGGAGGGTCTGAAGGTTTTTCCCGAAGACGTCGAAAAAGTGCTGAACGACGAGCCGGGCGTGCGCGAATCGGCGGTGATCGGCAAGGATCGCGTGCACGCCGTGCTGGCGCTCGAAAACGGCGCGGACGCCGACAAAATCGTGCGCGACGTCAACGCGAAGCTGGAAGATCATCAGAAAATCCGTTCGGTTTCGATCTGGACCGCGGGCGATTTGCCGCGCACCCAGACCACGCGAAAATTGCGCCGCGCCGAAATCGCGCAAGCGATCGCCACCGGCGCCGCGCCGCGCCACAACGGCGACGCCCTCACGGCGCTGCTTCAGAAATACGCGCCGGGCCGCTCGATTACGCCGGAAACCACGCTCGATGAGCTGGGCTTAAGCTCGCTCGATCGCGTGCAGCTGATGATGGAGCTGGAACAAAAACTGGCGACCGATATCGACGAGCGTGCGTTTTCCTCGGCGAGCAAAGTGGCCGATCTGGCGCATCCGGCTCCGCTTCCGCCCGCGCCGCCGATGAAATTTCCCACTTACAGTCGCACCTGGTTCGCGCGCGCGGTGCGCCGGCTCGCGTTGCCGTATTGGTTGATTCCGATGTTGAAAATCTGGGCGCACATCCGCGTTTCCGGGCGTGAGAATTTGAAGGCGCTGAGCGGGCCGGTGATTTTCGCGTCCAATCATCAAAGCCATTTCGATGTGCCGTCCATTCTCGCCGCGCTAGGGCCGCATCGCCGCTATCGCGTGGCCACGGCGATGAGCAAAGAATTTTTCGAAAAGCATTTTTTCCCGGAGCGCTATTCGCTGCGCGAGTATCTGACCAACAGCCTGAATTATTTCGGCGCGACGTTCTTCTTCAACGCCTTTCCGCTGCCGCAGCACCATGCCGGCGCGGGCGAAACCATCCGCTACATGGGCGAACTGGTGGAACAAGGATGGTCGATTCTGATTTTTCCCGAGGGCGACCGCACCTCGACCGGGGAGCTTCTTCCGTTCCAGCCGGGAGTGGGAATGATCGCCGCGCATTTGAAAATCCCGGTGGTTCCGGTGAGGATCGTGGGACTCGAAAAAGTTCTAAACCGCAGCGCTCGGTGGCCGAGCTTCGGACGCGTCGAGGTGAAATTCGGGCGGCCGATGAGGCTCCAGGGCGAATCGTTCGCGGAACTGGCGAAACAGGTGGAGCAGGCGGTGCGAAGTCTTTAGAAGATTGCCGGGGGACCTGCATCCGCCGATTTCCGCGCTCGCGGTTCATTTTGCCGATCAAGGACGACCCTCGGAGTCGGGACTTTCAGGGCAAACGCGAGCGAAGAGCATAATAGAACTCATGACAAACTCGACGCGCAGAGGATTTCTTGGATCGCTCCCCGGACTCGCCGCGGCGACCTCGCTTTTCGCTCAGCCCCGGCGCATGGGCCGCGCGCCGCTCAAGATCACCGACCTCCGCTGCGCCATCATCGGCCAGAGCCCGGTGGTGCGAATCGTCACCGATCAGGGCGTCTCGGGGTACGGCGAAGCGGAATCCTACAAACCGTATCTCAAGCCGATGGTGCTTTTTTATAAGAATTACCTGCTCGGCGAAGATCCCACCGATGTGGCGCGCGTGATGCTGAAAATCCGCCGGATGGGCGCGTTCAAACCGTGGGGCGCGGCGGTGAGCGCAATCGAGATTGCGCTCTGGGACATCGCCGGCAAGGTGGCGGGATTGCCGGTGTATCAACTGCTCGGCGGGAAACTGCGCGATCGCGTTCGCGCCTACAACGGCGGCGTCCGCTTCCCGATGACCGGACAAACGCCCCACGATTACGCTGACAACATGGCCAGGATGAAAGCGGCCAAAGAAGGTTTCACGCTGATCAAGCAGGCCGTCGGGTTTCACAATCCCGCCATGATGCGCGCCATGCCCAACGGCTGGTACGACGAACCGCGCACGGGAGCGGCGCACTCCGATCGCGGCCTGCTGACCGAGCGCGGTCTTGAAACCATCGTCGCCTGCGTCGAAGCGATGAAGAAAGTTTTGGGCGATGAGATCGGTTTGGCGCTCGATTGCGGACCGGGCTGGACCGTCAAAGACGCGATCACGTTCGCCCGGGCAATGGAGCCGCTGCACATCGTGTGGCTGGAAGACCTGATCACCGGCGACTACATGCCTTACCCTAACGCCGACCTGTTTCGTGAAGTGACCGAAGCCACGTCGGTGCCGATTCACACCGGCGAAGAAATTTACCTGCGGGAAAATTTCAAAGACTTGATCGAAAAACAGGCGGTGAACGTGATCGGCCCCGATCCGGAAGACTGCGGCGGCCTGGCCGAGACGAAATGGATCGCCGAATACGCCGATCTGCACGGCATCCTGATCGCTCCGCATGGCATTTTCGACGGCCTGATCGGGCTGGCAGCGCACGTTCACCTGGCGGCCGCGCTGCCGCAAAACTACATTGCCTTCGAATATCCGGTGGCCCAGCCGGACTGGTGGTATCAGATCGTCGACGGCCTGCCGGACCCGATCATGAAGCAGGGTTTCATCGAGGTATGGGACCGGCCGGGTCTGGGAGTGACTTTCAATATCGCGGCGGCGAAGCAGCGCCTTTCGCCGGAAGATCGCGGCTTTTTCGACTAGCAGCACTCGTGGCGCACCCACTTTTGGGTGCCGTGTCGCGACTCTTCGCGACACCTCTTCGCGACACTCCTTCGCATGCATCGAAATGAGTCTCGATGCGGCACGCAGGAGTGCGTACGCCACAAGAGGGGCCATGAAGGCTCGCTCAGGAATCGAGGCTACTCGTAGCGCAACGCGGTCATCGGGTCGACGCGGCTGGCGCGTAGCGCGGGAACGTAGCCGGCGAGCGCGGCGACAACGGCCAGCCCGACGACGGCCATTGCCATCGTCGCGGGATCGTTCGGAGCCAGACCGAAAAGCTGCGCCTTCACCAGGCCTGCCAGCGCCAGCGCCGCAGGCAATCCCAGTGCGACGCCGATCGCCACCAGCAGCACCACCTCGCGCATCACCATCCAGACGACGTTCCCGCGCTCCGCGCCCAGCGCCATGCGGATGCCGATTTCGCGCGTTCTCCGCGCCACGGTGTACGCCATCACGCCGTACAATCCGACCATCGCCAGCAGCGTAGCCAAAAATCCGAAGATGCTAGAAAGGCTGGCGATCAGCCGTTCGGTGGTGAGCGAATTTCGAATTTGCGTTTCCATGGTGCGCATCGCGTACACCGGAACATTGGGATCGAGTTCGCGGACTTTCGCGCGCGCAATCGAAAAAAATTGATCCGGATCGAGCGAGGTGCGCACATACACTGTCATTTCGTCCGGGTCCGTACTGGCGAGATAGGGAACGAACGCCTGCTCCGGAATTTCATCGCGCAGGCCGGTGTATTTGGTGTCTTTCACCACGCCGATCACTTCCATGGGCGTCGGCGTGCCCGGGTCTTCCCCGAATCCGACGTGACGGCCGATGGGATCGCGCCCGGCGAAATAACGTTTGGCGAAAGTTTCGTTGATGATGATTTTGTCCGGCTCGCTACTGTCCGGACGAACGGTGCTTTTGACCCGGTTGGTGTCGTGCAGGTTGAAATCGCGTCCTTCGAGAATCGGGATGCCCATGGTGGCGAAATAATTCGGGCTGATCGAATTCATGTACGGCTCGGGATGGCTGCCGGCGCGCGGCGCGACGTAGCCCTCGACGGTCATGCTGCTGTCCCATTCGTTGTTTTCGAGAATCCTCATGTTCGCCAGACCGACGGACCGAACTCCCGGCACCGCGCCGAGATTTTCGCGCAGTCGTTCATAAAACAATTTGGCGCGATCCGTTTTATAACCGCTGAGTGACGGATCCAGTTCGAAGCCGAGCAGACGTTCCACCGGAAATCCCGGACTGAGCGTGAGCAGGCGATTCAAACTGCGGACAAACAACCCCGCGCCGATCAGCAGCAGCAGCGATAACGAGACCTGCGCCACCACCAGCGCCTTGCGCAGCAGCGCGCCGCTGCCTCCGCCGACCACCGCGCCGGCCTGATCCTTCAGCGTCGGCCCGACATCGGGATTGGTGGATTGAATCGCCGGCGCCATGCCGAACAGAACGCCGGTGAGCGCGGTGACCGCCAGCGTGAACAATAAGATTCGCACGTCGGGCGACGCAGCCAGCTTGAATCCGGAATCGGCATCGACGAAAGTCGCCATCATCAACCGATCGCCCCAGTAGGCCAGCGCGAGTCCGGCGGCTGCGCCCATGGCGGCCAGCGCGAGGCTTTCAATGAGTAGCTGGCGCATCAGCCGCAGCCGGCTTGCGCCCATCGCCAGACGCACGGCGATTTCTTTTTGCCGTCCCGCGGCGCGCGCCAGCAGCAGATTCGCGATGTTCGCGCAGGCGATCAGCAGCACCGCGCCGGTGATGGCCATCAGCACCCACAGCGGAGTCGAAAGCTGCTGCTGCACCAGCGTCTGCCCTTGCGACCCGGGCAGCACGTCCATCCAGCACTTCAGGAATTGTTCGCGATCGTAAGGCGAAGCGTGCGCAAAGGCGGCTTGCTGCACTTCCATTTCGAGCATCGAGTGCATGTACGGCTGAAGCGAGGCTTTGGCTGCGGTGAGCGAGACGCCGGGTTTCATTCGGCCGAACGCGTTCACCCAGCGGCTGCGGCGATCCGTGAACGGTTCTTTGGGGCCGACGCTAAACTGGCGCGCCATCGTGATGGGCACGAAGAAATCCGGCGTGAAACCGAGCTGCACGCCTTCAAATCCCGCCTGCGCCACGCCGACAATGGTCAGGTTGTGATCGTCGACGGTCAGCGTTTTTCCCAAAATTCCGCGATCCGCGCCGAAGCGCGTCTGCCAGTATTCATAAGCGAGCACCACCAGCGGAGGCGCATCGAACGCGCGATCGTCGTCGGCCGTGAAAACGCGGCCGATCGCCGCGCCCACGCCGAGCGTGGGGAAATAAGTCCCGGAAACGAGCTCGGCCGGGGCGCGCTCGGTCTGGCCGGCGAAGCTGACGCTGGTAAAGAACGCGCGGCGGCAGAACATCGCGGAAAAAACCTGGTTGTGGTCCTCAAAATCGCGATACATGGGAAACGAAATCGCATTCGCGCCCCAATTGCTGCCATAGTGGCGTCCGCGCATGGTGAGCAGCACCAGTTGCTGCGGATCCTTCACCGGAAGCAGGCGCAGCAAAACTTGATCGAGCAGCGTAAAAATCGCCGTATTCGCCCCGATACCCAGCGCCAGGGACAACACGGCGATGGCGGTGAACACCGGAGCTTTGCGGAACGAACGAAACGCGAAGCGCAGGTCGGCAAACAGGCTGTGCATATCGTCGTTACTGGCAGACGAACGATCTGGTTACAAAGTTCGGGGAAATCTGGCCGCGATTATGCCTGCGGGTTTGTGGGGCAGGCCCCCGGCCTGCGGCGGGCGCGCCGCCCGCTTCTTCTTGGAGCCTGCCCTACCCACACGGGCGCGGTTCATTTCGCGGTGCGTGTCAGCAATAAAAATCAGCGCGATGCGGCGGTGGCCTGAAACGCGCGCGCGTAATCCTTCATGAACTGATCCAACCCCTTATCGGTCAGCGGATGATTGAACAGCCCGTCGACCACTTTAAAGGGAAGTGTACCGATGTGCGCGCCCGCTTTCGCCGCCTCAATCACATGCGTGGTGCTGCGCAGCGATGCGGCGAGCACTTGCGTGTTGAAACTGTAATTGCGGTAAATCTGCACGATCTCGCGGATCAGATCCATTCCGTTCGCGCCGATATCGTCCAGCCGGCCGACGAAGGGGCTGACGAAATACGCTCCCGCTTTGGCCGCCAGCAGCGCCTGGCCCGCCGAAAAACATAACGTGACGTTCACGCGAACGCCCTCCTGGCTGAAAATCGAGCAGGCGCGAATACCGTCGCGGGTCAGCGGGACCTTCACCACCACGTTCTTGTGGATCTTGGCCAGTTTCCGGCCCTGCTCCAGCATTTCGTCGGCTTCAACCGCGATCACTTCCGCGCTGATATCGCCGTCGATGATGTCGCAAATCCGGCGGATCTGTTCCTCCAGCGGAACGCCTTCCTTGGCGATCAGGCTGGGATTGGTGGTCACGCCGTCGATAATGCCCCAGCGCGCGCCAGCTTTCAGCTCATCCAGATTCGCGGTGTCGAGAAAAAATTTCATCGTGGTTCGCCCCTCGGCGCAAAATCCTGATTATAACATTGCGGCGAATGTCGATATAATGATTAGGGCCATACCGGAAGCTGTCCCGGTTCCGGTAAGCTATCGGAGCAGTACCAGAAGCACTTCGCGCCTAACCAGCGTAACGCCAGATACCGCTTATCATGAACATTCCGCTCCGCCCGGCCTTGTTGTTGGCCACCAACGGCCCCTCGGCGATCAACCGTTGGGTGCAATCGCTCTACGACAACCCGTTCGCGGGCATTCATCACCTGGTGTTCTTCGACTGGGCGATCCTGATCCCGTATTTCGCCGTTCTGATCGTTCTGTCCTGCTACGGACTGCACCGCTATGAAATGATCCGCGGGTACTGGAAACATCGCCGGAACATTCTCGACGCGCCGCCGCAGCGCTTCGCAAAACTTCCGCGTGTGACCATCCAGCTTCCTCTTTATAACGAGCGCTACGTGATCGAGCGGCTGATCGAGGAAACCGTCAAAATCGATTATCCGCGCGAGTTGCTGCAAATCCAGGTGCTCGACGATTCGACCGACGATACCCATCCGTTCACCGAACGCCTGGTCGCGGATTATCAGGCGCAGGGCCTGCCGATCGAATATATCCATCGCACCAATCGCCACGGCTACAAGGCCGGTGCATTGCAAAACGGATTGAAAACGGCCACCGGCGAAATCGTCGCCATCTTCGACGCCGATTTCCTGCCGCCCGTGGATTTTTTGCAGCGGACCGTGCATTTCTTCGCCGATTCGAAGGTCGGCATGGTGCAGACGCGCTGGGCGTATCTGAACCGGCATTACAACGTGCTCACCGAAGTTCAGGCGATGCTGCTCGACGGCCATTTTGTTCTGGAACACGTGGCGCGCTGCGGCGGCGGATTATTTTTCAACTTCAACGGGACGGCCGGCATTTTGCGCCGCTCCATGATTGACGATGCCGGCGGATGGCAGCACGATACGTTGACCGAAGATTCCGATTTGAGCTATCGCGCGCAGTTGAGGGGCTGGAAATTCGTTTACGTTCCTTCGGTCGCGTGCCCATCGGAACTGCCGGTTGAAACCTACGGTTTCCAGGTCCAGCAATCGCGCTGGGCGAAGGGCTTGACGCAGGTTGCCAAAAAATTATTGCCCACCATCTGGCGCGCGCAAGTCCCGCTGCGGGTAAAGCTCGAAGCGTTTTTCCATCTGACGCCCAACATTTCTTATCCGCTGATGATCGTGGTGACCGCGCTGATGCTGCCGGTGATGATCGTGCGCTTTTACATGGGCTGGTTCCAGATGCTGGTGATCGATCTGCCGCTGATCATGGCGTCTTTCTGGTCGATTTCGGCGTTTTACGTGATCGCGCATCGCGAGCTGTTTCCGAAAACCTGGAAGCGCGCATTTCTGTTCCTGCCGGCGCTGATGGCCGCCGGCGTGGCGCTGACCATCATCAATTCGCGCGCCGTAATTGAAGCGCTGGTCGGTTATCAGACCGGCTTTGCCCGCACGCCGAAGTACGCCATCGGCGCCAATCAGAAAGTTCGCCTGGAAAATATCGCGTATCGCCGCCGCAGCGGCTGGCTGCCTTATGCGGAGTTGGCGGTCGGCACGTTCTTCCTGTGGATGGTGGCCTTCGCCATCGAATCCTACAATTTTCTGGCGATTCCGTTTCTGCTGCTGTTCGTCGGCGGATATTATTGGGCCGGATTTACCACGCTATGGCAGGAATATCAAGGCAAGCTGCAATGGGAGCGGCAGCGCCAGTTGGCCGACGCCGAACGCGCCGAAGCGTAGAGAACCGTTTCGGCTTTTCTGTTAATCACCAGACAGTGGCGTAAGCCGCCAGGCTTGCGCGCGACGGGTTTACAGCACAAGCCGGCGGCTTGTGCCACTTCATCGCGTCGGGACCAGCGTCGATTCCACCTGGAATTTGCGGTAGTTGCTCCAGGTCACCTCGTCCTGCTCCCGCAGTTTTTTGAGCAGCCCCAGCCGCCCGGAGCCGCTGGTAAATTCGCGCCGCGGCAGCCAGATTTCGTCGTTGATGCGCTCCTGTTCGAACTCCAGCGTCGCGCCCGGATTGAGCCGCGCCAGAAACCATCCCCAGGAAATCACGCCGGTGGTTTTGGCTTCAATCCGCACCCACTGAAATTCCTGCTGATCGATCCAGATGCGGCCGGCGATTTTCTGAAACGCTTTCGCCTCGCTACGTTTCGGCTGGTAATCGAGGTTGGGCGTCGCGGAAAGAACCCAGGTGTCGCGCCCGTCGATTTTTTCCTGGCCTTCGATACGGAAGTGGAACGCGTCGGGCATTTCCTTTAAGAATTCGCGATCCTTGGCGCGTTCTTTTTCATCCCGGGCCAGGCGCGCCGCGCGCTGCCGGGGCGATTCACGCTCCAGTTGCGACACCGCGTGGTCGATCTTCTGCTGTTCCTTCTGCTGCTCGGCCGCGCTCAGCGGTGTGCCATCGCGCGCCAGGGTTTTGCGGTACGGCTTGCCGTACAGGATCACGGTTTCCCAGCGCTCGCTGTCGGTCCCTTTGATATTTCCGCTGGAATCGAGATGCCGCGTGGTTTCCTGCGCGGTCCAGGTGTAATCCTTCATGCGCATCCAGTCGGACTGGTCCTGATCGACACATTTGCGGATGATGTCGCGCGCATCGGGCGCGTTCGCAGGCCACAAAAGTCCGGCGGAAACGGCCAAAAGCACGGCGAGCCGCATACCTTCATTATAGGGATCGATCGTTGAGCCTTGAATCTGAAGCATGGAGAGCCCCGCCATGACCTGCGGGGCTATAACGGGATCTACAGCCGCGCCAGTCATGGCGGGGGCTCTCCATGCTTTCAGGATTAACGCAGATTTCAGGCTCTACCTGTCTTTTGCGCTAATTCGGCAGCGGCGAAGCGGCTTCCGCTTTGAGACGGTTGGTGACCCGGCTGACCAGGCGCCGCGGATCGAGCAGATGCTGCGGCCGGAAATGCCGCTGCGACCACCGGTTGCCGGGCTCGAACTCGATTCCCAGGAAATATCCGATCTCGCGAAAAACACAGTATTTCACCTTACCCAGCAGTTCCCCATTCGGGTAACTGATGCGAAACGCCGTGCCCAGCGGCACGGGACGATCCACTTGCAGGCAGGCGCCTGAGAGCGAAATGTCTTCAAGATTCGCAACGCCGCGGCGCGTTCGCCCGGCAGGGTCTTTCCATTGAACGTCCACTAGGTCCGCGCACAGCATTCTCGGTTCTATACGCCTGTCCAACATATCTATCAACCTAATCGGATCTTCCCGCAGGGTTGTTTAGCGCTCCGGCCCTAGACAAATTTGCCCTAAATCTGAGATAAGGGCGTTCCGTTACGGGACCCGCCCACGGTTGTACCATAAACAGCGAATGGGAAGCATCCCGGATCACCTGCGGCGCGAAGGCGCGGCTCTGTCGGAACGAATCGGACCCGGCGGCCTGGCGGTCCACATCGCGATCATTGCCGTGTTTGGCGTGGTGTTTCCGTGGATACGCCCCAGCGTGTTTCTCGAGCCCGTCGTCATCGCGGCCTACGCCTGCCTAGGAGTACTATTCGCCGCTCCAGCGGTCGCGCAAGGTTTCGGAATGAAACGCCCGCAATCAATGAACGAGGTGGTCGCGCGGCTGTTGCTCGCCGTCACTTACGGCGAGCTGATGACGGGTTTGATTCTCGCAGCCGCCTTCGCGACGATTTACGCGACCCGGCCGTACGTCCTCGCGCCCGACGTTGGAACGCTGCTCAGCGCTGGATTTTTCGGGTTGACGGCATCGCTGGCGATGGCGGCCGTGGCCGGCTGGATGACGCTGGCTTTATCCGCGGCCAGCGCCCGGCGTCTGATGCGAGTGGTCTTTCTGGTGCTGCTGTTTTTATTCTTTTTCCGCTCCGGATGGCTGCCGGATGTGGCTGGCGAAGCCGCGCTGGTCTCGCTGGCGATCGCCGCGGCAGGCCTGTTGGGACTGCGCCGCGCCTTATGAATCCAATTTCGCCGCACAGAATTCGCGCAGCGATTTTTCATACGGCGCCCGCGCAATCCCGAGCTCGGTGACGATCGCCGTCACATATCGCGCCGGCGTCACATCGAACGCCGGATTCTCCACTTCGATATTTTCCGGAGCCACGGGCACACCGAAAACGTGTGTCACTTCGTCCGGCGCGCGCTGTTCGATCGGAATCCCGGCGCCGGAAGCCGTCTTTAAATCCAGAGTCGAAACCGGCGCGGCGACATAAAACGGCACGCCATTTTCTTTGGCCAGCACCGCCAGCGAATAGGTCCCGATCTTATTCGCCACATCGCCGTTGGCCGCGATTCGATCCGCTCCCACCACCACGCAGCCAACCCGTCCGGAGTGCAGAAAGTATCCCGCCATATTGTCGGTGATCAGCTTAACCGGGATACCGTCGTGCTGCAATTCCCACGCGGTCAGCCGCGCGCCTTGCAGAAATGGCCGCGTTTCGTCGGCCAGCACGTCGATCTTTTTCCCCGCCGATACCGCCGAGCGAATCACGCCCAGCGCGGTCCCGTAACCCGCCGTCGCCAGCGCACCGGCGTTGCAGTGCGTCAGCACCGTTTTTCCATCGGGCACCAGCTCCGCGCCATTGCGCCCGATCGCCTCGCAGATCGCGATGTCTTCGCGGCGAATCTGCTGCGCCTCCTGCACCAGCGCGTCGATGTTGCCATTCGACGCCGCGCAAACACGCCGCATCCGCTCGATCGCCCAAAAAAGATTCACCGCCGTCGGCCGCGTCGCCGCGAGTGTGGAGCACACCGTCTCAAAATCCGCGCCTTCGCGCGCTCCCAACGCGACCCCCATCGCCGCCGCCACGCCGATCGCCGGTGCGCCGCGAATCACCATGGTTTTAATGGCGTCAGCCACTTGCAGATACGTCCGGCAGGTGACAAACACCTGTTCCCGCGGCAGCCGGGTCTGATCGATCATGACCACCCCGGCGTCGGTCCATTGAATGGTTTCGACCATGAAGTTCCATTGTAGATGGAGGGCGGGATTCATCCCGCGCGGAGCTTCAGCTCCGCAAATCAAACCGACTGGCCGGGCTCAAGTCCGCCCTCCGCTGCCACCGGAATTGTTCAACGGACTTCGAATGCGGGACACTAACTGCTAACCTGAAAACTCATGCCTCGCCGGCGATTCGAGTGGCGGCTTCGCGACAAAACCCTCCAGCTGGGAGACCGCACGCTGGTCATCGGCGTATTGAACGTCACCCCCGATTCCTTCAGCGACGGCGGCAAATTTACCGACCCCGATCGCGCCTTCGCCCACGCCGTCGAGCTCGAAGAAGAAGGCGCGGATCTGATCGACGTGGGCGCCGAATCGACGCGTCCCGGGTCGGCGCGCATCTCTGAAGCCGAGGAATTGCGCCGCCTGGTGCCGGTGCTCAAGCGCCTGCGCAATAAACTGGCCGTTCCGATTTCGGTCGATACTTACAAAGCTGCGGTCGCCGAAAAAGCGCTGGAATTGGGCGCGGACGTGATCAACGATCCGAGCGCCCTGACGTTCGATCCGGAGCTGGCGCGCAAAGCGTCGCAGGCCAACGCCGGCCTGATCCTGAATCACATGCGCGGCACGCCGCAAACCTGGGCCAAGCTCCCGCCGCTCAAAAATCTGATGCGCACGATTACGAGCGAGCTCGACGCGTCGGTGCATCGCGCCGTCAATACCGGCATCGATCGCCGCCAGATCGTGATCGATCCGGGAATCGGCTTTGGCAAGCGCAAGGAACAGAACGCGGAAATTCTAGCCAGGTTGGGCGAGCTGGCGCGGCTGGAGCTGCCCATCCTGATCGGCGCCTCGCGCAAGCATTTTCTGGTGAAGGATTCGCCTCGCCTGACGGAATTTGCCTCGGCGGCGGCCGCCGTGGCCGCAGTCTTAAACGGAGCGCACCTGGTGCGCGTCCATGATGTAAAGGCGATGCGTGCGGCCATCGAGGTCGCCGACGAAATCGCCAGGAGTGAGATGGAACAATGAGAATCGCAGTCTTGTTCGCGGCGGCGTTGACGGCGCTGGCCGCGACCCCCGAATACACTTATCGTATCGTTCACGTTTACCCGCACAATCGCGAGTCGTTCACCGAGGGCCTGGAATATCGCGCCGGGTTTTTATATGAATCGACCGGTCTCGAAGGCCATTCGACCTTGAGCAAGGTGAAACTCGAAACCGGCCAGGCGGTCGAGCAGATTCATCTCGACCCGCGCCTTTTCGGCGAAGGCATCACCATTTTCAATCAAAAAATTTTCCAGCTCACCTATCGCACGCAGATTGGTTTTGTGTACGATCAGGGCTCCTTCGCGCGGCAGCGCATGTTCAATTATCAGGGCGAAGGCTGGAGTTTAACGAATGACGGCACGCACATCTACATGGATGACGGCACCGCGCAGATCCGCGTATGGGACCCGGCGACGCTGCGCGAATTGCGCCGCATCACGGTTCACGACGGCGCGCGGCCAATCGATAACGTGAACGAGCTCGAATGGGTGCATGGCGAATTGTATGCGAACATCTGGCAGACCGAAAAAATCGCGCGCATCTCGCCGGCCGATGGCCGCGTGCTCGGCTGGATTGATATGACCGGAATTTTGCCGCCCGAGGATCGCGAAGGCGTGGATGTGATGAACGGGATCGCCTATGATCGATTCGGCGATCGTCTGTTTGTCACCGGGAAGTTGTGGCCGAAGCTGTTTGAGATTAAGGTGGTGATGAAACATTGAGCTGTCTCTTACCCGGCCCGGCAACACAATTACTTGGCTTTTTAATCCCCAGGTAACGCTCTCATCGGGAGGCCAAACGGTGAACTGCCGCGGGCGTCTTGGGCCGTGACTCAACCAACTCCATAGTGCGACTATGAAAGCAAGCTTTCTTCACGTTGCGGTCCTTTATGCCGTCGGAGCGTTGACGTCCAGCCTGTTAGGGCAAAAGCCATCGAGGTTAGACCTCAGCCGTCTTTCGCCTTCTCAACTCGTGAAGTTCGTGACCTATCAGAATCGATCCGACGCTTACGATGGTACGCTCACTTGCGACGCGGACAGCCCAGCGAAGAAGAAGGACCAGGACGCAATCGAGCGACTCGTCTCGTTAGGCGAGCGGTCGGTGCCGGCCTTAGAACAGGAGTTCGGCGCGATCTCGAAGAAAGGGGAGAACGGTCAATATACCCCGAACCTTCAGCGACTGTTCTACGTCTACGCCAGGATCCGCGGCGCTCGCGCCTTTCCGCGTTTACGAGACATGGAGTTAAGCCAGCAGTTCAGTTTCGCAACGGTGTCCCTCGATGGCGCTATCGCCGTTGCTTTGGGTCTGACGTCTTATCTCTCCATCGCGCATCCCTCGCAAAGGTTGCTCGTGGCTTGCCAGGGCCAGCAGCCTCGGGACGCCCTAAATCAAATGATCGTAGCATGGGAACGAGGCGATCCCCTTTGGTTCGAGACAAGCCTCGGGGAGACTGCGGCCCGCGCGGTTGCCGTGAAGGACGACGACGAATGGCAAGCTTTTCGCGGAACTTTCTGGCGGGACGCCCCGAATGCTGCCATCGGATACAAGTTTCAGGTCCCTGCGAGGTTGAGTGAACCCTCAATGCGTATCCCAAGTCAAGCTCGCGTTCCGAATGAGGAGGAAAAGCTTGACCTCGATACCGCTTTTTACGGCCGGAACGGTCGGAATTGCGGCCACATGATGATAAAGTTGATTCGAGGGGCGACTGCGAAGCCGCCCGGGTATTTGCGTTACGTCGTGGACAACCCAAACATTGCTGACGTCCTACAGCTAATTTCAGCCTGCGCTCGCCAGTGAGATCAACAGCGCGGAATCTGACCTGACCGGCCCCGTGGTCTGCCGGATGAAGATTCGGCCCGGTTCGACGATCCACTGTGAATTTCATGCCGCGGCGGGGCCAGACAAGTCGACGTAGCGCTCGCGGCTCAATTTTCAAGGTTACCGCTTCTGGCACGTCGGACAGAAATGCGTTCCCCGCCCGCCGACCACAATCTTTTTAATCGGCGTCCCGCAGCGCGTGCACGGCTGGCCTTCGCGGCCGTACACGTTGTGCAGGATTTGAAACCACCCCCGCTCGCCCGCCGCGTCGACATAATCGGATATCGACGAGCCGCGATGCTCGATCGCCAGCGTCAGAATTTCGCGAATCGCCTGATGCAATCGCGCCGCGCGAGGCTTGCTCAGCCGCGAAGCCATCGCCAGCGGATGAATCTCCGCCGCGAACAGCGCTTCATCGGCATAAATATTTCCTACGCCCGCTAAAAATTGCTGATTGAGCAGCAGCGGCTTCACCCGCGACTTGCGTGTGCGCAGGCGCTTTGAAAATTCTTCCAGACCAATCTCCAGCGGCTCCGGCCCGAGCTTTAAAATCCGCTTCGGATTCCATTCGATGCGCCCGAACTGCCGCGGATCTTCGTAGCGAAGCACGCCGTGATCCAGTTCAAACCTGCCGTAGGTGTGCTCGGCGCGGGTGCCGTCGAGCAGCAGTTTTCCCGTCATCCCGAGATGCACCACCAGCATCCCCTGATCGAGCGTGATTAGAATAAATTTCCCGCGCCGCTCGATTTTGACGATAGTCCGCCCGGCCACGCGCGCCGCCAGCTTCTTGCGATCGCCCGGCGTGACGAATTTCGAAGTGAAGGACGCCTGCACGATGCGCCGGCCGATTAAATGCGGCTTCAGCGACCGCACCACCGTCTCGACCTCAGGCAGCTCCGGCAGGTTTTTCTTCCTCCGCGGTCGCGACGGGCACGTCGATCAAAATATCGTCGCCTTCGACCTTCACCGGAAACGACGCCAGACGCACCGTTTCATCGTATGTATTGACGCCGGTGCGGCAGTTGTACGCCCAGTCATGCCACGGGCAGACCAGATTTTCGCCGTCGATGGTGCCTTCTCCCAGCGGACCGCCCGCGTGAGGACAAGTCCCTTCGAAAGCCCGCAGTTCACCGCCAAGATTGCAAACGGCGTAAGGCTCGCCGTTCACCACCGCTTCCATGACGCTCCCCGGCGCCAGTTCACCGGGCGATCCCACCTTTACAAAAGGCATAAATTCAGTTTTAACACGCGCTACCATGCGGGAGCGTGAAAAAATACCAGCCGGATGGGATGCCGCCATACATCGTTTGTATGTTCGAATCAGGCCAAAGGAGGGTAATGGCGTGATCGCGCTCCTGTGTGCTCTTCTTGCGGTCCCGATATTCGCGCAACGCCTGGTGCTCACCGGCGGCGCGCAAACGCCGTTCGCTTACTCCGAACGCGGCGATTTCTTTCCCGTCTGGACCGGCGGAGTTCTGCTCGACGTTGGAAACAACGATTCGGCAGCACCGGTCATCCATGTTTTCGACGAGACGGGCCAGGAAAGTACTCCCATCGCGGTCACGATCCCGGGGGACGATCGCATCCGGATCGACCATATCGCGCGCGGCGCCGATGGCGCTTATGCTTTCACTTCTTACACCTTTTCCCGAACCCCGCGGGCCGCAACCGGAGGCTTTGTCGCCTGGATCCCGCCCGATCATCAGACCATAAATAGGATCAATACCGGCCTGTACGTCCCATTCATGGTCACGATTGCTCCTGACGGAACGCTCTGGACGGTTGGCGTCGAAATAAAGGACAGCCGTCGTGGCGGCGATTCCAGCCAGCACCTGATCCGGCATTTTGATACGAAGGGAACCGAGCTCGGATCTTTCGTGCCGCTGTCGAGCTTCGCGGACGGGAGGGGAGCGGGCCTGACGTACGGCTTGATCGTGTCGAATAAGGATCGCGTGGGCTGGTATGCCCTCCACGCGCAGCAATATTTCGAAGTGACTTTCGATGGAAAGATTTCGTCGTTCGCCGGTATTGATGCGCCGATGAGCGCGACGCATGTCATGGGACTGGCTTTGACAGATAACGGCGACGTGGTAGTTTCCACGGTCAGCGTGAAGACATCCCTCTCGGGAACGAAACGAGGAAAAGCGGGGATTTTCCATCTGGATCGATCGAGCGGCGCGTGGGTTCCGCTTACCATGCCCTCCAGCGTCCCGCAGATCCCTAGCTGGTCCCGGATTTACGGCGCGGACGGAAACAGAATCGCGGTCGCCGGCGCCGGCCGCTCCGGCGGCTGGGACCTCAAATTTTTCGAGCTTCGTTGACCGGCTTCATTCCTCCTGGCCGCGCTTGGGATGCTTCGGCTTTTTCCGTTTCATCTTCGGCTCGATCACACGCGACGCTTTCACCGCGCCCACCCGCTCCCGCGCGATGGCGCGAATTTCCTTTTTCGCATCGAATCTCTTTTTCCGGCGCTTCATAAAATCCCGTGCTACACTACCTGACAAGGAGGCCTTATGTTCCGTTCAATCGGCTTTCCCGAGTTGATCGTGATTTTGCTGGTCGCCATGGTCCTGTTCGGCGGCAAGAAGCTCGCCGACGTAGGCAAAGGACTGGGCGAAGGGATTCGCAACTTCAAATCTTCTTTGAAGGGCGACGAAAACCCTCCGGCGACCACCCACACCGAGGAAAAGAAGCAGGCTTAAGGCTTCCGGCGCCGTTTGTAGGTTAAACCGCGCCTTACCGGTATTTCGAAAAACGAAAACCCCGCGTGAGCCATAAACTCCGCGGGGTTTTTCGTTCTGCCCGAGCCTCGGCCCGGTTTAGTTATTTTTTCACCTTAGGCGGGACGATCGCGTCCTTCACCGCCTTGGCCACGCGGAATTTCACGACCTTCTTGGCCGGAATTTTAATCGCTTCACCGGTCGCCGGATTACGGCCCATGCGCGCCTTGCGGTCCACGCGCACCAGCCGGCCCACGCCGGGAAGCACGCACATCCCGTTCTTCTTGGTTTCGCGCACCGCCATCTCCGCATAAGCGATCATGAAAGACTTGGCGACCTTGTTCGGCACACCCACCGCCGCCGCCAGCTCCTTCACCATCTGCGATTGCGTCATCTTAGCTGCCATATTGCTCCTTTGTCTGATTCTCCCAAATGTACGTTTTTACGGGCGAAAACCCGCATTTGCTAGTTCATGATACGCGATCGGGAAACGTGATGTAAAGAGCAAAATGCAAAAAAACCCCGATTTTTCGCGGGTCCGGCCTGTCCTCACGCGGTCGTCGCCGGCCCTTCCAGGCCCCGGCCGGGAAAAAAGTGGCTGACCGAAGGCGCCTTTCTCAGGGACGGCGCGACGCTTACGGAGCGAGTCGCTGACGGGTTCCCAAAAACCCTGAACACCTCTAGCCGGGTGCTGAAAAAGAGGACAGACGACTCTGTCCCCGCCGGTACGTTATTCATGCCGCGTGTGTCCCCTTTTGCAGCGCCCTGCTAGAGGGCAGTCAACTGGCACAGCGCCCGCCTCAGCGTTTCTTCTTCTTCCGGAAACACCGTCCGCAAATCGAGCACCAGGCGATCGTCTTCGATGCGTCCAATCACCGGCGGTTGGCTCTCGCGCAGGGCGCGTTCGTTGGCGATCGCGTCGCCGGGAACGGCCAGCAGCCACGTCGGCAAAGACTGTTCCGGAGTCGAGCCGCCGCCGGCGACGCTGCGGCCCTCCCGGATTTCAAGCGCGGGAATTTCCCGGCGGATGCGTTCGGCGCGTTCGCGAATTTCTTGCGCTGTTGCGCGGATCATGCGCAGCGCGGGAATGTCGCTCCACCGCTCGAAAAGCATGTGGCGCAGCGTGGTTTCGAGCGCCTGCGTGATCAATTTGTCCAACCGCAGCGCGCGAAACAGCGGATTGCGGCGCACGCGCGCCACCAGCTCGCCATCGCCGACAATCCAGCCCGCCTGCGGCCCGCCCAGCAGTTTGTCGCCGCTGAAAGAAACCAGATTCGCGCCGGCATCCAGGCTTTCCGAAACGCGCGGCTCGGCGATTCCGAAGGGCCGAAGGTCGGCGATGCAGCCGCTGCCCAGGTCTTCATAAAGCGGCAGAGCGCGTTCGCGCGCCAGCGCGGCCAGCTCGTCCAGGCGCGGCTTGGAGGTGAATCCCTCGATGTGAAAATTGCTCGGATGCACGCGCATGATCAGCCGCGTGCGCGGGCCGATGGCCGAGCGGTAATCATCGATATGGGTGCGATTCGTGGTGCCCACTTCGCGCAATTCCGCGCCGGAAGCGGCCATGATATCGGGGATTCGAAAACCGTCGCCGATTTCGATCAGCTCGCCGCGGCTGACCATCGCCTCGCCGCCGCGCGCCAGTTCGTTCAAGGTGAGCAACACCGCCGCGGCGTTGTTATTCACCGCGATTCCCGGTTTGCCGGCGAGCCGTTCGATCAGCGGCGCAAGGTGCGAATCGCGCTTGCCGCGGCGTCCGGCGGCGAGGTCGTATTCGAGATTGGAATATCCTTCGAGGGGCTGGAACGGCGCGATGGGCGCTCGTCCCAGATTGGTGTGAAGAATCACGCCGGTGGCGTTGATCAAGCGTTTGAGCGAAGGCCGCGCGAGTTGGGCGATCGATTCGCGGACGCGCGCGGCGGCCTGCGCGGGATCGGTTTCGCCTCCGCCGCGAAGCTCGGCGCGCATGGCGGCGAGCACCCGGCGGGCCTCGGAAACGATCAGCGCGCGCGGCGCTTCGACGTCGCCGAGCGTCGAAACCAGTTCGTCCACCGAGGGAAGCTCGCGCAATTTTGTCTGCATTCAGATTCATCATAGGGGAATCCGAAGACTGCAGCTTGCAGTCTGGCAATATTTGCCTGTGAACGCCGGCTGGCTCAATGCACATCAGTCGCGGCCGCGCTCGGCGCGTTCGCGGCGCTGTGTCTGGCGGCGCTTTATTTCATCCCTTAGCTTTCGGGTGCGCGCGATCGTACACCGCCATCAGATCCGTCAGCGAAACCTGCGTGTACTTCTGCGTGGTGGACAATCGCGCGTGGCCCAGCAGTTCCTGAATCGCGCGCAAATCGGCTCCGTCAGCAAGCAGGTGCGTCGCAAACGCGTGGCGCAAGCTGTGCGGATGCAGCGAGGAATCGCCGGACAAAATTCGCGCGTACAATTTCACGATGCCGCGCGCGCCGCGGTCGGTGAGCCGCGCGCCATGATGATTTAACAGCAGGGCAGGCTCGCCGGACGCGCGCTTCGCCAGATATCTTTTGAGCGCACTCGCCGCTTTCGATCCGTACGGCACCTGCCGCTCCTTACGGCCCTTGCCGCGGACGCGAATCCAGCGCTCGCTGAAATCGAAATCGTCCAGATTCAAGCCGACCAGCTCGCTGATGCGGAGGCCGCAGCCGTACAGCAGTTCGAACAGCAGGAGATCGCGTTCCGGATGCGGGCGTTCGAGGGTGTTCGCGGCGATCCCATCGACCAATGCATTGGTTTGTTCCGCGGTCGGGACCAGCGGAACACGCTGGGGCGCTTTCGGCGTCAACACCAGCCGCGCGGCGTTCGATGGAATCGTTCCTTCGCGCAGCAGGAATCTGAAGAACGACCGCACCGCGGCGAGTTTTCGCCGAATGGTGACCACGCTCAGATCGCGATCGTAGAGCGAACCGAGCCATTCACGCAGCGCCAGCGCGTCGATCTGCGCGGGCCCGGCCGAATCGGCGCCGGGCGGAGAAAAATATTCGACGAATTGTTCCAGGTCCGCCGCGTAGTTGCGCAGCGTGTGTTCCGACGCGTTTTCACGCGCCAACGACGCGAGATAACGGTCGGAAGCGGCCTTTAACTCAGACATGAGCGCACCGCTGCTGATCGAGCGCCGCCAGCGCGCGCCGGCACACTTCGGCGTGGCGCAATTTCCTGTCGCGCGGCGGATTTTCGAGCTTCGGCAGCAGATCGAAGGTGATATTGGCCGGTTGATAATCGCCCGGATCGGCGCCCGAAACATAAGCGCACAGCGATCCGACGGCGGTTTCGCGCGGAAACGCGCGCGGCGATTCCTCCCGCATTTTATCGAGGGCCGCGCGGCCGGCGACCAGTCCCGTGGCGATCGATTCGACGTAGCCTTCGACGCCCGAAATCTGACCGGCGAAAAAAATGTTCGGCGCGTTGCGCAGCTGAAGCGCCGGCGTCAGCAGCGCGGGAGCGTTGATGTACGTGTTGCGATGCACCTGGCCAAAGCGCAGAAATTCCGCGCGCTCGAGCCCCGGGATCATGCGCAGCACGCGAGCCTGTTCCGCAAAACGCAGATGATTCTGAAAGCCGACCAGGTTGTAACTTCCCGCGCGCGCGTTTTCCTGACGAAGCTGGACCACCGCATAGGGGCGTTTTCCCGTGCGCGGATCGGTCAGGCCCATCGGCTTCATCGGCCCGAAGCGCAGCGTGTCCCGCCCACGCCGCGCGATTTCTTCAATCGGCAGGCAGGCTTCGAAATATTTCACTTGATCTTCGGCGATGTGCGCGGGAACGTTTTGCGCTTCGAGCAGCGCGTCGACGAAGGCGTCGTATTGTTCTTTGTTGAACGGGCAATTCAGATAATCGTCGCTCGCGTCCAGCGATTTTCCGTAGCGCGACGCGCGAAACGCGATCGATAGATCGATCGAATCGGCATCGATAATCGGGCTGATGCTGTCGTAGAAAAACAGCCGCTCGCTGCCGGTGACGCGCGCGATCTGCGCAGCGAGCGCGTCGGAGCTGAGCGGTCCGCTGGCGACAATCCAGATTTTTTCGGGATCGAGCGCGGTGACTTCTTCGCGGCGAACTTCGATGCGCGAATCGGATTCGATCGCCCGGGTCACTTCGGCAGAAAACAGTTCGCGGTCGACCGTCAATGCGTGGCCGGCCGGAACGCGGGTGCGCGCGGCCACCTCCAGCAGCAGCGATCCCAGCCGGCGCAGCTCTTCTTTGAGCAGCCATGGCGCGCTCGATTCCTGTTCGGTTTTGAGCGAGTTGCTGCAAACCAGCTCGGCCAACGCCGCGGTTTTGTGCGCCGGCGTCTGGCGCTCGGGGCGCATTTCATAAAGGATCGCACGGCCGCCCGCGCGCGCGATTTGCCATGCCGCTTCGCAGCCCGCAAGTCCGCCGCCGATGATGTGAATGACTCGGTCTTCCATACGTCAGAAATCGGGCCGACGCTTCCATGCTAAAGCGTTTCCCCCGTTTGTGTCGCACGCACTCCTGCGTGCCGCGTCGACTCTCAAGTCGACGCCTGGCGGGGTGTCGATAAGAGTATCGACACGGCACGCACGAGTGCGTGCGCCACAGCATCAGCTTTCTTTGTATTCACCGAAAACGCGGCGTAAACGATCGGAGATCTCGCCGACCGTCGCCAGCGCCTCGCAGGCGGCCAGAATGCGCGGCATCAGATTGTCGCTGCCACGCGCGGCTTGCTCCAGTTCGCCGAGCCGCGTTTCGACATCCGCTCCGCGCGACGCCCGCAGCTCGCGCAAACGCTCGATCTGCAAACGTTCGAGCGCCGGGTCCATGCGGAACGTCGCCGGAGGATTCTCTTCGGCCTGGCGAAATTTATTCACGCCCACTACGATGGTCTCGCCACGCTCCACGCGTTGCTGAAACGCGTACGCCGCGTTCTGAATTTCCGACTGGATGAAACCGCTTTCGATCGCGGCCAGAGTTCCGCCCATGGCGTCGATGCGCGCAATATAATCCGACGCTCCGCGCTCGATCTCATCGGTCAAATTTTCGATATAAGAGCTTCCGCCCAGCGGATCCGCCACGTTGGTGACGCCGGTTTCATTGGCGATGATCTGCTGGGTGCGCAGCGCCAGCCGCGCGGACTCCTCGGTCGGCAGCGACAGCGCTTCATCGCGTGAATTGGTGTGGAGCGATTGTGTTCCGCCGAGCACCGCGGCCATCGCCTGAAGCGCCACACGCACCACGTTGACGTCGGGCTGCTGCGCGGTGAGCGTCGATCCCGCGGTCTGCGTGTGGAAACGCAGCATCATCGATCTGGAATGGCGGGCGCCGAACCGTTCCTTCATGATCCGCGCCCACAGCCGCCGCGCGGCGCGATATTTGGCGATCTCCTCCAGAAAATCGTTATGCGCGTTGAAAAAAAACGAAAGCCGCGGCGCGAATGCGTCGACGTCCAGCCCGGCGTCGAGCGCGGCCTGCACGTAGGCGATCGCGTTGGCCAGCGTGAAGGCAACCTCCTGCGTGGCCGTCGATCCCGCTTCGCGAATGTGATAGCCGCTGATCGAAATGGTGTTCCATTCGGGTAATTCGCTGCCGGCCCAGGCGAACAGATCGGTGATGATGCGCATCGCCGCACGCGGCGGATAAATGTAGGTCCCGCGCGCGATGTATTCCTTCAGAATGTCGTTCTGAACGGTGCCGGAAAGCTTGCGAACGTTCGCGCCCCGCCGCCGCGCGGCCAGAACATATAAGGAAAGCAGAATCGCCGCGGTCGAATTGATGGTCATCGAGGTGCTGACGCCATCGAGGCGAATCCCATCAAAGAGCCGCTCCATATCGGCGAGCGAGCAGATGGCCACGCCGACGCGTCCCACTTCGCCGGCAGCCAGGGGGTGGTCCGAATCCATCCCCATTTGCGTCGGCAGATCGAAGGCCACGGACAGGCCCGTAATGCCTTGCGACAAAAGATAACGATAGCGCCGGTTGCTTTCCTCCGCGGTGCCGAAGCCGGCGTACTGGCGCATGGTCCAGGGGCGGGTGCGGTACATTTCGCGATAAATACCGCGGGTGAACGGATATTCGCCGGGGCGTTCGTTTTCGCTGCTCATGAACGGGAGATTTTCCGCGCTTTCCACATCGAGGTGACGCCGAAATACAGCATAATGATCGCGAAAATCGCCAGGAACACGATGCGGACGGCGCTTTGCGGGTCGGTATTATAGGTCCGGATGGCCCGCACCAGGGAGGGAATCGGCATGGCGGCCAGCACCAGGAACAGGAACCCGATCACCTGGTTCCACAGCGCATGCAGAGGGCGGATCACGCCAGGCAGCACGTGGGCCAGAAAACGCTGGATAAGCCGACCCATTTCGGTTGTATACTCATCTTAACAAAGCGTGAAAAGCGCGGCCGGGAGAAACGTGACGGCGCTGAGGAAAAAGCGCTTTTCCGCCGATAAGCTAGATGGAGGGCTGGTAGCGCAACCGCATCGCCGGTTCCGGCATCAGATGATATGCTGGAGGTGCCAGAACGCCAAGTCGTGCCAATGGGCTTTGGACGGGTGGTTGCACACAGTAATTCGGAGGGTCGCCCGCAAGCGGAGAAAAGAGGAATCACTTGGAAGATCGATTGAAGGAGCTCATGCAGGAACTCGGGAACGCCATCAACGAATCACTCTCGGATTCCGACCGGATCGCCGCGGCTATCGGCGAGATCAAGCGTGCCGGATACGATGTGTTCCTGGTTCTTGAAGCCACCATCGGTTTCAATAAGCGCGAAGACGCGGAAGAAGCCGAGGAGGGTGAAGCCATCGAGCTTAACTCGCCGCCGGAAACGACCCGGCGCAAGGTAGGCAAGATCAAACTGACCTCGCAGGATCAAAAATTCCTGCGGGCGCTGAAAATCGCCATCGACGACGAAGGCCGCTAAGCACGCGTGCTGCTTTGCACGGTGCGCGGCTGCGGCGCGCCGCTCACCCGCAGCGCTGGAAATCTGGTTTGCAGTCACGGGCACGCGTTCGACGTCGCCCGCTCCGGTTATATCAACCTTCTTCAACCGCAGGACCGCCGTTCGCGCCATCCCGGGGATTCGGCCGCGGCACTGGCTGCGCGCCGTCGTCTTCACGATTTGGGATGCGCGAACCCGCTGCGCGATGCGGTGCGTGAAATCACCCAATTGACTCCAAAGGACACCGTTCTCGACGCCGGTTGCGGCGACGGATTTTACCTGGGAACCCTGGCTCGCCGAATTGGATTTCGCGGCTATGGGATCGACATTTCAACCCGCGCCGTGGATGCCGCCGCGCGCCGTTATCCCGAATGCGAATGGATTGTCGCTAATGCCGACCGCTTTATCCCTTTTACTGACGCTGCATTTTCGCTTGTCTGGTCCATCACGGCGCGGATGAATCCGGCTGAGTTCCGCCGCGTTCTCGCCGGCGATGGCCGGCTGCTGGTGGCGATTCCTGCGCCTGACGATCTGATCGAGCTGCGCGGCGCCGGCCGCGACCGCGCGGCGCGAACCGTGGAATCTTTTTCCGGGCAGTTCGCGCTCACGCGTAAAGAGCGCATCACCACCTCCGCGGATCTTTCCGCCGCTTCGCTGCACGACGTACTGGTCTCGATTTATCGGCCGATGCGCTCACAGCCGGTCGAGGCCATGCGTGTCACCTTCAGCCTCGATCTGCTGCTGTTCGCGCCGCAGTAGCCCAATTTGCCGTGGCATAAGCCGCCAGGCTTGTGCTGCTCGCGGCCGAATGAATGCGCCCTCATCAATTCGCGTGCACGGTGGTCACACGAGGCTTCGTCTCGCCGCGCAGCCACACGTACAGCACCGAATCCGGCGCTGGCGGCGCGGGCAACTGAATCGCGAGTTGCTGCTTCACTCCGTC